>CALJVP010000006.1 GCA_937773605.1 uncultured SAR86 cluster bacterium | reverse complement strand
TTATTAAATAGGTAGGCAATCTTATCAGCACGATATGAAGACCTAACCATAGGTCCTGAAGCTACCTCTAAGAATCCCATGTCCAAAGCTATTTCTTTGTACGTATTAAATTCTTTAGGTGAATACCACCTCTCAATAGGCAGATGATTGATTGTAGGTCTTAAATATTGACCTAAAGTTAACACATCAACCCGGTTATCTCTTATATCTTGAAGCGTATCGATAATTTCTTCATGGGTCTCACCCAAACCTAACATTAGGCTTGTTTTGGTAATAATATTTTTACGGTATCCTTTTGCATGTCTTAGGACTCTTAGCGTCTGCTCGTATCCCGCGCGAGGGTCTCTTACTCTGGAAGTTAAACGCCTAACAGTCTCGATATTTTGAGCAAACACTTCCACGCCTGAATCTAGCAGCCTTTCTATAGAAGATTCTATTCCTAAGAAATCTGGAACCAGAGCTTCTACAATCACTTCTGGAGTCCTCTTTTTGGTTGCCTCCACCGTCATGGCATAATGCGCTGCACCTCCATCACTCAAATCATCTCTATTAACCGAGGTAAGTACAGCATATTTCAGACCCATGATGCTTATTGATGATGCAACTTTCTCGGGCTCATTCAGATCAACCTTCCCTTTAGGATTGCCCGTATCCACCGCACAGAACTTACAGGCTCTGGTACAAACCGAGCCTAGTAACATAAAAGTTGCCGTACCGTGACTCCAGCATTCGCTTATGTTCGGACACATAGCTTCTTCACATACCGTGTGCAGATTTCTTTTGTGAACTATGTCCTTAACTTCCTGAAATTTAACTGAACCTGTTGGTCTGGCCCTTAGCCAAGCCGGTTTTCTTTCTATGGGAATTATTTTATTAGCATTTGGCTTTATACCGTTCTTAATGGCTATTGTTCCATCTTCTTTAATTATCTTTGTAGGAATAAGATTGTTCATTTATATACTATCAAAATGGTCTTCTATGGCCTCAGCAAAATTATTTCTTACATCATCCATAGAAACATCTGTTAAATCTTTCATCTGAATTAACTGTAAAGATGAAATCCCACAAGGGTTAATCTGCTTAAATGGAGACATGTCCATGTCAACATTTAGACTTATGCCGTGGTAGCTAAAGCCTCTGTTTATTTTTAAGCCAATGGAAGCAATCTTTTTTTCTTCAACGTAGATACCTGGAAAGCCCGTTTTTCTATCTGCTTCAATCGAATACTGTTTTAATAAATTAATTATTAATTCTTCTAGTTCTTGGACCAACCTCTTTGGGCCCCAACCCAACCGCCTTAGATTAATTATAAAATAAACGACCAGTTGACCTGGGCCATGAAAAGTTATCTCCCCTCCTCTGTCGCTTCTTACAACTGGAATAGAACTGGATTCCAAAAGATTGTCCTTTGACCCTGCTTGCCCAATTGTAAAAACTGGAGGGTGCTCCAAAAGCCAAACTTCATCTCCGTCCTCTTGAGTTTTTCCTGAAATTGTTGCCCGCATAGAATCCCACGAATCTTGATAATCTTGGCGTCCAAGATGTTTTATCTGCAATTGATGGTTCAATCTAACTCCCTTGTATCAATATAGGCTTTTTCAGATATTCTGTGATAATTTATAACTTGATCTTTAAATGCTACATACGAGTTATAAACCCTTGTGGCCATTTCATCTCCTTCTATAAAATCTATCATTACGTCTTCTGAAATATCCCTCAAAGCAATCAAGACTTCATCGGGTAACTTTCTGAGTTTAACGTTATGTTTTTCTGTAAGCTCCGTCAGAGCTTGGTTGTTCCTGGCTGTATATTCATCCAACATCTCTTGGTTAGCAGCCTTAGCAGCATATTTCATAATTGCTTGAAGGTCTTTTGGTAAAGACATCAATGCATCTTTATTTATAATAATTTCAAGCGTTGATCCTGGTTCATGCCAACCAGGGTAGTAGTAGTATTTTGCTACCTGATGGAAGCCAAAAGTTAAGTCGTTATAGGGCCCCACCCACTCGGCAGCATCAACCACTCCCTGTTGTAATGCCAAGAAAATTTCATTACCAGGTAACTGAACTGTTTCTCCTCCTGCCCGGGTAAATATTTCTCCAGCAAGTCCAGGTATACGCATCTTTATTCCTTTAAGATCTTCCATCGAATTAATTTCTTTATTAAACCAACCTGCCATTTGGACTCCCGTATTGCCTCCAGCTAAAGGAACTAAATTAAAAGGTTCGTAGGCTTCTTGCCATAATTCCAGTCCACCTCCGTAGTGCAGCCAACCGTTCATTTCTTGGGCCGTTAGGCCAAAAGGAATTGCTGTAAAAAATTGAGATGATTTAACTTTGCCCGTCCAGTAATAAGAAGCGCCATGACCCAACTGCACATTTCCTTGAGAAACGGCATCAAAGACACCCATAGCAGGAACCAGCTCTCCTGCCCCATAAACTTTTATTTTCATTTGGCCACAACTCATCTCATCAACATACTGGGAAAAATTCTCTCCTGCCATTCCTAATCCAGGAAAGTTCTTTGGCCAAGTGGTGACCATGTTCCACTTATAACTTTTTCCTCCGTTAGATAAACACGTGTCATCTGACGCAGCCTTTTCTGCCTCAGAACAGGACACCATAACAACAAGAACTCCTATTAAAATTGCGTATATTTTCATTAAATTTCCTTTTTCTACATTGATCTAAGTTTAGCGTATGAAACCATTAGCCACTTAGTTTTACCTTTATTAAAACTCACTTCAACTCTTGCATTTGCTCCTTGCCCTTCGTAATTTAAAATTACTCCCTCTCCAAAGACTTCATGAGAGACAGTCTGTCCAAGTTTAAAATCTGTATCAGGCACTTCCCCAGAAACGGGAGATTTTGATCTCGGTTGTTGCCGAGGTATGTTTCCACCGGTACGGACCTCCATGGTTAACTCGGCGGGGATCTCTCTTAAAAACCTTGATGGTGGGTTAAAATTTTCTGTTCCATAAAGATTTCTCATTTCCGCATGAACAATAAATAATTTCTCCATTGCTCGGGTCATTCCTACATAACAGAGTCTTCTTTCTTCCTGCAATTGTCCGGGCTCTTCAATCGATAGCTTGTGAGGGAAGAGTCCTTCTTCAAAACCTGTTATAAAAACTAAAGGAAATTCGAGACCTTTAGCCGAATGAAGAGTCATGAGCTGAATTGCCGCCTCATGCTCTGCTGCCTGAGTATCACCTGCATCCAATGCAGCATGGTCAATAAAAAGCTTCAATTCAGTGGTCTCTTCTTCGCCTTGAGGAGATTCAAAATCAGCTGCTGCTGTTACAAGTTCTCCTAAATTTTCTACTCTTGTTCTTCCCTTCTCTCCGGCTTCTTTTTTATGGTATTCAATGAGGCCGCTTCTTTGAATGACGTGGTCCACCATATCTTTAAATAATAAGTCTTCGGTTTCTTCTTCTAGCTTGTCAAAATCAGACATGAAGCCCTGAACAGACTGAGCAGCTCTCGGAGTGAGTCCTTCAGTTTCTAAAAGATCCTCTGCTGCCTTCCAAAGAGAAGATTCATTTTTAAGTGCTCTGGCTCTTATGACATCAATTGTTTTGGCTCCTATTCCTCTTGGAGGTATATTTATAACTCTTTCAAAAGCAGCATCGTCTTCTCTACCAAAGACCAGTCGCAAGTAGCCCATGGCATTCTTTATTTCTGCTCTTTCGTAGAACCTTAACCCGCCGTATATTTTGTAGGGCAGCCCTTCTCTTAAAATGGCCTCTTCTAGAACTCTTGATTGAGCATTTGATCTGTAAAGTATGGCAACTTCATCAAGATTCCTTCCCTGGCTCATCCAGGTCTGAATGCTGCCTACCACGTACCTGGCTTCATCATCTTCGTTATAAGCAGAGTAGATAGAAATTTGTTCCCCTTCTTTTTGTTCAGTCCAAAGGTCCTTCCCCATTCGTCCTTGGTTATTCTTGATAACCGCATTTGCTGCACTCAGAATAATTTCAGTTGACCTATAATTTTGTTCAAGCTTAACCACCTCTGTGCCGGCGTAATCTTTAGTAAATCTATTAATATTTTCACTCTTTGCTCCCCTCCATCCATAGATAGATTGGTCATCATCCCCTACGGACATAATATGACTACCGGCATTGGTTAATAGTCTTAAAAACTGATATTGAACTTCATTTGTATCTTGAAATTCATCAACAAGAATATGTTGGAATCTTCTTTGGTAATGCTCAAGTATCTGTTCATTATGACGAAGCAACATGTAAGATCTTAATAAGAGTTCTCCAAAATCAACCAGACTCTCTCTTTCACACAATTCTTCATAGGCCGTATAAACTTGATTCATCTTTTCAGCAAAATAATCATCACCTACTTCAACGTCTTTGGAGCGCCTGCATTCATCTTTTTGTTTGTTTATAAACCACTGTATTTGTCTGGGTGGCCACTTGGCATCATCTAGACCCAAGGATTTACTTACTCTTTTGATGACTCTAAACTGATCTTCACTGTCCAGTATTGCAAACTCTCTCCTTAATCCAGCTTCTTCCCAATGACTTCTCAGTAACCTGTGAGATATACCATGAAAAGTACCGCACCAAAAATTACCCATCTCTTCTTCAACGATATTCTCTATTCTGCCACGCATTTCACTTGCTGCTTTGTTTGTAAAAGTCACGGTTAAAAGGGAATGCGGGTTTACACCCAAGCCTTTTATGAGCCAAGCAACTCTGTGAGCTATCACTCTGGTTTTGCCTGAACCGGCACCGGCAAGAACTAATAAATTCTTTGATTCAGATGTAACCGCCTGCCTTTGGGGTTCGTTTAAGTTTTGAAAAATATCAGATACATCCACGAGCGTATTCTATATAAGAATGGGGTTTTTTAATTAAGTAAGTTCAAATATTTTGATCTAATTTCCGCTGCAAAGAGAATGAGAAAATTTTTATCATGGGTTATGATTGTTAAATATTATGACAGACGCAAAAGATTTTTTTTCTACCTATAGTGATTTTGTAACCAAAGTGACTAGCGACCCAAGCCTAGATTTAGAATCCTTAAAATCTTCATTGGATTCTATTCAAAATAATTCAGATATTGATATTCCAAGATTGCTGACTGGGGCTCTTGGCCTTGGCAGTGAAACCGGTGAATTTGTTGAAATAGTCAAGAAAATGGTCTTGCAAGGCAAGCCTGCCGATGAAGCAAATATCTTTCACATGAAAAGGGAGCTTGGAGATATTATGTGGTACTGGGTAACCGCCTGCATGGCTTTAGGCTTGGACCCGGTTGAAGTCATCAGCGAAAACCAAAAGAAATTGGAAGATCGTTACGGCGAACAATTCACCATAAATCAAAGTGAAGTTAGAGCTGAGGGAGACCTTTAAAGTTTAGTAAATTCTACTAACTGATTCTTTAGCACTAAATTCTTCTGGGTCTGCTCTTCTCAAGCCCATTACCGTCCAAACATCCTCCAGAGCCTCAACAAAACGATCAATATCTTCTGCTTCGTGTCTGGGAGATATGGTCACCCTGAATCTTTCGTCGCCTTTAGGGACGGTTGGGAAGAAGACAGGCTGTATATATATTCCATGTTTTTCAATGAGCAAATTCGCTGCTTGTTTGCAAAGTGCTGGGTCGTATAAATGTATGGGTATTATGTGGCTATCATTTTCTAGAAAAGGAATTCTTGCAGCTCTTAAGCCCTGCCTAATTCGGTCAGAATTGGATCTAATGTTGGCTCTAAGTTCATCTGACTCTTTGGCCAGCTCAATGCTCTTTATGGAAGCAGCAGCAATTGACGGATTCATGGAAGAGGTAAAAATGAACCCTGGCGCAAAACTTCTAATGTAATCAATTATGTCTGAATTGGCTGCTACGTAGCCACCCATTTGGCCAAACGACTTTGAAAGCGTTCCGTTGATGATATCAATTCTATCTTCAAGCCCTAGCTCGGCGGTAATGCCTCTGCCTTCTGGTCCATAGAGTCCTACAGAGTGGACTTCATCTAGGTAAGTTAGTGCATTATATTCTTCTGCCAACGCTACGATCTTGGCTATTGGTGACCTCATGCCTTCCATAGAATATAAAGATTCAAAGACAATTAATTTTGGAGTGTCAGCATTTGAAGTCTTAAGAAGTTCCTCTAAATGATCTGTATCGTTGTGCCTAAAAACGTGACAAATAGCATCGGCATTTTTTATGCCTTGTATTAAAGAAGCGTGATTAAGCTCGTCAGAGTAAACCTCGACACCTTCCAGATTTTTGCACAATGTCCAAAGAGACGACTGATTAGCTGTGTAAGCTGAAGGAAATAACAAACTTGCTTCTTTCTTGTGCAAATCTGCTAACAGACTTTCTAGATCAACGTGGTAAGTCGAAGTCCCTGAAATATTCCTTGTACCACCCGATCCTGTTCCTAATTCATTGATAACATCTATGGATACCTTTGTTACCTCTGGATGCTGGCTTAGGTTTAAGTAGTCATTACTGCACCAAACCTCTACTTCTCTTTCCTTCCCCTCAAACCTTTCAGTTGCCTTGGGAAAACTGGATTGATTCCTGTTGATAGCCCTAAATTTTCTATAGAGCCCTTGAGATTTAAGAGAGATTAGTTCGTCTGAAAAGAATTTTTTATAGTTCATGTAGTTTTATGTTATTAAAATGCAAAAAAGTAAAAAATCAGGCGTCAACAGAGGCGAAATATAGCATACTTGGTAATGTAATTAGTTAGGCGAGAACCGTTCTCATTTAAAATCTTAAAATTTTGAAAACAATCAAATTAATCTCAAGAAAAAGTGATTTAGCTAAAATCCAGGCCCACTTGGTATCAACTGAGCTGAAACATAAATTTCCTGATTTGGAAGTGGAGCTTATTTTTAAATCTACTCTTGGAGACAATGATTTAACTACTCCTTTAAATAAAATGCCTGATATAGGAGTGTTTACAAGTGATATAAAAAAAGACCTGATATCTGGGAGAGGAGACTTAGCAGTCCACTCTTGGAAAGATCTTCCTGTCGACACAGAGCCAGGTACATTCATTTGTGGAACTCTTCAAAGAGCAGATATGAGGGATATGCTTTTTTTAAAAAAGAGCAGCAGACATAAAACTGATTTGGAGATACTGTCTTCTTCTCCAAGAAGAGAAAAAAACTTAAGTGATTTTTTACCTAATGCCTTACCTAATGAACTTACAGATATTTCTTTCCACGACGTAAGGGGCAATATACAAACTCGCTTCACTAAATTGATGAATGGAAAGCAAGACGGTCTCGTCGTTGCAAAAGCAGCCATAGATAGAATTTTGAAAAGCCAAACGGATGAATTTAAAGTTGGGAGAGAGTTACTACGAGAGGCCCTAAAGACACTAAATTGGATGGTTATGCCTTTGTCTGTAAACCCTTGTGCAGCAGCTCAGGGGGCTTTAGCTCTTGAAATAAGAACGGAAGATACGGAGTTACGATCAATGATAGAAAGTATTTCAGATTCTTCTGCCTTCAAACTTGTTGAGGAAGAGCGACTGATACTCAAATCTTATGGCGGAGGTTGTCATCAAAAAATAGGTGCCAGCGTTGAATCCTTTGAAATTGGTCAAGTCAAAACAGTTAAAGGAGAAACAGAAGACGGAGAAGAGATAGATGAAAGAGTTTTTGAGCCGAAAGAAGAGGTAAAAGATTTTTTTGAAGGTGTTAAAAATAACTCCTACTTTCCGAAAAACACAGGGGAGCAGATATTTTTTAAAAGGGAGCCCGTCCTTGAATCAGATTCCGTACTGAGGAACTTAAAAAACACTGGGGTATACATAAGCCGATCCAATGCCTTGGGTAATAAAATCTCTTTAGATGATTCAAATTGTGTGTGGGCAAGCGGCCTGGGAACTTGGAAAACCCTTGCTAAAAGAAAAGTATGGGTTAACGGTTGCTCGGATAGCTTAGGCGAAAGAAACAGTCCTGAAGAGAATCCCTTTGAAGACATGAATTGGTTGAAACTATCTCATGCCGATAATAAAGATGAGACGAAGAAAATTCTCGCAACTTACAATCTAAATCCTATTGACCTTGACCCTAAAATAAAAGAAAACACCCACTTCTACTGGATGAGCAGCACTGCATTTGAAAGAGCAATAAGCGTTTACCCAGAAATACTCAAGGCCAAGCATGCAACGGGGCTTGGCAAAACATATGAAAAAATTCAGTCCTTAGCTCCCAACAAAGTTATGCCTTTTTTAAACTACGAAGACTGGCTTACCCAGATAGAGAAACACTCTTAAGTTAAATAGTTCTTTAGGCAGTATATAATGTACATTTTGAACCCCACTGTGTTTAAACAATAGCCCTATGAAGCCATCTAGAAAATTTCCATTAACCCGATTAAGAAGAAATCGCCAAAGTGCCAATTTAAGGGCCTTAGTTGCTGAAAATGCACTTTCGTCAGATGACCTGATTCAGCCTATCTTTATAAAAGAAGGCCTGAAAGGGAAAGAATCCATTGAATCTCTTCCGGGGGTGAGCAGACTTGGATTGGATGTACTTAACGAAGAAATAGGAGAACTAGAATCAGCTGGGATTAAAGCAATAGCCCTCTTCCCAGTTATCGATTCAAGCAAGAAAGATGACAAAGGCTCAGAATCTTTAAACGAAGACAACCTGGTGTCTCAAGCCATCAAACAAATAAAAGAAATATCTGAGATGGTAATTATTTCTGACGTTGCCCTAGATCCCTACACCTCTCACGGTCATGACGGCCTTATCAATGCCGATGGTTATGTTGATAATGATTTAACGTTGCCCGTTCTTACAGAGCAAGCCCTGGTTCTTGCAAAAGCTGGCGCTGACATTATTGCGCCTTCAGACATGATGGATGGAAGAGTTAAATCAATCAGAGATGCATTTGAGGCCAAAGGCTACGTTAACACCCTGATACTGTCTTATGCGGCAAAATACAGTTCCAAGTTTTATGGACCCTTCAGGGAAGCTGTTGGTTCATCAGCAAATTTAGGCGTTGGCAGCAAAGACACATATCAAATGGATGTTTCCAACGTAAAAGAAGCGCTTCAAGAAGTTGCTATGGATATTGAAGAAGGAGCCGATATAGTTATGGTCAAGCCAGGAATGCCTTATCTGGATATTGTTAAAGCGGTGAAAGATGAATTTTCTATACCTACATTTGCCTATCAAGTCAGCGGGGAATACGCGATGCTTAAGGGTGCAATAGATAAAGGCTGGCTCTCAGAGGAGGCCTTTATGGAATCTTTGCTTTGCTTTAAACGCGCAGGTGCCGACTGCATTTTGACGTACGCTGCTAAAGAAATAGCATTAGAACTTAATAAATAAAAGGCCATTAATTGTCTAATTCAAGATTTATAAATGCTCTGAACAGAAAGGCTCAAAGCACCCCACCCATATGGTTTATGAGGCAGGCAGGAAGATATCACAGCCACTATCAGAATTTAAAAAAATCTTATACGTTTGAAGAGCTGTGCAAGACTCCTAAGCTTGCGGCTGAAACGGCCATGGGCCCTATGGAAGAGTTTGATTTTGATGTAGCCATTTTATTTAGCGACATTCTTTTTCCTTTGGAATCTCTTGGAATGGACTTAACTTATAATCCTGGGCCCATTTTTGGTTCTCATCTGAATGAGACTAACTTAAATGAACTCATTACCAATAAAAATGCAATCGCGTCGCTTGAATTTCAAGGTGAGGCAATAGAGAGAACGCGGGAACGACTTCCAGAAGATAAATCCCTCATTGGTTTTATTGGAGGGCCTTGGACTCTAATCTCTTATGCATGCGGTTTGAGCAAAGCAACCGACACTCTTTCGCTTGATAGCTTTAAACTAAGCTTTCTTGAAGAATCCATCCTACCTCTTCTTGAAAAAAATATAGAGTTGCAACTCAAAGCAGGTGCAGAAAACCTAATGATATTTGATTCCCTGGCACACCAGCTAGCCAGAGATGATTTGTCGATTTACTTAAAAAAAGTATTTTCTTCTCTGGTTAATAAGTATCCAGGGAAAATAGGTTATTACGCTAAAGATGGCGTAGATTACTCTTTAATTCTAAAAACTATCGAAGATGACAATGTAGACATAGCCGGATTGGGTGTGGATTCACATGAGAATATTGCACCTTTTTTTAAATCCTCATCCAGGGGATTTATCCAGGGTAATTTTAGCGAACACTATTTAACACTACCCAAAGAAGAGTTCATTGTTCATTTAGAGACTGTATCTAGAAAGTATGGCAAAACTCAGCGATAAGGAAAGAGCTGGCTGGGTGTGCGGACTGGGCCACGGGGTTTTAAAAACAACCCCTCAGGAAAACGTTAAGGAATTTGTTAAACGAGCCAGAGAAGTCTTTTCTTAGTCAATTATGGATATAGAAGAAAAAAAGAAACTAGCTTCATCTTGGTTCAGGGAACTGAGAGACTCTTTTTGCAAAGAGTTTGAAGCTATTGATGGAAGTAAATTTGAAAGAAAACATTGGGATCATAAGTTTTCTGGTGGTGGTGAGATGAGCATAATGAAGGGTGATGTATTTGAAAAAGTTGGCGTTAACATCTCTACCGTGTCTGGTCAGTTTGGGGATGACTTTAAATCACAAGTTCAAGGCACTGAAGAATCTTCCGAGTATTGGGCCAGCGGAATAAGTCTGGTTGCTCACATGCATTCTCCTAAAGTTCCAGCCTTTCACTTCAACACCAGGTTTATAGTCACTGGCGATTCTTGGTTCGGTGGTGGCGGGGATATAACACCAACAATAGTTCCGAAAAAAGAAGTTGATTTCTTTCATGCTTGTATGAAAGAGGCTTGTGATAGCGCCGATGAAGATTATTACCAAATCTACAAAGAGGCTTGTGATGAATATTTTTATCTTCCTCACAGATCAGAAGCCAGAGGAGAGGGCGGAATTTTTATAGATCATTTAAAAACAGACTCCTGGAACGATGATTTTTCTTTCATCCAAGAAGTCGGCAAATCAACTCTCAAGGCAATTACAACGATTATTAAAAATCTCAAAGATGAATCGTGGACGGAAGAAGAAAAGGACCAACAACTAATTAAACGTGGGCGTTACGTAGAATTTAATCTTATTTGGGACAGAGGAACCACCTTTGGATTAAAAACGGGCGGAAATATAGATGCCATTCT
Organism: uncultured SAR86 cluster bacterium; assembly: GCA_937773605.1. Classification (GTDB taxonomy): domain Bacteria; phylum Pseudomonadota; class Gammaproteobacteria; order Magnimaribacterales; family Magnimaribacteraceae; genus CAJJAM01. The sequence continues at coordinate 131,253 of CALJVP010000006.1, read as the reverse complement.
TATGTCTATGCCACCCAATGCAAAATGGAACTAAAAGAATGAATACCTTTCTAGTTTTTAAGACAATTCATATTATTTCCGTAATAACTTGGATGGCAGCATTATTTTATTTGCCAAGATTATTTGTGTATCACTCTACAAAAGAAATAGGATCAGATTCTTCTGAAACCTTTAAGGTTATGGAGTCAAAACTCCTGAAGATCATAGGCAATCCATCTCTTGTTTTTGTTTGGATCTCTGGTCTTGTTCTTTTAGGTTATAAAGGTCTAGAAATTTGGCTAGTTTTAAAAATGTTTCTTGTCATGGGCATGACACTTTTTCATTTATATCTTAATTTTTTAAGGAAGAGATTTGAGAATGATGCAAATGAAAAATCAGAAAAGTTCTTCAGGCTGATAAATGAATTGCCAACGATACTATTATTGATAATTGTTGTATTGGTTGTCTTCCAACCTAGATTCTAAAGTGCTACAACTTGACCGGGTTTTAAGATATTAAAAAATTTATCAGGTAAGCCCTGATCCTTCAGAGATTCCTTTAACATTTTCGGTGGCTCCAGAATCTCTTCATCTGTTAATTGAAAAGTCCCCCAATGCATCCCAAAATTCTTCTCAGACTCAAGATCGATAGCAATTTGAATAGCCTCAGATGGATTGACATGATGTGTTTTCATAAACCACCTAGGCGCATAAGCACCAACAGGAATTAAACTAAGAGAAGGTGAACCTAGTAGGTTTTTTGTTTCAATAAAATCTTTGGAATAACCAGTGTCTCCTGCATGGTAAATGGTCTCAGTTTTTAATTTCATGAACCACCCTCCCCAAAGGCTTTTATTTCTGTCCGCAATACCTCTTGCCGACCAATGCTGTACGGGGGTAAAAGTAAATTTTGATCCTTTAATTTCAATATCATCCCACCATAGAAATTCTTTTATATTCTTAATCCCTTTTCTCTCAAGCCTACGTCTATCACCCATAGGAACTAAAAAGATTGCTTCTGGATTTGCCTTATATATTTTCTTAAGGCTTCGAATATCCAGATGATCATAATGATTGTGACTAACCGTGACGACATCAATGGGAGGAAGTTTATCTATAGGAATTGCTGGAGGTATAAGTCGCTTTGGTCCAGCAAATCGAACTGGCGAAGCCCTTTTAGAAAAAACCGGATCGGTAAGAATGGTTAGATTATCTTTATTTATAAGATATGTTGCATGCCCAATCCAAACCATATAATCAGTAGATCCAGAATCTAATTCCTTCCACTCATCAGAAGAATCAATCGCTACAAGTTCAGGTTTTTTATTGGTAAATGTCCATTTTAAAAAATCTCTAAAAGACTTTTCTTCAGCCTCTTCATTAGTATTCTTAAATCTCTCGTTGGGCATTATTAAGCTTGAAAATAATAGCAATGGAAGAATGAATCTTTTCATTGAACCTTGGTTATTTTGATAAAGCTATATCTATTTCATCAATTTGATCTTGAGTAAGCATCCCAGCCGACTCAGCATCTAGGCTCTCTAAAAGTTCAGTTCTATTTTTAACTCCCAAGATTACTGATGAAACTTTTTCAGCACTAAGCGCATATCTATATGCGAGAACCGAAGGGGTAATCTGCCATTCTGCTGCTAAATTCCTAAATGGCTCAGCTCTTTCATAATCTTCAAAATCTTTAATATCCCGACCTGATTCATGTGGCTTTCTGTCCATTTCAGAGGTCAAAGCACCAGCCTGAACCGCTCTTATGCCCAGGATGGGTATATCTGCCTTCTGGCTTGCTTCCAGAATACTATTTGGATCATAGTCATTATCTACATAGCCAATAGCTCCAGCAGAATTCAAAGGATTAACAACACACTGAATAGCTTCAGGAGGAGTTGCATGATTTATTGCTTCAATGACAGCTTTATTCTGACCAAGCCCTCCTATGCCCCAACTTCCTATTTTTCCTTCTGCTTTCAATCTTTCAAAAGCTGGGATTGCTGCATTAAAGTAGCAAGATAAAGAAGTGCTAACTGCGTCTCTATGATTATTTAATACTTGAAGTTGAAAATCATCTTCCCGCAACTGAGTATGTAAAAGAAAAAGATCTACTCTTTCCATGTTTAGATAATCAAGGCTCTGGGTAAGTGATGAATTTAAATGATCGTATACTTCTGCATCCGGCAATGTGCCTAATCTACATTTAGTAGTTATTTTGATGCCATTGATTTCTTTACCCCGAAAAACCTCTCCAACAACACTTTCAGCCTCTCCATTACCGTACATAGGAGCGACGTCTAAATGATTGATTCCTTTTTCAATTGCTAGATTTACTGTTGCTATAGCTTCTTCTCTAGTGGTCTCTCCCCAAACCTGGCCCAATCCTCCTCCTCCAAGTGTTAAAGCACTAATAGAGTCATAAGGCTTAAAATCTCTTTCTTGCATAGTTATTTAATCAACCCCATATCTTGTAATTGTTGCGCTGTTTCAGTTACTGACTGCTCAGTAGAAATATAATCCCAATTAAAAAAACTTTTAGCCTTTGTTTTATCTATATCTCCTTTTCGATTAAGTGCAGATAGAAGGGTCTTCAATTCCCCTACAAATAAAGACATTATTTTAACAAGAAAATTTGGCATCTCTTTGGTGGGTGATTTTTTAAATCCAGCTTCATTTAAGGTTTTCCCAACCTCAGCAAAAAACATTTCATTTTCACTTACTATAATTCTTTCTCCATTGGTCTTCTCTTCAGTCATTGAAAATATATGTGCCTTAGCCACATCTCTTACATCTATATAGCCCATATGTATCTTGGGGCATGCCGGCATAGATCCTGAAATTAATTTAAGTAAAAAATCGTTTGAACTGCCAATATCGCTGGTAAGCATTGGCCCGGTAACAGCGACTGGATTAATAACAGTAAGTTCAAATTTCTTTGATTCTTCTAAGTTTTCAACAAAATCCCATGCTGCCTTCTCGGCAAGAGTTTTACTTTTTGCGTACGGAGAGATTTCCCCATCTACACTGGACCAATCTTCTTCAGTGTAAACTTCTTTTTCTCTAGGGTGCCCATACCCCACAGCAGCGAAGGATGAAGTTAACACAACCTTTTGAACTTCGGAGTCTGCACATGCTTTTAAGACTCTGAGAGTACCTTCAACAGCAGGCTTTATGAATACATCTTCATTTTCTGGTTCGCCTAGAAAAAATGGAGAGGCAACATGTAAAACATATTTCGATCCTTCAACAGCTTCTTTCCACCCATCATCATTCAATAAATCTGCAATAAAAAATTCTAAGTTTTCACAATTTGAAGAATGCTTTTTCATGGCTTCCATCACTTCTTGTTTCCTAGACTCTGATCTTAGAGTAGTCCTAACTTTGTATCCTTTATCAAGCAATTGTTGAAGGCAATGAAGTCCTATAAAACCGGTTCCGCCTGTCACTAAAACTGTTTCCATTAATTCTCTCCTGTTATTTAGATTATTTAATTCAATAGATTTAAGAAATAATTAAAAGTTTGCTAAACAGCCTGTCTCTTAAGCCAAATCAGTTGAGCAATAATGCCCACTACATAAATAATCAGGAAAGCTAGATGGAAATTCAGCAACAAAGGATCTTCAAAAGAGTCTATGAACGTATCACCTACTGGCAGTCTTCTTAGAAAATCTGTAATAGCAGGAATCATGTGAAAAAGTAATGTGGAGGTATAACCCAATGCTTGAAAATACTTTGAGAAAGATCCAAACCACTTATATCGCTCCATGATGTATCCGCCAGCAAGAGCAATTAAAGTTAGAACAGCCAATACATGAGCCACTCCGAAACCGCCTTGGTTATAAATACCCAGAGCCGATCCTGCTACAAGCAGAGTAACTAAAATATACAATTTTCCTGAGCTTTTCTCGAATGAGATTACTCGATATTTGTATATAGTATAAAAACCGCTCAATACAGCTAAAATTCCCAAGATAGTATGAAACCATCCCAATAATGTCATCTCTGGCATTCTTTATTCTCCTTTTTATTTTTTAAATGTTTACCCATGCCCCATGGAATCCGTAAGGCACTCTTTGCGGCAATTTAATGCGGGCCAAAGGTCCTGAGTTAAGATCTTGAGCATTTAGAATTATTAGATCGCTGATATCATCTGCCTGGTTATAAACAAACGATAAAAGGTAACCCTCGTCTTCGGAATTAGGGTTTTCAGACGGCACAAACACAGGCTCAGCACCCATGTGTCCCTGCCCAAATTCATAGGCAGTCGAGCTGTCATTATTAAAGTCATACTTAACTATTGAACTAAAATCAGGCGTTGAAGCGTTAGCAGAAGCAAGCAAATAGCCAAACTGGTTGTATTTGCCGGCCAGCTCTGGGTGTATCCTGGGAAATTCAATTGATCGATCATCCATCCTATTTTTCTTTGAGGATCCGGACTTCACGTTCAATTCCCATCTTGTCAGCTGAGGGGGAGATTCTGTGAAAGGTCCATTCCAATCAGCATCAAACAATCTTTCATAATTAGCAGCATCGACTACCACGTTTCCACTAGCGTCCTCATAGGCATTTACCGTGTGAAAGAAATACGCTGGATCAATTTCAAACCATTGAACTTCTTTTGATCCGTTGTGACGATTTAAAAGACCGATTCGTGATTGATGCTTGTCGTTCCAAGAAAAGGGGAAGTATCCTCTTCCCATCTTATAAAAACTAAAGGTTACGGCTAGATCAAAAACCAACATGTAATTCTCAGTTATGGCACATTCGTGCAGCATGGATTTGCTGGGGAATTCAATTTCTTGAGTACTTTTGTGATTCCCGTCTTTGTCGATCACCACGTAATTGATGTTGTTAAAATTATTTGCATAGTCATAACACATGGCGTGCATCTCTCCCGTGTCTGCATCTAATTTGGGGTGTGCAGTGAATCCTGAATTGCTGTCGCCATAAAAAGGTTTGGTATCCAATGAATTCATTTCTTGATCTATTTCTACCGGGAATCCGCCTGCCTCAACTATTGCATATATCTTGTTGGCATGAGAGATCACACTTGTATTGGCTTTTGAATCATTCCCCGAAACCAAAGTGTTTTTGTACCAAAGAGCATTGCCTGAATCCAGTCTGACCCCGTGCAGCATGCCATCTCCTACAAACCAGTGGTGTTTTTTTGGATTGGGCTGACCCATTGGATTTGGTCCATTGCGCAACAACAACCCGCTTAAGTCTTTTGGTATGCTGCCTATAACTTCAAGATTTGTTTCTGTAACAAGCTCTTTCACAGGTGCGTAGTTGCCCTGTAAGTAATAATTTTCCTTAGAACCAAAACCTCCAAACATATTTACTCCTAAACCCGTTATTAAGGCACCGCCTACTCCTAGACCGCTAATTTTTAGAAATTTTCTTCTGTCCATATTCTTCTCTAATTAGCTATAGCAAATACCTGTAGCCGCAGGTTAACAAATGAAAACTTATTATAAAGCATAATATTCTAAATGTAACCTTTACTTCCCTTTGATGTTATGGTAAGTTTGCGTTACATATAAAATTTTAGGAAAAATTATGGAAATATTAGTACCTCTTGCTGGAATCTCTGTTGGCATTATTGTGCCCTTAGCAGTCTTTTTTTGGCAGTATCATGAAACCAAACATAAAAATGAAACCGTTTTAGAAATATCAAAAAATCTTGATGATCCGATTAAGCTTGAACGTTTGTTAAGAATTTTTGATGAAAGAAAAAAAGAGCCCGTTGATTATCGCAGAGGCGGTCTAATAACCATTTTTGTAGGCGTTGGGATTTATTTTCTGGGTCTCTTCGCTATGGGATCTTTTTTCGAAGGAGTTGGATTATTGGTAGGCTTTATAGGCGTTGGAACTATGGCTGCTGGCTACATCTATCCAAATACGAGCCAAGAAATAACTAAAGCTGTTGAAGATTTCGAAGAAAGATAAGGAGATCAATGGGCAAACATCACCAAAATCTTTTAAATAATCTTGAAGAACTCAGGAAAGCAGCTGGACTAACTCAGCAAGAACTTTCTGAGAGTGCGGAGGTTTCTAGAAAAAGTATCAATGCAATTGAAAATGGCATATACGTGCCCTCTACTGTTCTTGCTTTAAAAATTGCTAAAAGACTTGGTTGTAAGGTAGAGGATTTATTTAAATTGCCCTGATTTATTAAAGTTTTATCCCCATGAGCTCTTCCATGTTTCCATGATAAAAAGCATCCATGGTGGCTTCATCGCAATTCGTCATCGTGGCTTCAAATTTTCCTATAGGATCCGCCGTCCCTTCTGGATGAGGGTAATCCGAAGCATAAACCAACATATCAGGACCTATGTTTTCTATGATCCAGCCTATGGGCTCTCCTGCAAAAGGTGAAACTTTTAAATGCCTTTTTGCTACCTCGGAAGGGGCTTCTACAAATTCTCTTTTTCTTTTGAACAAAGAGGCCGTGTAATCCAGTGCTTTTAACCAGGAAGGCAGCCAAAAAGCTCCGTGCTCCATGGATATCCCTCTTAATTTTGGGTGTCTTTCAAACACGCCATCAAATATCATCGCGGAAAGAAAAAGTTCAGCGCTGCTGTTGATGGTCATCAGGCCTAATTCTCCGGCAGGCGCGTCTCCGCCGAGCTCTAATTCAGTTTTTCCATTATTCTTAAAACTCTCAGAGACTGCTTTGTAATGCCCATTCACTGCCACATGAACAACAAACGGGGCTTGAGCTTCTGCAAAAGCCTCCCAAATTGGATCAAAATCAGGGTGCGTGAAAGAAATGTTCTCGTCACTTGGTTCGTTGGTATCGATCATGAAGGAGTAACAGCCGTCCGCAAAACCTTCCTGCATTATTTCTAGCGCTTTTTCTGGTCCAAGTTGCAAAGGAACATAACCAATAGCCTTGAGCCTTTCGTCCGAGGAACAAAAACTTCCCATTGCTCTGTTTAAAGTTCTGAGCCCCTCTGTCTAAAACCTCCGAGCTGTCTGTATGAGCTATTTGATGAAAGGCAAAAGTCGGCAAAATCCATTGCATGGAATAACCAAAAACATCCAAAGCGTGAGATCGCTCTCCCGAATCAAAGGCTCCTATCCTGTTCCATCCACTTTTCCTGTTATCCAAAATTGAATCTTCAAACTTTGCCATTACCGACGGGTCTTCTTGTCTTTTAGCAAACAATTCCCTGCCCCTGTCTAAGCCTTCTTGAATAACCGGCAGTTCTTTTTGGGAAGACATCGCTGGTATTAAGCTTTTATCTTCTTCTTTCGCTGCTGCCATTAAAAAATCGTCTAATTCAATAACGTGGCTATCTGCATCGATAATCTTTCTGTGTTGTGCGTAACTCATATTTTTCCCCGAAAACTAGTAAAGATTATAGATTTGAAACCATAATTAAAACAGTTTTCATCCCTTATATTGTTTTTGTTTCTATTCTTGCTTTATTTTGTTCGCGTTCTTTTTTTCTGGTTTTATCATTTACTTGCCCAACCAATTGTCCGCAAGCCGCCATAATGTCATCTCCACGAGTGGACCTAATGGTTGTTATGTAGCCCTTTTCTTGCAGATAATTCTGAAAACGCTTAACCCTATTGCCCGAAGGTTTTTTATAATTTACTTCTGAAAAAGGGTTAAAGGGAATTAAATTAACTTTGCATGGGATTTGAGTAAGCAGATCGGCCAGCTCTTCGGCCAGCTCTAAGCTGTCATTCACTCCGTCTATTAAAATGTATTCAATGGTGGTAACTCGCTTATCTTCACAGCTCTCCACGTAGCGCTTTACGGAATCAAGAAGCTCTTGAATTGGGTACTTTTTATTAATGGGCACCAGCTGATCTCTTAATTCATTATTCGGTGCGTGTAACGAGATTGTTAAAGACACGTCGCTAACTTTAGCGAGTTCATCTATCTTTGGCACTATTCCGGAAGTGCTTAATGTTACCTTTCTCTTAGAGAGTCCATAAGCATTGTCATCCATCATCAAATCCATCGCATCGACTACAGGATTAAAATTGAGCAAAGGCTCTCCCATCCCCATCATGACTACATTTGTTATATTTCTTGAATTGGGTTCTCTTGGAAGACCAAAGGAATTAGCAGCAACCCAAACTTGTCCTATTATTTCATCAAGATTTAGATTTCTGGAGAAGCCTTGCTTGCCGGTGGCGCAGAAACTGCAATCTACTGCACAACCGACTTGAGAAGAAACACACAAAGTGGCCCTGTTGTTTTCAGGTATCAAGACCATCTCAATAAGGTCGTTATTCCCTACACTGATAACCCATTTTTTTGTTCCGTCTTGTGATGTTTTCTCATAAATAACTTCTGGTGCCTCAACAACACAAACGGTTTCGAGTTTTGTTCTAAGGTCTTTGGAAATATCGGTCATTTCCGAGAAGCTAGAGACCCCCCTCTGATGAACCCATTTTATTATTTGCTTTGCCCTGAATGGCTTTTCATCTATGGAGACAAAGAATTTCTCAAGTTCTTTCTTGTTTAAACCCATAAGGTTCAATTTATTTGAGAAAGTATTGGTGCTCATTTAATAATTTAATTGCTGCTTTCGCTTAATTCGTAACCAGAACTGCCAAAGTATCAAGACATTTACAAATCCAACTATTCCTGCAAAAGCAAATGACCAAATATAAGTGCCTTGTAAATCAAAAAAGTAACCTCCAAAAAAACCACCAAGTCCCATGCCTGTCCAACCAAAGAAAGAGGTTAAACTCATGGCTCTGGCTGCGAACTTTGCCGAGACCATCATTCTGGTGCACACCAGAATGCTCGACATAACGCCTGAATACGTAAAACCAAAGAAAGCGGCCAATAAATATATCCCTAGAGGCGTTGAAATGTGCGGAAACCAAACGACAGATACTGTTTGGCCTATGGACATCAGCATGTAGGCAGGCAAAGCGCCCATGAAGTCGCCCAGCATTCCACCCAAAATTCTTCCAAAGGCACCGCAAAACATTAGCACCATGAGAACGCTAGTAGCAAATTCTAACGTAAAATTTGCATCGGTTAACAAAGGGACAAGGTGGACAATTGGTACCGCCATGCAAATGCAACAGAAAATAACAGCAACGCTAATCCAAGTAACGACCTCCTTCTCCGAAATTGGAAAATCTCTGACTTCGGACTCTGCTTCTGTTCTTGCACTCTCCCTCCACGGCGATTCTTTTATTAAGAGAGAAATCGGAAGAGCTATTGCTGCATAAATAATGGCTAAACTAAGATAGGCACTTTGCCATCCTGAGGATTCAATTAAGTAACCGCTTAAATGAGGAATTAAAGCTTGTCCTATAGCTCCTCCCGAAGCAGCTATGCCCAAAGCCAGACCTGGTTTTTCTCTAAACCAAAAGCCTACATTCGCGTAAAGAGGTGAGAACAATAAGGCACATGCCAAAGCCCCAAATAAAAAGTAAATAAAATAGAATTGCAATAAAGAACTTTGGCTGCTTAAAAAATAAAGACACAAAGACATCGCAATAGCACCAAGCAGCCCAAACCATCGAGTTCCGTACTTATCAGCGAGGTATCCCCACAAAATACCAAAAAAAGCAGCAGAAAAAGAAGCAACCGTATAGGCAAGAGAAGTTTCTCCTCGCGACCAACCAAGATCTAAAGATATGGGTTTTAAAAAAACCGAAATAGAAGCCAAGGAACCAAAAGCCAGTCCGCTTAAGATAAAAACCACGAAAACCATAACCCATGCGTACTTGGGGGTTTTGGATTCAAAAAAATCTTCTTTATTGCTCATATTTGAGTTATGTTAATTATCATCTAAATAAAAAATTGGGAGATGAACGTCATGTTATCAAAAACAATCATATTATCCTTTATAGGGTTTCTAATGTCTTTTAATCTTACTTCTGCTGAACCTTATGGGTCTCATGCTTCAGCAAAGTGGCAAATATGGGCCTACACTTCAGCTGCTCCGGATTTTATTGGCGACTTTGCGTCAGTAAAAGACGGCAATGGCAAGGTCATAAGGGAGGGTACAAACGGTTGGGTTTGTCTGCCTTTTAATCCAATGCCTGAAAAAGGCTTCAAGACTCCTCATGATGGAAATCCTGCTTGCGCAGATGCTGCATCATTGGCATGGGTGGATGCCTATATGAACAACACAATACCCAAGCTAGAAAGTGATGGATGGATGTGGATGTTGCATGGAGACACTGGAGTGGACAACTTCAGAGCTTACTCAGAAGGTCGATAGAGAAGGCTCCAATCCAATCCATTTTATTGAGTCAGGGCCGCACTTAATGCTTTTACCAAGAGACCCCTCAAGTCTTGATACTCAAACCACAGATTTTGACACCGGGCGCTCCTTACGTTATGTTTAAAGGCTCTCCCTACGTTCATTTGATGATACCGACTGAAGGTTACTACGATTATCAGAAGGATTCAGCGCCTAAATAAGGTCTGCTAAATTAAAACTACCAGCGAATGGACTGGTAGTTTTTTTGATTAATTTTTTTCTTTAGGCAGTCCCAATGGGTCTGAGCCGTATTTATTATCTCGAACATCCCCTTTTTTACAAATTAGGTATATAAAAATAATCAAAAGAGCTAGGGAAAACGGGCCTACAAAAACATTTCCAAAAGTAGTATCAAAATAAACTGCAGCCCACATAAGAAGAAAGACCAATGGGCAACAAATTAGCCACCAGCCAGATATCCCAACGTCGTGGAACCTCCTCACAGTTAAAGAGATTTGAGGCAAGAAAATAAGAATATTGATTGCGCTTACTAAAAGATCTAGAAAAAGAAAAGAAGGGATAAATTCAATTGGTAGAAAGAATAAAATCTGAGCTAAGAATACATACCAAAACTCTGATCGAGAAGACCTTGTTCTAAAATCAAAAGCCCTAAAGTAAAAACTTTTGATTGAATCTATAAATCCCATGACAGCTCCGCTTGAAATTCTTTAAGCAATTTTTCCTATTCTCTTAATCTTTGCTAAACAAGTTTCCCATATCTCTAAAGGCCTTACTTATTCAAGTCTTTCTAGCTCCTGAAGAATTTCTTTTATGTAATCCTGCTGAATTGCATTTTCCATGATGGAATAACCGTTCTCAGCTACCTGTGCGACGTGATCTAGAATTTCTTTTTCAGAAAGCTCTCTCACCAAGCATTTATCGTGTATTTCACAATCGCCGAGCTTCTTATAGGTGCTTAAGAGCGCACAGTTTATTACCTGAAGGGTCTCTTAAGTAGGCAAGGTAAAGCTTCATGCCCATTCCTTCTCTGACTCCGGGATCGCCTTCACAGGTTGTGCCGCCATTATCCAAGCCTGCTTGATGCCATGCATCTCCAGTGGCCTCATCTTTAACTGAAAAACCTATGGTGCTTCCATTGCCGTGCGTTGCAACCTCATCATCTATTGGTTCTGATATTAAAAAAGTACTTCCATCCAAAAAATACATGTACCTGTTGTGCCCGGTTGGATTAACAGACAGAACTCCTGGTTCGCAACCCAGGACGCCCAAAACATTATCATAAAAAGTTTTTGACTCTTCTATATCATTGGCCCCTATCATTATGTGACTGAACATATTGTTCCCCTTCTTGTTGTTTAAATGAACTCTAATTTTATATTAGTTCTTATTAAAGAGGACTATATCTTTTTCAGGAATTTCATAATTCCAATTTCTTTGAGATGCTATTACCTCAAAGGTCTGTTCTGAATAAAAGGATACGTGAGTGGGATCCCTTCTGTAGTACCAACCTTCAAATAATTCATCTTCTGTCATAAAGCATGTCATGAGGCCAAACCAACCTCCCTCGACCATCAGATTGTCGATAGATTTAAATTCGTCATAAGGGTTAAAAAAATGTTCAGCCGTCTCCGTGCAAGTTATAAAGTCGTATTTTTTGGACAAAGCATCTTTATTGGGGAAAAAGAACGGGTCATAGATCTCCATTGCGTAACCTTCTGAGTGCATCATATCAGCGAGGGCTGGACCGGGTCCGCATCCATAATCTAGGCCAATATCTCCGGGTGATAACTTGGTCTTAAGAGAGTCTGTAAGTTTTGATAGAAAAGCTCTATACGCCTCATCCTCCACCAAGTTATTGTGCTGGTCATAACGCTCTTTTTCGTTTTCTGCATCGAGGCGATGCGCTTTGTCTACAAACTTGGCTTTGCAAAAATTGCATTTCCAATACTTTGTCTGTTCGATTGTTTTAAAAACAACAACGGATTCATTTTTGCAGATGGTGCAGTGCATTGGCTAAAATTATACTGGTGAATAGAAATGATTATCAGTTTTATCCTTATTCTCATTAAGAGAATTTCCTGAATCTTCTGATACCATCTAAAAAAATTTGGAGTGAACATGGAACAAAGTGATTTAAATTCTTCTGAAGTTATCAGTATTTTAAATGAGATTATGGAGTATGAACTGGCCGGTGTTGTTAGATATACCCACTCCTCTCTTATGGTGGTGGGTCCACACAGACTTCCCATCGTAGAATTTCTTAAAGAACAAGCCAATGAATCTCTGCAGCACGCACAACAGGCTGGCGAATTATTAACCGGTCTGGATGGCCACCCAAGCCAGAAGATAGCCAAAATTGTTGAAACCAATAATCATTCCATAAAGGACATACTTGAAGAAAGTCTCGCTCATGAAATGCACGCGTTAAATTTATACAAGAAAATGCTAGGTGTTGTGGAAGGTTTTTCTGTTTATCTCGAAGAGTACACAAGAAACCTTATTGGCCAAGAAGAGCAGCATCAGCTGGAATTAAGAAAAATGTTAAAAGATTTCAGTTAAGAATTTCTTTTTCAATTCTTAGCCACAGAGAATAGAATTCTCTTCGAAATGAAAAACAACACATTCGTTATTCTAGGAAATCAACTTTTTGACCCTCATCTACTTAAAGAAAAAGGTTGTGAACAGGTATTCATGGCCGAAGATTTTGGTTTATGTACTTACGAAAAGCACCACAAGCTAAAGATTTATTTATTCTTATGTGCGATGAGAGAATACAAAGATGAGCTTAGTCAAGAAGATATACGGGTTCATTACCAGCAACTAGATATAGAGAATAAGTCGTATGTTGCGTCACTATTAGATTTTTTAAACGAGGGAAAAATTACCCACATTAACTTCTTTGAAATCGAAGATAAGGTCTTTGAAGGGCAAATATATGAAGAGTTAGAGAAAAATAAAATTTCTTTTGAAGTGCACCAATCTCCTATGTTCTTTCTATCAAGAAGAGAGTTTGAATCAGAGGTTGAAGGCAAAAAAAATTTAAGGATGGCTGGGTTTTACCAACGCGTAAGGAAACAGTTCGGCGTCCTGTTGGATAAAGACAATAAGCCCTTAGGGGGAAAGTGGTCTCTGGATGAAGAGAATAGAAAAAAAATTCCTAAAGATGCTGTCATACCAGAAATGCCTGAATTACAAAATTCTGTTTATCATGGAGAAATCTGCAGTTTGGTAAAAGAGCATTTCGAAGATCATCCTGGTAATTTAGATAATGTCTGGTTTCCGGTTAACAGAAGGGATGCTGAAAACTGTTTTGATGATTTCTTAAGAGTAAGAATGAGTAACTTTGGAGCATACGAAGATGCCATGGTTGAAGGGGAGAACTTCTTATTCCACAGCGGTCTTAGCGCTGCCATGAACATAGGAATCTTGTCACCCGTTACTGTGGTTGAGAAAGTATTGGCATCTGCAGAAAAATTTAATTTCCCCTTAAACTCCGTGGAGGGCTTTATCAGACAAATAATTGGTTGGAGAGAATTTATCAGGGGAGTTTATCAAACCAAGGGAGATTATCAGGCGTCAAGAAACTACTGGAATCATGAAAAAAAATTAACGGATAGTTGGTACGAAGGCTCAACAGGAATCGTACCTTTGGATGATTGCATAAAGAGCACACTCCAAGACGGTTATGCGCATCACATACCCAGGCTGATGGTCATAAGCAACTTAATGAACCTTTGCGAAATTGATCCCAAGCAAATATATAAATGGTTTATGGAGATGTACATCGACTCTTCTGAATGGGTGATGGTCCCGAATGTTTTTGGAATGGCCACCTATGCCGATGGAGGGATTATGTCTACCAAGCCTTACACTTGTGGATCAAACTACATGCTAAAAATGAGTAATTATAAAAAAGGCGATTGGTGTGATGTTGTTGATGGCCTTTACTGGAGGTTCACTGAAAAAAATAGATCTTTTTACGAAGCCAATGCCAGATTAGCTCTGCAAATAAGGGCACTTGATAGAATGAAAGAAGAACGAAAATCTTTAATTTTTGAGAAGGCGGAAGAATTTATCAAAATCCATACCGCTTAAATCACAAGTTCTCTGCTTGTAATATTATTTCTTTTGGAAGAGAAAATGCTCCTCTGCTTATTTTCCATACCTGGGCAACCTGATCAACCGACAACTCAGAATACAAATGAGGAAATTCTCCCGTCCTGTCGCCTACGGGGAACGGAGCTTCATAAATCAAAGCGTCTTTGATTTGACTGCGATCCAGTTGCAATAAAATTAAATCTTCATCGTCTGCAAAATAGAAGGAAAGCGTTCCTGCTAGCTGAGATGCCGTAGATAGGTGGATGAATCCATCTTTTTTGTCTAATTCAACTTCTATAAGTCCAGTCTCTGAGGCAGTTTTCCATTGTTCTTCTGTGAGAATCTTATAAACATTATTTTCCATTTTAAATACCCCTCCTTGATCTGGGTTTTGCGCTGCATTAGTGACTTCTAAAAAAAAGAGCTGTACGGCCAGCATCCCAATTAAAATAAACTTAGTCATAGAATTAATTATTAATTTAGGTCTGGTTGTTTGATACTCGCAATATAAATTCTTTTATTAGGGGGTCAATCTCTTCTGCGTGAGTGAACATCATCATGTGATCTCCTTCATCGATAATTTTTAACTCTGAGCCTTTTACTTTCTGGATAAGCTCTTTTGCATGACTCAAATCAACGTTTATGTCTTCGTTGCCATGAATTGCCAAAGTGGGTGCATTAATTTTTTCAAACGGTATTGAAAGGTTTGCAAACTGTTGATAATCGTTAGCCACGCCCTCTCTTCTTAAACTCATCGGCCAAATCGACCACTCCATGGATTTTAGTTTTGCTACGTTCTTGGGGTTAGAGGTCAGGCGAATTCTGTTTTTAGGGCTGGGAAGCATCATGGCAGCCTTTTTTTTGGTGCCCAAAAAAGACATGTAATAAAGTCCGGCCCACATACTAAAGTCAGAACCGTTCATCATTGACTCATCGTCTGGAAATTTATTTGCATAATCCTCTGAATAACTCACTGCTTCAAAGGCGATAAGACCCAAGGTTTTTTCAGGAAATTTAGCAGCAAATTCCATAGACGAAGGCCCTCCTCCTGAAATACCCATAACCACAACTTTTTGTATGCCCAATACGTCCAGCAGTTCGCTGTAAGCGGTTGCTTGTTCGGCAGGAGTTTGTCCAACACCAAGCGGTGTTCTCAAATACCCAGGTCTTGATAGTATTAGTATCCTGAAAGCATCTGAAGAAATTATGTTTTGATCATAGCCTCCTGGAGATCCGTGAATGCTCATCAATATTGGACCTTTGTCGCCAATCATTTTGTATTCGATAGGACCAAGTTTGGTTTCTGCTATTTTTGAATTTCCGTTTAGCTTATTCAATAGAGAAAATTTAAAGAACCAATAATAAGAAAGGAATAATGCGACAAGAGAAACAACGATAATTAAAAAAATGTCCATGATCTGTTTTAAATTGATTTCAAATCTATTCTATAAGTTGATAATGATTATATGAAGGATTACTCGTCGTACGTTGGCATTGTCGGTGGAGGAATTGCGGGCCTCACCGCCGGCTGTGCATTAAGGCTTCAAGGAATTAAAACGGTTGTCTTTGAGCGCAGTGAAAAAACGAGCGAGTACGGTGCAGGCATATCAATCTCTCCAAACGGCTTTGGCCTTTTAGAAAAATTAGGAATAAAAGACAGCCTTATGAACGAGTCATTCTCTCCTTCAAGGGTAGTCATGAGCCATCTAAATAAAGAAATCATTGCTATGGAAACGGAAGTGATTACGGCGAGCAGACAAAACCTCATCAAGGTTATCCATCAGCGCTACTTGGAGCTAGGCGGAGAAGTCTTCTTCAACCACGAGTGTTCGAGCTTGGATCAAGGGGCTTGTGAAATAAAGTTCTCCAATGATGAAACTTATAAGGTCGTGCATATTTTGGCTTGTGATGGAATCAAATCTCCCATCAGACAAAAACACTTTCCTTCAACCGGGGCGCCCATTTACAGCGGCTACAGCGCCTGGAGGGGTATTGGTATTTCAAATTCTAAAGACATTCAGTTCAACTTGGGTCCAGGATCTCATGTTGTTAACTATCCCATAGACAATAGCGGCAGAACCAGTTTTGTGGGAATAGTAAAAACCGAAGAAAACGGAGATTCATGGAAAATGAAAGGTACAAAAGAAGAACTCTTGGAAGATTTCGAAGCTTATGATGAAGAAACGCTATCGCTAGATCAATAGCTGCAAAGAAGTTTATAAATGGGGCATTTACGTAAGGCCTGCTTTGCAAACCATGTGTTCCAACAATATCACGCTGCTTGGTGATGCGGCCCACCCCATGGTTCCTTTTCTTGGCCAAGGCGGTTGCATGGCCATAGAGGATGCCTACACGTTTGGGGTTTTAGCTGGAAAATTAAAAAATGACTTTAAGAAGATACAAAGTGTTTACGAGAAGGTAAGACTAAAAAGAAACAATAAGATTCAATCGACATCAATGATGCAAGGCAAACTCAATCACATTAAAAATCCAATCGGGACCTTCATTCGCAACCTTGTCATGAAACACACATCAGTAATGTCAAAGAGAACTAAGAAAATTTGGGAATACGATGCCAATAAAGAATTGGAAAGGCTTTTGTAAAATTTTCTTAGCGTTATTTTCATCCAATTAAAGGGATGAAGAAATTTTTACTTTCTAAACCAAGCTGCTATCTATAAGGACAGCAATCAATAAAGCGGGCTCTGAGCCGTTATTAACCCAAGCATGGTTTGTTCCCCTTTGGACAACAATGTCATGCGGCTCAACCTTCACCTCTTCTTCGTCAAGGATCAAAGTGACGTCCCCTTTCAACAAAATAATGTAATCGATAGTATCGGTTTCATGCATCGCCGCATTCCTGGAAGTGTCTACTCGATGGTGAGATGCTCCCATTTTCTCAAATGCTTCGGCGGTGGAAGCCTCAATTACTTCTTGTGGCACGCCCTCTGGGATGGGGTTGATTTGAAAATACCTAATCTTGGTTCCCCCTTTTGAAGGAGACAAAAGTACATCTCTGTCTGCCCTGTCTTTCACCGAAGTTGTATCAAATCCATCACCGTCCGTGTTCCAAATTTCATACAAACCACCTGCGTCCTCACCAAGAGATCTGGCAGGCGGACCATCAATAGAAATTATCGACTTTCCGTTTTCGTTGTGACCGGTAATTATTCTTCTCATGCTTTCTCCTTCTTATTTCCCTGCCCTCTATGCTACTTGATTATCAGTCAATCTGTTATTGAACCAGACAAAATATATCAGACTGGATACGACCGATAAGCCAATAACGAGCGGCCCGTACAGTTCAAATAAAACAAAAGTTGCCGTTCCTAAAAGAGCAATGTAGACATATTCCATATAGCTCTTTAAAAATCCCTCTTTAAATGCTGCGCGGACGATCAAGAAGTTCACTGGCAGATAAAAGAGAACAGCGGTTATTGTGCCGGGGCTAAAGTCACTAAAATAAAGACTAAAGAATATATGGTAAATTGCGTTAATAATTTGAATTGCAAACAGTATATATAAAATAATATACGCGCTGGCTCTGTTGTTTTTAACGAGATGAAGAAGAGCAAACATCACCAGAATGCAGACCAATATGGACAGAATTGCTTCGGTGGATAAAGCAGCAGCAGAGTGCTCAAAGTATTGTAATTTCCACTCTATAAAATTAAAAATTACATGCTCTTCAAAATGATGAACGGCATACACTAGCGGGCCCAGAACGATTAAGTTCTTAAATAGATTCATGAATTTCTTCCTTTATTGTTAATTATTTATTCTACTCAATTAGAGTTAGATTCGGGTCGGTGCAGGACGGCAATAAATCCAATTTGGTCCACAACCTCGGCATTCAATTGCTTTTCCATTTGTTCACACAGCCCGGTGCGTTTGATTTTGTCTGCGCCTCTGATCCGGACTTTAATCAGCTCATGAGCATTGAGAGCGACATCAATCTCAGCAAGGACAGCCTCTGTAAGACCGTGCTGACCGATAATAACAGATGGTTTCAGCGAGTGCGCTTTTGCTCGTAACGCTTTTTTTTCTAGATTCGAAAGAATGGTTCCTGATTTTCATCGTAAAGCTATCAACTTCGGTGGTATAACATTTAATTTACGAGTAAGCTCAGAAAGAATCTCTGGCCCATCCTTTCTTAAAATTACAACTTCTTCAAGTCTTACTCCAAATCTTCCTTGAAGATAGATTCCAGGCTCAATCGAGAACACCATTCCTTCTTCAAGAATTACTTCAGATGTTGCTGTTATATAAGGGGGTTCATGAATATCAATTCCAAGCCCATGCCCTAAACGATGCACAAAGAATTCTCCATAGCCAGCTTCGGTAATGACGTCTCGTGCAGCAGCGTCAACATCTTTCGCCATTACTCCGGGTCTTGCAGCCAACATTGCAGCTTGCACAGCGCGCTCAACAATAGCATGAATCTCGAGGTAGCCTTCTGGCGGCTCTCCTAGAACCGACATACGAGTCATGTCGCTTGGAAATGTTCCCTTTCTTCCGCCTATGTCCATCAAGATAACATCCCCATACTCAATTTTTCTACCGCCGGTATGATGATGAGGAAAGGCTCCATTTGGACCTGAGCCGACAATACAAAATTGAGTCTTTGCGCCTTCAGATATAAAGTGTTTATTTACTGCCTTCCCAATTTCAAGCTCAGTTACGCCTTCCTTAATGGCAGCAAACCCAGCCTTCATTGCGCGATCATCAATTAATGCATTTTCTTTAAGGTTGATAAACTCTGTCTGATCTTTACGCATCCTTAAGGCGCCAATCGTTGAGCCGGTAAACTCATGGGTTGGATTTGGCAGCGCATCTATAACGATTAAAGCAAAGTGAGCACGCATGGCTTCATCTATGGCGATATGTTTTGCGGAACTTTCATCAATATATAAAAGCGCTTCTTTAAGAGCTTGATCTGGACCCCTTTCATCCTTCCAGATATTAATTTTTATGTCAGTTTTCCTTCTTACGTCTTCAGCATTTACTGATGGTATTAAGAATATCTCTTTTTCTTTTCCTATTAAAAGCATGGATGGCCTTTCATCTTGGGGAGGGCTGAAACCTAACAACCATCTCAAGTGTGTTCCTGGCCCAAGAACGAGAAGATCGATACTATTGTCCTTCATCAGGGCGCGTACGGAGTTTATTTTAACCAAGTGGAACTCCGGACAAATATTCATGATAGTTGTATGCCAAAGAAGTAATTAACACCCCAATAACAACTGATAAAACATCATAAAGTATCTTTGCTTCATGTAATTTCTTCTCTTCTTTTTTAAATTCAGCAACCAAAATATCTAAAATTGAATAAGCCAAAAATGCACCAAAAAGAATAACTGAAATCATGTCTGGATTGACGGCTAGATGTAATAGTGCCCAAATACCAATCCCTATTGACATGGGATGTTTTGTTATCTTTTTAAGGTGTGTTGGTAGATAAGCGGCTACCAAAAAAGTTAGTGAAACAAACATAACATATTCAGAATATGCATAGGCATGTGAATATATTGGATATAGATTATCAATTGCGCGTTCATAGCCAAATATAATCATTAATAAGCCAATTAAGCTTATAAGGGAAAAAGTTCCCATATAAGGATTCTCGCCCATTCTTGAGTGCAGCGCATTTTTAGTTTTGGGAAAAAATGGAACTAAATGAATTCCAAAAAAAATTATTAACCCCGATACGAACATAACTTCTCCTTGCTAGAATGTAACGTAAACTTAACATTAAATATAATGGAAGTATATTGAAATGGTGAATTATTGCTCTTATTATTTATATATGAATCAAGAAATTAAAAAAGCAATTTTAGGAGAGGGGATAATTAGTGGTTATCTATCCATCTTCTTTTCTCTTTTGTCCTTAGGTGCAGTTATATGCTTTTTATTTCCTGAATATTTAACTACCGCAGAATTTAGGATTAACTACCCAATCAACATATTTAGGTGGATGATTTTTGGGGGTTTGGTATTTTCATTCCTTTTTGCTTTTTTAAGTTTACTTTTAAGTAAAAGAGCAAAATTTGCTTTCATTGGTATGGCATTGTCTGTTACTGCAATTATTCTTGGCGGAAGCAATATTGAGGTAGGAAGTTTTGATCAAGGAGCTTTTTCTATCAGCTTGGACTGGTTAATTTTAGACATTTTAGCTTTATCTCTAATATTTATTCCTCTGGAATTATTTTTTCCAAAAAGAAAGGGCCAATCAAAATTTCATCCTGAGTGGAGAACGGATTTAATTTATCTA
Source organism: uncultured SAR86 cluster bacterium (assembly GCA_937773605.1). Lineage (GTDB taxonomy): Bacteria > Pseudomonadota > Gammaproteobacteria > Magnimaribacterales > Magnimaribacteraceae > CAJJAM01. The sequence goes on along the minus strand of CALJVP010000006.1, from coordinate 110,689 downwards.
TTTAAAGCACAACTTCTGATTCAATATACTGCTGTGGCAGTAAAAATGCCTGCCGAACTATTTTTTAGTGATTTGGGTATGAATGAAGTACAGGATTTGGTTTCAGACTTACCTTTTATAGCCCAATTATTCTTGGCTATGTTTGTAGCTGACTTATTCCAATACTTTATACATCGCTTATTTCATGTAAATCCTTTTATGTGGAGATTCCATTCTATTCATCACTCCATTCGTTATGTAGACTGGATAGCAGGTTCAAGGTTGCATTTAGTTGATATTCTTATAACCAGATCTTTTTCTTACATTCCTTTATATGTTCTTGGTTTCTCAAACGATGTCTTTTATGTTTATGTGGTCATTGTTGCCTTGCAGGCAGTCACCGCTCATACCAATGCAAGAATTCCTTTCGGTTTTTTAAAATATGTATTTGTTACACCGCAATATCATCATTGGCATCATAGTAAAGCGAAGGAAACTCATGATAAGAACTTTGCAATTCATTTTCCTTTTATAGACAAGCTATTTGGGACCTATCATTTGCCTTCAGATGAATGGCCTGAAGAGATGGGTCTTGAAGATGAAAGTTTTCCAAAAGGATATTTGAGAGCAGCAAATTTACCCATTTTTTACTGATCCAAAAAGTTCTACACCAACCAACCAGAGTCTGAGGTAAGGTGTAACTAATGTTCTATTCAAGACTGCTCCACCGTCACTGAGTGTTTTGGAACAGTGCATTACTCTTCTTTGTAATCCTCTTCGAGAATTCCCTTTTGTTTCAAAGTCTTTGTTAATTTTTCCAGACGAACCAATGCTACTACACCAACCATCCCGAAAACAAAACCCATTACTGCTAAACCTTCCATAATATTTCCTTTTTAAAGCACTGTTCGAAATTACTCCACCGTCACAGTATAGTGAAGACATATGGGTTTTTTAACGATTCTTCTCATGCTACTCATTATTTAAAATTCTCGGTAAAGATTACCACAAACCAACTGCATTATTATTTTAGGAACAGGGTTCCTTATTTGGAGAAAGAAGTATCCAGATTTGAATTAGAGGCAGAAGATTTACTCAATTAGTTTTCCGTCTTCATCAAAATACTCCCACACACCATCCTGTTCTCCTTCTTTCAGATTTCCCCTTATTTCTAATTGACCGTTTTCGTAAAACCTCTCGTAAAGACCATTTGGTTTATCTCCCTTGAATGCACCTTTCTGTCTTAACTTGCCACTTCCATAATATGTAAATCTTGTTTGATTTAGTTCTTTTCCATTTCTCCAATTTGATAGGATCTTAGTTTTGCCGTCTTTAGAGAAAGACTCCCAAATACCATGAAATTCTCCGTTCTTCCAGTTTCTCCTCCAATACACTTCACCTGAATCATAAAACCTCTCATCAACACCTGTTTGTTTCCCTTTTTTAAAGTAACCAGTTGCTAGTAATTGACCATTTTCATGGAACCTCTCCCGAAAACCTTCCATTTTTCCGTTTTTGTAGTTAATTCTCTCTTCTAACTGACCGTTCTCATAAAACTTCTCTCCCAGACCCTCAATTTTTCCTTCCTTGAAGTTTCCTCTCTGTTTCAACTGTCCGTTTTCGTAAAATATCTCCCAAAAACCCTCTTCTTTCCCGTTTTCTATATTTCCTCTTCTCTCTAGTTGACCGTTTTCATAAAATTCTTGATAAAACCCGGTTTTTCTTCCATTTATCCAATTGCTTCTTGTTTGCAGTTGACCGTTTTTGTGGAACTCTTCATAAACACCATGAAAAACACCTCCTTGATAAGTCCATGTATAATCTATCAGACCATTTTCACGATAGAACTCCCAAAACCCCTCTTCTTTCCCATTTTCTAGGTTTCCTCTCCTCTCTAGTTGACCGTTTTCATAGTAATGGGTATAGATTCCTGTATATGGTTTTTTTGAATCCGGTTCATAACATATTCCATCTGGGTCTGTGTAACACTTATCTGTTGAAACTTCATGTGAATAAGAATAAGAACTAAAAAAAACTAGACAGAGGATGGGGAAAAGGGTTTTCATAGTTCAAATCATAACAAGAAAAGAGAAATTTATTTCTTCATGGGGTTGGGGTCAAAAAACCTACCTGTAGAACTACTCCACCGTTACGGAGTTGTTTATGATTCGTATTGGGGGATTTTCCAGTAGATATAACCCTTTGAGCTCTATCATATTCCCAGCCAAGCAAGCAATGCCGTAATACCCATTAGAAAAGCACCTGGCATTCTTAATAAAGCTCTATGTCTTCCCAAACCAAGAAAAATAAATAAAAGTGAGCCTAGAAGGTTAATGCCAATTACCGGATATGCAGCTATAGCAAATTCTGGGTTATACGCTATATAAATTAAAGTTAAAGCACTTATAAAAAGAAAGATGGTGAACACGTGCCAAGAAACAATGCTTAACGATTTTGTTAATGCCTCCATGTCGCTATCATTTACATTGCTAATATAAATTTTTCCCCCGATGAACCCATGAAACAACATTCCTGCTAAAGAAAGGAAAGCCGCAATCATCAGAAACCAATAATCCATTTTACTTTTTATCAATACGAATCATAAACTACTCTACCGTGACTGACTTTGCCAAATTTCTTGGCTGATCAATGTCTGTGCCTTTCAGTATTGCTACGTGATAGGCAAGAAGCTGAAGAGGAATCGAATAGATCAAAGGGGCTATGAGATCGGGGATCTCGGGTAATTCAATAAATCTGGTTATTGATGCATCGTGATGGTGTGCTTCTGAATGCCCAAAGACATACAGTTTTCCGCCCCTGGCCCTGACCTCTTCTAAGTTGGATTGCAGTTTCTCCAAAAGATCGTCGTTTGGAGCCACGGCCACAACTGGCATGTCTGCATCAACAAGAGCCAACGGTCCGTGTTTTAATTCTCCTGCCGGATAAGCCTCTGCGTGGATATAGGAAATCTCTTTTAGCTTTAAAGCACCTTCCATTGCAATTGGGTAATGAATACCCCTGCCCAGGAAAAGTGCATGTTCTTTTTGATCAAAATCTTCTGCCATCTCTATAATTTGATCTTCTAAGTGCATAACGGCATCCAGGGAATCTGGTAATGCTCTTAGTGATTCATTGATTGTGCGCTCCGCTACTGCTGAGAGTCCGTGGTGCCTTCCTAAAATTAAAGTTAACATCAAAAGCCCAACCAGCTGGGTTGTGAAGGCTTTTGTGGAAGCAACTCCAATCTCTGGACCTGCTTTTGTTAGAAAAACAAGATCAGATTCTCTTGCCAACGAGCTTGAGGGCACGTTACAAATCCCTAATCTAGATAAATACCCCAAATCTTTTGCAAACCTTAAACAGGCCAAGGTGTCTGCCGTCTCACCCGATTGCGAAATGGTTACGAATAAAGTGTTTGGTGCTACCACTTTGTTTCTGTATCTGAATTCACTGGCAACCTCAACGCTGCAAGGCAGGCCTGCAAGACCTTCCAGCCAATACTTGGCTACGGTTCCTGCGTGATAGCTGGTTCCGCAAGCGACAATTTGGACTGCTTCTACATTTTTGAAAATGTCTTTCGCTCCTGGTCCAAAAATTTCTTCTTGAACTCCCGATTCGGTCAGCTGCCCATCGAGCAGTCCTTTAATCTTTTCAGGCTGCTCATAAATTTCTTTTAACATGAAGTGTCTGTGTTCCCCTTTATCAACGGTTTCACCTAACGACTTTGCCACCACGATTGGCCTGTCAACTTCTTCGTCTTTGGTGTTCCAGAATTTTGTAGAAGTCGGTGTAATCTCAGCAAGATCGCCGTCTTCTAAGAAAATAAAGTCTTCTGCATAATTCGCCAGAGCCAGCTGATCGGAGGCTATGAAGTTCTCCCCTGATCCATGAGCAACAACAAGGGGGCTGCCTTTTCTTGCGGCCGCTATAAGAGAGGGCTCCTTGGAATGGACCGCTCCAATGGCATAAGCGCCTCTTAAGTCTTTTACCGCAGCTCTTAGAGCCTCAACTAAAGTTGTCGCCGTCTCTAATTTTGCGTGTATGAGGTGACCTATAACTTCGGTGTCTGTGTCTGACTCGAAACTGTACCCAAGGGCTTTTAAGGTGGTTCTTATCTCTTGATGGTTCTCAATGATGCCGTTATGAACCACGTAAACTTCATTATTTGAATGATGGGGGTGGGCATTTTTCTCTGCAGGTATTCCGTGCGTTGCCCATCTCGTGTGTGCTATTCCTGTGCTTCCTCCTAAAGGAGATTCCGAGATTGCACTTTGCAGTTCGGCTACCTTACCAAGTCTTCTGTGGACGTGGATGCTGTTGTTGTCTTCTCCAAACACAGCCAGTCCAGCAGAATCGTATCCTCTGTATTCTTGGCGAGCCAAACCCGTGATGAGTTTATCCACTACCGGCCTGTTGGAAGCCACTCCAATAATTCCGCACATAACTATTTCTTCTTTTTAATGTTTATTTGCCTGCCCCTTCCAATGGCGAGCTCCCCGTCTTTTACGTTCTTTGTGATTACCGATCCTGCTCCGGTGTAAGAGTCTTTCCCTAATTTTACCGGCGCAACCAGAGATGAGTTTGAGCCTACGAAAGAACCGTCACCCATTATCGTTTTGTTTTTATTTTTGCCATCGTAATTACAGGTTATGGTTCCTGCCCCTACATTTACCTTGCTTCCCAGTTCAGCATCACCAAGATAGGTCAAGTGTTTCGCTTTGGATGAAGGGCCAATGTGGCTTCTGTTGGCCTCAACAAAATTGCCTAATTCAGAGCCTTTTTCCATTGTGGTTCCGCCTCTTATTCTTGAAAAAGGACCTAAAGCACATCCGGCTCCTACGATCGAATCCTCAATAACCGTGTTGGCGAGAACCTTCACATCATCTGCCAGTATGGAGTTGCTAATGTAACAGTTCGGGCCTATGGTCACGTTCTTACCTATTTTATTATTTCCCTCAAAGACGGCATTGATATCAATAAAAGAGCCTGATCCTACGGACAAATCACCTCTTACGTCTATGCGTGATAAATCTGCCAAACGAGCACCTTTGACGATAAGCTGCCTAGCCAAATCTTCTTGGTACTGTCGCTCTAAATCATGTAACTCTTGTTGATTATTGACCCCCAGAACTTGTTTGTGATCTGAAACTATTGTTGCCTTCACCGGAATGCCTGCTTGATTTGCGATCTCCACAATGTCAGTTAAATAATATTCTTTGGCTGCGTTTTTATTGGAGATCTTTCTTACAAGGTCTTTAAGGTATTTTGTTTTAATGGCTAAAATCCCCGAATTCACCTCTGAAATCTTTCTTTCATCTGAAGATGCATCCTTTTGCTCAACTATCTTCTCAACGAGGCCCTTCTTATCTCTAACAATCCTTCCGTAGCCGTGCGGATCAGTGGGTTTATAAGTCAGAATCGAAAGGTTGCCTTTTTCTGCAGAAGCTATCAGCCTTGTTAGAGTTTGTTTTTTTACCAGCGGCCCGTCGCCGTACAAAACCAGAGAAATTGAATTGGACCTAAGATTTTTTAAGGTTTGCTTGACTGCGTGACCCGTCCCTAATTGTTTCTTTTGCAGAACAAAGTCAGTTTTTTTATTTGTGTCTAAGCTGCTTTTTACCAGTTCCGGCTTGTGCCCCACCACTAACTGCACTCTGGAACCCTTAATGTCAGACACCGTGTCCAGTAAGTGCTGAACCAGTGGCTTTCCTCCCAATAAATTAAGAACTTTTGGAAGGTCGCTGCCCATTCTGGTGCCTTTTCCGGCAGCCAAAATTATAAAATCAGTGTTCATGGGGTGTATATACTAGAGTAAAAGGGCCTGATACCCAAAAAAAGAGGTTTCGGGGCTACTTCTTGCGAAGTTTTTGTATCGACTTAAGTCTTGCCGCTGCCTCAGCAAGTTGGGCCGCTGCCAAAGAATAATCAAGGTCAGATTTTTGACCTTCGAGTTCTTTTTCGGCCAATTCTTTTGCCCTTTCGGCTTCTGCTTCATCAAGGTCCGTTGCTCGCTCGGCAACGTCAGTCAATACGGTTATCGAACCGGGCTGTACTTCCAAGAAACCACCGGAGGCATAGAAGACTTCTTCTTCCCCGCCTTCCATGGTGATTCGTAAAGGGCCGGGCTTCAGTATTGCGAGCAAGGGAGCGTGTCGCGGATTAATGGCCACTTCACCAGCGCCTCCTTCTGCTATAAGCATTTCAACTTCGCCTGAGAATAACTCTCCTTCAGGGCTAACGATGCTGCAACTGATAACTGCCATTTTATGCTTCTTTGGCCTTCTCGATGACTTCGTCTATCCCGCCAGCCATGAAAAAGGCTTGCTCGGGCAGTTCGTCGTATTCACCATCAACAATTCCTTTAAATCCTCGTATTGTTTCTGCCAGAGAAACGTACTTTCCTGGAGCGTTCGTGAATATCTCTGCCACAAAGAATGGCTGAGACAAGAATCTTTCTATTTTTCTTGCTCTTGAAACAACCAGCTTGTCTTCTTCAGACAGCTCGTCCATTCCCAGAATGGCAATGATGTCTTTTAATTCTTTGTATCGATTTAGAACCATTTTGACTGAGTTAGCAACATCGTAATGCTCCTGGCCAACCACATCAGGTTCTAATTGCCTGCTTGAAGAATCCAAAGGATCCACGGCCGGGTAAATGCCCAAAGAAGCTATCTGCCTTGAAAGAACAACCGTTGAGTCCAAATGAGCGAACGTTGTGGCTGGAGAAGGGTCGGTGTTGTCATCAGCCGGAACGTAGATGGCTTGAACCGATGTTATAGAGCCGGTTTTTGTGGAGGTTATTCTTTCTTGAAGAACTCCCATTTCTTCTGCTAGCGTTGGTTGATATCCGACCGCTGATGGCATTCTTCCTAAAAGCGCAGAACATTCCGTTCCGGCTAACGTGTATCTGTATATGTTGTCTATAAACATGAGAACGTCGTTTCCTTCGTCCCTGAATTCCTCTGCCATTGTTAATCCAGAGAGTGCGACTCTTAATCTGTTTCCTGGAGGCTCGTTCATTTGTCCGTAAACAAGGGCAACTTTATCCAAAACACCGCCTTCTTTCATTTCATGGTACATGTCATTGCCTTCACGAGTTCTTTCTCCTACTCCAGCAAAAACAGAATACCCTTCGTGCTCGTAGGCTATGTTTCTGATGAGCTCTTGAATGTTTACGGTTTTACCAACACCTGCACCACCAAATAGACCAACCTTTCCGCCTTTTGCAAATGGGCACATTAAATCAATTACTTTAATACCCGTTTCCAATAACTCTTTTGTTTCTGACTGGTCTTCATAAGAAGGAGGCGCTCTGTGTATTGGCATTTTTTTGTCGGCCTTAACTTCACCTTTCTCATCAATCGGCTCTCCGAGAATGTTCATGATTCTTCCAAGGGTTCCTGTTCCCACGGGGACTGAAATAGGGTTGCTGGTATTTTTAACAGCAACTCCTCTTCGCAAGCCTTCTGATGCGCCCATGGCGATTGTTCTAACAATGCCGTCTCCCAACTGTTGTTGCACTTCTAAAACCAGGCCGTTTTCTTCTACTTCTAAAGCGTCGTAGATTCTAGGCAGGTTTTCCTTAGGGAATTCTACGTCAATTACCGCGCCGATTATTTGTATTACTGTTCCTGTACTCATAATGTTAAATCCAAAATTTAATTAATAATTAAAGTGCCGCTGCACCCGCTACAATTTCTGAAAGTTCTTGTGTTATTGCTGCCTGTCTGGCGTTGTTATAAACCAGCTGCAACTCTTCTATTAAGTCGCCTGCGTTATCAGTTGCGCTTTTCATGGCCACCATTTTCGCTGCCTGCTCACAGGCAATATTCTCTACCACTCCTTGATAAACCAAAGATTCAATGTACCTTGACATCAATCCGTCCAATATCACTCTTGAGTCATCGGGTTCATATAAATAGTCCCAGTGTTGAGATTTTTGTTCGGTCTCTTCTCTCACCAAAGGCACTAATTGTTCTACCGTTGGGTTTTGAGACATTGTGTTTACAAACTTGTTGCTCGCTAGATAAATTTTATCCACCTCACCTTCAACAAAAGAGTCCAGAAGTACTTTTATCGCTCCAAGCAATTCTTCGATAGAAGGATCGTCCCCCAGCTTTTCAGTTGCTGAAATAATTTTTCCTCCGTAAGATTTAAAGAAGGCTCTTCCTTTGGTGCCAATTAGGCAAAAGCTTACTTGCTTTCCTTCTTCTGAGAGTTCTTTTGTAAATCTTGTAACCTGCCTTAGCAGATTAGCATTAAGACCGCCGCAAAGTCCCTTGTCAGAAGTAACAACAATAATTGCAACATTTTTTACTTCTCTTTCATCCATGTAAGTGGGCTTGTATTCAGGCTGTCCGTTTGCTAAATGCGATATAACTTCCAGCATTCTTTCTCTGTAAGGCCTGCCTTTCGCCATTCTAACTTCGGTCTTTTTCATTTTGCTGGCAGCAACTTTTTCCATGGCGCTAGTAATCTTTTGGGTATTCCCAATACTGGCGATCTGGTTTCTTACTTCTTTGCTATTTGCCATTTTTTAGTAGGTCTGTGTGCTCACAAAATTATCTAAAGCTTCCTTGAATTCTGCAGCAACCGCATCACCGTAATCACCAGTTTCTGCTACGGTTTTCATGAGCTCGGTGTGCTCTGAATGCAAATAAGCCAGTAAAGCTTTTTCAAAATCTTTAATTTTCTCTACTTCGACTTCTTTTAGGTAGCCTTCGTTAGCTGCAAAAAGAACAGCTCCCATTTCAGACACGCTCATGGGTGAGTTTTGTCCTTGCTTCATGAGCTCGGTTACACGCGTTCCATGCTCTAGCTGCTCTCTCGATGCATCATCGAGATCAGATGCAAACTGCGAGAAGGCCTCTAGTTCTCTGTACTGCGCTAGCGCCGTCCTGATTCCGCCACCAAGTTTTTTTATGATGGGAAGCTGCGCCGCTCCTCCAACTCTTGATACGGATATGCCCGGATCCATTGCCGGTTTTAATCCTGCACTAAAAAGCGAGGTTTCTAGAAAAATTTGTCCATCAGTAATGGAAATAACGTTTGTTGGAACGAACGCTGAGACATCTCCTGCTTGGGTTTCAATTATAGGAAGTGCAGTTAAAGAGCCCGTTTTTCCTTTTACCTTTCCGTCTGTAAATTTTTCAACGTAATCCGCGCTAACTCTTGCTGATCTTTCCAGGAGTCTTGAGTGAAGGTAGAAAACATCACCTGGATAAGCCTCTCTTCCTGGAGGTCTTTTTAGCAGAAGAGACATTTGTCTGTAGGCCCAAGCTTGCTTAGTTAAATCGTCATAGACAATCAAAGCATCTTCTCCGCGATCTCTAAAATATTCTCCCATTGAACAACCAGAAAATGCTGCTATGTACTGCATGGGAGCCGGGTCTGCCGCTCCTGCTGCAACAACTATGGTGTTTTCCATTGCGCCGTATTTTTCTAGCGTTCTTACCACTCCAGCGATGGTTGATTGTTTTTGTCCTATTGCCACGTAGACGCATTTAACGCCGGTGTCTTTTTGGTTGATGATTGCATCAATGGCAATGGCGGTTTTTCCTGTTTGTCTGTCGCCAATGATTAGTTCTCGTTGCCCTCGCCCTACGGGGACCATGCTATCAATTGCTTTCAGTCCTATTTGAACGGGCTGATCAACTCCTTGTCTTGAAATAACACCAGGGGCAATTTTTTCTACGGGAGATCTTAGCTCCGTGTCTATGGCTCCTTTGCCATCTATTGGCTCTCCGAGTGCATTGACCACTCTTCCTAGAAGAGCTTCTCCAACAGGAACCTCTAAAATGGTCCCGGTGCATTTGGCCGTCTCGCCTTCCGCCAGAAGCCTATAATCTCCAAGAATAACGGCTCCAACAAAATCTCTTTCGAGGTTTAGGGCCATTCCTTGAACGCCGTGCTCAAACTGGATCAGTTCGCCATTCATGACTTCGCCTAGCCCGTGTATTCTGGCTATGCCGTCTGCTAAAAAGACAATTGTGCCTTCGTTGCTTGGCTTTGGTTCTGAATCCAAAGCGTCAATTTTTTGTCTTATTATTTGACTTATTTCAGATGGGTTTAGTTCTTCCATTTTTAACCTTTGATATTTATGTTAATTGATTGCTTAGTTTTTCAAGCTTTCCTTTGATCGATGCATCAAGAACATCGTCTCCGCTTCTTGCTAAAAAACCACCTATTAGGGATTCGTCCACTCCGGCTTCTATTATTAAATTTTCACCGAAACGCTTCTTTAGGGATGTTGTAACTTTTTCTTGCTGCTCTGCCGAAAGGGCAAAGGGCGATAACAGCTCTACGGTTTTCTCCCCTTCCTTGCTTGCCATTAATGCCTTGTACTCTTTTTCTATGTCCGGTATCAGCGAAAGTCTTTTAGACTCGCCCAGAACTTTTAGAAAACTTACAGCCTTAGACTCAATCTCTCCTTCGAACAGCGCCAAAAACTGTTTGACCTTTTCTTGGTAAGAGAGGTGCGGTGAATCAATCAAGTTAGCAACGCTAGAATCTCCAACGGCTAACGAAATTTTTTCTAAATCACTCGACCAGTCGTCAGAATGCTCAAACAAAGCCTGGGCGTATGGTCTAGAGAGTGTCGAGTTATTTGCCATTGTTAAAGTTCGCCGGCTATTTCATCTATTAATGAGGCGTTGGCTTCTTGGTCTATTTCAGCCTTAAGCAGCTTTTCTGCACCAGCCACAGCCAAAACTGCAACCTCAGATCTGAGACCCTCTCTGGCCTTATTCATGCTTTGAACCACGTCCTTTTCTGCAGATTCTTTGATTCTATCAGCCTCTTCTTGGGCCTTGGATTTAGCATCTTCAACCATTTGGTTTGCTCTAAGGTTGGCTTGATTAATGAGTTCAGCTGCTTCTTTTTTTGCAGCGCCCATTACTTCGGCTTTTTTAGTTTCCGCCTCTTCAAGCTCTCTTTTTCCTTTGCTAGCTGCGTCCAGTCCATCAGAGATTTCTTTCTCTCTTTCTTCCAGGATTTGTAGCATTGGGGGCCAGACATACTTCATGCAGAACCACACAAACAAAATGAATGCCAGAAGCTGGCCTATTAATGTGTAATTAAAATTCATTTGATCCTTTCTTGTTGTCTAGGTGAATAGAAATATAAGTCCAAAAGCCAGCGATATAATTGGCAAAGCGTCTACTAATGCCATCATTATAAAAAACTGACCCAAAAGATAACTTTGCAGCTCAGGCTGTCTTGCTATTCCTTCAAGGTACTTTGATGCTGCTACGCCTACGCCGATAGCACCGCCAACAGCGCCTAAACCGGCCAGTATGGCTCCAGCTACTAATCTTAATTCATCCATTTTTTTCTCCTTAATTAATTAGTGGTGAGTTTCGTGTGCTTGGTTTAAAAACACAACAGTTAAAATCATAAAAACATAGGCTTGTAGTGCAATTATTAAAATATGGAATATTGCCCAGCCCATGTGCAAAAGAATCCCTAAAACACCCCACATAGCTCCGGATACGCTTTCAAAGAAGCTTCCAAAAAGAAGGGCTATTAAAATAAATATCATTTCTCCAGCAAATAGATTTCCATAAAGTCTCAAAGCCAGCGCGCCTTGTTTTGCATAGAACCCTGGAATTTCAACGATCATGTTGAAGGGAAGTGCCCATTTACCTAGTGGTTGCAGTGTTAATTCCGCAACAAAGCCTCCCAGGCCTTTATTTTTGATACTGTAATAATGAATGAGTACAGCTATTCCAAGAGCCATTCCTGCGGGCGCATTAATATCTGCCACGGGAAGTATTTTAAAGTAGTGAACCGGACCGTACATGTTTGAGGCCTGGAAGCCGTTTGCTATCCAAGGTATCAGGTCTACTGGCAATAAGTCCATCAAGTTCATTGCTAAGACCCACGAAATAGATGTAAGTGCCAAGGGCCCTATTATGTTGTTGTTTTTTGGAACGAAAGTGTCATTCACCGCCCCTCGCACAAAGTCGAATGCGTATTCAAAAGCATTTTGTAATTTACTGGGGTTTTTTACTGAGGCTTTTCTTGTTATCGACCAAAAAAAGAAGCTCACAAGACAGCCCAGAAAAATTGAAACAGCCATGGTGTCTACGTGAACGGCATTGAATCCCATTTCATTGACGTCGCACGTGTAATCTTTTTGCTCAACATGTGCCTCGTGATCTTTTCCAAAATTTATGTGGCCGTCCGCGAATCTCCATTCCCCATCAGAGCACTCTCCAAAGGTTAAGTTTTGAAGGTGGTGTTGTATGTAGTCTGTCGAGTTTAGTTCTTTATTGGCCATTCTGATTTCGTTAGGCGCGGCAATTATAGAGATGTGTGCTCAGGAGTCCAAGCAGAAATGTGCTTTTTTTAAATTTTTTATGATTTTATTTTTTCTAAAATACCCTGCAAGGCGTCAAGGGTTTTAAAGTTGATTACCAACTTGCCCTTGCCCTGTTTGTTATGCTTTATCTCGGTTGCAGCTCCCAGAATCTCAGAAACTTCCCTCTCTAGAAGAGTTGTGTTTGGGTCTTTTGTTTTTTGGGCATCTTTGGGGGTTGTTTTATTTTTCTTTTCGGAAACGTATCTTTCGGTTTCTCTCACTGAAAAACCTTTTTTTATTATTTCAAGGGCAAAAGTGTTTTGTTTTGACTCATCCAAAGAAAGAAGTGCCCTTGCATGTCCCATCTCCAACTTTCCTTGTTCTAAAAACTCTTGAACTTCTGACGAGAGATTTAGAAGTCTCAACAAATTCGTTACTGATGATCTTGACTTGCCCACGGCCTCGCCAAGAGATTCTTGAGATAAATTAAATTCTTTTTGAAGGCGTTGCAGGCCCCTGGCCTGGTCCATCGCATTGAGATCTTCTCTTTGTAAATTTTCTATCAAAGCAATTTTAGCCGTTTCGTTGTTGTTCAAATCCCTCACCACCGTTGGAACTGTGCTGAGCCCGGCCATCTGTGCCGCTCTCCATCTTCTCTCTCCCACAACAATCTCATATCGCCCGGAGGCCAGTCTTCTTGCAACCAGCGGTTGCAGAACACCCTGTTGCTTTATACTTTCAGCCAATTCCTCCAGCGTGTCTCTGTACATTTTTTTTCTTGGTTGGTATTGCCCGGGTGTTAAGTCTTCCGTAGCGATTTCCGTTAAACCGGAAACTTGTTGCTTTGGCCTGTCGCCCAGGAGTGAGCCCAAACCCTTTCCAAGAGATGAATTGTCTTTTGTCATATTGCGCCCTCCTTATACTGGTCTTCCATTCTTGCTATTAGTTCGCCCGCCATGGCCAGATAAGCCAGGGTTCCTTTTGCATTTGGTTCGTAAGCTAGGGCTGATTTTCCAAAACTTGGTGCTTCTGCCAGCTTTATGTTTCTTGGAATGACCGTTGAAAAAAGCTCGTCTTTAAAATGGGTAGCAAGCTCCTCGGTTACCTGCCTGCCCAGCTTGTTTCTAGGATCAAACATTGTTCTAACAATCGCCCTGAGTCTAAGGTTGTGGCCCGTGCTAGCGTTCAGCTGGTCTATGGTTTCTATAAGCCCAGCCAAGCCTTCCAGTGCAAAATACTCGCACTGCATTGGAACAAGGAGGTTCTTGGAAGCCCTCAGTCCGTTTATTGTTAAAAGGTTAAGCGAGGGGGGACAGTCTATTATGACGTAGTCGTATTTATCCTGAAGGGGCTCTAGGCTTTTTAATAGTGCAAGCTCTCTTTCTTCCATGTTTCTTAGTTGGGATTCGGCTGCGACCAAAGAGGGGCCAGAGGGCATAACGTCGTACCCCATGCTTTCTGTTTTAAAAACCCTTTTTCCTTCTAAATTTAGTAGCGCGGACGAGGTCCCTTCGGTTTCATCAACTTTTTCCAAACCAGAGCCTGTTGTCGCATTTGCTTGCGGATCTGCATCGACCAACAAAACCCTTCTTTTCATGGCAGCCAGCGAAGCACATAAATTTACTGCGGTTGTTGTTTTTCCAACACCCCCTTTCTGATTGGCGATTACTAGAGTTTTCAAAATTAACTTTATGTTGATTCTATTGTAACCAAGATGCGTCCCTTGTCTTTTCCTTTTAACAAAATCTTTTCTAGTTTTGTTTCTTCGTAGCCAGCTGGCAGTTGTTCTTCTTTGTATTGTTGGGTGGTTTTCATTAATTTTAATGCGTTTCCAGGGCAAGACAGGAAGCGCTCTGAAGATTTTATTATTTGAGTGGCCGAACCAAAGGCCCGTGTGATTATTTCAAGAGCAGCGGGAAACTCCTCGGGTCGCAGATCTTCTATTCTCTTGTTATAGACCTTAATGTTCTTCAGCTCCAGTTGGTTGGTGGTGTTGAGCAAAAAGGCTGCTTTTTTTGCATTACTTTCTACAAGGTGGAGTTTTTTTTCAGGGTTTTTTATAGCAAGAGGAATGCCGGGGAAGCCCCCTCCGCTTCCAAGATCCAAAATCTCAGGGCCCAAAAAATTTGATACAGAAAGAGAGTCTTCTATGTGTTCATCTAAATTTTGTGCCTGACTTTTGGAGACAAGATTGTGGGTTTTGTTCCACTTAAGCAGTAATTCTTTGTACTTATCCAGTTGGCTCAATATTCAACCCGCTAGTTTTCTTTCTTTTTTTATATGTACCATCAAAAGCGATATGGCCGCCGGTGTGATACCTGGGAGTCTAGATGCCCTGGCAAGGCTTTCGGGTTTAGCAGACATAAGCTTTTGCCTGACTTCGTTTGAGAGGCCTATAACGTTTTCATAGTCCAAAGTTTTAGGAATTTTTGTGTTTTCGTTTTTTTGAAGCCTGGTTATTTCGGTTTTTTGCCTCTCCACATAGCCTGCGTATTTTATCTCAGCCTCTATTTCGTCAATTATGTTTTTTGTTAAGGTTTCGTTGTGTTCGGGCAGGTTGTGGTACTTTATCGCTGGTCTTTTTAAAAGCTCGTGATGGGTTTTTGTTGCAGCCACTGTTTCGCCTGTATCCAGCTCAAGGGTTTTGGCCTCTTTTGACTCAGGTTTAATTTTCCTGGTTTTAAGTGCCCTGAGCTCGTCCTTGCTTTGTTTTTCTTTGTCTAGGTGTTTGTGCCAAAGTTTATCGTCGACCAAGCCAAGCTCTCTTCCTTTTTTTGTCAGCCGCATATCCGCGTTGTCTTCTCTTAAAATCAGCCTGTATTCGGCTCGGCTCGTGAACATCCTGTAGGGTTCTTTTGTTCCAAGGGTTACAAGGTCGTCGATCAAAACTCCCACGTATGCTTCATGCCTGCCTGGCGTCCATTCTTTCTTGTTTTGGATTTTTAGTGCGGCGTTTATTCCCGCCATTAAGCCTTGCGCTGCCGCCTCCTCATATCCCGTTGTGCCGTTTATTTGTCCTGCGAAATAAAGCCCTTGAATGTGTTTTGTTTCAAGTGAATGGCGCAGATCTCTTGGATCAAAAAAATCGTACTCTATGGCATAGCCTTGCTTTGTTATGTTGGTCTCTTCAAAGCCTGTTATGGACCTTATCATTTTTAACTGGGCTTCGGGTGGCAGGCTTGTTGATATGCCGTTTGGGTATATTTCGTTTGTGTTTAGCCCCTCGGGTTCTACAAATATTTGGTGGGAGCTTCTTTCTGCATACCTGACCACTTTGTCTTCGATAGAGGGGCAGTAGCGCGGACCAACTCCCTCTATAACTCCACTGTACAGTGGTGATTTATCTAAAGAGTCCCTTATTATCTTGTGTGTCTCTGTGTTTGTTCGTGTGATGTGACAGTTGATTTGTTTTTGGTGGTCCTCTTTGTTGCCCGTGTATGACATGAGGGGTGTCGGGGTGTCGCCGGGTTGTTCCGACAGCTTCGACCAATCAATAGTTTCTCCGTCCAGCCTTGGAGGCGTTCCTGTTTTCAGCCTCCCCACCCTGAAAGGCATGGCTCTGAGCTTTTGCGCCAGGATGTTGCTTGGCGGATCTCCTATTCTTCCTCCTGGTTTTTGTTCCAGCCCCGTGTGCATAATTCCGCCAAGAAAAGTTCCTGTTGTTAAAACGACCTTCTTTGCTTTCACCTCGCCTGTGTTGGAGGTTATAACGGCCTTTATAGTCCCACTTTCTACAACTATATCCTCAACCGAATCTTCCAATATGGTTAGGTTCTCTTCTGCTTTCAAAAGATCTTGTATTGCCTCCCTGTATAACTGCCTGTCCGTTTGCGCCCTGGTCGCCCTCACGGCTTGGCCTTTTGTTGCATTTAACACTCTGTAGTGAATGGCCGACAGGTCCGTTGCTTTCGCCATAAGACCGCCTAAGGCATCAACCTCTTTTGCTAGGTGGCTTTTTCCTATTCCACCTATTGCTGGGTTACAGGACATTTGACCAATGGTGTCTTTTTTGTGGCTAATTAAAAGGGTCTTAACCCCCATGCGAGCACCGGCAGATGCAGCCTCAACGCCTGCGTGACCGCCGCCTATTACTATAAGATCAAAACTATCCACAATGTTTATAAATAAAATTTATTTTGTATATTATATAAGAATAATTTTTTCTTAGTTATTGGGTTGCTGGTTTTCTGTAGGTAAGTCTTTAAACCCACACCAACAAACACTTTAATTTAATCTAAACACCGGCAAGAACAGACACCTAACCTGTGGACAGAGAAAAAGAAAATGTGAGCAAAAAATCTACTAACATTTAAATTTTTTTTATACCCGTGTTGTTAACAGAATTTTATTTACCTATGCAAAATTCAGAAAAAATTTCGCCCAGCAAATCATCTGAAGAAACAGGACTGGTAATTTCACCGAGGTTTATTTGGGCAGAAAGCAGGCACTCAGCAACCAGTTCAAGAGAGCTTTTGTCTTTAAGCAGTGACACAGACTCTTCAAGAGATTCTTTTGCTTTTTCCAAACAAAGGATGTGTCTTCTTCTGGAAAGTGCAGGGATTTCAATACCCGGGTGAAGACCCGCGGTTTTCATAATTTCATCTATTAGTTCAAGAATTCCTTCACCCGTGGAAGCCGATACAAACAACCCCTCGCCAGGAACCGCCCCTTCTAATAAATCCACCTTATTAAAGACAAGCAAACTATTCTCATTCAACCTTTCAAAACCATGAAAGTCTTTTGCGTCAACAACCTCTAAAACAAGGTTAGAGTTTTCAACGGCTTTTTTAGCCCTATTCATCCCTTCTATTTCTATGGAATCTTGCGAACCCGAACGCAGACCGGCCGTGTCCACAAACTCTACAGGCACTCCACCAAGGTTAATGTTTGCTGAAATTAAATCACGAGTCGTTCCGGGAGTATCTGAAACAATTGCCAGGTTCTCTTTAGCAAAACAATTTAATAATGTAGATTTACCCACATTTGGGGCGCCTAGTATTACCACCCCCAAACCCTCTCTCATTAAAGCACCGTGCTCAGAGCCCCTTATAAGACCTGAGATAAATTGAATTTGATCATTTGCCGACTCAACCAAAGACCGCACATCTTCATCTGGTGTTTCTTCATCAGGAAAGTCTATAGCAGCCTCCACAACAACCCTTAAGTTAACAAGAGTAGCTATACACACATTAATTTTATTAGAAAACTCTCCAGAAAGAGATATGTTGGCCCCCAAAACAGCACTGTCTGTTTGGGCTGCGATTAAATCTGCAACCGACTCTGCTTGGGCTAAATCTATTTTGTCATTTAAAAAGGATCTCTTGGTAAATTCCCCCGGTTCCGCAACCCTAGCCCCCTGCAACAAAGCCTCTTTTATAATAAGATCAACAATTACAGGGTTCCCGTGACAATGAATCTCTATGACATCCTCCCCCGTGTAGCTGGCCGGACCTTTAAAAAAAACAACAAGACCGCGATCCACAGTCTTTTTGTCTGAATTTTTTATAGAACACGGCCTAAGAAGCATTGGTTGTGAGACCTCCCCACAGATGTTCCCTCCTATTTGCAAGGCCAAAGGCCCTGATATTCTTATAACGGCCACACCGCTTCGACCTGGCGCCGTAGCTGGTGCGACTATTGTTTCAAAGTCCACTTTAACTAGGCCTTAACTTCTTTTCTGTAATACCACCACTGCTGAAACAATGTAACTAGCATGTTTATGAGCCAATACAGAACAAGACCCGATGGAAAGAAGGCAAATATTGCTGCAAAGATAAGAGGAAAGAACTTCATCATTTGAGCTTGCATAGGGTCGGCGTTTGCAGGCGCAGGGGTGAGTTTTTGAGAATAATACATGCCAGCAGCATTAAGAAGCGGCAAAACAAAAAACGGATCCATTGCAGAGAGGTCGTCTATCCAGAAAATAAAAGGAGAGTGTCGTAATTCAACCGTTTCCATTAAAACCCAATAAAAAGCCAAAAAGAAAGGCATTTGAATAAGCATTGGTAGGCAGCCGCCAAGGGGGTTTACGCCCTCTTTTTTGTAAAACTCCATCATGGCCTGGCCTGCTTTTTGTTTGTCGTCACCATGCCTGTCTTGAATTTCCTTCATCCTTGGTGC
Source organism: uncultured SAR86 cluster bacterium (assembly GCA_937773605.1). Classification (GTDB taxonomy): domain Bacteria; phylum Pseudomonadota; class Gammaproteobacteria; order Magnimaribacterales; family Magnimaribacteraceae; genus CAJJAM01. The sequence continues at coordinate 92,289 of CALJVP010000006.1, read as the reverse complement.
AAGCACCCTCATTTTCCCCATAGACCTGTAAGCCGCGGCCGATAAAGGCCAGGTGGCTATTTTTAGAAGAATAGTAAGAAATATAATGGCAAGACCCCAGTTTTTAAATAAGTCATGCCCCAAGTTAAGCAACCAATACATTGGCTTCCCTAACCACCACAAAAAACCATAATCAACAACCAAATCCAGGTCTGGGTGGACTGTTTTGAGCTGTTCTGGCAGCTTTGGACCGACATAAAGGGTGTTTTTAAACGAAACAAGGCCCTTATTTACGCCCAAAACCTCAGAAGAGCTTGTGTATCCGATAGAATATCTCCCTGTGGTGGGGTTTTTTCTTGCCTGGTAAAGGTATGACCTGCTTTGATCAGGAACCCACGCCGAAACAAAATAGTGTTGAATGAGAGAGGCCCAGCCGCCAGGCGACTGAATTTTAAAGTTGGCATCGTCAATATCGTCAAAGTCGTATTTTTCGTATTTTTCTTCTTGAGTTGAAAACACAGGTCCAAGATAAGTGTAAGCAAGGCCACCCTCTTCAACCTCTTCTTCGCTTCTCTCTATAACAACATAAGGTGTCACTTCCAAATCCACCCCAGGCAGACCTCCTTCTATAAAATCTTCCACCTCAAGATAATATTTACCAGGATGCATTTTAATTTCTCTCTTGAAAACAAGACCAGAGGCAGCTCCCTTCAAGTTTATAAATCTTAGAATTCTCTTCACCTGAATAAGAGGAGATTTTAGTAAACTCGGGTTGTAAATAACCCTGTGACTTAGTGAAGAATCCGCTATTAGCAAAATAAAAATTTTCCCCAGTTGAGCCAAAAATACCCAAGTTGGTTTCACCGTTTTTAGAGTTTTTAATGAGCTTTAACTTTGAAGAAACAACTCTTCCAGACAGGCCGTCAATCTCCATTACAAGAGTGTCGTTTTCCAGAACAAATAACTTGCTCGAGGACATTAATGGGGCCTTTGTTTCTGGCGTTTTTGGGGTCTGTATCGCGGGGGTTTCAAAAAGTGATAGTGAGTCTTCACTATCTGAATTAATATTTGTTTGACTGGGTATTTCTCTTGATTCATCGACCAAATCCATTGGCATTTGGCTGGATATTTCTTCCACCCTCTCTGGAGTATTTGCCTGAGTGGGCCATTGCAACAACAGGTAATATAGAACTACAGCTATGCTTGCTATGAGAACCGTCTTAATTACATCCATTTTCTTTTTCTCCTGGTATTGGGTCTAGACCACTGCCGCCCCAAGGGTTGCATCTTAGAATTCTTTTTAAAGATAAAAACATACCTTTTGTAGCACCGTATTTTGTGATCGCCTGTATGGAGTATTCAGAGCACGTAGGATGAAATCTACAGCTTGGTCTCAAAAGAGGACTTATAAATTTTTGATACATTAGTATAAAAAATATGGGTATTCTTTTCATATACGCTTTTCTATTTTTTGCCACAGGTTTTCAAGTTCTTTTTTTATTACAGCACTATCGTCAGTGATATTTTTTTTAACAAAAATCACGTGGTCGGCTGCTTTTAATTTTGAAATGTTTACCCTGAAACTTCCTTTAATTTTTCTTCTTATTCTATTCCTTTGCACGGCCAGTTTAATATCTTTCTTCCTGACAGCAACCCCGATTCTGGCGTAACCTAAATCATTTTCTTTTAATAGCAGCATGAAATGCTTTGTAGAGACTTTTCTATCGGGATTTGAGAAAGCTTCATTAAAGCCTTCTGAGGATGGTATGGAGCGCTTTACCCCCATGAAACATTAGACCGTAAGAGACTGTCTTCCTTTCTTTCTTCGAGCGCTGAGGACCTTTCTGCCGCCAACCGTAGCATTTCTTGCTCTAAAGCCATGTGTTCTTGCTCTTTTGATTCTGCTTGGTTGATAAGTTCTTTTCATTGTTTTACTTTGAAATGTGTAAACGGGTGCGCATAATAGGTTTTTTGGGCCAAATTGACAAGGAAAAACAAAAAAACAATATATTCACAAGTTATCCACATTAAATAATTGTTGTTATGCTGTGGATAACTACTTAAATCTGTATATAATCAGAATTATGTCAGAACTTTATTTTTGGAACGAATGTAAAAAAACTTTAGAAAAAGATCTTTCCATTGAAGAGTACTCAACCTGGATAGCGCCGCTATTGCTAGAAGAAAATTCGGGCTCAAACCCCCTTTCCTACACTGTTTTAGCTCCGAACAAGTTTATTTCTGACTGGGTGGAGCAGAATTATGGACTGTCTATAGAGGAGAGACTTTCTGCCATAACAAGTAATTCAGATTTGAACCTAGCTTTCGAAGTTACTTCAAATAACTCTGTCATCTCAGTAAATGAAACAGCACAACAAAACAAACAAACAAATATTGAAAAAGAATATAAAGCTATAAAAAGTAATTTAATAGATTCTTTTAACTTTGGAACATTCGTGGAAGGCAAGTCTAATCAAATTGCCTTGGCCGCATCGAGGCAGATAGCCAGCGGTTTGAAGAACTCCTACAATCCTCTTTTTATATATGGAGGGGTGGGGCTTGGTAAAACTCACTTGATGCACGCGGTTGGAAATCAGCTAAAAAAAGAAGATCCTACAAAAAAAATAGCTTATGTTCATTCAGAGAAGTTCGTGAGTGATATGGTAAAATCTCTACAATTAGGAGCAATTAGTGAATTTAAGCAACACTATAGATCCTTGGATGCACTGCTAATTGATGACATTCAATTCTTTGCAAAAAAAGAACAATCACAAGAAGAACTTTTTCATACATTTAATTCTCTACTAGAAAAGGGCAGTCAAATGATACTAACTTGTGATAGGTACCCAAAAGAAATAGACGGCCTTGAGGATAGATTAAAGTCCAGGCTGGGGTGGGGGCTACCTGTTGTCATAGAGCCGCCTGAATTAGAAACACGTGTTGCCATTCTTTTTAGTAAGTCTAAGCAAATGGATCAAGAGCTTAATGAAGAATCGGCCTTTTTTATCGCACAAAAAGTAAGGTCAAATGTAAGGGAGCTGGAAGGCGCCTTAAAAAGAGTAATCGCTAATTCAAATTTTACAGGGCGCCCCATTACAGTCGAGCTTATTAAAGACTCCTTGAAGGACCTCCTTGCAATTCAAGCAAGGCAGGTTAGCGTGGAAAACATCCAAAAAACAACAGCAGAGTACTATAATATTAAACTTAGTGATTTGCTGTCTAAAAGAAGGAGTAGGTCTGTTGCCAGGCCAAGACAAATGGCGATGTTTTTGGCTAAAGAGTTAACTAATTATAGTTTACCCGAGATAGGAGAGGCTTTTGGCGGAAGAGACCACACCACAGTTATCCACGCCTGTAAGAAAATTAGAGAGCTTAGAGGGCTAAATCTTGATATAGAAGAAGACTATACGAAATTAGTCAGAGTTTTAACCATTTAACTGATATGAAATTTATAGCACAAAAATCACAAATAGTTGAGGCGCTTCAAAACGCTGCTGCTGTTGCTGAGAGAAGGCAAACCATCCCTATACTTGCAAATTTAAGAATTAAAGCCCAAAACGGCTCAGTAGAGGTTACTGCAACTGATCTAGAGATACAGATTCAAGCCAGTTCAAGCGTTGTGTCAACGGACGAAGAAGGCGAGACAACTGTTTCGGCTAGAAAAATGTCAGAACTTTGCAGGTCACTACCGGACAATGAAGAAATAAGCTTCAGCCTTGCAAGTGGAAAGCTTACGGTGGCATCAAAAGGATTCCATGCTGATTTTTCTACTATATCAGCAGACGATTTCCCTGAGCTCGAGATTTCTGAAGAACAAACATCATCTCTTATAGGGGCGAGTGTTCTAAAAAGAATTCTAACTAAAACATCATTCTCTATGGCTTCGCAAGACGTTCGTTATTATCTTAATGGCCTTCTTTTGGAGTTTGATAACAACGAAATAAAGGGCGTAGCCACGGATGGGCACAGGCTGGCCCTGGCAAGTTCAAAGCTTGAAAACAAGGAAGGGCTCCAACTCAAACAAATTCTGCCAAGAAAGGCTGTGCTTGAGCTTTCTAAATTATTACCTCAATCTGAAGAGGCGGTAGAACTTAACGTAGGAGCTTCGTATTTTAGTGTCAAATCAGGCAATTTGCAGTTTTCTACAAAGCTTATAGATGGCAAATACCCTGATTATGAGAAGGTTTTCCCCTCAGGAGATCCTAGTTCTTTGAAAATAGAAAAGGAAAAATTGCAATTAGCTCTGTCACGAGCCTCTGTTCTTTCTAATGAAAAGTACAGAGGAGTAAGGTTTGCTCTTTCAGAAGGCAGCCTTAAATTGACAGCAAACAACCCCGAACAAGAATCAGCAGAAGAAGTTTTGGAAGTGGATTATAAGGGGTCGCCTTTAGAAATTGGCTTTAATATAGGGTATTTATTAGATGTATTGGGGTCTGTAGAGACAAAGGATGTAGAGCTTGTCTTTTACGGTGAAGACTCTAGTTGCATCATCAAGGAGCCGTCCTCAGATTCTGAAGTTTATGTAATCATGCCCATGAGGCTATAAATGCCAATAGACAGTCTATATTTAGAAAAATTTAGACTCTTTGACTCAAAAAAAATAGAACTTTCACCAGAAAGATCATTAATAGTAGGAAAAAATGGCTCTGGAAAGACAAGCATCTTGGAGGCAGTGGAGATCCTTTTTTCCGGTAAATCCTTCAGATCCTCAAATACCCTGGACTGCATCAAGCACACAGAATCTTTTTTTAAAATAGCCGCCTTGGGCAAGTCCAGTGAAATAGAATTAAGACTTGAGAGCTCTAAGTCTTCTGAGGGAAGAATCTCTACCAAAAGAACCCTGGGAGGGAAGAGCATAAAAAGCTCTGAAGCACCTCTTATACAGGCGATATTAGGAAAACACCTAAGGATGGTAGAAGGGGAGCCTGAACTTAGAAGAGATTTTGTTAATAGGCTGATGTTCCACGTGAAACCTGAAACTGGCATTTTAAATAACAATTACAGTAAAGCACTCCAACAAAGAAACAGGGCTTTAAGAAAAAAATTGCCAATTCAGCAATTAAACAATTGGACCGAACAAGTTTTAGAGCTTGGCTTGAAGTTGAGCAAGGAGCAGTATGAATTTTTTAAAGTCTTTAAAGAGGTTTCTATAGACTACATTTTTAAAGAGATCAAAGAAAACAAAATTGAATTCTTAAAAGATATAAATTTACACTTTATATCAGGTTGGGACACTTCAAAGTCAATGAGAAAGTGCTTTCAAGACAGCCTGCCAAAAGACATGGCATTAGGCTACACAACCCAAGGGCCCCACAGACAAGATTTTGTATTTTCTGTTGATAAGAAAAAAGCAGCAGCAAATTTATCGAGAGGTCAAGTTAAGTTATTGATTATATTAATGTTTTTATCTTCTTATGATATTATTAATAAGTTCTCTCAAAGAGAGTCTTTTCTGCTCATAGACGACATAGGCGCTGAGATGGATGAGGACAATTTAAAAACTTTATTCAATATTATTTCTAAAGATAAAAATCAGGTCATTTTGACAGCAATAGACGGGAGTTTTTTAGATAAAATGAATGAAGATTTAAAGCAATTTAAAAGGATAAATTTATAAAAATAGGCTAAAATGTCTATATGCCTACCAAGAAGAAAGAGTCTTCTCCTAAAACAAAAAAAACCACCACCAAGAACCCTAAGAAATCTACCAATACGGATTATGATTCCTCCAGTATCAACGTACTGAAGGGCCTGGAAGCGGTCAAGAAACGACCGGGTATGTATATCGGTGATACTGATGACGGCACTGGTTTACATCACATGGTCTATGAAATTGTAGACAACTCTATAGATGAGGCTTTAGCGGGCCACTGTGATGAAATATCTGTAAAGATAATTTCTGATAATTGCGTTGAAGTTATAGATAACGGAAGGGGCATACCAACAGAAATGCACGAAGAAGGCGTTTCCGCAGCAGAAGTTGTAATGACAAAACTTCATGCAGGTGGAAAGTTTGACGACAACTCGTATAAAGTTTCAGGGGGCCTTCATGGCGTGGGCGTGTCTGTTGTTAACGCACTTTCCGAAGACTTGAAGTTAACGATCCATAGAGGTGGAAAAACTTATGAACAGAATTATGCCGATGGAGCCCCTAAGAGCAAGTTAAAGAGCATTGGCAAATCAGACTTAACTGGAACTGAGGTAAGGTTTGTGCCTTCAGCAACAACCTTCTCAAATATTTTATTCGATTTTGAAATTTTACAGGCAAGAATGAGAGAGCTTTCTTTTCTCAACTCCGGCTTGAAGATCATTGTTTCAGATGACAGAACAGGAAAGGAAGTTACGTTTATGCACAAGGGCGGCCTAGCTGAATTCGTAGCTTATTTAAATAACAACAGAACAACTGTTAATTCAATATTCCATTTTGTTCAAGAATCTAAAGACGGAATAACGGTAGAGGTTTCTCTGCAGTGGAATGACAGCTATCAAGAAAATATTCAGTGCTACACAAATAATATAAAGCAAAGAGATGGCGGAACTCATTTAGTGGGGTTCAGGACCGCCCTTACCAGAACCTTAAATAATTTCATGGAAAGAGAGGGCATGAACACTAAAGACAAGGCCTCTACTTCTGGAGAGGATGCTAGGGAAGGCTTGGTGGCAATAGTTTCTGTAAAAGTTCCAGATCCCAAGTTCTCATCTCAAACCAAAGATAAGCTGGTCTCCTCGGAGGTTCGCCCGGTTGTAGAGCAAGAAATGTATAAGGCGCTCTCAGAATATTTATTAGAAAATCCTGCAGAGGCCAAGCTAATTGCTCAAAAAATAATAGACGCTGCTAGGGCAAGGGAAGCCGCAAGAAAAGCCAGAGAGCTTACAAGGCGCAAAGGTGTTTTTGAAGGCGGCGGCCTTCCAGGAAAGCTATCAGACTGCCAAGAGAAGGACCCCAGTCTGAGTGAGATTTATTTAGTAGAGGGCGAATCGGCAGGAGGTTCTGCTAAACAGGGCAGGGACAGGCATTTCCAGGCGATACTCCCGCTTAAAGGAAAGATATTGAACGTAGAAAAGGCTAGGCTTGATAAAGTTCTTTCTTCTGAAGAGATCATAATTATTATCACCGCCTTAGGTTGCGGCATTAAAGGGGAGGACTGGCAAGAAGAAAAGCTTAGGTACCACAGAATAATCCTCATGATGGATGCTGATGTGGATGGCTCTCACATAAGAACATTGATTCTTACTTTGTTTTTTAGACACATGCCTGAATTAATTGAAAAGGGTTATATCTACATAGCTCAACCCCCTCTTTATAAAATGAAGAAAGGCAAACAAGAAAGCTATGTTAAGGATGATATCGCACTTAGAGAACTGCTACTTGCCGAAATATTAGATGATGCAAAACTTGTTCTTAATAAGAAGGGTGAATCTATAAGCGGTCCAGCATTAGGAAAGTTAATCATGCAGCAAGAGCAAGTTCAATTAACAATGGGAGGTCTTTCGCACACCTATCCGTTGGAAGTTTTAGAGGGCATTAAATACTTAGATCAGATAACCGACTTAGCCGATGAGAAAAAAATAAAAAAATGGTCAAAAGAGCTTGAAAAAAATCTTAATATTTCTGCACCTCAAGGTTCAAATTGGAGGGTGCAATGCCCTTTTAACAAAGAGACTAAGGAGTGTGAGCCGAGCATCAACTTAACAAAACACGGTACAGAAAAGAGCTGGGAAATAACCAAAGCATTCATTAGATCAAAAGCCTATAAAGACATCACTTCTTTTGGTTCAGATTTAAAAGACCTGATTACAAAGGACAGTTATTTTGAGTTGAGCGGAAAAGAATTTCAGGCTATAAATTTTGCTGATGCGGTAGAGGAGCTTCTAAATGCCTCTAGAAAATCTTTTACTATCTCCAGATATAAAGGGTTGGGTGAGATGAATGCCGAGCAACTCTGGGACACAACAATGGATCCCGAGACACGAAGGCTGGGTCAGGTGTCAATAGAAGATGCCATAGCTGCAGACGGAATGTTCAATTCGTTGATGGGAGATGAGGTTCAGCCAAGAAAAGATTTCATTGATGAAAACGCCAAGTTAGTTACGAACCTAGATATTTAAGCTTCTTTTAAGAGAAGTTCTAGCCCAGCTCTCAACTTCACGCGCTGACTCTTTTGCGTCTACAACTTTTCTTGGTTTTCCAATAGTTAAAAATATTGTGCCTGGGTACTTAAGGAATTTATGAGCAGGCCAACAATCACCAGAATTGTGGACTATCGGAAGAACAGGTACATTTGATCTTAGGGCAAGCTCAAAACTGCTTCTAGAATACCTATTGATTTGACCTGCCTCTACTCGGGTACCTTCAGGGAAAAATAAAACAAAAAGACCTCTGTCCAGTCTGTCGCCGCCTTCATCAAGGGCCTGTCTTAGAGCTTCCCTAGGTCGCCCTCTGTTTATTGCTATTGGTTTTAAAAGACCCATCGCCCATCCCCAAAGTGGGATATAAAGCAATTCTCTTTTAAGCAAAGTACAGAGAGGATGGAACAGATATTGCATAGAAAAAGCTTCCCATTGACCTTGATGGTTGGAGACAATTACGCAAGGCTCAGAGGGTAAATTTTCTTTTCCTTCTATGATCACCTCAATCCCACAAGTTAAAGACAAAAACCAATTAGCAAACCTTGGCCACAAAGAAAATATTTTTAACCTATTGTTTAAGGATAAAAAAGGCCCAATTGTGCAAGCAGCTAAGCTTGCTAACAATCCTGAGCCGAGATAGCCAATATAAAAAATTACAGACCTTAGGTAGATCATTTAAATATCTTTATCAACTGACAAAATATACTTTGCAGCCTCTTCCAGGTTATTAAAACAATGTTCTGGAGGAGGGCTGTTTTCAGTCCCATAAACTTTCTCGCCGTAACCTCCTTTTTTTATTAAAAGAGGTTTGCAGCCATAATCTCTTCCAGCCAGTATGTCCGATTCCTTGTCGCCTACAAAAAATTTACCTTTAAGCGAGATTTGAAATTGTTCTTCTATTTTCTTCAATAGACCCACTTCGGGTTTTCTGCATCCACATTTTGATTCTGGTGCATGAGGGCAGTAAGCTATAAATGCTATTTCTCCTCCGAACTCTGAAAGAAGCCCTTCCATGTGATCGTGAATTTGCCTTAGCTCATTTTCAGAAATAATTTTTCTTTCTATGCAAGCCTGATTTGTTGCTATGCAAACCTTATAACCATTCTTATTTAGAAGGGAAATGGCCTCTAAACTACCTTCGATTGCTTCAAATTCTTCAGGTTTTGTTACGTAAGTCATTAAATCGACATTAATGACACCATCCCTGTCTAAAATAACTACCTTATCCACTTAGAAAATTAAGTAGTTTTTAAAATACTCTGCTAAATCTGAAGAAGCCACTCTTTGTTGCTCCATTGAGTCTCTGTCTCTTACCGTCACAGTATTATCTTCCAATGACTCAAAATCCACTGTAATGCAAAGCGGGGTGCCAATTTCATCGTGCCTTCTGTAGCTTTTACCGATATTTCCAGAGTTTTCTACAACCACTCTGCCCAGCTGGAGCGCCTGGAGACTATTTTTAATATTTTTTGCTACTTCAACCAATTCTTCATTGTTTCTTTTTAAAGGAATTATGGCTGCCTTTATAGGCGAAAGATGGGGCTTGAATGCTAAAACCACTCTTTCTTTCCCGTCTTCAAGGACTTCTTTAGAATAAGCCTCATTGAGAATTGCTAAAAAACCTCTATCTACCCCTGCGGAAGGCTCTATAACGTAAGGAACAACCCATTCCTTTGTTTCTATGTCTTGAACAGCTAATTTTGCATTAGAGTCAGTATTTTCTTGAGTATTAGAAGAAATATTTAGTTCGCTTTGGTTTTTACTATGAGAACCAAGGTCAAAATCAGTTCTATTTGCTATCCCTTCAAGTTCTTCCGTTCCATGAGGGAACTTATACATAATATCTAGGGTGGATTTTGAGTAATGTGCCAGCTCTTCTTGCGGAACATCATAAATCTCCAGGTTTTCTCTATCAATCCCTTGCTTTTCCCACCAGTCCAGTCTGTTTTCTAGCCAAGTTTTGTGCCATTTCTCATCCTCGCCAGGTTTTACAAAGAATTCCAACTCCATCTGTTCAAATTCTCTAACTCTAAATATAAAATTTCTAGGAGTAATTTCGTTCCTGAAGGCTTTACCAATTTGAACTATACCAAATGGTAGTTTTTTAGAAGTTGAGTCCAAAACATTCTTAAAATTGGTAAAAATTTGCTGCGCAGTTTCCGGACGTAAATAAGCAAATGAACTTCCGTCATCAATTGGCCCAACACTAGTTTTAAACATCAAATTAAATGGTCTCGGTTCAGTCATGTCTTCTGAGCCACAAGAGGGGCATTTAGAAGACTCTACATGGTCAGCTCTCCAACGAGATTTGCAAGACTTACAATCCACCATTGGATCAGAAAATGTATCTTCGTGCCCTGAGTGCTTTAAGACTTTTGGGTTTGTTAGGATTGAGGCATCTAACCCTTCAATATCATCTCTTTCATAGACCATAGACCTCCACCAAGATTGCTTGATGTTGTTCTTAAGCTCAACTCCTAGCGGGCCATAATCATAGAGCCCTTGCAGGCCTCCATATATTTCATTTGACTGAAATATAAACCCTCTGCGCTTACATAAAGCAACCAGCTCTTCCATTGTTTTAGCGGTCAATTTACCCTCTCTTTCTTTTTATATAGTAAGTACTTACTTTCAATTAAAACCATTTAATATATGTCTTTTAATCCAGAATGCTTATACCTTTTATATTCCCAAGCATATTGTTCCGGTGCGTTCATTATACATTTTTCTAACTCTTCGTTCATGCGATCCACGCTGGATTGCATATCTAAATCCATGCCCTCAATCTCATGGCTGTAAATTACTTCGAACCCTTTTCCGCATGGCTTCCTTAAGCAGTAAACAGAATGGCACGGAGCTCCTGTTTTTAATTTTAATTTAGAAACTAAAGTCATCGTGAGGGCGGGAGTTGAAAAGAATTTAGAAAGCAATCCTCCTTCTAAATTAGGAACTTGATCACTTGCTATCAAAACAACCCCTCCTTGCTTTAACTTATTCAACATAGACTTTACTCCAGCCATATTTGGCTCAACCATTTCAGCCCCCATTTTACTTCTGGCTGCTAGCATAACTTGATCCATATATAGATTTTTTGATGGCGTATAAAGAGCCATGCAAGAGAGCTCTTTAGATATGCTATTAAGCATTATTTCTATGTTAGATAAATGGGGTGTAAACAAAATAAGGCCCTTTTTTTTATCTAAACTATGAAAGACATTATCAAGGCCCTTTACATCTATGTATTTCAAAAGACTATTTCCAGGAAGTCTTGACCAGGCCAGTCCTAACTCGCTAGCAATTCTCAGGGTCTCAAGGAGGCTTTTTTTTGTTAAGTTTTGTGTTTCTTTTTCATCTAATTCAGGAAACGCAAGCCTTAGGTTGGCGCTTGTTGTCTTTGATAAGTCTTTCATCTTAATAAAAGAACTAAATATTGCCCACCTAGAAAGTACAAAAATAGCCCTTATTGGCACTAATCCTGCTATGAATAAGAAAAATTGTATAATTTTTGTTATAAAAAACGACATTTGTTGCTTTTAAGGACTAATTTCTCCAAAAAGAAGGGGTAAATACAACTAACAAAGTAAGTATTTCAAGTCTTCCAAGTAGCATTGCCATACAAAGTCCGAGTTTAGAGACATCGTTAAGGCCCTTGTAGTTTTCAGATACATCTCCGAGCCCAGGCCCCAGGTTGTTTAAAGTGGCGCCCACAGCAGAAAATGAAGTGATAAAGTCATTATTTTGGGAAAGCATAATCATTAAAAGCACTATAAAAACAAGAACATAGATAGAAAAGAAGCCCCATACAGACTCTGCAACCCTTGAATTTATTGGCCTGGATCCCAATTTTATCGCAACAACAGCATTGGGATGTATTAATTTAGTTATTTCTCCTGTTCCCTGTCTTAAAAGAATAGCTGCCCTTATAACCTTGATGCCTCCTCCGGTCGAGCCTGCGCATGCCCCAATAAAGCCCCCAGATAGCAGTAAAAAAGGTACAAACAAGGGCCATGAAGAATAATCTGAAGTTAAGAAACCTGTTGTTGTGGCAATAGAAACAACCTGAAAGGCGCTCTCCACAACAATATTAGTATTACTGTCAAAATTAATATCACTTCGTGCTAAGGCAAAAATCGTTAAACTAAAAATAACTAGTAATATGGAAAGATAAAATTTTACCTCAGTGTCATAAAAGTAGTGTAAAAGTCTCTTTTTAGTCCATGCAACGTAATGAAGAGCAAAATTAATACCTGCTATTAACATAAAGACAACGGCCGTCCACCTTAGAGAAGATTCTTGAAAGAAAGAAAAACTATCATCATGGGTCGAAAACCCTCCTATAGATATAGTCGAAAAGGCATGGCAAACCGCATCAAACCAGCTCATACCAAAGTATTTATATAAAAGAGAGCATATGACGGTCATGGTTAAGTAGACGTACCAAAGAGCTTTTGCAGTTTCAGTTATTCTTGGAGTAAGTTTTGCATCTTTTAGGGGGCCAGGAGTTTCGGCTTTGTAAAGCTGCATTCCTCCTACGCCCAACAAAGGAAGCACCGCAACCGCTAAAACTATAATACCCATACCGCCAAGCCACTGAAGGAATTGCCTGTAAAATAAGATGGACTTGTCCATTTCATCAAGACCCACGAAGACCGTAGCACCTGTAGTTGTTAAGCCTGATATAGACTCAAACAGAGAGTCTATGTAACTAATGTCTTCTAAATTCGCTAAATAGAACGGAACAGATCCAAAAAACCCCAAAACAGTCCAGAAAAAAACTGTAATGATAAAACCATCTTTAGTTCTAAGGTCTTCTTTATGACTACTTGCTGCTAAAAAAAGAGAGAAACCTATGAAAAATGTAAAAAACCCTGAGTACAGGAATATAGGTATAAGAGTCTCTTCATCAAAAAAATAGGCTACAAACCCAGGTAAAACTTGAGCTATGCTAAAGAACATTAAAAGGGCACCCAGAATTCTTGTTGTATAAGGAAGCCGCATAATTTTTATTTAGGAGAAAAAATACTTTTAACTTCTTTAAGGTGCTTCTTATTCGTTAAAAAGACTATAACATGATCGTTCTCCCTTAAATGTACGTGATCATGTGCTATTTTCCCTTTATGTCCTCTTATCAATGCCCCTATAGTGACCCCCTCAGGTAAACTAATTTCTCCAAGCTCCTTTCCAATGCAACTTTCCTTGCCAGAAGGGGATTCTTTAGCAATTGCTTCTATTGCCTCTGCCGCCCCTCTTCTTAAGGAATGAACTTTTACGACGTCTTGCCCCTCTATTTCTGCTAAAAATGTTCCAATTGTTATTTGTGAAGGTGCGATTGCTATATCGATGCCTCTTCCTTGAACCAAATCAACATATGCTGGGTTGTTAATAAGCGCTATGACTTTGTGAGCCCCCATTTCTTTTGCTAAAAGACAGGACATAACATTTGCCTCATCATCATTTGTAACGGCAGCAAAAACGTCTGTATTTTCTATGTTTTCATCATGGAGAAGGGATTTATCGCTCACACTGCCTTCAAGAACTACTGTGGAGGCCAGCTTTTCAGAAATAGTTCTTGCTCTCTCTGAGTCTGCCTCAATTATTTTTACGTTATGATTGCCTTGCGTAGCTTTTGCCAGCCTGCTGCCTATTTTTCCTCCGCCTGCAATAATGACGTTCTTATAGGGGTCCTCTTTGGTGCGCATTTCATTAATTACATTTGTGGCCTCTCCTTTTTTTGAGATAAAGAAGACCTCATCATCTGCTTCAATGCTGGTTGAGCCCGTTGGAATAATTGATTCCCCTTTTCTGAATATAGCAGCCACCCTGGTGTCCACTTTTGGCATATGATCTTTCAAGTCGCCAATCTCGTGCCCTATCATGGGACCGCCTTTAACTGCTCTAACCGCAACTAAATTGAGTTGACCTGTTCCAAATTCAAGGACTTGAAGAGAGCCAGGAATGTCTATTAAACCTTGAATTTGATCTGTTATTAATTGTTCTGGGCTTACATGAATATCAACAGGAATTAAACCAGAATCCATGGCTTCTTTTGTTTTTCCCCTTAAGTAAGAAGCTTCCCGAACTCTTGCAATGGTTTTAATTGAACCGTTGAGCACTTTTGCAATCATGCAAGAAACTATGTTTGTTTCGTCACTTCCAGTAACAGCCACGACCATATCAGCATTTGCTATATCTGCTTTAACCAAAACATTCGGATATGAACAGCTGCCCAGAATGGTTTTAAGATCTGCCTCTTCTTCTAAGCGGTTTAAGGGAATAGATTTGTTATCAACTATTACAATATCATTTTCTTCAGACAGCAATGCCGCAAGGGTGCTTCCAACTGCACCAGCCCCAAGAATAACTATTTTCACCAGTTTTTTTTCTTCTAGATCTTAAATTATATTCTTACAGATTATAGACCTATTTAAAATTTTAAATACAACTTCTAGGGCTTTAGTTACGAAAATTTTAAATTTTTAGAAAGTGTTGATTTGTAACCCCTAACAAACTCTTTCGAAGAAATAATTCTTTTTCCAGGCATTTGTAATGTTTCAATTTCAAGAAGGCTGCTATCCTTGCATCCGACTTCCAAGGACCCTTCTTTATTAATAAGAATCAGACCTGGCTCAACGGAACTGTTATTTTTTTTAGGTGAAGCGCTAAATAATTTTATTCTTTCTTCACCCAGGTAAGTAAAAGCACCGTATTTAGGATTTAATGCTCTAATCTTATTTTCAATCTCGCCTGCTGTTTGACCGGCCCAATTAATTCGCTTGAAAGTGTTGTCAATTTTATTTGCATAAGTAGACCCTGTCGTAGGTTGAACAACTTCAGAAATTTTCTTGTTTTCGTAGTCTTTTAAGAACTGCAAAAGGTTTTCAGAGCTCATTCCAATAAACTTCTTCTCAAGTGTTTCCAGGGTTTCTTTTTCATCTAAATGGCATACGAACTTCTTCAATATAGGACCTTCATCCAGGCCTTCGCTCATTTTCATCATTGTTATTCCTGATTCAGAGTCTCCGGCTGCAATACAGCTTTCTATTGGAGAGGCGCCACGCCACCTAGGAAGAAGGGACGCGTGAATATTAATACACCCTAATTTAGGTATGTCTAAAACAGTTTTGGGAATTAACAATCCATAAGCAACAACAAGAATAATATCTGGCTTTAAATTATTAATACTTTTTTGTATTTCCACGTCTTTTAAAGAAGCCGGTTGAAGAACTTTTAAATCATTTTCTAACGCAATCTCTTTAACCTCTGAGAAAGAGATTTTTTTACCCCTTCCTGATTTTCTATCCGGCTGAGTAAGCACGGCAACTATTTCATGTTCTCCCCCTAACAGTATAGAAAGATGTTCGGAAGCGAATTTGGGTGTGCCAGCAAATATAATTTTCATTAACCAGAAACGCCTAATTTTTTTTGCTTTAATAATTTTTTTCTTATTATTTCTCTTTTAAGGTTAGTTAGGTAGTCCACAAAAATCTTGCCATCAAGATGGTCCATTTCATGTTGAATGACTACTGATAAAATGCCTTCTGCTTCCAAACTAAAACTTTTATTGTCTAGGCCGGTAGCTTTTATTTTAACTTTAGAAGGTCTCTCAAGCTCTTCATAAAAACCCGGTACTGAGAGGCAGCCCTCAGAATAGGGCATTTTTTCTGGTTCTATTATTTCTTCAAGTAGTGGATTTATTAAAACAAGGGGTTTGTTTTTTTCTTCACTAACGTCAATTACGATTATTCTTTTATGAACATTAACTTGGGTTGCTGCAAGGCCAATGCCTTTGCCTTCGTACATAGTTTCAAGCATGCTATCAACTAGAGCTTTAATTTTTTCATCAACCGAGCTAACGGCTGTTGCTACAGTCCTCAGTCTTGGGTCGGGAAATATAAGAATTTTTAGTGTTGGCATGATATTTCTTTTTAACCACACAGATTATATTAGAATATGCTCTTTAATTTGGAGAAAGATGTGTCAACTACTGTATCTATAATAATAGGCTCTGAGTCCGATCTTGATTTAGCAAATAAATGTTCAGAAACCTTAGACTCTCTGTCCATAAGCAATTCAATACAAGTGCTGTCTGCGCACAGGACACCTGATTTACTAGAAAACCATGTAAATGAGTGTGAGAGCGGGGGGACTAAAGTCTTTATTGCTATGGCAGGACTCGCAGCCCATCTTGCTGGAGCCGTTGCTTCTAAAACGGTACTTCCTGTTATAGGGGTGCCTGGGGACGGCGGTCCTTTGAGTGGAATGGATGCCCTCCTTTCAACTGTCCAGATGCCAAAAGGCATTCCTGTTGCAACCGTTGCTATAGGTTCTGCGGGAGCAGTAAATTCTGCCTATTTAGCAGCACAAATCCTTGGAGTGGAATCTGAAGACATAAGAAACTCTCTTCTCCAGGTCAGGGCTGATGGAAAAGAAGCCATAAAAGAATCTAATAAGAAACTCTTAAACTCTTAATATAGTTTCAAATGTACAGTCTGGGTGCAATAGTGGCTGCGCTAAAAGACGGAGAGGTTGTCGCTTACCCAACCGAAGGAGTTTGGGGAATCGGATGCGATCCCTCAAATGAAGAGGCTCTCAAAAAGTTAATTAGTTTGAAGAAAAGATCAAAAGGAAAGGGCTTTATACTTATAGGCTCTGAGCTATTACATTTCAAAAAGTATGCAGAAGTTGAGGTTAACAAGACCAAACTAATGTCAAAATGGCCCGGGCCACACACATGGATTGTCCCTGCTTTACAAATAAGCCCTTTATTGTCTGGAGGAAAAGAGACAATTGCATTGAGGTTAAGCGAACACAAAGAAACAGTTAATATTTGCAATGAATTTGGCGGTGCAATAGTTTCCACATCTGCAAATAAAGAAGGAGACAAGACGCCTTCGAGCCCAGAAGAAATTAAAGAAATATTTCCTGGAATTAAGGTAATGCAGGGAGAACTTGGTGGTTTGAATAAACCTTCTAAAATTGAAGATTTAGTTACAGGCGAAGTTATAAGAAGCTAAGATAATAAAATGAAAAAATTTGCTGTCATTGGCAATCCAATAAGCCACTCCCTTTCCCCTTCCATTCACGGTATTTTTGCTGAAACGCTTGGATTAGACATTCAATACGACGCAGTAGAAGTAGAGATACAAGATTTTGAAGAAAAGCTAAACAGCCTCTTCTCTCAAGGCTATATCGGCTTAAACGTAACATTACCCTTAAAAGAAAAGGCATTTTCTGTAGCAAAAAAACACACTGAAACTTGCTCTGCTGCCCGATCAGCTAACACACTTTGGAAGGAGGGCGGCGTGCTATGTGCAGATAGCACAGATGGCGCAGGGTTAATGGAAGACCTAATCTCTAAAGATTTAAAGGTTAAAGGCTCAAATATTGTGGTATTGGGAGCGGGCGGTTCTTCTAAAGCAATATTACCCAGTCTGTTAAAAGCTGAACCAAAAGAAGTGATCATCGTAAATAGGACAATTTCAAAAGCAAAAAATTTGGCTGAAATTTACAATAATGACAAAGTTAAAGTTTCTCACGGATCCTTAATTGACGAAGTTCCCTTTGAAATCGATGGTTTAATAAACACAACTTCAGCTGGCCTTTTAGGGCAAGAGCTAATATACCCAAAAAATTTATTCCATTTCAATCCTTGGTCTTATGATTTGAGTTACGGTGAGAAGACTACAGAATTTAATGAATTGGCCATAAAAAATAATATTTCCAGAGTTCATGATGGGCTGGGAATGCTGTTTCGGCAGGCTGCCTTGAGCCTTAAAATTTGGACGGGTTTAAAGCCTAATGCAGAAGAGGCCATGAAGATATTTAGAATATAAAAATAAGGCTTTATTCTAAATCTAGAATCCCTTTTAAAACTGCAAATAAGGTTGTTGTGACAGGCATCATGGTATAAAATGCGCGCGTCTGCGCTGACCTAAAAAATAAAAACAAGGTAATGATGGCCTATTTAAGAAAGTTTTCCTTTAAGTTTTTCCAGATCATTTTTTTAACCCTACCGGCAACGCTTCTGGGCGAAGAGTCTGACTACAATATGCCTTTTGGTGTGACCGAAGTGAGCGGAGAAATTTTTGATTTACACATGCTCATCTTTTGGGTTTGTGTATGGATAGGTGTTGTTGTTTTTGGAATAATGTTTTGGTCCCTGTGGAAGTACAGAAAATCCAAAGGAGCAGTTGCCGCTGATTTTGATGACCACTTCTGGTTAGAAATCGGTTGGACCGTGGCCGCTACTTTGATCTTAGTGGTTATTGCAATTCCTTCAACCACTGTCATGGTTAAGGCCTATGATGACGCCGAAGGTGACATCAACATAATGGTTACTGGCCACCAATGGAAGTGGCACTACAAATATCTTGAAGATGACATAAGTTTTTTCAGCAACCTGTCTACTGATCAAGAGCAAATCTATGGCCAGATGCCTAAAGGTGAATTCTATTTGAAGGAAGTAGACGAGCCACTTGTTATACCAATCAATAAGAGAATCAGATTTTTAATAACAGGAAACGATGTAATACATTCTTGGTGGGTTCCAGACTTTGCTGTAAAACAAGATGCGATACCTGGCTTTATAAATAC
The DNA here is from genome assembly GCA_937773605.1 of uncultured SAR86 cluster bacterium. Taxonomy (GTDB): domain Bacteria; phylum Pseudomonadota; class Gammaproteobacteria; order Magnimaribacterales; family Magnimaribacteraceae; genus CAJJAM01. The sequence goes on along the minus strand of CALJVP010000006.1, from coordinate 73,587 downwards.
AGCCTGGACAAACGTTCCGGAGCCCGGAATATACAGAGGCAATTGCACTGAACTTTGTGGAATTAGACACGCCTTTATGCCGGTGGTGGTAAGAGCTGTTGAGCAAGAAGAATATGATGCCTGGGTTGTAGAAAGGGTCATGTTGGCAGAACAAGAAAAGCTCTTAACTTCTAAAGAGTGGACGACAGAAGAATTATTTGAAAGAGGGGAGACTTTTTATCAAACAAACTGCGTAGCCTGTCATCAAGTCAATGGGCAAGGAATACCTCCTGTTTTCCCAGCGCTGGCAGGAAGTCAGATTGTTTTAAATGATGCACCAAGACAGATTGAGATCCTGATGGAAGGAGTGCAAGGAGCGGCCATGGCATCTTATGCTGGTTATTCCGAAGTAGATATTGCCGCGGTAATCACCTACACAAGACAGGCATGGTCTAACGATGAGAATGGTGATGGCGTCATCGTCACACCCCAAGACATTGTGGCTTATAAAAATAAAACAGAACTATAACGAGGCTTAATTAATGAGTACAGTAGTAGAAACACACGATCACGGACATCACGGACCAGCAAAGGGATTAACTCGCTGGCTTTTTACAACAAACCACAAAGATATAGGCACTCTTTATCTTTGGTTTAGCTGCCTAATGTTATTCATTGGCGGCTCCATGGCGATGGTAATTAGAGCAGAATTATTCCAACCAGGACTGCAGATAGTGGAGCCTGAATTCTTTAATCAAATGACCACTAATCATGGCCTTATTATGGTATTTGGCGTCATTATGCCTGCGTTCGTTGGTTTGGCTAATTGGATGCTTCCAATGCAGATTGGTGCTCCGGATATGGCCCTGCCAAGACTCAACAATCTAAGTTTTTGGCTTCTACCAATGGCTTTTGGGATATTAATATCCACATTATTTATGCCAGAAGGAGGACCAAACTTTGGTTGGACTTTTTATGCACCTTTGTCTACAACCTACGCACCTTCGACGGTTAATTTCTTTATATTCTCAGTTCATATAATGGGGATTTCTTCGATATTGGGCTCAATAAATATCATAACAACCATATTTAATATGCGAGCTCCAGGAATGACATTGATGAAAATGCCACTCTTTGTGTGGAGTTGGCTCATCACAGCCTATTTACTAATTGCCGTAATGCCGGTATTGGCTGGAGTTGTGACAATGATGTTGATGGACATTAATTTTGGAACAAGTTTTTTTAATGCAGGCGGAGGCGGAGACCCAGTTCTATTTCAGCACGTTTTTTGGTTCTTTGGACATCCTGAGGTTTACATAATGATTTTGCCAGCATTTGGAATAGCCTCTCACATAATTGAGACTTTCTCTAGAAAACCAATTTTTGGATACACATCCATGGTTTATGCAATGTCATCCATTGCAATTCTTTCCTTCGTGGTTTGGGCTCACCACATGTTCACAGTGGGGATGCCTTTGGCAGGAGAGTTGTTCTTTATGTATTCAACTATGCTTATAGCCATACCAACCGGTGTAAAAGTATTTAACTGGATAGCAACGATGTACAGAGGGTCCATAACTTTTGAGACTCCCATGTTATTCGCTATAGCTTTTGTTGCCTTGTTTACAATTGGAGGCTTTTCTGGACTTATGCTTGCCATTGTTCCGGCAGACTTTCAATACCATGATACTTATTTTGTGGTTGCACATTTTCATTATGTGTTAGTTCCAGGAGCGCTATTTGGAATTATAGCTGGAGTCTATTATTGGCTACCCAAATGGACGGGCAACATGTATGACGAAACTTTAGGCCAATTACATTTTTGGCTAACTTTCTTCTCAGTAAACATAACTTTCTTCCCGATGCACTTCGTAGGACTTGCAGGGATGCCAAGAAGATATCCTGACTATGCCTTACAATTTGCTGATTTTAATATGATCATTAGTGTCGGGGCTTTCCTGTTTGGAATAACACAGCTTTTACTTGTTTTTATTGTTATCAAATCAATAAGAGCGGGTAAAAAAGCTAAACCAGAAGTTTGGGAAGGTGCAGGAGAACTAGGATTAGAATGGACTTTAGAGTCTCCTGCTCCCTATCACACCTTTACTGTTCAACCACAGGTTAAGTAGATTGACTGATTCTAAAAAGACCATAAGAAACCTAGTCGGCATTGTCTTCGGTATGTTTGCTTTTGGATGGGCGCTGGTTCCAATTTATGATGTTTTTTGTGAAATAACGGGCCTAAATGGAAAAGTAACAGGTCCAAGTTATCTAAGTGAGAATTCACAAGAGATGACTGTCCAAAGGGACGTGCTCATTCAGTTTATGACGCATAATAACGAATCAATGCCGTGGACCTTCAAATCAGAAAAAGTTCAAATGAGAATTAAAACCGGAAGCCAACAAGAAGCAATTTTTGTTTTTGAGAACACCACTGATAAAGAGATGGTAGGACAGGTCATTCCTAGCGTTTCACCAGGAAGAGGAGCAGAATTTTTTCATAAAACGGAGTGTTTTTGTTTTGAGCAACAAACCCTTGCTGCGGGCGAAAGGATAGAGTTGCCAGTTAGATTTATTGTTGATCCTGCTCTACCAAAAGAGATTGGGTCTTTAAGCCTTGGTTACACATTATTTGATATTACTGATCAGATAAAAACGAACCAAGCATTAGCAAATTTATAAGAGGAAAAGATGTCAGAACAAGCTTATTACGTACCAGAGTCCAGCAAACTACCATTTGCAATGGCTTTGACTTTATTGGTATTTATTATAGGGGCGGCAAATACTGTCATAGACATGGGGACCGAATCTAATTCTTACCTAGTTCTTCTTCTTTCTTTTGCAATGATGTGGACAACTATGTTCTTTTGGTTCAGCACTGTTATAAAAGAGAATCACGCAGGGCTGAATAACCCGATGTTAAAGAACTCTTATATATACGGAATGGCTTGGTTTATTTTCTCAGAAGTCATGTTCTTTTTTGCTTTCTTTTTTGCACTGGCTTACGTTAGAAATTTTGCAGTACCCTGGTTAGGGGGAGAGGGAGAGAAAGGAATAGCCAATATGTTGTGGCCAGGCTTTGAAGCAACTTGGCCAGTGATGATTACACCTGATCAGGCAATACAAGGCACTGAGTTTCTTGGCCCGGGTGAAGAAATGTCTTTAGGAACTACCTACGCCAACAAAGGCCTTGCTGGTGTATTAGGGTGGCTCCCATTGTGGAACACTATATTTCTCTTAACTTCTAGCGTTACAGTCCATATTGCTCACCTGGGCTTAAAAAATGGAAACAGAAGACAGTTCAATATATACCTAGGTTTAACACTGGTTTTAGGCTATTTATTTGTTGGGTTTCAAGCCTTAGAGTATTACGAAGCTTATGCACACATGGGCTTAACTTTAGGCACAGGAATTTACGGTACAACCTTTTTCATGCTTACGGGTTTCCACGGTTTTCACGTTTGTCTTGGAGCTATTATCTTAACGATTATGTGGATAAGGGGTCTTAAGGGACATTTTACAGCCGATGACCATTTTGGTTTTGAAGCCGGCTCATGGTATTGGCACTTTGTTGATGTGGTTTGGGTGTGTTTGGTAGCTTTTGTTTATGTAATGTAGATTTAAACTGACGGGCCTATCTGGCCTGTAACAATTCCGTAAATCAACGTAGCAAACAACACGATGGCGATAGAGACTCTGACCCCTAAGCTGTAAACTGTTCTTTTAGTTGAGCTCCCGTCTTTTATAAGAAAGAAGGCGCCACTAAATAAACTAATTAGCATAGCCACTATAAGAAAGAGGATAAAATATTTGATCATATTTAAGGGTCGCTAGTATACAGGCGACCGATTATTAAAGGTAATGAATTGTTTTTAAAAAATTTTAGACCAGGAAGAGGAATGAGCATTTTTGTTATTATTTTTTTCCCTTTCTTGCTGTCCCTTGGGACATGGCAGATTGTAAGAGGTTTTGATAAGCAAGATATATTAGATCAGTATGATTTTAATAAATCACTTGTCCCTATCGAGTCCTATGAGCTGTCAATGGAAGGCATGGAAAAGAACTATTACAGAACCGTATCTTTAGAAGGGCAGTTTATGCAGGAGTCTTATTTATTAGACAATAGAATATATAGACAAAAATCTGGCTATGAGATTTTTTCATTATTTAAAACAGATTCAAATAATTATTTTCTCATTAACAGGGGCTGGGCGGACAAGAAGGAAATAACAAAAATGAACGTCCCAAACAAAGTTAAAATTCAAGGACTTTATACTCCTTTTAAGAGGTTTGGGTTGAGTCTTTCCAAAGAGATGCCTTCGTTTGGCTGGCCCAAGCTTGTTCAAGAGTTGAGTTTTCAACAGGCACTCGATGATCTGAGCCCTGAATACAATCCGCAGCCAGCGGTCATTCAATTATCTGCAGGATCTCCAGGAGCATTTGAACCGATATGGAAACCCACTATTTTCAAAGCAGCCAGGCACTATGGTTACGCTGTTCAGTGGTTTGGGCTAGCCCTAGTTTTATTAATTTCTTATATTTATTTTGGGACTCAAAAAGACAACAATGAACATAACTAAACAAAATTCAGGACGGATCAAAGCCGCTTTAATTTTCTTAACACCAATTATAGTTTTAATAGCTAGTACCGCTTTTTTTTACAGCGGTTTTTCGCCTGATGGAAAAACAAATAATGGAATTCTTTTCGAACCGCCCGTAGAGCTGAGCGATTTGAATTTTTCAGTATCTGCCGGTCCTCTGACTAAGGAATTTCCGGGAAGATGGGTGATCGTTCATCTCCTGGATAATGAGTGTTCTGAAAATTGTTGGAAGACTTTGTATTCAACCAGGCAGGTCAACATAAGGCTTGCTAAGAACAGTTCTAGAGTAGTTCGTTATTTGGCTTTAACGGAAAATGCAAATTTGACTGAGAAAGATCTAGAGAAACTTTCTTCTGAATACCCTTTGTTAAATTTAGGTGAAGTCAAGTTTGAAGATCTTCCGCAGGAGGCTAAAGATGGGTTGCCTTACAACCCTTACATTCTCTTTGATCCTCTCGGAAACGGTGTGCTTATGTATGATGTTCGCCTTCCGGGAGGAGAGCTATTAGAAGATTTAAAAAAGTTACTACAAAACTCACAGGTTGGCTAAGAAAATGAACTTAAAGTATTTGACCTTATTTTCAGGGTTATTGGGTTTCGTGGTCGTCGCTTTAGGTGCGTGGACCAGATTGGCAGATGCAGGATTGGGGTGCCCTGACTGGCCTGGTTGTTATGGTTTTGTAACCATCCCTGTAAACCCTGAAGATATAGAAATTGCCAATAGTCGTTACCCCGAAACCCCCTATGAGGTCGCTAAAGCCATACCCGAAGTTGTCCACAGATACTTTGCGGCCACTTTAGGGCTGTTCATTATAGGAATATTCTTAGCTGTAAGAAAAAATTCAACATGCACAAAGAATATGAAGTTACTGGCAGGCTTTTTAGTCTTTTGGGTAATTATGCAGGGCACTTTTGGTTATTTAACTGTCAGTCTTAAATTATGGCCTCAAGTAGTAACAACTCATCTTATGGCAGGGTTTTTGACCACATTAATTATTTGGCTTTTATATTTCAAAGTGAAAGACATTGAAGATCAAAGTCGAACTCCTTGGAATTTTAACCTCAATATAAAAAGATTAATTAATTTAAGTCTTGTTGTGGTTTCGATTCAAATTTTCTTGGGAGCTTGGACCAGTACCAACTATGCATCTATCTCTTGTGCAGACCTTCCTTTGTGCAGGGGGCAGCTGCTCCCACCCGCAGATTTTATTTCGGGTTTTAATTTTCTTCAAACTATTGGCCCAAACTATCTTGGCGGCCAACTGTCTGATGAAGCTAGAGTTGCTATTCACCTAACTCATAGGCTTGGTTCGATAGTTGTCACGCTGGTTTTGTTGTCTTTAATTTTCTCTTTGTACAAGAATCAATCATTAAAAGTTGCTGGTGGTTTATCTGGAGCATTGGCTCTCCAAATTGGCCTTGGGATATCTAATGTTGTTTTTAGCCTACCCTTATTGATTGCAGTAGGACATAATCTCGGCGGACTTTTGCTTATAACTTATTTGGCTGTCCTTAGGTTTAGGGAATAAACTGAAAATGAATCAAACAACCACCTCTTCGTGGAGAGGTTATTTAGAATTAACTAAACCAGGTGTTCAAGCCCTGCTGTTTGTTTCTTGTATAAGTGGAATGCTAATAGGCTCTAAATTTAGCCCTCCATTATCAATTTTTATTTTTGGTCTTTTAGGGATAAGTTTCCTAGCTGCTTCTGCTGCAGTCATAAATCATATTTTTGATTCAGAAATAGATGCAAAGATGAATAGGACTGCATCCAGGCCTTTAGTGAAGGGCTCTATCACAGAATTTTCAGCATCTGTATTTGCTGCAGCACTTTATGTTTCTGGAAGCTTGATGCTACTGATTTATGTTAACGCATTAACTTGGATTCTTACTTCTCTTACTTTTATCTTTTATGCCTTTATTTATACAAGGTATTTAAAATTTATGACGAGCCAGAATATTGTTATAGGGGGCTTGGCAGGTGCAATGCCACCCTTGTTAGGATGGACGGCTGTTTCTAATACCATAGAGCCTAATGCCTGGCTGTTGGTTCTTATCGTGATGGTCTGGACCCCCCCACATTTTTGGGCTCTTGCCGTTTATCGTGTGGATGATTACGCTGAAGCTGCTGTGCCTATGCTACCAGTTCAGAAGGGCATAGCTTTTACTAAACAACACATTGTTCTTTATACTTTATTGTTACTAGCCTCCACGATGCTTCCATACGCTGTTGGTATGTTTCAAGAATTGTACTTAGTAGTGGCATTAATTTTAGGCTTAGGTTTTTTGTATTTCTCGATCAAACTTTACAGGGATGATACTAATGCATCAGCGATGCAGACTTTTGCCTATTCCATTTCTTATCTGGCCGCATTATTTGGCGCCATGCTGGTAGATCAATATTTGTATCTATGAATAAAGGTATTTTTTGGACTGTAGGAAGTTGCGTAGGTTTTATGGCACTAGTTCTTGGCTTGTTTTTAAACCAATGGACGACTCCCAGAGACCTATCAGCAGAAGAGTACAAAGATCTAGGGGTCTATTTTATAGAGCCAAGTAGAAATTTAACTAAGCTCACCCTTGTCGACGACTCAAACAGTTATTTTAAATTTGATGATTTTAAAGGCAAATGGAACGTTTTATTTTTTGGATTTACGTTTTGTCCTGATATTTGCCCTTTAACCATGAGACAACTTCAAGAAATTAAAAAAGATCTGGGCGATGATTCAGAAAAGGTTAGATTCTTTTTGGTTTCAGTTGACCCAATAAGAGACACGCCTGAAAAACTAAGAGTTTATCTGGATAATTTTGATGAAGATTTTATAGGTCTGACCGGAGGAATAGATCAGGTTTATAAATTTGCCACTCAAGTGAACGTTCCTTTCACGCCCGTGGTTGAAAGTGAAGATCCATTTTATACTGTGGATCATACGGGTAGTTTAGTGTTGATTGACCCAGAGGGTAAGTACGCAGGTTTCTTCAGAGCCCCGCACGATTCAGCAAAGGTTTTGTTGGCACTTGAATCTCTTTTAAATAGAAACCAATAAGTTTTTTATTATTTCTGGTTTCCTTTTATAGCGAAATAGATTCCCAATAATAATAAAAATAATTGTTCACTAGCAAACAGTACCGAGCCCCTTTCTCCAAAAAATATACCCCAATTTGAATGTGCGATGCTAATGGCACCTATCATGATGACCCCAATGGCTCCTCCAGAAATTCTGGTTATTAAGCTTCCAATTGTTCCTGCAATCAAGCCGCCTAAAATAATCCCCAGACCCGCTAAGACTTCTCCCCAAGCAACCATTAATGCAACCGGGTATCCTAAATTAGAAGCAAGCCAACCCGAGGCATCCAAGGGTAATTTCCCAAACCCATGTAGAAAGAATGATATTCCGAGACCAAGCCTTATTATCCAGTCCGCAAACCCAACCAGAGGGTTCGCAATTTTTTCCAAGAGATTGTTAAGTTTTTCCATTTAGTTCCCCATTGCATCTAAGATTTGTAACAGTAGGTTTATGATATCTAGGTATATTTGAAAGGCAATAATAAAAGCGGAGTTCCAGTCATTGATTCCAGACTTATCAGCTGACGAAAGAATAGAAAAATCCACCAGTAGAAATAATATAAAAATTATTATTCCTCCAAAAGCACTCCATCTTATGGTGCTCGATTCAAATGTATAAAATATTCTAGCAATACTAAAGAGTATTAATGCTAAGAGGGGATAAAAAAGGTAATTAAGCAGTCCGCTAAAATCTATTCCTAGATAGAGCGCTAAAAACCCCGCCAGAAGGGTTATCAAAAGAGTTAAAATAATGGCTTTTAAACCGTCATTTTCATCTATTTGAATCATGATTAAGCCCAATAATGGACCAAATGAAAGTGTGTGAAACGTGAATAAGGCTAATTTCCCCTCTATGGGAAAGTCTACAACGGTAGCTACAACAAGACCGATAAGACTCAAAGTAAAGAAGCTGTTCAGGGTGCCAAAAATAGAGTCATCTATTTCTTTGCCATCCTCATTGTATTTAATTACCTTTTCTTCTTCCGGGATAGGTATATGAAGCAGGTCTAATTGGCCTTTTGAATTATAGTGAGCTTCAAATGTTTCACCAAAAAATTTAACTCCTTTTAAAGTAGCTCTGCGAGCCAGGAAAATAAAGGAATAAGCCCCAATAAAAACAATACTCAGCTGGCTAATTAGAATAGCCATGGTTTTAAATAATAACGTTGTTTCCATTGTCTCCTCCCTTGAGAAGACTTTAGCTTAATCCTTCTTATAGGCTTTAGGCAAATTTACTCTAACCGGTCTCTTGAGAATTGGTCTGCCAACTATTGGAGATGTTGATTAAGTCATCATTTCCTAAATCTTTAGCGAGATCTGTATCTCTAAAAACATCAAAGAAATCGTTAGGCTCAATAGCCCCTTCAGGCGCAAACACTCCTCGATCTTTAATTTTCCCATCCAATAGAAGTTTTAAACCGCAAGCAAGCGGAATGCCCGTGACTTCCCCCATGCTGGTGCTACTGGTTTTTTCTTCAGTAGAGAAGTTTACTCCGGCAGATGCCTTTTCCCCGTTTTTTGTTCCCATGGCCATTCCGTACACGGCAGGGAGATTGCGCCCCCCTCGTAGAACGTTTTTTTGCTGGCTTCCCCCAATCTTTCTTTCAAGATATCCAATCAGTTTTGCAGCTTGATAGGCGGGAAGAATCTTAAGGTTAACAAAAAAAGCTATTATTTTTAAAACAGAGACATCTCCGTGGGCCAGGTTTGTGGAGTTTTTAATCTCCTTAAAATGATGAGGAAAAGTTACTGCTTCCGGATGACCAAATATATGAGATTTAGTTGGCTTAGAGCCTGGAAAAGTAACCTCTACCTCTTTCAAAGGTTTCACCATTTCGTCTTTGCCGTTTTGTCTTATCATGACTTTTCCCGTTACTTGAAGGATTCCGTGCTCCATGGCTGCGTTCGCTCCGGTTTGAGAAGACTCGGCATCCGGACTTGCCCCCTCAAGTGACCAACCTGTATAAACAGTGTCGACCGTATCAAGTTGTTGCATGGCAACACGTGCCAACATGTTCGTTAGACCTGGGCTTGCCCCCATCCCAATGATGGCAGTAATTCCTTTTTCTTTGGCCCTTTCATGCATCTTAAGCATATCAAGGGTAGGTTCCCAATCGTCATTGATATCGAGATAATGGCAGCCGCTTTCAATCGCAGCTTCTAAAACAGGAGGCCCGTATTTAAAGAATGGCCCTACTGTATTTAAAACCACATCAACATTAAGCATGACTTCTGTAAGCTTACTTCTGTCAGTCACATCGAGGCCGATTCCTACGACTTTATCGGGTAATGAATTGGCGTAGCTATTAGCAGCATCTTCGTTGATATCTGCCACTATTATTTGTTCTATGCCATCAAAAGTTAAGGCAGTTTCTACTGCATACCTGCCCATTCCTCCACTTCCACCTAAAGCTAGAACTTTCATGTTTTTCTCTTAATTTGTTTAAATAAATTATAGATTATTTAGTTTCTTTTTCGGAGTCTTATGGATTTTGGTGTTACTTCGACCAGTTCATCGTCTTCAACAAACTCAAGAGCTTGTTCTAAGGTGTGTTGGATGTGTGGAGTGAGGATAAGATTTTCATCGGTTCCAGCCGCCCTTACATTGGTTAGTTGTTTAGCCTTTGTAGGGTTAACCGGTAAATCATTATCACGAGAGTGAAGTCCAACTATTTGACCTTTGTAGACTTCTTTGCCGTGACCAACAAACATCCTTCCTCTCTCTTGTAGGTTAAACAGTGAGTAAGCCAATGTTTTTCCAGATATCATAGAGACCAAGACGCCGTTTTGCCTTTTTGCAACTTCTCCTGCCTTGGCGGGTCCGTAATGATCAAAGACACTGGTCATAATCCCTGTTCCACTTGTCATGGTTAAGAAGTTGGATCTGAAGCCTATCATTCCTCTTGAAGGAGCAATGAAATCTAGCTTCATTCTTCCTTTGCCATCCGGCTCCATGTTCTGAAGGTCTGCTTTTCTTAAGCCCATTTCTTCCATTATTGAACCTTGATGTTGCTCTTCTATATCAATAACGATCTGTTCAAATGGTTCATGTATTTCGCCATCAATTTCTTTTTGGATAACTTCAGGGCGAGAGACGCCTACTTCATAGTCTTCCCTTCTCATGTTTTCTATCAAGACCGACAAGTGCAATTCACCTCTTCCAGAGACAACAAATTTGTCAGGGGTTTCTCCTGGTTCAACCCTTAAAGCAACATTGTGTATCAGCTCTTGCTCGAGTCTTTCTTTTAAGTTTCTTGAAGAAATGTATTTTCCTTCTCTGCCAGCAAAAGGAGAATCATTTACTTGGAAAGTCATGCTTACGGTTGGTTCATCGACAGAAAGAGGGGGCAAGATTTCTACATTATCCGGGTCACATATTGTGTCTGAGATATTCAGTTTATCTATCCCCGTTATACAGACTATATCTCCTGCTTGAGCTTCTTCAACATCAACACGCTCAAGACCGTCGTAACCCATGACTTGAAGAACTTTGGCCTTTCTTTTTGAACCGTCAGCCCCCGCAACAACAACTTGCATGTTGGGCTTCATTTTCCCTCTTTTTATTCTACCAATTCCTATGACCCCTACGTAACTGTTGTAGTCAAGAGCACTAATTTGCATTTGAGCGGGCCCCTCGTCATTTACTTCGGGGGGAGACACTTTTTCGATTATTAATTCAAGTAAAGGAGCCATGTCATCAGCTAAATCGTGGTCATCCAATCCCGCCACTCCGTTTAAAGCCGAGGCATAAATGACTGGGAAATCTAATTGTTCATCTGTCCCGCCTAGCTTATCGAAGAGATCAAAGACTTGGTCTAATACCCAGTCCGATCTTGCCCCGGGTCTATCAACTTTGTTTATTACAAGAATTGGATTTAATCCTTGATCAAAGGCTTTTTGAGTTACAAATCTGGTTTGAGGCATGGGTCCATCTACAGCGTCAACCAATAACAAAACTGAATCTACCATTGAGAGAACTCTTTCAACTTCTCCTCCAAAATCAGCATGTCCCGGTGTGTCTACGATATTAATGCGATGCCCATTCCATTCTATAGCAGTATTCTTGGCAAGAATTGTGATGCCTCGCTCTTTCTCCTGATCATCAGAGTCCATGACCCTTTCGGTGGTCATATTTTTTCTGTCCAGCGTTCCTGACTGTTGGAGCAGCTTATCAACAAGAGTGGTTTTGCCATGATCAACATGCGCAATGATGGCTATATTTCTGAGGTTTTTAACAGTCATGAGGTTTCTAGAAAGGCGCGATTATAAGGGTTTCTTAAGAAACTTCTATGAATCATTTAATAAATTTTGAGGATTTAGAGAATCTTAAAGAGCTTACTTGTAGGTTTTGTTTTTATCCACCATCCCGTGAACCATTGGATCGGGGCAACATATGACTCTTAAGGCTTCTAGTTCATTTTTAGTTTTGAACGATTGAATGTCTTCGTAGAACAATTTTGCGTTCAAATTTCCTCTTTCTGCAGAAAGTTTAAAATATTTCAAAGCCAACGGAAGGTTCTTACCAACCCCCTCTCCTTTGGCGTATAGGATTGCCATATTGAAAGGAGCTTTAGAGTGACCTTGCTCACTTGCTCTTTGATACCAGTATATGGATTTTTCTGTCTCTTTAGGGATCCCCCTGCCAAGAGAATAATTTATCCCCGTATTGTACTGACTAACTGAGACTCCTTGAGTGGCTAATGCAAGATCGTAAACAAAATCATCTTTGTCGTTAGCTTGTGCGGTTAAGGAAAAAATTAAAAAAACACCTTTTAAAAAAAAGGTGTTTAGGGTTTGATTCAGGGAATATTTCATTCCATGCTAACAACTACCTTCCCGAGAACCTTTCTATCTTCTAGTGATTTAATTGCCTTAGTTGTGTCATCTAGAGAAAAACTTTTGCTAACAAAAGGTTTTATTTTTCCTTCAGCATGCAATGCAAAAAGTTCTTTGAAGTTTTGTGCATTTAATTCAGATTCCATTCCTGCAAATTGACCCCAAAAAACTCCAATTATTTGACACTCTTTTAACAGAGTGAGATTTAGTGGCATTTTAGGAATCCCAGCAGTGAAGCCTATGACTAGATATTTTCCATGTCTTTTTATAGCTCTCAATGAGGGCTCAGCGTAATCTCCACCCACCAAATCATAGATCATATCAACTCCACCTCCGGACGCTTCTTTGATTTCATCAGAGAATTTCTTTTGTAAGTCTCTGTCCATATCTCTTTGATAAAGAATTGTTTCGTCCGCACCTTCTGCCTTGCAAAGATCAAGTTTATCTTGAGAGGATGCAGCTGCAATCACTTTTGCTCCCATGGCCTTTCCAATATGCACTGCAGTAATTCCAAGCCCACCGCCGGCTCCAAGAACTAATAAAGATTGCCCTGACTGGAGCTCACCTCTTTGTTTTAAAGCATGAAAGGTAGTTCCGTAATTCAAAGGGAAGCCTGCAGCAGTTTTAAAATCCATTGTTTCAGGTAGTGGCATCAGTTGTTGAGCAAAGTAGGCTCCTTTTTCACAAAGCCCTCCATTTCCAACACTGCCCATGACTCGGTCTCCTTCTTTATACATAGTTACACCTTCACCAACGGAAGAAACAACACCAGCAATCTCTCCGCCAGGACTGAACGGGAAGGGAGGTTTGAATTGATAAAGCCCTTGTACAATTAAAACATCAGGAAAACTAATACCTGTTGCCTTGATATCAACAACAACCTGACCAGGACCGGCTACTGGATCATCAACGTCTTCAATTTTGTGTGATTCTACTGGTCCGAATTCGTTACATACAAAAGCTTTCATATTATTTCCTTATCTAATAAATCTATTTATCAAGTTACCTTTTCTTAAAAAAACGTCAAGAAGTCTGACTAAAATATTCTTTAAGGAAAACCTCAAAGTCAGGCTCATTTTGCGAATCTATTTCTTCTTGTTTCTTAAGAGATGCTTTCGCAGCTTCTTCGAAGAAAAGATTCTCATACCTTTTGTCAGTCTTAAAATGTTGAGAATGTTCATTTGCCAGCTTTAAACCGAACTCCCTAAAAGACATATTTTTTGTTAGTAAATCATTTAGAACCTTGCCACTGAGGGTCTCATCAATATTTTTTATCTTTTTAATTTGAAGGTCTATAGATTCCATCCATAAATTTTTATCACCCTTGAAGATTGCCCCGCCCAGAGTTGAAGATATTTCCTTCAATTCGGAGAGAATGTTTTCAGCAAAATTTAAAGCAGTTTTTTCATTCCCGTCCAAATTTATGATTTGGTTCACATCCCGTCCGTTATTGATAATCTTCTCATGATTGCTTTTTATTGTTTCAGCTTCTTCTCTTCCAATGGGTGGACTTTCTTTAAGAAGACAGTACATAAGAAGGGTATCCATGAAGTCAATTTGATCCCGTCTCACCCCAACAGGACTGAAAGGATCCAAATCAACGCATCTAAGCTCTAGATACTCTATGCCTTTTGTTCGCAGCACGTTAACGGGCCTTTCCCCGGTGGGACAAACTCTTTTAGGTCTTATTGTGCTGTAATATTCATTTTCAATTTGAATCACCGATGTATTTAGTTGAACCCTTTTGTCGTCAACAAATTCACCTATTTCTTGGTAGGCCTTGTACGGTGTTGTTAGGGCATTTTCCAAATCAAGGCAGTAATCATCTAACGTGTTGTAAGAGATGTTTAGATCATCTTGAGCTTTGCTGATATAGCCTAAGTCGCCCATTCTTAAAGAAGTAGAGTTGGGCTTATAAAGTCCTCCGCCAGGCAAACTCTCAAGATCATGTTTATCTTTTTCTACAAAAGAATCACAAACAGCAGGAGACGCTCCGTACAAGAAGAAATAAAGCCAGCCAAACCTCTTAAAATTTCTGGCTATGTGTAAATAGACTTCATTTTTAAGCTCTTTTTCATTTTTATTCTCTTCTAGAGATAGGAGAATATTGAAGAATTCATCTGAGAATGAGAAATTGTAATGAAGGCCTGCAATTGTTTGCATCAAGCTCCCATATCTTTCTGAGAGACCTTTTCTGTAGATTGTTTTTATCATCCCTGAGTTTGACATACCGTAGTTCCCAATTGGTATTTCTTCTTCATTGTCTATCGGGCATGGCATGCTGCAGGGCCACAGCATCTCCCCTTCAATATTGTTGTAAACAAAGCCATGAAGTTCATTTAAAAAATCTAAACAAGATTGAGCATCATTAAAAGTAGGAGTTATGAGCTCAAGAAGAGCTTCTGAAAAATCAGTGGTTATGTAGGGGTTGGTAAGAGCAGAACCTAAACTCTTAGGGTGAGGTTTATTAGAAAGTTTTCCCGAATTTGAGATTCTTAAACTTTCTTTTTCTATTCCTCTGTTTATATATCGGAGTTCTTCAAGTGCCCCTGATTGCTTTAGCTTTTCTAGGGTAAGCTTCATAATATTGAGATTGTTTTCTTATTTTGGACCAGCAGAAATAATAGCTTCCGAGACATCAAATTTTTTAAAATTAGTTTTAAATTGATTCACTAACTTTTCTTCATAGACTGCGTAAGATTCTGAGTCTTCCCAGTTCCTTATGGGATTCAAAAGATCTCTATCTACGCCCTTAACGGCTAGTGGCACATCAAGATTCATGCCCTCTATTTTTTCAGTTTCTGCCCCCGCTAGTTCACCCGATTGAATGGCACTTATTATTGCTCTGGTTACTGGGATATCAAATCTCTTTCCTGTGCCGTAAGGCCCGCCAGTCCAACCGGTATTCACTAAGTAAACTTTGCTTTCAAAAGATTCTATTCTTTTCATAAGAAGGTCGGCATAAACTCCTGCAGCTCTTGGAAAAAAAGGAGCACCATAACAAGTAGAGAAGGTTGTCTTGAAAGCTTCAGTTGAGCCAACTTCTGTTGAGCCAATGGCAGCTGTGTAGCCACTTAAGAAGTGATAAGCAGCAGCTTCTTTCGAAAGTAAAGACACTGGAGGTATGACACCAGAAAGGTCACAAGTCAGGAAGATGACCGCTTTAGGCTCTCCGGCAGCATTTTCTTCTGCTCTTTTTTCAATATGCTCTCTTGGATATACAACCCTGGTGTTTTCGGTCAAGGAGGAGTCGCTGTAATCAGCTTCTTTAGAATCTGAATCTATAACAACATTTTCCATTACGCTGCCTTTTTTTATAGCACCCCAGATTACGGGTTCATTTTTTTGGGTTAAATCAATGCATTTAGCATAACAACCGCCTTCAAAGTTAAACACAGTTCCTGGACCCCAGCCGTGCTCGTCATCACCAATTAAGTTTCTATTTGGATCTGCTGAAAGTGTGGTTTTACCAGTACCTGATAAACCAAAGAATAAACAAACCTCGCCCTCTGATCCAACATTGGATGCGCAATGCATGGGTAAAACATCCTTAGCGGGCAGAAGAAAATTTTGAACTGCAAACATGGATTTTTTCATTTCTCCGGCATACGGCATTCCTGCAAGTAAAACTTTCTTTTCTGTGAAGTTAAGAATTACTACACCGTCGCTGTTTGTTCCATCTTCTTCAGGATTACAAACAAATTCGGGGGCACTCATGACTTGCCATACGTCTTTAGAATTCGTATTAAAATCATCTGGTCTAATAAACATCTGACGTCCAAAAAGGTTATGCCAGGCCCATTCGGTTTTTATGGTAACCGGCACATAAAATTCTGAATGCTCTCCTACGTGCAAGTCAGAAACAAAAGTATCTTTCTCAGACAAATACCTTTCAACTTTCTCCCATAGAGCTGAGAATTTATCCTGATCGAAGGGCTTGTTTACATCACCCCAATCTACATCGGAAGCGGTAGTCTCATCTTTTACTATAAACCTATCAAGAGGGCTTCTACCCGTTCTCTTTCCTGTCTTTACTAGCAACGCACCGTTAGCAGCAATTTCACCTTCCTTGCGTGATAGAGATTCTTCTATCAACTCATCAATAGAAATATTTTTGTAGATTTTAGTCATTTAAGCTTGAAGTAATTTAAATTAAGTGCGCCATTATAGATTATCTATAAAGTTTTTGAGAATGAATTTCATTTGCATTTAGCAGTGATTTTGATAGATAAGCAAGAATCAGAAAGAACCCAATTAACAACCATCCAGGTATGCTAATGCCTAAAAAACTCCAGAGAACTTCAGCACAATTCCCATCACCCTGAATGGCCATTAAGAGGACTTCAAAGAAGGGAAGAGAGTCGAGTAAATAGTCCATATCGGGTGCACAGCTAGGAACTAATTCCGCAGGAAGACTTTGCAAATAAAGCTGTCTTATTGAAAGACCAATTCCCATTAAGACAGAAATAACAGACATGCCCCCAGGTAGGATTTAAAGAAAATAATGTTTTTTGAGTTGTGTATGTATCCTATGAGTCCAATTAACCCAACAAGAATAACGGCGAACCTTTGTAAATAACAAAGCATACAGGGCTTCAGCAAAAGGTAATATTCAAAAAAGAGCGCAACAGTCATAAGTCCAACGCTGTAAGCAATCATAAGTCCGTAGACTCTTCTGGGGTTTTTAAATAAAAAACTCATTAGTGGGCTTGGTCCCAATTGTTGCCAATTCCCACATCAACTTCTAAAGGAACCTTTAGTTTTGTCGCTTCCGACATGGATTTTTTAAGTAAATTAACGACTTCTTTTGTTTCGCTAGGAGGAGATTCAATTATTAATTCATCGTGCACTTGCAGGGTCATTTTTGCATTTAATTTCGCCTTCTTTAGCTCCTGGTGCATATTAATCATCGCTATTTTCATTATATCCGCGGCAGTGCCCTGCACAGGGGCATTGATGGCAGCTCTTTCAGCTGCTTGTCTTCTTATGCCATTTCCTGCATTAATATCTCTTAAGTAGAGTCTTCTTCCGAAAAGAGTTTCTATGTATCCAAGATCTCTGGCCGATTGTTTAGTAGATTCCATGTATTCTTTTACTCCAGGGTATTTTGCAAAATACATGGCCATATATTCTGCTGCTAAGTTTCTATTTATCCCTAGTTGTTTTCCTAAACCGAAGGCAGAAATGCCATAAATAAGGCCAAAATTTATGGCTTTTGCATTCCTCCTAAGATCAGGAGTTACTGCGTTTTGATCTACTGAAAAAACCTCACTTGCCGTTAAGCTATGAATATCTTCGTTATTATTAAATGCCTTTAAGAGGCCCTTATCTTCTGAAAGATGAGCCATAATCCTTAATTCTATCTGAGAGTAGTCTGCTGAAATTAATTCATTACTTTTCGAAGCTTCAAAGGCTTGTCTTATTCTTCTGCCATCTTCTGTTCTTATGGGTATGTTTTGAAGATTTGGATCAGAAGAAGAAAGTCTTCCAGTGGTTGTGATGGCCTGATGAAAAGAGGTATGAACCCGGCTGCTATTTTCAGAGATTTGCAGGGGTAATTTATCCGTGTAGGTAGATTTTAACTTACTTAAAGTCCTGTGTTCTAAAAGGACTTTTGGAAGGTCATAATCTTCAGCAAGTTGCTGAAGAACATTTTCATCCGTGGAAGGCTGACCGCCAGGAGTTTTTTTAATAATGGGATACTCTAATTTGGCAAAGAAAATTTCTCGTAGTTGCTTCGTGGAGCCCAAGTTGAACTCTTCCCCAGCTATTTCATAGGCCTCTTTTTCTAATTTTATTAGCCTTTTCCCTAAGTCTTTTGACTGTGCTTCTAAAACTTTGGAATTAACCAGTGTTCCTGCTTGTTCCATATCAGAGAGCACTTCTATTAAAGGGATCTCTATATCTTCAGCTAATTTCTTTAAAGAGGTTTGCTTATTCAAAAGGGGATTGAGTTTTTCGTAAAGCCTAAGGGTGATGTCAGCATCTTCTGATGCATAATTTCCTGCAAGATTTAAAGGCACTTGGTCAAAAGTAATTTGCTTTACCCCTTTGCCAGCAACTTCCTCAAAAGTAGTCGTCTTATAATTAAGGTAGAATTTAGCCAATGCATCGAGGTTATGTCTAGTGGCAGAAGCATCTAAAATATAACTCATTAACATGGTGTCATTTTTAATAGGGCCTAGTTTTACTCCATGTTGAGCCAGGACATTTCTATCAAACTTTAGATTCTGCCCAATAATTTTTTTCTTTTTATCTTCTAGAAATGGTTTAAGTTTTTCTAGTACTGTTTTTTCAGATAGCTGTTTTATGCCTTCTTCTTTAATGTGACCAAAAGGTATATATGCCGCTTCTCCAGGCTCTGTTGACAAAGAAATACCCACAAGTTTTGCATCCATATAATTAAGCCCTGTTGTTTCTGTATCAACAGCAACAGTTTCTGCTTTATTTACTTTTTTAATCCATTTATCCAGATCTTTTTCATCAAGAACGAGTTCGTAATTAGAATTAATCTTTTCTTCTTCTATCTTTGGCAGGTCTTCTTTATTATCAAGCCAACTTCTGAACTCTAGATCTTTATAAATTGCATTTAGACCATTTTGGTCAGCGGGTTGTACTTTCAGGCCTTCGATTGTGACATCTAAATCAACATCCTTTTTAATGGTTACGAGTTCTTTTGAAAGAGAAAGCTGTTTTAAACCAAGTCTTAAATTTTCGCCAACTTTTCCTGTTATATTTTCTGAATTATCAACAATTCCATCTATATTTTTGTATTCAGTAAGCCATTTAACAGCTGTTTTTGGACCAACTTTGTCCACCCCTGGAACATTATCTGAAGTGTCTCCAATTAATGCCAAGTAATCTATTATAAGCTCAGGCGGAACACCGAATTTCTTTTTAACTCCTTTTGCATCTAGGAGTTCTCCGGTCATTGTATTGACAACTTTTACATTCTTACAAACCAACTGCGTCATGTCTTTATCGCCTGTAGAAATAACGGTATCAATTTTCTTTTGTCTTGCCTGATCCGCCAGAGTTCCGATTACATCATCGGCCTCAACGCCGCTAATAGTTATTAGCTTTATCCCCATGAGCTCTATAATCCTATGAATGGGTTCTATTTGTTCTGCAAGGTCTGTCGGCATTGGCGGCCTGTTTGCTTTATATTCTTTGTACATTTCATGACGAAATGTTTTCCCTTTGGCATCAAAAATAACAGCAACAGGGCTATTAGGGTGGTCAATTAAGATCCTTTGGATCATGCTAATCACTCCTTTTATAGCGCCGGTAGGTTTATTGTCACTTGTCAGAAGAGGAGGCAGAGCATGATAGGCCCTATAAAGATAGGACGAGCCGTCGACAAGAATTATTGGATCTTGTGTTTCTAGATTTTCTATTTCTTCCATTTTAATTACAAGGCTCTTTAAAAAACTTAGTCCTGCCGCTTATTCCAAAAGTTAAAATCTTGGAAAGGTTGTAGATGGTATTTGAAGCTTTTTTACTAATTTTTATCCCTGTTTTAATTAAAATTTTAACTCACAATGGATTTAAATTTAAAAAAGATTATTAATTTGAACTTATTTAAGAATTAACAGTCATAAATATGTAAGTTAGTTTTTTCTAGCGTACAAAAATAAAGTAAGAAAAGTTTCAAGTTTACCCCCAATAAGCTTGGAACTTTTTTATATCAGCAAGAACTTTTCTAAGCATTTACTTAGGTCGTTGAGACCAACCAGGTCTTTAGAAGAGAAAGTTAAGATTTCATGATACACGGAAGTTCCGTCTACTCTTTTCTTTACCTTCATCAATTCACTGCGTGTTTGATTTTTAGATAGCTTGTCTGACTTATTTAAAAGAATTAAAAAAGGTGTCTGAGTTTTTTGACACCAACTTATGAGCATCTGGTCAGAATCCTTTAAAGGATGCCGTATGTCCATAATGATAATAAGACCCCTTAAAGACTCTCTAAGGTTTAAGTACTCATCTATGATCAGGCCCCATTCTTTTCTTTTGGATTTTGAAACTTTGGCGTAACCGTACCCGGGAAGATCAATAAGTCGTTTTTCTTCTTCATCTTTTAAACAAAAAAGGTTGATCGATTGAGTTCGTCCAGGGGTTTTACTCGTTTTTGCAAGTTTTTTATTTTTTGTTAATGCATTGATGACACTGGATTTTCCAGAGTTTGATCTGCCGCAAAATGCAATTTCATCCCCTGAGTCAGCTGGAAGTTCTTCATGCGACTGAAAACTTCCAATAAATCTAGCATTAAAAAATGTGTCTATAGCAGTCATGTCTCTCTTAAATTGCGGAATGCTTTCTTAGGTTAGTATATAATCCTGTTGCATCACATCAATTTTACAAATTTTTCACTAATGAAATTAAGATTATTAATTATTTTAGCTGCTTCTCTTGTCACAATTGGCGCAGGTAACGCAGATTCCGGAAAAGACAAGGTAGCTACTTGTGCAGCGTGCCATGGTCAAGATGGCAATAGTATGGTTGGTCTTTGGCCTTCTCTGGCCGGTCAAAATGTAAATTATTTGGTAAGGCAACTGCAACATATAAAAAGTGGCAAACGATCCATAACAGAGATGACAGGGCTGTTGGACAATTTTTCTACAGAAGATTTGGAGGATATAGCAGCTTTCTATGCCTCTCAAAGCAACACTATCGGGCAAGTTTCAGCGGATAAACTTGAGTTAGGAAGAAAGCTTTATTACGCAGGTAGTTTAGATAAAGGAATACCCGCTTGTACTGCTTGCCATTCCCCAAAAGGTAAGGGTAATGCGCCTGCTGGATATCCTCTGCTGAGTGGTCAGCAGCCTGAATACATTGCTAAGGCCCTTAAAAATTATAGATCTGGAGAAAGAGATAATGATGAGTCGTCTCAGATGATGATGGCCATCGCTTATAAGTTAGACGATGTAGAAATAGATGCCCTTTCAAGTTTCATACATGGTCTTCATTAATTAATTGCTATGAACCGAAAAATTATCAGATTCCTTTTACCCCTAGCCCTTTTAATCTTTGTTTCTTGCTCTGAAGAAGCTGATTCAAAAACCAATCTAGTAAAAGATAAATACCAAGAAGGAGTTCATTTTGAATTGTTAAAGAATCCCTCCGCAGTGAGAAATAGCACCAAGGTTGAAGTCGTAGAAGTCTTTTGGTTTGGCTGTAATCATTGTTATGCACTTGAATCTTATCTGAGTCAATGGAAGAGAGACATGCCAGCAGATGTTGATTTCTGGAAATCTCATGCAACGTGGAATGAAATACTAAAAATCCATGCAAGAATGTTCTACACAGCAAGGGCCCTTGGAATTGACAAGCAGTTAGTTCCAGCAGCTTTTAATACAATTCAAACTGAGGGAAGAAGCCTGACAGGCAATTCTGAACTAGAATACTATTTCAAAGGTTTTGGTGTAGAGCGAGAAAAGTACAAATCCGTTTCCTCTTCTTTTGGAGTGAAGAATGCTCTTAAACAAGCTGACCAGAGAATGAAACAGTGGAACATAACCGGAGTGCCCACTCTAATAGTCAATGGAAAATATAAAGTATCGGCTTCAAGAAGTGTTGGTACAGATAGGCTCTTGGACGTTGTAGATTTCTTAATAGAAAAAGAAAGAATATATTTAACAAATTAAGAATTCCTTTTGAATAAATTTCCTGTTTGCCCTATTTTTGTCCCCGCAAATAAATTAGATTGGGTCCCAAAGATATTGGCTTCAAAAGCTGACTGTATAATTTTTGATCTAGAGGACTCTATCCTCTTAAGTGAGAAAGAGTCGTCGAGGAGCAGTCTTTGTGATTATCTTCAATCCAACGCTTTAGATATTTCTGTTCTCATAAGGATCAACCCTTTAGATACAGATATAGGCAAAGAAGATTTAGCCTTATTCTCAAGAAATGTAGAGATATTTGATGCTTTAATGTTGCCTAAGATTGAAGAACCCTCCGTGTTGGATGATATGCCCAAAGTTGATGTAGTTTTGCTCATAGAGACGCCTTTAGCAGTTAAAAATTTACCCTTATTAGCCAAGGCCAATCAGGCCGTAGGCATAGCACTCGGAGGTGCAGATTTGAGTGCCAGTCTTGGATCAGACATGTCATGGGATTCACTTTTATTTCATCGTTCGCTCATCGTTCTTGAGGCCTCTATTAATAATCTATTTTCTATTGATGGCCCATTCATGAGCATCTCTTCTTTAGATGAATTAAAACAAGAATCAAAGCTTTCGAGCAAAATGGGATTCAATGGAAAAGCCGCTATACATCCTTCACAAATAGAACCTATTTTAGAAGCCTTTCTTCCTACTGAAAACGAGATAGAGGAAGCCAAAGAGATTCTAATAGCTTTCGCAAATGCTTCAAAGGGAGCAGTTGCGTTTAAAGGTAAAATGATCGACCTTCCTGTTGTTAAATCAATGGAAACAAGGTTGCGTTTGGCAGGAATAGATCCTGATGAATTTATGTAATTACTGTTAAGTTTATTTTTGCTATATGACCCAATCAGCCCTAGCTATTGTTAAATTAATACGAAAGTACTATTAAATAAATATAAATTTGTTATAAATTCATAACGTAAAAAAAAAGGGAGAGGTGATATGGGAGATATTGCAGGGGATAATACAAAAAAAGACTTACTTTGGCATTTGCAAGGAAACTGGGCGCCAGTGGATAAAGAGCTTTCAGAGTTAAATCTAGAAGTAAAAGGAGAGATTCCAAAAGAACTTAATGGTTTGTTTCTAAGAAATGGTATGAATCCAAAGTCCGGTCATAGTGATCATTGGTTTTTTGGTAATGGGATGCTTCATGGATTGTACTTAGAAAATGGCAAAGCAAGTTACAAGAACAGATATGTTGTTACGCCTTATTTAGAGAAAGATTTAAATGTTATCAGTTCGTTTGGCGATTTAACGGCATCACCTGCCAATACGCATATCATTGAACACGCTGGAAAAGTATTGGCTTTAGAAGAGGCGCATCTTCCTTGGGAAGTAGACAAGGATCTTAATACATTAGGCGCATATGACTTTGATGGAAAATTAAAAGGGGCAATGACTGCTCATCCTAGAATTTGTCCTGAAACAGGTGAAATGTTTTTCTTTTCTTATTCTATGATGGGAGAGCCTTATCTAAATTATTACAGAGTTGATAACACCGGTCAGTTAGTTCAATCAGAGCCAATTGAAATCCCCAGGCCTGTCATGATGCACGATTGGAGTATCACCAGGAACCATGTTATTTTCATGGATTTACCAATAGTCTCAGACATGGATTTAGCCGTGACAACCGGATCTCCTTTCGGCTTTAAGCCAGAATGTGGTGCAAGACTTGGTGTGATGCCAAGAGATGGTAGCAACAAGGATGTAAGGTGGTTTGAAATAGATCCCTGTTATGTTTTTCATTCATTTAATTCATACGAGCAAGACGGAAAAATAGTTTTATATGTCTCTAGACAGCAAGAAGCTATGGTGGGTGGTTTCAAAGAAATTTATGGTGGTGAATCTACCGTAGCAAGGCTTTGGAGATGGACTATTGATCTGAATTCTGGCGAAGTAAAAGAAGAGCAAATGGATGATGGGGCTTGCGATTTCCCAAGAATTGATGATAGAAGGATGGGCCTTAAATCAGATTTTGGCTATTCAATGCAAATTGAAACTGACGTAGATTCTTTAACTTTTGGCAATCATCTCTATAAATATGAACTGGAGAGTGGTTCAAGAATAGATCATAATTTAGGCACTAATGTTGCTGGAGGCGAGCCTGTTTTTGCACCGGCTAGCAGCAACTCTGAAGAAGATGAAGGTTGGGTTTTGTCTTTTGTTCATGAAAGAGAAACAAGAAAATCTAAAATGATCATAATAGATTCTAAGAATTTTGACTCGGAGCCAGTCGCTGAAGTTTATCTTCCTCAAAGAATACCTTACGGTGCTCATGGAAGTTGGATGGCTAATAAATAATATAAGGAGATAACATGGAAGCTCACTACGCAACGGTCTTTGAAAAGAATGCTGACGCCATCCCTGATGAGATAGCATTAATTTGTGGAGACAAGCAAGTTACATGGAGAGAATACGACGAGAGGGCTGCACGGTTAGCTTCAGTTCTCTTAGAAGCTGGACTTGGAGATGATTCAAAAGTTGGACTTTACCTACATAACTCTAACGAGTATCTAGAAGCACAGTACAGTGTCTTCAAAATTGAAGGCGTCCCAATAAACGTTAACTATAGATATAAAGAAGAAGAATTAGTCTATCTTTTAGATAATTCAGATTCGGAAGCCGTTTTCTATCAAGCTTGTTACAAAGAGCAAATAGAAGCTATTAAAGATAAGCTTCCTAAAGTGAAGCTATATATACAGGTTGATGATGGGATAAATGATGTACCAAGTTTTGCAACTGACTACGAATTAGCTATTTCTTCTTCAGAACCGATGGATCGAATAAAAAGATCTGGCGAGAATATATACATGCTCTATACCGGAGGAACTACTGGAATGCCAAAAGGAGTCATGTATCAACATGAAGGACACGTCGTGGGCATGTTTAATACTGCTGGCGCTTGGGGTCTAATCCCTATTCAAGAAAGGATAGAAAAAGAGGATTTGGAATCTGTTAACGATAAAGTTAAAAGACTTGCCGTCGAAGGAAATTTGACGGTTAGTATACCGGCTTGCCCATTAATGCATGGAACGGGTATGTGGCTAGGAGCAATGATTCCGCATTTAGTTGGAGGAGCTGTTGTGACCCTCCCCAAGCTAGGTTTCGATCCAGATGAACTTCTAAAAGAGGTTGAAAGAACAAAGGCTAATAATATTGTCATTGTTGGAGATGCATTTGCAAAACCGCTCATGGATGCTTTAGACAAAGCTGAATCTGATGGTAATCCTTACAATCTAGAGTCTGTTAACACTGTTATATCAAGTGGAGTTATGTGGAGCTCTGAGGTAAAACAAGGCTTATTAAAGCATCATGACATGGTGTTGGTAGATGCGATGGGCTCAACTGAAGGTGGAATGGGATCTTCTAGGGCTTCCAGAGACGAACCAGCCCCAACTGCAAAATTTATCTTAAATCCAGGAGTAATAGTCATTACGGATGAAGGCAAGCATGTAGAGCCAGGTTCCGGTGTCATGGGGAAAATAGGCACAAGCGGTCTTGTTCCACTTGGGTATTTTAAGGATGAAAAGAAATCGGCAGAAACTTTTAAGGAAATTGAAGGAGTTAGATACAGCTTCCCGGGCGATTATGCCCTTGTAGAAGCCGACGGCACCATCACATTGTTGGGAAGAGGTAGCAATTGTATTAATACCGCAGGAGAAAAGGTCTATCCTGAAGAGGTAGAAGAAGCCATTAAGAGACATGATGATATTTATGATTGTTTAGTCGTAGGCTTAAAAGATGATAGATTTGGACAGAGAGTTGTAGCTCTTGCCTCCTTTAATGACGGTAAAGAGACACAAGAGCAAGATTTAATTTCTTTTACTAGAGAACACTTAGCTGGCTATAAGCTTCCAAAGCAAGTTCTATTTGTAGAAGAAGTCATGAGAGCTCCAAATGGTAAAGCAAATTATAAGTGGGCTAAAGAAACGGCTGAAAGAGAATTAGGATAATCAAGGAGTGATCTATGGAAGTATCTGAAGCTGTAAATTCTAGACAATCAATAAGAGCATTTACTGATCAAGAAGTTTCTGACGAGCTCATACAGAGACTATTAGAAAAATCTGCACGAGCAGCTTCAGGAGGCAATTTACAACCCTGGAAGATATTTGTTATCAACAATGAAACGATGATCAATTTCTTAAAGTTCCAAGAAGATTGGACTGATCCAGAGACGCCCGCTTACGATATATATCCTGAGAATCTTTCAGAGCCTTATAAAACTTCTAGATATGAGGTAGGGGCAGAAATGTACTCCATACTCGATATAGATAGAGATGACAAAGAGGGAAGATTCAAGCAAATGCTAGAAAATTTCAAATTTTTTGGGGCACCCTCTGCTTTCTTTTGCTTTGTAGATAGACAAATGGGGAGACCACAATGGTCAGACTTAGGAATGTTTCTGCAGAATTTTATGCTTTTGGCTAAAGAAGTAGGGTTAGACACATGTCCACAAGAAGCTTGGGCAATAAAACAAGAGAGTGTTACTGCTTTTGTTAAAGCTCCAGATGAATTAATGCTATTTTGTGGAATGGCAATAGGCTATAAAGACGATGAAGCAAAGATTAATAAGTTAAGGACGGAAAGAAGGCCATTTGAAGACTGGGCTACTTTTGTGAAATAATTTCTCTATACGACTATTTCTATTAAATTTATCTCATCAGAGGCTGGGCCATCACTAAATACTTAATGAAACTCTTCAACAGCTAAAGTCTTTCTTGCAGGAACGCCTTGTTATTTAGTTATTTCGTATACGTAATATTCTTTACCAGTTTCACTGATGCCGAAGTACCTGACCTGCACGAGCGCCGGTTGGTTCTCCATCAAGCACATTGATCCGGCCATTGACGACCGTTGCCTTGAAGCCACGCGCCCTCTGGATGTATCTCGGTGCGTCGCCCGGGAAGTCATTTACTAATACAGCTTGTAATTCAGTTACTTGTTCTGGGTTAAACACATTAATGTCAGCTTTCATTCCTGCTTTTAGAATTCCTCGATCTTTGAGACCAATCACTGCTGCAGGATCGGCTGTCATTCTCTTTATAGCTTGAGGGAGGGTGAATACACCCGTCTCTCGTACATAATGAGAGAGTATGAAACTAGCCCAACCTCCATCCATAATTTGAGAAACATGCGCGCCGACATCTCCAAGTCCAGGAATAAGATGTTCACTGGTAAAGAGATCCCCTTGTTCTTTCAGGTTACCGCCAAACATACGCCAATTGAAAAGACCACGACCTTGACTATCTCTTGATAGGCGTAAGAAAGTTTCAGACCAGTGCTCCCCGGCAGATTTCGATAACTCGATTAGATTATGAGCAGAATTGTGATCAGGCGCCTCGTCGAGACCTAGGAAGTAGACTTTTTGGAGAGGAATACCACAAGATTTTGGTTCTCGGGCTTCAGCAACTAAAGATTCACAGAAGGCCTCGTCATGTATGGCTTCCAATCTACCTTCAAAATCTTTTGCTCGCAGTTCATCCCAAGAAAGACCTTCGATAGGTAAGCCTGATTGTAGGCCAAACATATAGCCAGATCCCCGAGTGTGACTGATGCCGGTGATATTACGTCCGTCCAAGTTCATTTCGTCAAGATGTGTTGCAGCCTTAGCCCCAGAACCTTCTTCGCCTGAACAACCATAGCTAAATAAGACCCTACTACCTTCTGTTTCAGCAATGGATCTCATTATCTCAGCGTCTGCACCAACGAGTTGCATTAAACCATCTCTAGGTCCAACAACCTTTGCAATCTCTACAAGTTCAGCACACTCGGCATAGGTTCCTGGAATTGCACGACCATCCGGAGCCTTATGAGGTTCGTAACGATTGGTTGAGAACCCAACTGCACCATCTTTCATTGCTTTTTCTACAATGTCAGCCATCTGCTGCTTTTCAGCCTCAGTTGCCTGTTCATCAAAAGATCGATCACCCATGACGTAATAGCGAATAGCAGAATGACCAACGAGACCAGCAACATTCAGTGAAGGTTTTAGCTCTTCCAGCGTGTCTAGATATTCTCCATAGTGCTCCCAGTTCCAAGAAAGTCCTGAGAGGATGGCCTGTTTTGGAATGTCTTCCACTGTTTCCATCATGCCAGCGAGAATTTCAACATCATCAGGCTTGCAAGGAGCAAAGGTGAGGCCGCAGTTTCCAATCAAAGCTGTGGTGACACCATGCCAGCAAATAGGAGTCATTTCAGGATCCCAGCCAATCTGAGCATCCAGATGAGTATGTATATCAACAAAACCAGGTGAAACTGTCATGCCTTCAGCATCAATAATCTCAGCTGCATCCCCATTTATCTCACCAATTTCAGTTATAAGTCCATCTTTGATTGAAACGTCCCCAGAGTAGGCAGCAGAGCCAGTTCCATCTATGATATTCCCATTTTTTATTATTAGATCGTGTTCCATAAAATACCTCAAAAAGAATCAGTATACATAACCATAAAAAAAACGAGTAAAAATTACCTTATTCTCCAGATCATCATGAGTGGGCTAGACAGGATTTGAACCTGTGACCTTCTGCTCCGGAGGCAGACGTTCTATCCATGCTGAACTACTAGCCCAAAAATTAGATTATATAGAACTTGAAGCTTGTATTTTATTAATAGAAAGCTCCTGTTATTATCTCCAGCCTTTTTCTACATAAGCGGAGCAAAGAATGGCTAGTAAAAGCAATTGGCAATCATTAAATTGGAAAGATCCCTTTCTACTTGATCAGCAGTTAAATGATGATCAGAGAATGGTAAGAGATACCGCGCACCAATACGCACAAGGAAAGTTATTGCCTAGAGTTAGAGAGGCCTTTAGAAACGAAGAGACAGATACATCCATTTTCAAAGAAATGGGAAATTTAGGCCTTTTGGGGTCGACAATTCAAGGGTATGACTGCCCTGGCGTTGACTACATGAGCTATGGTCTTGTCGCGAGAGAAATTGAAAAAGTCGATTCAGGCTATCGTTCCATGATGAGCGTGCAATCTTCTTTGGTCATGTACCCCATTTACGCTTTTGGTAGTGAAGCACAGCGAGAAAAATATCTTCCGAGATTGGCGAGCGGTGAGTGGATTGGTTGTTTTGGGCTAACAGAGCCAGATTATGGGTCAGACGCCGGTGGTCTGATTTCTAGAGCCAAGTCTGTGAAGGGCGGTTATTCTCTATCAGGTGCAAAGATGTGGATTTCGAATAGTCCCATAGCGGATGTCTTTGTTGTATGGGCTAAAAATGACGAAGGTATTATTAAGGGTTTTATTCTTGAAAAAGGCATGGAAGGCTTAAGTGCACCTAAAATAGAAGGCAAACTTGCTCTTAGAGCCTCAGTTACAGGTCAAATAGTAATGGAAGAAGTTTTTGTATCGGAAGAGCAGATGCTTCCTGAAGTAGAAGGTTTGAAGGGACCCTTTAGTTGTTTAAATAATGCGAGGTATGGAATCGCATGGGGCGCATTGGGAGCTGCTGAGACATGTTGGTTGACTGCTCGAGATTATGTAATGGATCGTAAGCAATTTGATAAACCACTTGGGGCCAATCAACTCATCCAGCTCAAGCTTGCCGATATGCAAACGGACATTGCTTTGGGCTTGCAAGGTTGTTTTAGGGCCGGACAAATGATGGACCAAGAAGGCATAGCACCAGAATTAATTTCGCTAATAAAAAGAAACTCAACAGGCAAGGCATTGGAAATAGCCAGACAATCCAGAGACATGTTGGGCGGTAATGGCATATCTGATGAATATCCCATCATGCGACATATGGTTAATTTAGAAGTAGTTAATACTTATGAAGGAACTAATGATATACACGCACTCATCCTTGGAAGAACACAAACAGGCATAGCTGCATTTTGATTAAAACATTGAAGATTGTTATTCACTCTTCCTTTATAATGCCGACGCTTATCTTTAGCTAAATAAAATAAACATGAACTACATAAAAACTGTATTAATTTTTCTTACATTTATTTTCGTTTTACCCGCTTACTCTTCACAGGCAGAAGAGGCTCTTAAAAAAAGAATAGCCCCCGTTGGTTCGGTTTGTATGGAAGGAGAAGATTGTTCTTCAAACGTTGCTGCGGCGATGCCAATGGCTGCAACTCCAGCAGTAGTTATGGAGAAGATAGAATTGTCTCAAGGTTCAGAGCATGTGGTTAAAATGCTTAATTCAGGCGCTGGAGGCACGATGATCTTTGAGCCCGCTGTTATCAAGGTATCAAAAGGAGATACTATCCACTTCAAGGCCGTTGATATGTCTCATAATTCAGTATCCATGGAAGGCATGATTCCTGATGGAGCAAACAATTGGTTGGGTCAATTGAGTCAAGACATAAGCGTCACTTTGGACACAGAAGGTGTGTATGTTTACCAATGCGATCCTCACCTCATGATGGCAATGATAGGAGTCATACAAGTAGGTAAGGCTGTTAATCTGGATTCCGTGAAGCAAGCAGCAGAAAACCAAAAATCAAAGTTCATCATGAATTCAGATAGGTTAGATAATTATTTATCCCAGCTGTAAGCTCAGAAAGTTTCAATAGCCTCTTCCATTTTTCCCCAATGAGTTACTTCAAGAGGTTGAATCTCGGGAAGGGACCATTCCAGTCCTTGATCATTAAACCAAATAGGATTCATTTCACAGTCGTAACTAGCTTTCACATCATTGATTGGGTGATCGCCCACATGACAAATCTGATTTCCTTTGCATTTTGTAAAATCTTTGACAGCCTCAAACATAACAGGATCTGGTTTAGCCGCATTAAAACCAGATGCAGAGAAGTTAAAATCAAAATAATGATCTATGCCAATAATTTTTAAATCAGCATTGCCATTAGTGATAACGCCCAAAGAGTATTGTTTATTTAAACTATCCAAACACTCTTCGACACCTGCATACAGCACGACATTATTTCTTTCGTTGTAGAATATTTCAAAAGAACTGGTTGCCATTTCTTTTGCCTCTTTTTCCGAGTAACCTGCCAACACGCCCAGTTCTACGAAAGATAATTCCCTTAATTTGGACAATTGGTAC
This sequence comes from uncultured SAR86 cluster bacterium, assembly GCA_937773605.1. GTDB lineage: Bacteria > Pseudomonadota > Gammaproteobacteria > Magnimaribacterales > Magnimaribacteraceae > CAJJAM01. Next base: position 42,418 of record CALJVP010000006.1, on the reverse strand, counting down.
AAAAGACCTGGGTCGTTTTTTAATAATTTATCACGTATCTCAATTACGTCTTTTGAACCAAGAAGAGAACCCACTCCTGGATAGTTTTCTTTAATCCAGCTATTAGTCACTTTTTCAGCGTTTAAAATGGTGGGCATAATTGGCCAGAATGTATCATCTAAATCAAACGAAATTACTTTAATAGTCATGTTTTGTCTTTCTTTTTTGCCCTTGGGTGAGATGCATCATAAACCTTTGATAGGTGCTGAAAATCTAATTTTGTATAAATTTGGGTAGTTCCTATGTCTGAATGACCCAGCATTTCTTGGACGGCCCTTAAGTCGCCACTTGATTCAAGCACATGACTGGCAAAAGAGTGTCTTAGCATATGAGGGTTCACGACTGGCAACCCCCTCATTTTGCTTAATTTTGCTAACCTCAGCTGAACAGATCTAGGTGATATCCTTTTGCCTTTATTGTTAAGGAATAAAGCCAATACCTCTTCAGAGTTTTCTTCTTTAATATAGTTATTCCGGTGTATCAACCAGTCTCTAATTGATTGAATGGCTTTCCTGCCTATGGGCAGGTCTCTAGTTTTATTACCTTTCCCCGTTACTCTGCAACTCCTTTCTTTTATAGAAATGCTTGTAAGGTCGAGGCTGCAGAGTTCTGCTAACCTTAACCCAGAAGAATACAGAAGTTCTGCCATTGCTTTATCTCTTATTTCAATTGCTCCTTCGGCTTTGAAGTCTAATAATTTTTGAACCAGGTCAGTGTCCAAAGCTTTAGGAAGTAGATTAGCTGCCTTTGGAGAATTAATCGCTAATGCAGGATTTAGTTGAATAATGTTTTCATCAACCAAATAATTAAAAAAACTTCTTATGGAAGATAAAATTCTTTGCAAGCTCCTTGGATTTAACCCTCTTCTTCTTTCTTTATTAATATAACTTCTTACTTCATGCTCTCTTACATTTTGCCATGAAGAAATGTCTTCTTCTGAAAGGTAGGAACAAAATTTTTCTACATCTCTTTTGTAGTTATCAATGGTATGAAAAGACAGTTGCTTAACTATTTCTAAGTTAGAGAGGAAGTTGTTTACCTCATTTAAGAGCATTTACTGATTGGATTTTTCTATGAGTTTATTTGTAACTTCAGCAATAAAATCTAAAAATAGGGTATCCTTTTCTGCGTTGTATTTACCTTCAATATTTGAGCCAATCGCAATAAGACCCGGGAATTCAGCACTTCTTAATGGCACCAAGGCACATTCAATAATTTTGGTTCGTTTACCAAATAGAAAAGTAGCCTGTTTTTCCGTGATGGGCCCGCAGTAGATATCTTGTGTGTTGTACTTATCACCAAAATTATCGTGAGATTGTTTGGCGTCTTTAAATCTACCTTTAGGAATGTCTTTATGTTCTTTAAAGAATACAAGACGACATTTAGTGGCATTGAATTGCTTCTCAAAGGTAAATTCAATCCTTTCAGCAATTTTAACTATGGAGTCAGCTTCAATTAGGTCAAGAATTAACTCTTTAGTTTGGGAAAAAATCTCTTCATTGGCCTTGGCTATGGACAAAAGATCTAATAAATTATTTGTGGTTGAATTGTAATTTTCTCTTAGCATCTCAACTTGACGCTGTATGAGGGAGACAGCTCCACCGGTTTCATGGATCACTTCAATGGAATTAAGTATTTCTGGGTTTTTGGATAAGAAATCCGGATTAAAAAGGAGGAAGTCAGCTACCTCTTTATTTGTAAGAGATTTTTTTTTAATTTCTTTCATATCTCTAGTGACAAATTATCTAAATAATCAGCTCCGCCACGTGCAATCAAGGTACCAGAATACTTCTTATAGCTGATATTTAGTTTCCCCTCTTTAAAGTTTACCTCAACTTCATCATCAAGCAATCCTTCTTGGCATCCTGCAACTACAGCAGCACAAGCACCGCTGCCACAAGCCAGAGTTTCTCCAGCACCTCTTTCATAGACCCTGAGATCTATGTTGTTCCTCGAGTTTACTTTCGCGATGCCAAAATTGACCCCATCTGGGTACCATCTGCTGTCTTGCAGTTTTGCACCTATGGATGTCAAAGGAAAATCAACAATGTTTTCAAGGTAGCAAACGGCATGAGGATTTCCAATATTAACAAGGGCTACTTCAAGATTGATATCTTCAATATCTAGAACATATTTTTTATTAGAGTTTATCGTTGGAAGGCTTTCCTGGCCCTGTGTGAAATTAGGCGGAGGCATTTCAACAGAGAAGCTTCCATCTTGATTATCTGACAATTGCCATATTCCTCCATCGGTGTTGACGGAGAATTTTTTTTGGGGGATTAGGCCACTATCAGATACATATTTAGTTAAACACCTGGCGCCGTTAATGCAGTTGTTAGCTTTTGATCCATCGTTATTAAAAATCTGGACACTTAAATCCATCTGAGGCTCTTTGGGAGGTTCAATGGTTATCAATTGATCAAAATGAACTGTATCCCCTTGAATTATTTTTTTTATATCAGGGCTCTTTATTTCGCCGGGCTGTCTTATCAAGTCTACCAGTAAGATTATATTACCAAGCCCAGATAGCCTGTGTGCTTCAATTTTCATCAGCCGAGTCTTCAAAGGAAATTAGTTCTTCAAAAGTTTCCCTTCTTTTAATTAATCGAACATCTGACCCATCAACCATTATCTCAGGAGGTCTTAATCTTGTGTTGTAGTTTGAGGCCATTGTGCTGCCATAGGCTCCAACATCATGAATTGCAATAACAGAACCCTCTTCAATTTTAAGCTTCCTGTTTTTAGCCAAGCTATCAGCACTTTCACAAACTGGACCCACGATTTCATATTCTTTTTCAAGAACATCAAGATCTTTGACCGCACTAATGTTGTGCCATGCGGAGTAAAGAGACGGTCTCATAAGATCATTCATTCCAGCATCCACAATGGCAAAGTTTGAGGCTTCCGTTTCTTTAATGTATTCAACTTGCGACAATAAAACACCGGCATTCCCTGTTATTGACCTTCCAGGCTCAACCACCAAATCAAAATTAAGAGTTTTGATTTTATTTAAAACTCTAGTCATTATGTCTTTTGCATTTGCGCTGTCTTCATCTTTGTAAGTAATGCCCAATCCCCCACCAATATCTATAAATTTAATACTATTTGATTCTTTATTTATTTTATTAGCCAACTCAATGAGATGATCAAGACTGTCAAGAATGAGTTCAGGTTTGGTTATTTGAGAGCCTATGTGGCAGGCCAGGCCTATTAAGTTTATGTTTTTAATTTCTTGAATTCTTTTGGACATAGTCAATGCAACTTGACTGGTGACGCCAAACTTAGAAGTTTTTAATCCTGTTGTAATGTAAGGGTGTGATTCAGCAGATATGTCTGGGTTTACTCTGATTGCACAATCCACTTTTTTATCGACCTCTTCAACAATTTCTATTATTCTTTCTAATTCACTCTCAGATTCTATGTTGATAGAAAAAATATTATTTTCCACTGCTAATCTAATTTCTTCTTTTGTTTTACCGACACCCGAAAAGACAATATTTTTAGAGTCGGCTCCAGCCACCAAACACCTTTTTAATTCATTTCCTGAAACAACATCAAATCCCGAACCCAAAGAATTTAAAAGCTTAAGAATTGCAATATTAGAATTGGATTTAACAGCAAAGCAAACTTTGTCATTCATGCGCATGGAGTCTTTATACTCCAAGAAGTTGTCTTTGATTTGAGAGGCGGAATAAATGTAAGAGGGAGTTCCAAATGAAATCGCTAGATCAGATAATGATGTATCGTCTAGGTATAGTTCTCCGTTCTTCTTATTTACCCCATGCATGAGCAGCATTATATGTTTCTTTTGGAATATATAGCGGTCCTTTTTGACCGCATGCAGAAAACAATCCAGAACAAACCGAAAGTAGTAGAATTATTCTAATTGTTACAGAAAACATTTATTTTCTATTCTTGATCAATTTTAAAGCTCGGGCAACTTGCTTTTTAACCTGCGCAGGTGCTGTTCCGCCTTTGAGATTTCTAGCTTTTATAGCCTCGTGAGGGGTCGAGGTAACTTTTAACGTCATTTGAGATAACTTTTGTAAATTTTTGCAGTTCATTAATCGGGAGTTCAAAAATTTGTAGATTTTTACTTTCCGCATGTTTCACAATTTTCCCTACAACTTCGTGTGCTTTCCTGAAGGGCACATCCCGCTCTACAAGATAATCCGCTAAGTCAGTTGCTGTGATCTGCCCCATATTACAATCGTCTTTCATTCTCTCCGTGTTGGCTGTCATCTCGCTTACCATACGAGAAAAAAGTTCTAAACTCGATGTGCAATAATCAGAGGCAGAAAAAATAAATTCTTTATCCTCTTGCATATCCCTATTGTAAGATAAAGGCTGATTTTTCATCAGTGACAATAAGCCCATTAGACTTGCAATTGTTTTAGAAGAGCCGCCTCTTATCAATTCAGCCACATCAGGATTTTTTTTCTGAGGCATGATGGAAGAGCCAGTGCAGAATTCATCTGAGAGCTGTACATAATTGAACTGAGAAGAAGACCATATCACGAGTTCTTCACAGATTCTTGAGAGGTGAATACCAAGAATACTTGAATTAGCCGTGAATTCGATAACAAAATCCCTGTCACTTACAGCGTCCATTGAATTATTTGAAGTGCTATTAAAATCTAGTCTTTTGGCAAGTTTCTCTCTATCTACTCTAAACCTGCTGCCAGCTAATGCAGCAGACCCCAACGGCATAACACTCATTCTTTCTTTGGTTTCAGAGAACCTTGAGAAATCTCTTTCTAGCATTTCAAACCAAGATAAAAGGTGGTGACCTAAAGTGACGGGCTGAGCTATTTGCATGTGTGTGAAGCCAGGCATGATATCTTCAGCGTGAACTTTAGCTTTCTCCACAATTGACAGCTGAGCTTGGTTAATTAAATTAAGAATATTTTTAATTACAGTGTCTAAATGCAACCTTAAGTCCGTAGAAATTTGATCATTTCTTGATCTGCCGGTGTGAAGCTTCTTTGCTGAATTTCCGGCCTTCTTTATTAAAGCAGACTCTATATTCATGTGAACGTCCTCAAGACTCTTATCCCATTGAAATTTACCGCTTTCTATTTCTTTTAGTATGCTCTTTAAACCTTTGGATATTTTGGAGTAGTCTTTTGCAGAGATAACTTTTGCTTCTTTTAGTCCTAAAGCATAAGCCAAAGAACCAGCAATATCTTCTTTGTATAGCCTTTTATCGACATCAACAGAACTGGTATAGTTTTGTACTGATTTGCTAGCTGATCCAGTGAATCTCCCTCCCCAAAGAGGGTTTGTTGTAGTTTTCTTCTTCATCTTATAACTTCAATGATTCTACTATAGCCTTTGTCGGTTCTAATTTGTTAATGGTGTAAAAATGTATTCCCGGAGCTCCAAACGATAATAAGTCTTCTGCTAGTTTAGTTAACACGTCAATTCCATACTTAGTTACATCTTCCTCATTTAATTTATCTAAATCTTTAATAATTTTTTTAGGAATCTTTGCGCCACAACTAATAGCCATTCTTAAAAGTGATTCTTTATTTGTAATAGTTATCAGTCCAGGGGTGATTGGTATTCCCAGGTTTGCTTTTTCAGATCTATCCATGAATTCATAGTAGGCTTCAGGTGAAAAGAAGAATTGAGTGATAGCACCATCTGCTCCAGCTTTAACTTTATTAGAAAAGTGAATAAAATCATCTTCAGCAGATTTTGCTTGAGGATGCACTTCAGGATAGGCACCAACTTGTAAATGGAATTGATTGCCGTAAAGAGATTTTATGTATTCTAGAAGGTCTTTGGCGTATATGAAATCTCCATAGCCCCCAACTCCAGATGGTAGATCCCCTCTCAATACCACGAGCTTTTTAAAACCGGCTTCTTTATAGGATTCAAGAATAGACTTGATTTGCTCCTTATCTGCCGTGACTCCGCTGATATGCGCACAAGGCTCTACACTTGTTTTATTTTGCAAAGCCAAACAAGTATTAAAAGTACCTTCTTGCGTAGAACCCCCTGCTCCAAAAGTTACCGAAAAATATTCAGGCTTAAAAAGCGCTAATTCTTTAGTTACGGATATGAGTTTCTCTTTTCCCAGATCAGTCTTGGGAGGATAAAACTCAAAACTTAAATTTTTTGAGTTTGTTTCCATAAATCTTCTCTGTTAGTACTTGTAGATCTCAGTTTTAAATGGCCCTTCTGTTGGTACATTTATGTAGTCTGCTTGCTTGTCTGAAAGTTTTGTCATCACTCCCCCAAAACCTTCCACCATATAAGCGGCGACTTCTTCGTCTAGTTTTTTGGGAAGCACTTCTACTTTGATGAGATCTTTTTTAACTTCTTCATCATTGATGTTTGCAAATTTCTTTTCATACAAATACATCTGAGCTAGCACTTGGTTTGCGAAAGAGCCATCCATTATTCTGGATGGATGCCCGGTAGCATTACCGAGGTTTACCAGCCTTCCTTCCGATAGCAAAATTAAATAATCATCACTTTCTAAGTTAGGCTTTTCTCCAGCTTTTGTATCTTTAAAGATTTTATGAACTTGAGGTTTGACTTCTTCCCAAGCCCATTCTTCTCTCATGAAAGCAGTATCAATCTCAGTATCAAAATGCCCTATATTACAAACAACGGCTCCTTTTTTAAGCGCTTTAAGCATATGTTTATCACAAACTTTGTAGTTTCCCGTTGAAGTAACCACAAGATCTGTATCCTCAAGAAGTAATTTATTGATAGATTCTTCACTATTTTTATTAATTCCATCAATATAAGGAGACACAACTTCGTATCCGTCCATGCAAGCTTGCATTGCACAAATAGGATCCACTTCTGTAACTCTTACAACCATTCCTTCTTGCTTTAAACTTTGAGCAGAACCTTTACCCACATCGCCATAACCTATGACAAGGGCCTTTCTTCCAGCTAGGAACATATCTGTTCCCCTCTTAATGCCGTCATTCAGGCTGTGTCTGGTGCCGTATTTATTATCATTTTTTGATTTAGTAACAGAGTCATTAACATTTATAGCTGGCACTTTGAGTTCGTTTGACTCTATCATTTCATGAAGCCTAACAACTCCTGTTGTAGTCTCTTCAGTTATGCCGTGGATATTTTCTAATATTTCAGGATATTTAGTATGAACCATCGCTGTTAGATCTCCTCCATCGTCAAGTATCATATTGGCGTCCCAAGGAGCACCATCTTTTAAGATGGTTTGCTCGATACACCAATCAAACTCTTCATCGGTTTGACCTTTCCAAGCAAATACGGGTATTCCCGCATCAGCTATTGCAGCTGCAGCATGATCTTGGGTAGAGAATATATTGCAACCAGACCACCTCACTTCTGCTCCAAGCGCAGTTAAAGTTTCGATAAGCACAGCAGTTTGAATAGTCATATGTATGCACCCCAGAACCTTGGCTCCCTTCAAAGGCTGTTCATTTGCATAGCGCTCTCTTAGCTTCATTAGAGCTGGCATTTCAGACTGAGCTATTACAATTTCCTTTCTTCCCCATTCCGCTAGGGACAAATCTACTACCTTGTAGTCTTGGCTATTTGTTGTTTCCATTTTCTTATTTTTGTTTATATTTATATTTTATGACTTAAGGGCATCAACTTTATCTGTTCTTTCCCAAGTAAATGCATCTTCTTCTCTTCCAAAGTGACCATAGGCAGCTGTTGCTTGATAAATAGGTCTTTTCAAGTCCAACATGTTAATTAGTTGTCTTGGTCTGAGATCAAAATGTTCTCTAATTAGATCAGCAATTTTTTCTTCAGAAATTTTTGATGTGCCGAAGGTATTTACACTGATTGATGTTGGCTCGGCAACTCCAATAGCATATGAAACTTGTATTTCACATTTATCTGCTAGTCCGGCAGCAACTATATTCTTAGCTACATATCTTCCTGCGTAAGCAGCTGAACGATCTACTTTAGAAGGGTCTTTACCTGAGAATGCACCCCCACCATGTCTCGCCATACCGCCGTACGTATCAACTATAATTTTTCTTCCTGTTAATCCACAATCTCCAGCTGGACCACCTATAACAAATTTACCAGTTGGATTTATGAAATATTTTGTATCTGCGTTAAGCCAATTAGAAGGTAATATGGGCTTAACTATTTCTTCCATAACGCCTTCTTTTAAATCATCTTGTGTAACATCTGGATCGTGTTGTGTAGATACTACCACTGCAGAAATAGATTCTGGCTTACCATCTTCACCGTAAACAAAACTGACCTGACTTTTGGCATCAGGTCTTAACCAGCTAAGTTTCCCTGATTTTCTAATAAATGCTTGTTGTTCAACCAGTCTGTGTGAATAAGTTATGGGAGCGGGCATTAAAACTTCTGTTTCATTAGTTGCATAACCAAACATTAACCCTTGATCTCCTGCTCCTTGATTTAAGTCTTCACCTTCACCTTCATTTACTCCTTGAGCAATATCTTGAGATTGTTTGCCAATTGCATTCATTACTTTACAAGTAGCTCCATCAGTCCCAGTTGCTATGTCATCGTAGCCAATGTCAGTGATAACTTTTCTTGTTATGGCTTCTAGGTCTGGAGTTGATGCGCTTGTAATTTCTCCTGCAAGAACCACTAAATTATCTTTAACAAGCGTTTCACAAGCCACTCTTGATTCAGGATCATCTTTTAGCATTGCATCTAGGACTGCATCAGAGATTTGATCTGCCATTTTATCCGGATGTCCTTCTGATACTGATTCTGAAGTAAATATTTTATATTCAGACATTATTGTTCCTCTAAAAAGTAGCGCATTCTAACCTTTTATAGGTTTTTTTTGCTAATTTTCCATATTTACCTGTTTAATCTATATACAGAGATTTTCTTATCAGCGAAAATGACTCTTTAATCCTAGATAGGGCTATTTCATCATGACAAACGAAAATTCCACAATTCAACTAGCAAATGCCCTGAGAGTTTTGGCAATGGATGCAGTAGAAGCTGCTAAATCAGGACATCCAGGAATGCCCATGGGAATGGCTGATATTGCTGAAGTTTTGTGGAGAAATAACTTAAAGCATAACCCTCTCAACCCAGAATGGACTAATAGGGATAGATTTGTTTTATCCAATGGCCACGGTTCAATGCTTCTCTACGGACTGCTGCATTTGACGGGGTATGATTTATCAATAGAGGAAATAAAAAACTTTAGACAACTGGGATCTAAGACACCCGGCCATCCTGAATACGGAATAACTCCTGGTGTTGAAACAACTACCGGCCCTTTAGGACAAGGAATATCTAATGCTGTAGGTATGGCAATTTCAGAAAAATTGCTTTCAGATCGTTTCAATCGCGAAGGACATAACGTCGTAGATCACATGACTTATGCATTTACTGGGGACGGTTGTCTTATGGAAGGAATCTCTCATGAAGCTTGCTCTCTGGCAGGAACTTTAGGTTTAGGTAAGCTTGTGGTTATTTATGACGATAACGGAATTTCAATTGATGGACCAGTTGAAGGTTGGTTTACAGAAGATATACCGGCAAGATTTGAATCATACGGATGGCAAGCAATAGCAAATGTTGATGGTCACGATCCAGTGCAAATAAACGCTGCAATTAAAGCAGCTAAAGCAGACAACTCCCGGCCGACGATAATTTGCTGCAAAACCATTATAGGAAAGGGTTCACCAAATAAAGCAGGAACTTCTTCTTCTCACGGAGCGGCCTTTGGTGAAGAAGAAATACAAAATATACGAGAAGAGCTTTCTTGGACTCATGACCCCTTTGTAATTCCTCAAGATATCTATGATTCTTGGAATTTCTGTGAAAAAGGCAATGACTTAGAAAGTGATTGGAATGATTTATTTTCTGAATATGCCACTAATTTTCCTGAATTAGCTCAAGAATACTCTAGATGTATGTCCATGGAAGACGTGAACGGTCTTGAAGAGGCTTTATTAGAATTTGCCAACAAGATGCAAGAAGAAAACCTTAACTTAGCAACAAGAAAGTCATCTGAAATGGTGATAAATGTTCTTGGACCCTTGATGCCGGAATTGGTTGGCGGTTCTGCAGACTTAACCGGTTCGAATAATACAAATTGGTCAGGCACTGTTGACATAACAAAAGATAATTTCAGCGGAAACTATTTGAACTATGGGGTCAGAGAGTTTGCTATGACCGGAATTATGAATGGAATGGTTTTGCATGGCGGAACTAGACCTTACAGCGGCACTTTCTTAACTTTCTTAGATTATGCTAGAAACGCAGTAAGAATGTCGGCTCTAATGAAAATCCCAACCGTGTTAGTTTATTCACATGACTCAATTGGTGTTGGAGAGGACGGGCCAACGCACCAACCAGTAGAACATTTAACCAGCTTAAGAACGACGCCCAATCTAGAGACTTGGAGGCCTTGTGATGCTGTGGAGACAACATTTGCCTGGAAAGCAGCAATACAGAATAAAACTAAACCTACGGCTTTAATTCTATCAAGACAGAACTTGCCAACAATCAACAGAGAGAAGGACCAATTAAATTCGATAGATAAAGGAGGGTATGTTGTTTATGAATCGGCTGATAATCCTAAGCTTGTCTTGATGTCCACAGGGTCAGAACTTGCTCCGACTCTAGAAGCAGCAAAAGAAATTGAAGACAGAGTGAGCGTTAGAGTTGTTTCCATGCCTTGCACCGAAAGATTTGATGCACAAGGCAAAGACTATATTGAAAGTATTCTAGGAAAAGATTCCATTAGAGTTGCCATAGAGGCTTCTCATGAAGATTGGTGGAGAAAATACGTGGGCTTAAATGGCAAAGTCATCGGCATGGATTCTTTTGGTGAATCTGCCCCTGGAAATGTATTGTCTGATCACTTTGGTTTCACCAAAGAAAAATTAGTCGCCTCCCTTCTGGATTACCTTTAAATCCCAGATACATGAAGACCCTTTTAGATTTAAATCTGTCTGGTAAAAAAGTTCTATTACGTTTAGATCTAAATACACCAATTCAAGACTTCAAAGTCTCTGATGATGAGAGAATCCTAAGGTCCATGCCTACGATAAGGCACATCTTAGACAATGATGGGAAGTTGACTATTCTAAGTCATTTAGGCAGACCGGAAGAAAATGGAGTTATACAAGTGAAATTTTCTTTAGACCCTGTTGCGCAAAAACTAGAAGAATTACTAGGTCAAGAAGTCAATCTAATAGAATCAATAGAAGATTGGTCGGAGCCAGACCCTGGTAACTTAAACATGTTAGAAAATGTAAGGTTTCTAAGAGGCGAAAAAACTAATGATCCTTCACTTTCAAGAAGACTCGCTGAAATGTGTGACGTTTTTGTGATGGATGCCTTTGCAACCTCTCATCGGCGACATGCTTCGACAACTGGAGTCATCTCTTTTGCCAAAGAAGCCTGCGCTGGTTTACTACTAAAAGAAGAACTCGAATCTTTGAACAACCTAAATCAAAATGAAAATAGACCTTCCGTAGCCGTTCTTGGAGGAGCAAAAATTTCAACCAAATTAGAGCTAATCAATTCCCTCTCTGAAAAAATGGACTATGTTATTTTAGGCGGAGGGATAGCAAACACCTGCCTTGCAGCTCAAGGCTTTGAAGTGGGCTCATCCTTATTTGAGAAGGACATGCTAAAACAAGCATTGGAGTTAGCAAACAAAGAAGGAGTTATATTGCCTAAAAAAGTTGTCGTTGCTGGCTCGCCGGAGGAAGAAGGGAGGGTAGTGGATATAGGTTCTATTAAATCATCGGATTCAATATTTGATATAGCGCCAGAAAGTTTTGAGTCAATAAAGTCTATCCTTTCAGATGCTAAAGTAATTTTATGGAACGGTCCGGTCGGACTGTTTGAAAAACAACAATTTATGCATGGCACATCTTGTGTGGCGAAAATGATTGTTAATTCAGAAGCTTATTCTGTTGGCGGAGGTGGAGATACAATTGCTGCGGCGAAAGAAATTGGTGTTCTTAATGAGATTGATTACATGTCTACGGCAGGTGGAGCTTTTTTAGAATTTATAGAGGGAAGGACTCTGCCAGCCATAGAAGCATTGGAACTGAAAGCTCTTGAATCTCAAGATACCAGGGCTTAGGATAAATTATATTTAGGAGAAATAGATGTCACTTAATACTTTAGAAGAAATTGCAAATTATATTGTTTCAGATGGCAAAGGGATCTTGGCTGCAGATGAGAGCAATCCGACTTGTGGTAAAAGGTTTGATTCAATAGGTGTTGAATCTACAGAAACCACTAGGCGAGACTACAGGGAAATGCTTTTTAGATCTGAAGGTATGAAGGGCAACATAGGAGGAGTGATATTGTTTGATGAAACCTTAAGACAAAGTTCAGAGGATGGAATTTCTTTAACAAAACTTATTCTAGATCAAGGTGCTCTTCCTGGTATTAAAGTGGACCAAGGGCTTCAACCACTCGAAGGTCATCCAGAAGAAACTTTGACTCAAGGGTTGGACGGTTTAGGAGATAGGTGCGATGAGTATTTTGGTTTAGGAGCAAAATTTACAAAGTGGAGGGCAGTAATAAAAATAGGCGAAGGAATGCCTTCAGATAAAAGCATTGCAGAGAATATGCAGGCTTTAGCAGATTACGCTAAGGTTGTTCAACAAAGTAACATGGTTCCTATGGTAGAGCCCGAAGTGTTAATGGAAGGAGATCATACGATTGATCAATGCCTTGAAGCATCAAAAAGGTGCCTGAATGCTCTCTTTAGCAGTTTAGAAAAGAATAAAGTTAATTTAGCTGGCACTATATTGAAGCCAAACATGGTTACTTCGGGATCTTTGTCTGCAAATCAAGCAAGTATCGATGAAGTGGCAGAAAAGACGCTAGAATGCCTTAAGGCAGAGGTTCCTTCCAACTTGCCTGGTATTACTTTTTTATCGGGTGGCCAGTCAGATCTTTCTTCAACAGCACACCTGGATGCCATGAATAAGATGGGCGGTTTTGATTGGAAACTAAGTTTCTCCTATGGGAGGGCGTTACAACAACCAGCCCTAAAGGCATGGCTAGGCAAAGAAGAGAATAAACCCGCCGCACAAGCAGCTTTATCCCACAGAGCCTTGATGAATAAGTTGGCAGCAAGCGGTGAATGGAGTGAATCTCTTGAGAAGTAGTTTCCTAGACTAATTGAAGATCTTAATCCAAAGAGTATCAAAAGCATCAGTTGAAATAGAGGGAAAGGAGTCATCCTCCATAAAGCAAGGGGTACTAGTTTTTGTTGGATTTGATCCAAAAGATTCTTTTGAAGAAATTAAGAGGCTTAGTAAAAAGCTTCTCAACTATAAAATATTTTCTGATGGAAAAGGAAAGATCAATTTAAGCATTATTGAAACTAACTCAGAAATTTTACTTGTTCCTCAAGTTACACTCTCTATAAGCACTAAGAAAGGTCTTAAACCAAGCTTTTCTCATGCTGCAAGTCACGACGAAGGGCTAATTTTATTTAAAGAATTTACGGCTCACTTGCTTGAAGAGCATGCCAAGATCAAGACAGGAGTTTTTGGAGCTGAGATGTCTATTGGATTGGTTAATGAAGGGCCCATTACTTTCTTATTCGACTCTTAGTATTTTTTCTGGTTAGTCTTGCCATCAGAAGGCCCAACTCAAATAAAAGCCAACTTGGTATAGCTAACAAAGTTTGAGACAAAACATCGGGTGGAGTTAAAAACATTGCTACGACGAAACATAAAACAATTATGTAGGGTCTTTTTTTAGCAACACTTTCAACGGTCGTAATTTCAGACCATATCAATAGGAAAATTAAGATTGGTATTTCAAAACAAAAAGAGAAAGCAAAGATCATTGTGAGAACAAAATCTAAATATTTACCAATGTCCGTCATGACCATAACACCTTCTGGAGCTACGCTTGTAAAGAACCCAAATACCAAAGGAAAAACAATAAAGTAAGCAAATAAAGTACCCAGGTAAAATAGCAATATGCTTGAAGCAAGAACTATTGAAGAAAGTACCTTTTCTTTTTTATACAAACCCGGTGCAATGAATGACCAGACCTGACTCAACAAATAAGGTATTGATATGAGCAAAGATACATAAAATGTTAGGCGTAAGGGAGATAGGAAAGGCGAAGCAACTTCCGTAGCTATCATAGAAGAATTTTCTGGTAGAAAAGCTTGCAGTGGCTCCGCTACAAATTCATATATTGAGTTGGAGAAGTAAACCAGGCTCAAAAAAGCTAAGAGTATAAAAGCTGATGATTTTAATAACTTTGTTCTGAGCTCTGAAAGATGACCTATAAAATCTTGTTGTTTTGCATCCTGAGTCATCGATTAAGCCTACTCTTCTTTATTCTGATGACCATCAGTTTCAGATTTTTTTAAGATTTCTTCGTTACGAAGATCTTGGTAAACCTCATCCAGGCCTATGTTTTTTGATACTTCCTCTTTAGTAGAAGTGATGGTTTTTTTTATCCATTTCATGGATCTTGTAACAGATTTTACGACCTCTGGAAGTCTTTCAGGTCCTAGAACTACAAGACCAATCACCAAAACTAAGAATAATTCAAGAATCCCTATGTCAAACATACGAAGAAAATAGAACGATTATTTATTGTCTGAATCTTCTTTCTTATCGTCATCATCAATGGCTTTTTTAAAACCTTTGAGAGCGTTTCCGAGGTCAGAACCTAAGTTTTTTAATCTTTTGGTTCCTCCAAAGATAACAAGAACAATTACCAATATTATTAATATTTGCCATATGCTAATTCCACCAAAACCCATAATAATTTCTCCTTAACTAATCTTTTCTTGAAGCTTTTTCATCCAAGCCAGATGTATTAAATCTTTTTTCTAATTCATTTAGCACTTCTTCAGCATTGATGCCTTCGTAAGACAGCAATACCATAGTATGAAACCACAGATCGGCGGTTTCATGAATTAATTTCTTTTTCTTGTTTTCATCGTCAGATTCTGCGGCTTCAAGCAATTCATTAGATTCTTCAGAAACCTTTGATAGTATCTCTGCAAGACCTTTATCAAATAGGGACTTTGTGTATGAATACTCTGCTGAAGAATCCTTTCTTTTTTCTAAGATTGCAGAAATTTCAAGAATAATATCTTTTTTCATCATACGGTCAGTTGAATAGATAGATAATGATAGACCCAATAATTATTATTGTAAGGAGATTTATGCTTCTTTTTTCATTTGAAATTTTCTTGACCAACTCTTCATGCCTGGACTCACTTGCTCTTTGATACGATTCAATGTTCTTTATTTGCTCGATGGCTGTTTCTGCTACTTCAGGAAGTTTTCGTGCTTTTTCTAAAAGTTGGGCTGCATTCTCTTTTGCCCAGTCTTGCATCTTTTCTGGATTGTACCTTTCGGCAATCCAGCTTTTTAGAAATGGATTGGCAATAGACCAGAAATCCAGACCGGGATAGAGTTGTTTGCCTAAACCTTCAATATTGATAAGTGTCTTTTGGAGCAGCATCAAAGAAGGTTGCATATTTAGATTGAATCTTCTTGCTGAGTCAAAAATAAAGAGCAACAATTCTCCAAAGTTTATATTTTCTAAAGGCTGATCAAATATAGGCTCACAAGCAGCTCTGATGGTCCTTTCTAATTCGTTAGGTCTGGTATGGGGATCTACCCACTTAGCCTCTATTAAAACAGATGCAACTTCTGAAAAATTCTTACTTATAACGGCCAATAGCATTCTACCAATTTGAAACTGCTCATCTTCACTGAGAGAGCCTACTATGGCGTAATCAACGGCAACATAGCTTGGATTTGAAGGGTCTTCTGCTTCAATAAAAATATTTCCTGGGTGCATGTCGGCATGAAAGAAATTATCAATAAAGACTTGTTTTAAAAATATCTCAACTCCTCTTTCAGACAAAAGTTTAAGATCCACTCCCAGCTCTCTGAGAGTCTCAATCTTATCCACTGGAATACCGGAAATTTTTTCCATGACCAAGACGTTATCAGTTGTTAAATCTAGATAAACTTCAGGCACGTAAAGAAGTTTATTATCAGTAAAATTCCTTTTAGTTTGTTTAATATTGGAAGCCTCTATTCTCATGTTTAGTTCAGCTTCAATTACGTATTCGTACTCTTCCACCAACTTTAAGACTTGCAGTCTAGTAGCGTCTTTAGAGTATTTTTCTATAATTTTTGCTGCCCTTTTCATTAAGGAAATATCATTTGCTATCTTTCTAGCAATATTAGGTCTCACAACCTTTATTGCGACTTCCTTATCAGTTCCTTTAAGGGTTGCTAAATGAACTTGTGCTATGGACGCTGCTGCACAGGGACTGTCTTCAAAATTATCAAAAAAATTATTAATCGGAGCTCCCAATTCTTTTTCTATAATCTCAATTGCAATTTTTGAGGAGAAAGGAGGAAGATCGTCTTGAAGCGATTGGAGTGCTCTTGCTATGTCAGTGGGGACAACATCAGGACGAGTGGATAACAGCTGTCCAAATTTTATATAAATTGGACCGGCTTCTTGTAGCGCTCCTTTTATCCTTTCCCCCCGAGGCTTGTCTGTAGAGAAAATTTTCCACGGGGAAATGAAAAGCAGCGTATTCAGTAATTTTGAATCTGAGTATTCAGTTAATAAAGTGTCCAACCTTGCTTTTAAGATTATATTTAATAATCGAAGTAGGTGAATAAAGTCTCTTAGCATTTTATTTTAGGCCTTGATTCCTGAATGAATAGCCACTATGCCATTAGTGAGGTTATCGTAATTGCATTCAATGAAGCCAGACCTCTCCATGAGCTCTTTTAATTCTTCTTGGGTAGGGTGCATTCTTATGGATTCAGCTAGATATCTGTAGCTTTCTTCGGTATTGGCAATCACTTCACCAATTTTAGGTATAACTTCAAAAGAAAAAATATCATAGATTTCTCTAAAGGTTTCATTAGTGGGTTTAGAGAATTCAAGTACTATTAGTTTCCCTCCTTTTTTTAAAGATCCTAATATTGATTTTAGAGCTTTTTCTTTATTTGTAACATTTCTAAGTCCAAATGCAATAGTAACTAAATCAAACGTTTCATTTCTGAAGGGCAAATATTGTGCGTCTATCTGAGCGAGATTTATGCCCTCTATGCCCTCATCTATAAGCCTGTCTCTGCCCTCTTCTAGCATTTTCCTGTTAATGTCTGAAAGAACTATTAAGCCCTCTTCTTTAACTTTTTCTTTCATTAGCTTAACCATATCGCCGGTTCCTCCTGCGAGGTCTAACACTTTAAAGTCTGCTCTCAAACCGGAAGATTCAATGGCAACCTTTTTCCAAAGTCTGTGAATCCCAAATGACATCAAATCATTCATGAGATCATAATTCTCTGAAACCGCATCAAAGACATTGCCAACCATCTTCGACTTTTCTTGAGAGTCTACTTGACGGAAGCCAAAATTCGTTTCTTTTGTAGTTTTATCTGACATTTTAAATAAAGTATTTTACCCTATGCAGCTTCCTCTTGATTTTGATTTTTAAGAATTTTATCAACTGATCTTATGTAAACGCGGACTCGCTTTCTCATCTTCTTAAACTGATCATCATCCATAGAGTTAACAACCTTAGTCACCGCTTTAATACTTATTATTTGATTTCTTTCAACTTTTTCCCTAAAACTAGGAGGTCCTAAGTCAAACAAAGTAACTAGATGACGTTTTAGTTCTTCTTTAAAAGGTTCTTCCTGGTTTGTTCTCAATATTGAAATCATTTCTTTCGTCCAGTTTGACTGCAATTGATCCCATTCATCACCATTGTCTACAATTCCTTTAACGGATGCAGTTAGAGCAGTCGTTTGCTCGTTGTTAAGCTTTATCCCTATCCTCTTAAATCCAGAAATATAATTCTTTTGTAATCTTTCTTGATATGTCTCTTTTTCTCTATCTTCATCCTCTTTCTTCCTTTTTTCTTGCAGTTCAAGAAAGTGGTTTTCGATTTCATTTATCTGTTTTTCATCAAGACTTAAGGAGAATTTAACAAGCTCAGAATCAAAATAAGAAGTGACAGACTCAGCTATAATAGAGCCTTCTTCGTATATTGAATTGATGTCTGCTTCGGTACTAGAAGAGTTCAATGAGTTAACTTTACTCAACAGCAGTTTAATTTCAATTAATTGCTCTTTTACTAGCCAATACTTGAAGTTCTCTGTAACGGTTTCAATTTCTTTCTTTTGAGTCTCAGAAAAGTTAGCAAAAGTGAAAAAATAATCATTTAAATAGTTATCCAGCTTTCCAAAAGCCCAAGACCCGGCAATCGAGCAGGCACTTATCAGCAATATAAGGCTGATAGTAGTCATAATTTTTATATTGATCTTAAGCATCATTAGGGGTTATTGTAGTTTGCAGTTAGAATCCTGTCCTCAAAATGTCTCAAAACAATAATTACCCAACACTAGTATGGCTTGATCTTGAAATGACTGGCCTTGATCCGGATTCTGAAAGGATCATAGAAATAGCAACGGCTGTTACAAATTCAGACTTAACTGAAATAATTGAAGGCCCAAACCTTGTTATCAAACAACCTCAAGAATTCATCGATAACATGGATGAATGGAATACTAATCAACACAATAGTTCGGGTTTAGTTGAAAGCCTTAGGGTGACAAATGTAACAATAGAAGACGCAGAAAGAGAAACGCTAAAATTCTTGTCTAATCACACCATTAAGGGCAGATCCCCTCTTTGCGGTAATACAATCTCGCACGACAGAAGATTTTTAGTTAGGTACATGCCTGAACTTTCTTCTTTCTTTCATTACAGAAATGTTGACGTAAGTTCCATAAAGGAAGTTGTTAAGCGTTGGCACCCTCATCTAGCGGATGGCTACAAGAAACAAGGTGGACATAGGGCCATGGCAGATGTAATAGATTCTATCCACGAACTAAAATATTTTAAAAACAATGTTTTTATTCCCGGTCCTTAATCTTTTTTCTGAGAGCCGCCATCAAGAAAGGTATTCATAATAGGCATAACATTGTTGCCTTTATTGGGTTTTATCTTCGCACTACCCTTCTTATCGACCTCATCAATACGAAGTATGCAGCTGACAGGTATGTAGCTTCTGTTTACTCCGTTAAATTCCGCTTTAAGCTTCTCTTCGCTTGGATCCACAACAATTTGTGAGTTTTGATCAAATAAATATTCCTCGACTTCTATAAACCCATACATTTCACTTTGATAAATTGCTTTAGCAAAGATTTCATATATTTCACCCAGCTGCACAAATACTATTTTGTAGATTCCCTTTTTTGCCATTACAATTCCCGCCCTTTTAAATAAGATTTAACTTTATAAGATAAATTAGCTGTAACATTATAAGTATATATGGGCAAAAAATTATTCATCAAGACCCAAGGTTGTCAAATGAACGAGTACGACTCCGATCGTATGCAAGACCTTTTAAACCTTAGTCATGGCTTCGAAACAGTTAAATCTGCTGAAGAGGCCGATCTAATTCTGTTGAATACGTGTTCTATACGAGAGAAAGCTCAAGAAAAAGTTTTTCATCAACTGGGCAGATGGAAGAAGCTTAAAGAAAAGAATCCTGATCTTAAAATAGGAGTGGGCGGATGTGTGGCAAGTCAAGAAGGAGCTAAAATTACTAAAAGAGCACCTTACGTAGATTTAGTTTTTGGACCTCAGACCGTCCATAGAGTGCCCACTCTCTATGAAAATACAAGCAACAAAGATTCTTCAGTCATTGATATATCTTTTCCTAAGACAGAAAAATTTGAGAATTTACCAGAACCAACTTCAGAAGGTCCTTCTGCTTTTGTTTCAATTATGGAAGGCTGCAATAAGTACTGTTCTTTTTGTGTGGTTCCACACACTCGGGGCAATGAGATTAGCAGACCTCTCGATAGTATTATTGAAGAGATTATTAGTCTTTCTTTAAAAGGAATAAGAGAAATTGTTTTATTGGGGCAAAACGTAAATTCTTACAGAGATTCTAAATTAAAGACTAAAGGGTTGGGATTATCTAATTTAATAAGGGCAGTAGCTGGTGTTGAAGGAATAGACAGGGTTAGTTTTACAACATCTCATCCTTTTGAGTTTGGACAAGATCTGATAGACATTTATACGGAAGTCCCTGAATTGATTAGTCATGTTCACTTACCAGTACAAAGTGGTTCAAATAACATCTTGAAAGCCATGAGGAGAAGACACACTCGTGATGAATACATAGAAACCATCAATAAATTAAAAGAAATAAGACCAGGAATTAGTATTTCATCAGACTTCATAGTTGGTTTTCCAGGAGAATCTGAGGAGGATTTTCAGGACACTCTGGATCTAACCGATGAAGTTGAATACGATGAATCTTTTAGCTTTATATACAGCCCTAGGCCAAACACCACCGCAAAAGATCTTGAAGATAGCGTGTCTCCTCAAGAAAAGAAAGAACGTCTAGATAGGTTGCAAGCTAAGTTAGAGCAATCAGCTTTAAGTATAAGCAGAAGGATGGTAGGTAGAGTTTCAAATAGCTTAGTTACCGGGGTTTCAAAGAAAGATCCTGGAGAGTTTCAGGCCAGAACAGAGAATAACAAAGTTGTTATATTTTCTTGTGATGATCAGAGCTTAATAGGTAATTTTGTTCCAGTAGAAATCGTAGAGGCTAAAACTAAATCCCTCAGAGGAATCTATAGACCTGAATGTTAAAAGACCTTAAATTCCAATTAGAGCCAGCTGATCAAGATAGAATAACCAGTCTCTGCGGCCCAACTAATTCTATTCTCAAACAGATTGAGGAAGCCCTTGATATTAAAATCATCAATAGAGGAGCGAACTTTAAAATAAAAGGCCCCGTTTCAGAACTTAATATAGGAAAGACCGTAATAACAAAACTTTATAACGATCTAGAGAAAGTCAGTGAACTGTCTCCTTCAAGCGTTCACTTGTATTTAAGAGAAGCAATAAATAACTCAAAAAGAGAAAAAAATATGGAAAACAGTCTCGCATCTAAGAGTCCAATTAAGACCCCCAATCTGGCTATTATTCCTAACGGCAGTCATCAGCAAGAATACATTGAAACTATCAATAAAAGAGTTCTGACATTTGGGATTGGTCCTGCGGGCACAGGGAAGACGTACCTGGCAGTAGCCAGTGCTGTTCAACAATTAGTAAGTGGTGAGGTAGAGAAAATACTTTTAGTCAGACCCGCCGTGGAAGCCGGTGAGAAGTTAGGTTTTTTACCCGGAGACTTGAGTCAAAAGGTTGATCCCTATCTTAGACCTCTCTATGACGCTCTTTTTGAGATGCTTGGCTTTAAAGAAACAAACCAGCTTATAGAAAGAAATATTATTGAGGTTGTGCCCTTGGCTTTTATGAGAGGAAGAACACTAAATGATTCATTTATTATTCTAGATGAAAGTCAAAACGCTACGGTTGAACAAATGAAAATGTTTTTAACCAGATTTGGATTTGGATCTAAAGTGGTCGTTACTGGAGACATAACACAAATTGACCTTCCAAAGAATACCCAATCGGGCCTGGTGCATTCTTTAGATGTTTTAAAGGGATTATCCGAAGTTGGTTTTATAAAGTTCGATTCTAAAGATATTGTTAGGCATGGTTTGGTACAAAAAATTGTTGAAGCATACGAAGAACATAATTAAGTTTTGAGCTCTCTAGAACCCAGGGTTGAAATTACTTCTGAAGGAGCAATTACAGAGGCCTTCAATTCTTATGATTTAGAAAACTGGTTCAGATTAACAATTGATGAAATTAGAACCCCGACAGGATCTGTGTCTATTAAATTCTTAGGAAAAGAAGAGATGCAATTAATGAATAAGAAATTTCGGAGCAAGGACCATCCCACGAACGTATTAGCTTTTCCAATAGATAACAGCCTTGATTTAGATACTGATAGCCTAGGTGATATTGCTATTTGTCATGAAGTTGTTTTAAAAGAAGCAAAAGAACAAAATAAGGAAGTTCGCGACCATATGGCTCACATTTTTATTCATGGAGTTCTTCATTTACTTGGCCATGATCACCATCAAGAAGCTCAGGCAGAGATTATGGAAAATTTGGAAAGAAGGATATTATCAAAAATAGGTGTTGCTGATCCCTACTAATAAGACCTATTATATTTAAGTGTTTATAGATTGAGGCGTTAATGAACGAAGAACCACCAAGTATTTCTGCTGAGCCAGGTAGGCTCGGCATTAGAAAAAAAATCAAAGACAGAATCAAAGAGATTTATCAAAATTTCTCTTATAAACCCCAAAACAAACAAGAATTAGCAGGATCTATTAGAGACTCCAGTGAGCGCGGGGTGTTAGAAAAAGGCACTCTAAATATGATGGAGGGTGCTTTGCGTGTCTCAACAGACCAAGTTAGAGACATAATGATTCCAAGGCCTCAGATGGTCTTTGTGGACTCTGAGGAAAGCCCAACAGACTTTCTGCCGCGTATAATTAAATCGAGCCATTCAAGATTCCCTGTAATAAATGTTGATTCGGACGAAATTGAAGGTATTTTATTAGCAAAAGACCTTTTGCCTTATCTTTCTTCAGAAAATATAGAGGATTTTAAGCTTTCTTCAATAATTAGGCCTGCAACTTTAATCCCAGAGAGCAAAAAGCTTAATCTTTTATTGGATGAACTTCGAATGAATAGAAATCATATGGCGATTGTCTTGGATGAATACGGTGGAATCACCGGCTTAGTCACCGTAGAGGACGTTTTAGAAGAAATAGTGGGAGAGATAGAGGATGAGCATGATGACAACCCTGATATCTTAATAGAAGAGCTGACAAAGGATGAATTTCTTGTCTCTGCTTTAATACCTATCGATGAATTCAATATGGCCTTTAATTCAAATTTAAGTGATAAAGATTTTGATACTTTAGGCGGCATAGTAATGCATCACTTTGAAAGATTACCTAAGGTTCATGATGCAATAAAAATAGAAAATTTACGTTTTGTTATTCACTCTATTGAGAGAAGAAGTATAAAGAAAATAAAGGTGTCTAAATTAAAATAACCCTTCCTCTGTTACACCACAAAATCTAATATAAATACTTGTGAGAGTTAAGTGTTTATTTGCAGTCATTAGTGGGTCATTATTTGCTCTCGGTTTTGCTCCTTTCTCACTATGGCCTTTATCTCTTTTTTCGGTTTGTGTGCTCATCCACCTCATGGAAGGAATGGGGAAAAAAGAAAGTTTTATCATTGGCTTTCTTTACGGTATGGGCTATTGGTTAGTTGGTATATCATGGGTGTATGTAAGTATTCACTATCATGGTAATATAAACGAATTCAGTTCTTCTTTGATAACGTTATTATTTATTTCTTGCCTTTCAGTCTATATGGGTTTGTTTGGCATTCTCTACAGTTACCTGTCCTTCGAATCTACTAAAAGTACAATTATCGTGTTCCCCATTTGTTGGGGTTTAATCGAAATTTTAAGAGGAATATTATTTACGGGCTTTCCATGGCTTCTTGCAGGAACAACTATTTCAGATACGTTTTTGGGGGGATGGATATCAGTGATAGGTAGTCAAGGGAACTCAATAGTTTTAATGATCTTTTGCGGTGCTCTTTACGCTCTATACAAGGAGATTAAAAACTCAGATCCCCTACTCTATTCCTCATTAATTATTGGTTTTATAATTGTCTCAAGTTTAGTATTCAAACCAATAAACTGGACAACCCCATCTCATGAAATACCAGTTTCCGTTTATCAACCAAATCTTACATTAGAAGAGAAGTGGAGTTATGAGGGCATAGAACAAACTCAAAAAATGTTTGAGAGCTCAGTAAAGGAAGCACTAGAATCAGAATTGATTGTATTTCCCGAAACGGCACTTATACAGTCTCGTGATGAAATAGAAGAATGGCTTCAAAGCATAAATGAGGCAAGTAAAAGCAAAGATATATCCTTATTAACTGGAATAATAGCCAGAAGTGAAGATGATAGGGCTAATAACCTCATGAGAAACAGAATAATGGGACTGGGATCAGCATCAGGCAGTTATGACAAGCAACAGCTTGTTCCATTTGGTGAATTTATTCCCTTAGAACGTTTTTTGGGTAAATTATTGGATTTAATGGGTTTAAAACTCACAAATACAGTACCTGGAGACCAATTTAGCCATATAAAATCAACAATATTAAAGATTTCACCCAGTATTTGTTACGAAATAGCTTATCCTAGCTTAATAAATCAATCTGCAATAAACAGCAATATTCTTGTAACTATAAGCAATGATACGTGGTTTGGATCTTCTATAGGCCCTGAACAGCACTTACAATTAGCAAAAGATAGGGTTCTGGAGCATCAAAAGCCCCTTTTAAGGTCAACAAATAGTGGAATAAGTGCAATTATTGATCACAGGGGGAATATTTTAGGAAAACAAGAGTATTTCGAAGAAAAGACCTTGAAAGGACGGGTGGTTTTACAAGAAGGAAATACACCTTATAATCACTTAGGAAATTCTATACTATACTTTTATATTAGTATAATGATGGTCGTAAGCTTACTTATAAAAAGAAATAAAGTTTAATTTTTTAAATTTTTAATTAATATGTAACAAAAGTTGTATAAATGATAAAAAAAAGTATAAAAGGTACATTTCTACTGCTAATAAGTTTGTTGTTCTCGTGCAGTACATTGGATTTAAAAAAACAAGAAATTATCTATAAAAACAATACTATAAATAATAATATACCTGAAATTAATGGGTATAAAGACTATGATAATATTCTTTTAGTAGATATAAAGAGTCAAGTCATGTCTCTTGTTAGTAAAGGTACAGTTTCTAGAGAATTTATTATATCCTCTTCATTTTATGGTACAGGAAGCTTAAGGAATAGTCTTAAAACTCCTCTTGGAAAACACGTTATATACAAAAAGATAGGTGAAGATTTACCAGTAAATGCAATTTTAAAAGGAAGGAAATGGAGCGGCGCTATTGCGAATATTGTGTCTGATCCAATTGATACGGATTATGATCATGTAACTTCTAGAATTTTATGGCTAGATGGCCTTGAAATAGGATCAAATAAGGGTTCGGATGTGGATTCTATGAGTAGATATATTTATATCCATGGAACAGCCGAAGAAGGTTTATTGGGTCGTCCTGCTTCAGATGGGTGTATAAGGATGTATAATGTAGAAGTTATAGAGTTATTTGACCTGGTAGAAGAAGGAACACAGGTCTGGATTTATTAATAAGGATAAAAATATGAAAAAAACTATATTAATCTCATGCTTACTATTTTCTTTTGGTGCATATGCAAGTTGCCCTTCAGTTCTGGATCATAAAGTAAGGGTTCTGGGCTCTAGCGAAAGTGCCAATCTTTGTGAGTTCCAAGATAAGGTTGTTCTTGCTGTAAATGTTGCTAGTCAGTGCGGCTATACATATCAATATGAAGCCCTTCAAGCTTTGTATGAGCAACATAAAGAAGATGGGTTTGTTGTCTTGGGCTTTCCTTCAGGAGATTTCTTTCAAGAGTTTACTGAAGAGGAGAAGGTTAAAGAATTCTGCCAAACTACATATGGTGTAGATTTCCCTATGTTTAAAAGATCTCACGTAACCAATGGTGGAAAACTTAAGTTAAGAAATTATAAGGCCAATCCTTTCTTTGCAGAATTAATCAAAGAAACCGGAGTTCAGCCTGCTTGGAATTTTAACAAATATTTAATTGCCAAAGATGGAACTGTTAAGCATTTTAACCAAGATGTAGAGCCGGACAGCTCCCTTTTAACAAGTGAAATAGCCGCCCTAATATCTAAGTAAGTAAGTAATTACTATCATAAAGATACTAATATTTTAGGTATCTTTTTCTAGAGTTAGAATATCTGAGTTTGTGGCCTGTATAATTATATCTGCGGTCCTTTTTGCAAATAAACCATTCTCAATTACACCTGGCATGTTGTTTAAAGTAGATTCCAGTTCATATGGAATATCTATCTTCATGTTGTGAACATCTATGATTTGGTGACCGTTGTCTGTAATAAAATTCTGTCTATAAACGGGCTTTCCACCCATCTTCATAAGTTCTCTAGAAATTGCACTTCTTGCAACTTCTAGTACCTCAATAGGTAAAGGAAATTTCCCTAGTAATTCACAGAATTTTGTATCATCTACTATGCAAATAAATTGTTTAGAAGAGTTTGCTAGTATTTTTTCTCTTGTTAAAGCTCCTCCGCCTCCCTTGATAAGTTCAAATCTAGAATTAAACTCATCAGCTCCATCCACGTAAACATCTATTCCGTAAACTTCGTTTAATTCCATTACTTTTATTCCTGAAGACTCGAGGTTGGCTTTTGAGGCTTCTGAACTACAAACAGCTCCTTTTATAGAAACTTTTGCTTTATTTAGCTCTTCTATAAAGAAGTTAGTTGTGGAACCAGTCCCAATGCCTAAGATAGTTTCTTTATTTAAAGAAGGAAGAACTCTTAAGAAAGCTGCCTCTGCTGCTTTTTTCTTTTTTTCGTCTTGATTCATGTCTGCTAATGATTAGAGTGATTATTACTAAGCTGCAAGTATAATAGCGCGCTTCTTAATTTGAGAGTTAGTATAGATCAATAAAAATGATTAAAAGTAGTAAATATGTAAAGAAGATTAGATCAACTAATGTCTATGATGTGGCTAATAAGAGCCCAATCACAAAAGCTGAAGGTCTTTCTTTGCAATATGGAAACAATATTCTTCTTAAAAGAGAAGATATGCAGCCTGTATTTTCTTTTAAATTAAGAGGAGCATATAACAAGCTTTCTAAACTTAACAAGAATGGAAGAAATAAATCAGTTATTGCTGCATCCGCAGGCAATCATGCACAAGGGGTTGCTTTTGCTTCTCTTAAATTAGGGCTTAAAGCAACGATTGTTATGCCAGTAACTACACCAAGTATAAAAATTGATTCCGTTAAAAGATTTGGTGCAAAAATAATTCTCAGTGGAGATAATTTCGATGAAGCTTTTAAGTTTGCAAAAGAGATGTCTAAGAAAAAGAAAGCTACTTTTATTCATCCTTATGATGACCCGGATGTAATTGCCGGCCAAGGAACAATCGGTATGGAGATAATAGAAGCTCTTGATGAAGATGTTGATGCCATTTTTGTACCGGTCGGAGGAGGTGGACTTCTGGCAGGTGTAGGCGCATATATTAAATCTATAAATCCAAAGATAAAAATATATGGAGTTGAGCCAGAAGATGCAGCTTGCTTAGATGCCGCTGTAAAAGCTAATAAAAGAGTCTCTCTTAAGGAAGTGGGACTTTTTGCTGATGGAGTAGCGGTTAAACAAATTGGAAAAACAACTTATTCACTAATAGAAGAATGGATAGATGGTGTAGTAACCGTTTCGGTAGATGAAATCTGTGCAGCTGTTCAGGATACTTTTCAAGAAACCAGGACTATCCCAGAACCTGCAGGAGCCTTAGCCCTGGCTGGACTAAAAAAGCTAACAAAGAAAAAAGGCTGGAAGAACAGGAATTTAGTGGCCATTAATTCCGGAGCAAATCTCAATTTTGATCGGTTGTCTCATATAGTGGAGAGAGTTCAGCTTGGAGAAAATAAAGAAGCGTTATTAAGTGTTAGGATCCCAGAAGAAAAAGGAAGTTTTAGAAAATTTTGTAAATCATTAGGAAAGAGGATGATATCAGAATTTAATTATCGTGCCGATGACAAGGACGAAGCAAATATATTTGTTGCTTGCA
Source organism: uncultured SAR86 cluster bacterium (assembly GCA_937773605.1). Classification (GTDB taxonomy): domain Bacteria; phylum Pseudomonadota; class Gammaproteobacteria; order Magnimaribacterales; family Magnimaribacteraceae; genus CAJJAM01. Next base: position 14,744 of record CALJVP010000006.1, on the reverse strand, counting down.
GATTCAATGATGGTCTCATGGAAAAGAAGGCTCTTCTGAGTGATTTAAGAAAGAAAGGGTATCCTCTTGAAGATCTATCAGACAACGAAGTAGCTAAATTACACGTAAAACACATGGTCGGAGGAAGGGCGCCTCAGAAAGTAATTACTAAAGGTGAGTTGTTGTTCAGGGTGAGGTTTCCTGAAAAACCAGGAGCTTTAATAAATTTCTTAGATAAGCTCAGCGATTCGTGGAACATTACCTTGTTCCATTATCGGAATCAAGGTGCTGCCTATGGACGGGTTCTAGTAGGTTTTGAAGCAAAACCATCTCAAAAAAATAAACTAATTAAGCAATTGAAAGAGCTAGAATATCCTTTTTGGGATGAAACTGGCAACCCAGCTTATTCAGCTTTTTTAGAGTAGAAAGGAAAAAATCCAGAAGGTGTAATTGCTGCATCCACTGGAATGTCCTGACTCTCAGGGTAACAGGAAGAAATTTTTTGGAAATCATGTACTAACGTTATTAACTTCTGTTGATCAGAGTGCCCCTTAAAGGTTTTGTCGTAAAAGCCCATTCCCATTCCTATCCGATGACCGACTTCATCAACACAAACAGAAGGTAAAAAAACAAGGTCCAGTTGATCTGCAGGAATTTCTAGTCCGTCTTTTGGCTCAGAAATATCAAATCTATTCGCTTCAAGCTTAGTATTTTCAGTGTATTCCTTAAAGATCAATCGTCGATTTTCAGGATTTTTATGAACTATTGGAAGAAAGCATTTTGACCCTTCCTTTAGAAGCTCTTCTATTATGGGTAGTGATGAGATTTCTCCTTTGGTAGGCCAGTAGAATCCAACACTCTTAAAGTCAAAATCCCCTTTAACATTGTTCCAAATTTCCTTGATACGTGTTGAAGATATTTCCTGATCCACTCTAGGAAGTTTTGCTCTTGCCTGGATAGCCTTTTCTCTGGCTTCTTGTTTTTCGTTCATTAAGAAAGTGCTTCCCAAATTACCGTTATCAATACTACCCTGAACTGTCACGTTCAAGGCGGGGGTTCCGGCAGTTCGATCAGGCGCCCCTTTGAAGGGTATGCTCAACAAGACCGCACGTAACCTCCTAGGTTTTTTTTATCAGCTCGAGAGTAGAGTATTCACTATCGAATAAACCAGGAAGCAATTAAAGTATAACTTATTAGTCTTCTAATAAAGAGATACTTTTGAGGTGTTCTTTTACTTCTTGTCCAAGTCGAACAATGCCTTCTTGATTGACATCAATTTGATTTTCTTTGGCAGTATCTTTCAAGTATTCATTAGATATATTTAAGGCCGTTATTATGGCTGCTTTATTTTCATCAAGATTTGAAGATTCTCTTAGCTCTTCGAGCTTCCCATTTAGAAAAACAGCCGCTTGTTCTACGGCTTCACTTTCTTCAGGTGGGCAAGCTATTTTATATACCGTACCCAGTATTGTGACGCTTGTTACATTTGCCATGGTTTATTTCTGAGATTTTAACTTCTTTATGACTTTCTCAACCTTGGTCTTTGTTGTGTCTAAAGTATCTTTAAGTTCTTTATTTTTCACTACTAAATCAACGTTCTTTTTTGAGAGATGATTGTTTGCTTCTTTTAACTGAGTGCTAAGTTTTATTAATTCTTTAACTTCTGTTTCTAGTATTTCAAAATTTTGATCTGACATTTTATTATTCTGCAAAGGTTAAGTTTAACTTTCAAAGGTTTTTCTTGCTACCATGATTTATCATAGTATTTATAAACATTATGAAGAAACGGAATAGTAAAAAATGAATATAGATTTTTCAGCAAGAAGAAAAGTATTATCGGATAAAGTCTTAGAGGACTCAGTAATTGTACTGTCCTCTTCTTCTCCTAAAGTAAGAAATTCAGATGCAGACTTTCCCTACAGACAAGATAGCAGCTTTTTTTATCTTTCAGGGTTCAGTGAGCCTGACTCTTTACTTGTTATAAGGCCCTCAGCCAAAGAAAACCAATTTGTAATGTTTTGCAGAGACAGAGATCCTGTGAGAGAGCAATGGGATGGTTTCAGGGCAGGTCAGGAAGGGGCGGTTTCTGAGTTTGGAGCTGATATTGCTTACAGTTATTCTGATGTTAATGAGTTAATGCCTAAACTTATGGATGGAGCTAAGAATGTTTATTATTCAATGAGCTCTCCCAATGGAATAGAAGCGCCTTTATCTGATTGGATCGCTACGATAAGAGCAAATACTAGATCTGGTTCCGTTGCACCACAAAACTTATTGTCCTTGGATTTGATGCTTCATGAAATGAGATTAAAAAAATCTCCAGATGAAATTGCAATCATGAAGAAAGCAGGCTCAATAACTACAGACGCTCATATTAAGGCCATGGAATCAGTGAGACCAGGGATGTATGAATATCAACTTGAAGCCGAGTACTTACACACTTTCATGCAGGGCGGAGCACGACACCCTGCTTATAATTCAATAGTCGGCGGCGGAAACAATGCTTGCATACTTCATTACGTAGAAAATAATTCTGTATTGAATGATGGCGATTTAGTGCTCGTTGATGCTGGATGTGAATATGAACACTATGCTTCGGATGTAACTAGAACTTTTCCAGTCAATGGCAAGTTCACTGAGGAACAGAAATCAATCTATGAAGTCGTACTTGAAGCCCATCGCCAATCCATGGCAGAAGTAAAACCAGGCAACCAATGGAACAGCCCTCACGATAAGTCGGTTGAAGTCATTACAGATGGTCTGAGCGACTTGGGGTTGTTGAAAGGAAACAACGATTACACGAAATTTTACATGCACAGAGTGGGGCATTGGTTGGGCATGGACGTTCATGATGTTGGAGATTACACGGTTGATGGCAAATGGAGAGATCTTGAACCAGGAATGGTCATGACCATCGAACCAGGTATTTATATTTTAGATGGCTTGGAAGGTGTCGACGATAAATGGCAAGGCATTGGTATCAGAGTCGAAGATGATGTTTTAGTTACCGAAGATGGATTTGAAATATTAACACCTGATGCACCGAGGGAAGTAAGCGATATAGAACACCTTATGAATTCATAAATATGGATTCTGAGGTTGTCATAATAGGAGCGGGTGTTGCCGGCTCGTCCTTAGCTTTAGCTCTAGCTAAAGAAGGCATGGACGTTTGTTTGATAGACAAAGGTGCACCTGAAATCAAAGGAGATATTTACAAAGGCAGAACTACTGCCTTGAATTTGGCATCTCTGGATTTTTTAGAAGGACTGGGCGTAAGAAAGGACATACAAAATTATCTTACGCCTTTCAAGAATATTTACGTATGGGATTCTGAGGGCACTTCTTCACTGGATTTTTCTTCTGATGAAATAGGACAACCTAAATTAGGAGATGTAGTCACAAACAATGCAATATTAACCGGTATTCTTGCTTTACTTGCCGACCATAAAAATCTCAGGTTCCTTTCAAAGGATAGCCTGAAGACATTAGATCCTCAAAAGGAATCAATAAAGGTTTGTACCGAAGGAGGGGAGAGTATTTCTTGTAAGTTAGTGGTAGGAGCGGATGGAGGATTATCGTCTGTTCGAGAACTGTCTTCGATTAAGATAAGGACCTGGAGTTACGAACAAAAGGCTTTAATTGCTAATCTGAAAGCAGAGAAGTCGCATAAAAATATTGCCTATCAAGTTTTTACTAAAAACGGTCCTATCGCATTACTGCCAATGAAAAAAGATAATGAAGAGTATTTATCTTTAGTGTGGTCAGCGGATATTGATTATGCAGAAAATCTCCTTGCCTTAGACGAACCATCCTTTTTGAATGAACTAGAACGTAAAACAGAATCTGTTTTAGGAAAACTATCGCTGGACGGAAAGATATCTTCATATCCCTTACACCAACTGCACGCAAAAGATTATTACTCACAACGATCAGTGTTGATAGGTGATGCTGCACACTCCATGCACCCTTTAGCCGGTCAAGGTCTAAATCTGGGATTAGGTGACGTGAAAGAACTCGCTAATAGAATTTTAAGAAATAGGCGTCATGGCGAAGATATAGGTAATGAAAAGATGCTTATTGAATACAGCAAAGCAAGGAAATCAATCAATTTAAGAATGATGGGTTTTATGGAAGTATTTAAGAACGGTTTTGGATCGACCAATCCTTGGGTAAGGTTAGGTAGGAATATGGCCTTTGGAGTGGCTCAAAAGGCTCCAGAGTTAAGGAAGAAATTTATAAAAGAAGCAGCTGGAATTATTTAATTTTACCTTCTTTATAGATTACATGTTTTCTGACAACAGGATCAAACTTTTTGATCTCCATTTTATCTGGCATGGTAGATTTATTCTTACTAGTTGTATAAAAATGACCAGTTCCAGCAGAAGAATTTAAACGAATTTTTTCTCTCATACTTTTTCTCCTCGTGAACGAATATCAGCAAGCACTTTATCTATGCCATTTTTATCAATTGTTCTCATGCCATTGGCTGAAACATTAAGGCTGATGTATCTATTTTCTGATTCTACCCAAAACCTGTGTTTATGTAGGTTGGGTTCAAACGTTCTTCTGTTGCGATTCTTCGCATGTGAGACGTTGTTACCAGCTTGTGGTTTCTTACCTGTTACTTGACAAATTTTTGACATATTTAAAATAAAGTTTCTTGGAGTCGCGTTTTATACCAGAACCACTAACAGCAAGCAAGATTAAGAAGCTATAATCCAAAGAATTATATACTTAGATTAAGTGGAATCTTTAATAAATAAAAATATATTACTCGGAGTTACTGGCGGAATTGCTGCTTATAAGTCTGCTGAAATCGTAAGAGGTCTTAAAAAGGCAGGGTCTTCTGTTCGAGTTGTTATGACCCAGTCTGCTCAGGAATTTATCACACCTTTAACTTTGCAAGCATTATCAGGTAATCCTGTTTCAACTGACCTATTGGATGCAGAAGCAGAGGCGGCGATGGGGCATATAGAGTTGGCAAGGTGGGCTGATGCAATATTAATAGCTCCCGCTACTGCCAATACCATTGCCAGGCTGTCTTCTGGAAGAGCAGACGATTTGCTGTCGAGCATAACTTTAGCTTTTGATGGCCCTATAGGTCTTGCTCCAGCGATGAATCAAGCCATGTGGAAGGACGAGAGGACACAATCAAATATTAAAAACCTTGAACACAAAGATTTCTCACTTTATGGCCCCGGCTCCGGAGAGCAAGCCTGTGGAGATGTTGGGTTGGGGAGAATGCTTGAACCATCTGAGATAGTTGAATTGTTTGCTTCTTTATTTGAAGCAGGTTCTTTGAGCAACAAGAGTGTTTTAATAACTGCCGGACCAACTCAAGAGCCTATAGACCCCGTGCGTTATGTCACAAATAGAAGCTCTGGAAAGATGGGTTATGCTTTGGCAGAAGCAGCCGTTGAAGCTGGAGCTCAAGTCACTTTAGTCAGTGGGCCTGTAAACATTAAGCCTCCGGCCAGTTGTAATTTGGTCCCTGTGGAAACGGCTCAAGAAATGTACGATGCGGTCATGCATCATGTAAGAGGTAAAGATGTTTACATAGGTACTGCAGCAGTTGCCGATTACAGTCCTTCAAAAGTAGAGAGCTCTAAAATTAAGAAGAAAGGTAATAATGAGGCCTTAGTTCTTAAGATGAAAGAGAATCAAGACATCTTAAAAACAGTAAGTGATATGAAGGATAGACCTTATATGGTTGGCTTTGCAGCAGAAACAGAAGATCTATTAAAGAACGCTAGGAAAAAACTTGAGAAAAAGAAGATTGATTTAATTATCGCAAATGACGTATCCGACAAAAGTATAGGGTTTGATTCTGAAGAGAATGAAGTAACTTTAATAACAAATTCTGAAGAAGTTTTATTGGATCGAAGCAGTAAAAAGAAGATAGCAAAGAGAATTGTAGAGTTTATATCTGGCAATTAAAAACTTGTTAATCAGTTGAAGTTAATTTAGTTTATAAATTGATTTAAATTAATAAAAGGACGAATTATGAAAAAATTATTATTTATGGTGATCTTCTTACCAATGTCACTATTTTCAGCACCTGTTGAATTCTGGACATGCAAATTTGCAGATGGCTACGACATGAATGACCTTAATAAATGGGTAGTTAAGTGGAATAAAAACCTTGACGATAATCTCGAAGAACAAAGCTATTCCGCATATGTCATGACTCCTAGCTTCTCAAGTAATCTTTTGGATGCTGATTTTATATGGGCTGGAAGTTGGGCAAATTTTGCTGCAATGGGAGCAGGGTTTGAAGAATATTTTGGAGAAGATGCAAAGGGTATGAAAATACATGCAGAATTTGAAAAAATAACTAACTGCTCATCTCATGTGCTAGTCAATTCAACACAAGTAAGGCAAGGATCAGAATAATTCAAGCAAAGAAAAAGGCGCTTTAAGCGCCTTTTTTTTCTTAACTATTAACTGAGTTATTTTTCTTCTTCCTCAGCAGGAGCCTCTTCAGCTACGGCTTCCTCAGCAGGAGCTTCTTCAGCTACGGCTTCCTCAGCAGGAGCTTCTTCAGCTACGGCTTCCTCAGCAGGAGGGCCTCTTCAGCTACGGCTTCCTCAGCAGGAGCCTCTTCAGCTACGGCTTCCTCAGCAGGAGCCTCTTCAGCAACTGGAGTTGGCTTCGTTTTATTGCCAAAACGTTTTCTGAATTTATCTACTCTTCCGCCGGTATCAACAAGTTTCTGTTTGCCTGTATAGAATGGATGGCACTCTGAACAAACATCTAATTGAATATCTTCTGCAAGGGTGGATTTAATTTCAATAGCATTTCCACAACTGCAAGTTGCTTTTATGTCTTTATAATCTGGGTGTATAGCTTCGCGCATGTTTTTTTAAAGTCTTTAAATTTAGATCGCGCACTATACCAGACCATTAATCCAAGGCAAATGCATAAAATTTCTTTAATGAGTTTAGAATAAGGTTATGTCTGATAATTTGATAGAAGTACTTGTCCCTATACCTTTATTGGAGAAGTTTTCTTACTTATTGCCAAAACATATTAAATCCAGTCTTCCTCTCCCAGGATCAAGAGTGCTGGTGCCTTTTGGACGAAGAACTCTGGTTGGAATAGTATGGAAAACAAATAGTTCTCCTAATTTAAAGATTAAGAAATACAAGTACATAAAAGAAGTTATAGACAACGAACCTCTTTTAACAAAAGATTTACTAGATCTTGCAGATTGGGCATCAAGATACTATCACCATCCTTTAGGAGAAGTGATTTCCTATTTTTTCCCTCCTTCTCTTAGGAAGGGCAAGGATGCAAAATTTTTAGAGACCTCATTTTGGGATTTAACCAACAAAGGAGAGTTCTTTCAGATGGAAGATCTTTCTAGGGCCCCTAACCAACAAAAAGCTTTAGAGATTTTTAGAGAAAAAGGGGAATTAGCTCAGATTGCAGCTAAAGCTTTTGGCATTACGCAGCCCACTTTAAGCGCTTTAGAAAAAAAAGAACTTGTCTCAAGGCACACTAGGGAATTATTGCCTTATAAGAAGCGGGGTCCCTTGGATGGAAAGCAAGAAATAAAAAAATTAAATGCCGAACAAAAGTTTGCTGTTGATTCAATAATTTCTTCAGAAGACTCAAATGAAGTTTTTTTATTGAACGGAATAACAGGAAGTGGCAAAACAGAGGTTTATATTAGAGCAATCCAAGATGTCATAAAAAGAGGAAAGCAGGCTTTGGTTTTAATTCCGGAGATAGGCCTCGCTCCTCAAGCAGAAGAAAGATTTAAGAATTTTTTTGGTGAAAGAGTTTTGTCTTTTCACTCAGCCAAGAATGATAGGGAAAAATTGGATGCTTGGCTTGGAGCTTCAAGGGGTTTGGTAGATATTATTATAGGGACTCGATCTAGTATTTTTATGCCAATGAAGAATTTAGGTTTAATCGTTGTTGATGAGGAGCATGACTTGTCTTTCAAACAAGTAGAAAGATTTAGGTATTCAGCAAGAGACATTGCACTTTACAGGGCTAAACTACAAAACATTCCCATAGTATTGGCATCAGCTACTCCCTCTTTAGAGACTTTAAATAATTCTTTAACAAAGAAGTATAAGGTTTTGAACTTAACTAAAAGAGCAACTGGTGCAAATCTGCCTAAATTCTCTTTAATAGATTTAAGGGGAAAAGAATTACAGGATGGATTGAGTTCAGAATTAATCAATGAAGTAGAAGAACAGTTAAAATCCAAAAATCAGGTACTAATTTTCTTGAACAGAAGAGGTTACGCACCTTCAATGATTTGTAAATCTTGTGGCTGGGTTTCTAATTGTGAGAGATGTGACGCTCACATGACTCTTCACAAAAGACCTGAAAGACTTCAGTGCCATCATTGTGACTCCCAAAAACAAAAACCTTCTAACTGTCCATCCTGTGAATCTAACCAATTTGAATCTTATGGTTACGGTACAGAACGCGTTGAAGAATTTCTCAAGAAAAGATTCAAAAATTTCCCTGTTTTAAGGGTGGACAGTGATTCAACAAGAAAAAAGAATTCTTTAGAAAATTATTTAGGCATCATAAAAGAAGGAAAGCCAACCATACTCTTAGGCACTCAGCTCTTAGCAAAAGGTCATCATTTTCCTGATGTAACCTTGGTAGGAATAGTGGACGCAGACTCTGGTTTATTCAGTGCAGATTTCAGAGGAAGTGAAAGGGTTGCTCAGCTTATGACTCAGGTAGCAGGGAGGGCAGGTAGAGATAAAAAACCAGGCAGAGTTCTGTTGCAAACTTATTGCCCAGAACATCCTCAAATAGAGGAATTGATAACGGGAAGTTATGAGCGATTTGCCAGAAATTTACTTATAGAAAGAAAGGCAGCGAAATCTCCCCCATTTTCTTTTCAAGCCAAAGTACAAGCAGAATCACCAAATACCTTTGTTTCTAGAGATTTCATACTTGATTTACTGGAGTCTGCAATGAAGATCAAAAAACTTCCAAAAGGATTAAGAGTTATAGGACCTCTACCTGCTGTAATGGAGAAGAAATCTGGTGTGTACAGGTGGGAGATAAATATCTTTTCAGAAAGTAGAAAGTCACTTCACGAGTTTCTTGATCTAACTCAAACAATTTTATATTTACCCTCTACTAGTAAAAAAGTTAGATGGTCTGTTGATATTGATCCTATTTCTTTAATCTAATAGATCAATTCCAGTTAGTTTAGAGCTCACTTCCCAAAGCTTCGTAGCATTTTCTTTATCACTAGCCGCTGCAGAAATTTTCTCTTTTTTGCAATCATAAAAATACTCTCCCGTTTCATTTTCTACTTCTGGAGAAACACACAGATAAATAGAAGTTTCAGCGCCTTTGTCTGTTTTTCTGCTAAAAGGTCTAGCGAGAGCCATTAAAATTCTACCCATGGTTGGACTATTGTTAGAACCGATGCCGGTATTCACAAATCCTGGATGGAGGCAATTCACAGTCACTCCTTTTCCTTCTAATCTTTCAGCTAGTTCTCTAGTGAACAATATATTGGCAAGTTTTGACCTTCCATAGACTTGCATAGTTTTATATTCTTTTTCAGATTGTAGATCATCGAAGTTCATGTCTTTTACAAACATGTGTGCTCCCGAAGCTACATTTACAACTCTACTTGGACCACTTTCTATTAACTTATTCATTAGCATTAACGTAAATGAATAATAGGCTAAGTGGTTAACGGAGAAGACTTCTTCCAGGCCATCAACGGTTTCCTTTCGTGAGGTATTCATAATTCCTGCATTATTTAGCAATATATTAAGAGGCTTGTTCATTGATAGAAATTCACTTGCTGCTCTTTTAACGTCTTCTTGTGAAGAAAGGTCGGCGATTATGGATATCGATTCTCTCCCGGTTAGAGACTTTAGAGATTGCTTTAATTCTTCTGCTTTAGCAGGGCTTCTGGCTATGAAAACAATTTCTGCTCCCATTAAGGCAATTTGTTTTGCTGCTTCTTCTCCTATTCCATTTGTGGCTCCAGTTATTAAACAAACCTTGCCTTGTAAATTTTCTTTCATAGTTTATTTGCCTTTATTTAAATCAAGTATTAGATTGGAATAATGAGTTTATATGATAAATATGTACTACCAAAATTTTTAAATTGTGCCTGCGGTTCAAAACCCGTTGAGTATCAAAGAAAAAAAGTTGTTCCTAATGCAGAAGGTATAGTTTTGGAAGTAGGTATTGGTTCTGGACTCAATTTACCTTTCTACGATAATTCAAAAGTTACTCAGATTTGGGGCCTTGACCCTTCAGAAGAATTAAGCTCCATGGCTAAAGAAACCGCAAAAAATCTGGATTTAGATGTTAAATTTATTTCCAGTGGGGCAGAGGAGATCCCTTTACCTGATAACTATTTTGATACGGCACTAGTGACCTACACGATGTGTACTATTCCAGAAGTTATTAGGGCTAATATTGAGATAAAGAGGGTGCTAAAAGACACGGGGAAATTAATTTTTTGTGAGCATGGAATAGCTCCCGACTGTAAATATTGCTAAGTGGCAATCAAGGATTGACCCAATATGGGGAAAACTTGCTGGAGGTTGTCATTTAAACAGAGACATACCCTCCTTACTTGAAGATTCCGGTTACAAGATCATTGAATTAGATCAAATGTATTTACCAAGCACTCCAAAGGTTGCTGGCTATAATTATTGGGGATTTGCGATAGGCATTAATTAAAAAATCCTATGGTTTTAAAAAGCAAGCTATTGAGGTGGGGTCTTCTGCCTTTTCTATTTATTTTATTACTGTTTCAATTTACGAACCTTTCAACTTTCATGAAAACCGAAATAGGAGTCTATGGTTTTAAAACTTTAGACAGTAATTCAGATGGTTTTATTGATAGATCGGAGTGGAATGGATTGGGCTTCTCTGTGACCGATTTAGATAGGAACAATATAATTGACGATGAAGAGTTGAGGTTTCTAGTAGAAGACTTTATGAATGATTTTTCTTGGGTAAATAAGGCTTCAAAAAGATGGGATTTACCAGATCAATTAGTGCATTCAACTTTTTTAAGTCCTTCCATGAACAAGGAAGTTGGTTACTATATTTACATTCCAGATTCTTACCACCTAGATCAAGATAAAAAATTTAGGACAGTCTATTATCTGCATGGAGGGCGTCCTGGAAATGAGGGCAGGTCTGTTGTTTTGAGTAACACCATCCATGAGCTTTTCACTACAACGGATATTGATCCTGCCTTATATATATTCGTTAATGGAGGAGAGCTCAGTCATTACAATTACGCTGAAAACGATTCTTACGGAGAAGATGTCTTTACGAATGAATTGATTCCTCATATTGATTCCAAATACAGGACTATAGCTACTTCTGAAGGAAGAGGTCTTGAAGGTTTTTCACAAGGGGGTCGAGGGGCCACAAGGTATATGTTTAGGCACCTCAATTTATTTTCTACAGTAGCAGCAGGGGGCGCCTCATATGAAATAGAAAAATTGATACAGAAAGATCAAGGTTACGAAGATGACCCCAGAGGGAGTAACAAAGATATCTATTTTGTGGGAAAGGGAAATGATGCTTGGTCTCTGGCAGAAAAACACGTGAAGTATAAAAAAGCGTTACCTAATTTTTTAATTTGGGTAGGAAGTAGGGATTTAAATTACCCTGGAGTTGTAGATTACAAAAATTATTTAGATTTTTTATCTATAAAACATGAATTTATCGTAGCCGAAGGAGTTGAGCACAACCCCTTCATAATGTACGAAGAAATCGGTGAGAAATTAGTCCGTTTCCATGCAAAGGATTAAAAATTATAAATTTTCTTTAATCAATTATTGCTTGATAGGTTGCTAATTGCATAAGTTCTCTCACAGGATATGTTCCGTCTGGTAAAAGTTGAGTATGAACAATGCCTATAAGGTCTTCTTTGTTATCTATCCAAAAATGAGTACTTGCTGCACCGCCCCAACTATAAACACCCTTTGAAACTGGCAGACCTGTAAGAGCGGGATTTACAACAACCGATCCTGTTACACCAAATCCCATGCCTTGAACCTTATAACCGCTTCCAAGCATATTAAATAGGTTAGTTAAACCCTCATCAGCACTTACTGAACCCATGTGATTAGCAGTCATGAACTTAACTGTCTTTTTACCCAAATATCTTTTTCCTTGGTATTCACCTCTATTTAACAACATCTGCGCAAATTTAAGATAATCCCCCACAGTACTGACTAAACCCCCGCCCCCAGATTCAAGTTGAGGTGGAGTTCTGTACCCTGACTTTTCGGGATCATCCATTAACATCATATTGTCTGGAGTAGGAGAATAGTTTGCTGCAAATCTATTCAATTTTTCTTCTGGGACTATGAAACCAGTATCTTCCATGCCCAGAGGACTGAAAATCCTCTCCTCTAGAAATTCACCGAATGTCATCCCAGAGACCTCTTCTATAAGTGCTCCAAGAACATCCATTCCAACACTGTAATTCCATACTGTTCCAGGTTGAGCGACCAAAGGAAGCTCTGCTAATGCTTTGGTCCATTCTCTTAGATTGCCGAAGGGTGGTTTAGTGCCTTCGGTAAAAAACTCTCCACCAGCGCTTGGAACATTACCTAAGCCTCGCTCCATTTCTTCCGCTATGTACATAGCGCCTACTGGACCTGGCACGAAAGAATAAGATAAACCAGAAGTATGTGAGGCAAGTTGTTGAATAGTAATAGGAGATGAAGCCGCTTCCGTCTTCATCTTGCCGTTCTCTTCACCAATACAAACTTGCATATCTGAAAACTCTGGAAGATATTTTGAGACAGGGTCAGTCATAAGAAACTTCCCTTCTTCAAAAAGCATCATTAAAGCCGCACCTGTAATTGGTTTAGATTGCGAATAGATTCTAAAGATAGTATCTTTTTCCATGGGTAACTTTTTCTCTATGTCACGCATCCCGTTCGTTTCGAAGTGAACAATCTTTCCTTTTTTAGCAACTAAAGTAACAGTGCCGGGTATTTTCTTTTCATCTATTAGCTTTCGCATTGTTTCTCCAATGCGATTTAATCTTTCTGTGGAAACTCCTACATCTTCTGGTCTGCTCATGGTAAATCCTTTTTATTTTTATATTGGAGAGGCATTTTTATCTAAATTAGCTATCTCTTGCAAGAGAAACAAGGACTTCGCGTTTATTGACTCCACTGTATGGATGACGTCCATGCATAACACGCCTGTTGTCCACAAGAGCTACATCTCCTGTCTTCCATTCAAGAAGAGTAGTGAAACGGGAGGCAATGGCTACGATGGAATTGAGTATATTTTCTTCAATAAATTCGCCGTCACCAAAAGTAACAGGAGGGACTGAGGAGTTCTCCAAAGTTTTCCATCCTCTATAAGCCGCAATGATTTGATTAAAGAAAGACTTGCTGCCATCAGGCAATACAGAGATTGCAGGTAAGGCTGGGGAGGTAGCCAATAGTGATTTGTCTTTGAGCCACTTCCATGAATAGCCTAATGCTTTCAATTTTTCTTCTGCTTCTTTCTCATCATACACCGATAATGTACTTCGCCAGCCTCTTCCTTGTCCGGAATTTAATTCATCTGATGGTGGCATGACTGTTGTGTATTTCAATCCAAGAGATTCAAATTTAGATAACCACTTTGGATGTTTTTCGCTTAGCTCATTAAAGACTTTATCCGATCGACACACAGGAGTTTCACCTCCTTTGCTTGCAGGCGACAAGCAACAGAAGAAGATCTTTTCCGGATACGAAGGTGTTTGAGCCATTTCGTGATGCAAAAATATTTCTACATCAGCCGGCGCTTCATTAGCCGTAAAGACTTTTGGTGTTTTGTTAATCCTTACGGCATTAGAAAGTGATTCTTGATAAGTAAATTCACCGTAATTAAAAGCAGATGAGAAGCTATCAAAGTCCTCTGCACTAGAAACAGGGAAACCGCGAAAGAGCAAAACGCCTGACGTTGATAAATTCTTTTTTAGGTCAAAGGATTCAGCCTGGAGCCAGTTTATTGTCTCAGTTAAGCTTTGAAAACCAGTAGTATTTTGAATAATGTTTGGAAATGTATTTTCAGTCATAGATGGGATGAAAAGTGTTGAACGCGCCTTCACAAAAATCTCCGGGGTCATTAAAACGCCTATTTCTATTTAGGCTTGAAATTGCCTCCATGTCTTCTTCAGTAAGCTCTACGCTATATGAAGAAAGGTTTTCCTTCATTCTTTCAGGATTGATACTTTTGGTAACCACTGAAGTGTTTCGCTGAATGCCCCATTTAAGAATTACTTGAGCAGGAGAGCAGTTTAAACGTTCTGCAATTTCTTTAACTTTGAGTTGGTCCAGAATTGATTCATTCTGATCTGCCATCTCTAGTTCTACATATGAAAGTGAACCTAAAGGGGAAAAGGCAGTCACTTCTAGACCGTACTGTTTTGCTTGGCGAATTAATTTCTCTTGAGTTAAGTAAGGATGCGATTCTATTTGCAAAAGTTCCGGGGGTGTTTGGCAGTAATTCATCAAATCATTTAAAAGACCAGTAGAGTAATTACAGATGCCAATATGATTTACTTTCTTATCAACTTTGAGGGCTTCCATTGCTTGCCAAGTTTCAGCAAGTGGAACTTTAGCTAGTTTCATAGAGGGCTCTTCTTCTTCTGGGTCAAAGAACCATTCGGGTGGATAGCGTTTTTCAAAATCAACAAACTCCAAAGCGATAGGGAAGTGAATCAGATAAAGATCAAGGTAATCTAATTGTAAATCATCCAGAGTTTTTTCTAGAGCCATTGGGAC
>CALJVP010000005.1 GCA_937773605.1 uncultured SAR86 cluster bacterium | reverse complement strand
CAAGACATGATTGAGAATTCAACTAAGCCTGTGGTTGCTGCCATTCACGGAACTGCCTTGGGCGGTGGCTTGGAAGTGGCTTTAACTTGTCACTATCGCATAGCCGTCCCTTCAGCTAAATGCGGATTACCGGAAGTTAATTTAGGACTTCTTCCAGGCGCTGGCGGGACTCAAAGGCTGCCAAGGATCGTAGGGGCTGCCAAAGCCTTAGTCATGATGACTTCGGGAGAACACGTCCCAGCCGATCAATGCCTCTCCATGGGCTTGGTTGATGAGATGGCGGAGGAAGGAAAATTATTAGAAGGAGCAGTATCATTTGCAGAGACTATAGTTTCTGAAAAAAGACCGCTCGTTAAAGTAAGGGATGCGGAAGATAAAATTTCAGCTGATAAAGGAAATGATGCTCTTTTTGCTGATTTTAGAAAATCCATAGCAAGGAAAACTCGAGGTTTTCTGGCACCTGAATACAACATCCAATGCATTGAAGCTGCTGTTAATAAACCTTTTGATGAAGGCATAAAAGTAGAACAAGAACTGTTCATGAAGCTCATGACGGGGACCCAATCAGCAGCTCAACGATACATGTTCTTTGCACAAAGACAGGTAACAAAAATACCTGATATTGAGGCCGATACGGAAGTTAAAGACATTAATTCTGTGGGGGTTATTGGTGCAGGCACAATGGGTGGCGGTATCTCCATGAATTTTGCCAATGTTGGAATTCCTGTAACGATTGTAGAGCAGAGTCAAGAACGACTTGATAAAGGACTTGGGATCATCAGAAAAAATTATGAAAACAGTGCTGCCAAAGGAAGAATCACAGAAGCTCAGGTGGAAGAGAGAATGAATCTTATAGAGGGCAAAACATCAATTGAAGCTCTCGATAGCCAAGACATGATTATAGAGGCCGTGTTTGAAAACATGGATCTTAAGAAAGATATCTTTAAGCAACTGGATGGCATATGCAAGGAAGGAGCTATTTTAGCTTCAAATACTTCTGCATTGGATGTCAACGTCATAGCGGCTGAGACCAATCGCCCTGAAGACGTCATTGGACTGCATTTCTTTAGTCCCGCCAATGTCATGAGGCTGCTTGAAATTGTCAGGGGAGAAAAAACTTCTAAATCAGTGGTTGCCTCATCACTGGCTATAGCTAAGAAAATTCAGAAGATTGCTGCTGTTGTTGGAGTTTGTCCTGGTTTTGTGGGCAATAGAATTCTTGCGCAAAGACAAAGAGAAGCAAACAAACTAATTCTTGAAGGCGCCTTGCCTTGGGACATAGATGATGCCCTTTTTGATTTTGGTTTCCCAATGGGGCCTTTTGCCATGTCGGATCTGGCAGGACTCGATATTGGCTGGAACAAAGACACATCTAATAGCGAGACGTTAAGAGATGTTTTATGTGAAGCCGGTCGCTTAGGACAAAAATCAGGCAAAGGATTCTATATTTACGATGAAAACAGAAATAAATCGCCAGATCCTGAAGTGGAAGCTTTAATTAGAAAGTTCGGGGAAGAACGTCAAATTAGAATGCGTGATGATATTACGAAAGAAGAAATCCTGGAGAGATGCCTTTATCCAATGGTCAATGAAGGGTTCAAGATTTTAGAAGAAGGAATGGCAATACGTGCCAGTGATATTGATATTGTTTGGACTAACGGTTATGGATGGCCCGTCTATGAAGGCGGTCCTATGTTCTACGGTAATATTATTGGTTTTGATAAGATTCTTTTCTGGTTAAAGAAAGCTGAACTGGAACTCGGTCCTGAATTCAAACCTTCAGCTTATCTTGAGAAGGTCGTGACAGAAGAAATAAACATATTCTAGAATTTATTCGCAGCCTGGAGGGGTGTAGTACATATCTTTTTCAGGAGATTGTATTTTAAATACCACTATAGTTTTAACGTTTGGTACCTCAATAGGTTGGCCTTCTTTAATTTGAGGTGAGTACCTGTATTGAAGTGCAGACTTCAGTGCTGCCGGTCAAATACTCCCGGAGGCTGCGACCATAAAACTTCTGGATCTTTTGTAGAACCGTCTTTTGTCACGGTAAATTGCATCATGACACAGCCTTCTATCTCTCTTTGTAAAGCTCTACGGGGGTAAACCGGGGGGACCTGGTGTATAGGCATATATAAATCAGATGGGTCTTGTGCCAAGTTGCCATACCTTCGGGCTCCAGCTATCTTCCTTCATTCCTTGAAAGTTAGAAGTTCTAAGCATACCAGCCTCCCAAGAGTTAATAATTTCTGGTTTCAAATCGAGGAGTTTTGCTAAACCAACGCTACGTTCATAACCTTTATAAGCGAAGCAAAAATTTTGAGTCCTTTCCGAAAGATCAGCCAATCTTATTAGAATATTTGCTCTTGAAATTTGAGCGCTAGGTCTGTTTTGGCTTTTATTAAGTCTTCCGTAGGTGAAGTTTGTTAACGATAAAGAGCCAACAGAAAGAGCATTGCTAAAATCTCCCATCTCATAATTCATATAAAATAATTTTTCACTAACTGCAGCTTCAACGGGGTTAACTAATCTACAAATACTTCGTGGTCTCACCTTCCTTTAAGGCTTTTTTTATTTAGATAATTCTTTAAGTAACTAGAACAACCTCTGTTTAAAAAAATCCATCTACTGTATTCAAAAGAGATTTCTAACAATTCTCTTTGACTTCTCATATCCATTCCAGCTTTTCGGCAGATTCATATCCTAAGAACGGTATAACAGCTGCAGCGTATTGTCCTGCAGAAAGGCCATCTATATTAAAACCTTCAAGAGTCATACCTGCCCTTTCATTATCTTTAAACCTTGTTAAAAAATCCAAATCAAAAATCTTTGAAGATCTAATAAGCTTGATTGATTCATCGACTAATTCTAATACCTCTAAATGGTCCTCTTTTTTAATTAGATCTAAAATTTTGCCATGATTTTTTCCGAGGGTTTTTAGATGCCCTCTCAATTCTTTATTTTCTTTTTTAGTGCTGTTGCTCGAAGAAGTGCCAAATTTATCTAAGGAGTATTTATCTATATCAATATCTGAGTTCTCATAACATCCTGGAAATTGCACCTTGGTGTAATCATCCAAAGGTAAAGTGCTATAAGAATTTTCACTTGCTTCAAAGCTAAAAACAATAAGTAGAGAAAATGTAAGAAAAAGCGGTTTAACTCTTTGATAATTAAAAAGAGTTGAACTAATCATTCACTACTCTTTGAATAATTTCTTTAAGATCAAGTACTCCTTGTCTGAAAGCAGCTTCATTAACCTTTTCGTCATTTCCATGCACTCCTGAAAACTCATCGCCTTTTGCAATTAAAGGGTTAAAGCCATAACTAGCTATACCCAAGTCTCTGGTAAAATGACTGTCGGTAAATCCTGTACTTACTGAAGGCACCACACTCGAGTTAGGGTAAAGATCAGCAGTTACTTCTTCTATGGCTTTAAAGAGATCTGAATCCGTTGGAGATATAGCTGAAGTAAAAGCCATGATCACTTCTACCTTCACGCCAGTGTCTTTAACAAGCTCGTTAAATGTCTCGATGAACTCTTCGGCGGGGCGATCGGGTAATATTCGACAATCAATTTCTGCCCATGCCTCTGGCGGTATGACATTTATCTTGGACGACCCTCCCATTCTCGTCATTGAACAAGTGTCTCTGGTTAGTGCATGACGAGAAGCAGAATATTCTTGCAGCTCCTCCAAGAAGCCTTCCTGCTTTATGGACTCCTTTATATTAAAAAATTTATCAGCAAGCTCACCATCCATGGACTTTGAATCACTTTTAAATATCCTCTCCACCTCAGGGATAATTCTTGCTTTAAAAGGATTCTCTTTTACCAAGTTTAATGCTTCAACAATACGAGTAACTGAACTTGTTGGTCTTGGGGAAGATCCATGACCCGGAGTGTCAACTGCCGTTAATCTAAGCCAGACAGGAACCTTTTGAGTCACTTCCACACCAAAAATAATTTTTCCGTTTGCTTGATAACCACTGCCGCCTTCATTGATCAACAAGCCAGCACCTTCAAAGACTTCGGGATGATTATCCACCATCCACCCTGCTCCGTAAGCTCCCCCAGCCTCCTCATCTGCAGTAGCCAAAAAGACCACATCTCGGTTTAAGGCCAATCCTGATCTGTGGAGGCTTAAAAATACGGCAAGTTGCGATATGCCTGTTCCTTTCATATCAAGAGCACCCCTGCCCCAGATGTACCCCTCATGTATTTCTCCAGAGAAAGCAGGTCTGGTCCAAAAATTCATGTTCGCTGGAACAACGTCGGTGTGTTGCAATAATATTAAAGCCGGTTTATCTCCGCCTTTAATTCTTGCCCAGATATTTCCTCTTCCCGGAGCGCTTTCTGCTGAGTTAAATTCAATGCCCTCTTTTTTAAATATCTTTGCATAAAAATCCACTGCTCTGGATTCGTTTCCGGGAGGGTTGACCGTATCTATCTGCAGGTATTCTTGAAGCCATGAAACCGCTTCATCATCTAAGGTTTGGGCTTTAGAAGCTAAAATACTTTCAAAACTAAAGGCAATAAGAAGGGGCAAGATAAACTTTTTCATGGATTGAATATACCCACTGAATTAATCAGGGGCAAGCTAATATAATTGCTTAAAAGTGTCTGCTGTGAAAATCTTGGATATCAGGATCAACCAATGCATCTGATACTTTTAGCTCTCTAAAGAGAGTCAATGAGCTCAAAGTTTTACAGCGACTTAAAGCCACATAGGCCTGACCAGTAGCAAAAGCTCCATCGCCCAGATCAACAGAACAACTTTCCAAAGTTAAGCCTTGCGATTTATGGATAGTGACCGCCCATCCTAATTTGATGGGGAACTGCTTAAAAGAAGAAACGACTTCTTCTAAAACTTCATCAGAGTCATCGTCATAAGTAAATTTTACTTTATTCCATTCCTCTCTTTCGACTTTATGGGTCTTTCCATCAACTTTTACCTTAATGCACTTCTTCTTTTTATCTAAACACTCAGAGACAGTCCCGACAGTGCCATTTACCCATCGTCCTTCGCTATCATTTTTGATAAACATCACCTTTGCGTCTTTCTTTATTCTTAATTCTCTTGGTGCAGGCAGATCGTTTTCTTTTAATTCTCCAAATTCCTTCGATTTGATAACTTCCTCGGGATTGCCGTTATGGGAAAGTTTGTGGTGATTGATCTCTTCAGCCCTATTCTTTCTTGAAGTTAGAGTCATGAAAGGGTCAACTTCGAGAGTGGAGTCAAAACAGTGATTGTTTATCCTGTCGATTGTCACCTCTAAATCCTGCCCTAATCTGATGTTATTAAGTAAATTATAAAAATTATCATCTTCTTCTTGTCTAAAAGATTTTGTTAACTCATAAAAAATTTTTCCTTCTATTTCCTTAAAACTGTGAGCATCAAAAAAATAAACAGAGTCGTATTTTTCGTAAATTGCTCTTTCTTCGTGTTGCTTTACCACAGGAGGTAATTGAAAGAGGTCACCACAGGCAAGGACATCTACCCCTCCAAAAGGTTCAGTTGATTTCCTGTGAATCTGCAATGACTGAGAAATAGCATCCAACATGGGAGCTCTTACCATTGAAATCTCATCAATAATTAAGAGTTCAAGGTTTTTTAGTAATTTGGTAAATCTTGGATCTTTAGATTTGGTGATTTCTGGAATGGTGTCAAACCCAATTCTAAATGCAGAATTAATGGTGGTGCCTCCAATATTAAGAGCAGCTATTCCGGTAGGAGCAACGACCATCTTCTTTTTGTCTACTTGAATTTTTACACGCTCCAATAAAGTGGTCTTTCCTGTGCCTGCTGCACCTGTTAAGAATATAAATTTTTGACCGCCGTCTTCCTCGGTAAATAAATCAACAATCTCATCTTGTACTTCGTCAAAACTATTGGTTTTGGTGTTCATTTAATATTTGTCGATTTTATGAGGAAATCTAAGAATCAAGATTTTCCATTTTATTAATTGCCTTATCCATTTGTCGCTCACGAGTTGTGTGTTCATTCACTGCTTTGAGCATAGACTCTGCTTTTTTTAAGAGGTCATCTGTTGAATTACCGAATCGTTCAAATTCTTTCTTTAATTTACCAAACTCTTCCATTATGTCTCCTGCTCTTTCGTTCAGTGCTATTGTTCTAAAGCCCATATGGATGCTGATTAAATAAGCAGCAAGAGAATTAGGGCCCATAATCAGAACTCTTGAATCCCTAAAAATTTGCTCTCTGAGATTATCAATTGAATCTACCAACTGCATTAAACTCTCACTAGGAATATACATAACTCCTAAATCTATAGTGACTCCTGTTTGTACGTATTTTTCTTTAATGTCTTCCGCATCATTAACAACATGTCTTCTTATGTCGTCTATGGACTTCTTGACTAACTTTTCATCTCCTACTTCTGCAGCTGATAAATAGTTCTCGTATAAACCGGAAGGGAATTTAGCATCTATGGGAAGCAATAGACCTTCGGGCAGTTTTACAACAAACTCAACTCTCTTTCCTGTTCCAGCAATCACCTCGGCATTGCTTTCGTAGTGATTGGGGTGAAAAATATCTTGTATTATGGCTTCTAGAGACCACTCACCAAATTTTCCAGCAAGCGTTCCTCCTGAAAGGTACCTGTTTAACTTACTTAATGGGTCCTGAAAAGATTGTATGTCTTTACTTAAATCTCCCAAAGTTGCTTGTTGTCGTTCTACGGCTTGATCCAGATCACGCAAAGAATCTCTACTTTCATCGCCTTGGTTACTCTCTTTGTAGTTTAAATAAATACTAAAAGAGAGAAGTGCTATGACCACAATTAATAAAAAAATTACTATCCAAAGATTCATATGGACAGCCTATGGGTAAGTGATTGAAATTGCAATTGAGCTTTTATGTAAAAAAAGATGGAGCGGGAAACCGGGTTCGAACCGGCGACCTTGACGTTGGCAACGTCACGCTCTACCAACTGAGCTATTCCCGCAGACACTTAAGTGAGGGGCATTATAGACGATTTTTATTAATAGTATCGTTCAAATATTACTAAGAACTCTATTTTTTATGGCGGTTAAACTTATTTATCGAGAACCTTGGCCATCATCTATTTTTATACAAGTTCCGGTCACGCATTCAGAAGAAGGAGAGACCAAAAAAAGAAGCGTCGAGTCCATTTGTTCGGGCTGACAAATTCTTTTACGAGGAAAAGATTGGCTAATGTCCCCTATTCTCTCAAGCATGCCATCAAGCATTTCTGATGAAAAGCATCCTGGCGCTATGGCGTTGACGTTGATGTTGTTGCGAGCCCATTCGACTGACAAAGATTCCGTCATTCTAACTATTGCTAATTTAGTTGTTGAGTAAAGGACAGCGGCGGAATTAGGAGAAGTGTTGAAAGCTGCCATCGAAGCTATGTTTACCATCCTTCCCGGAAGATCTTTTTCTATTAACCGCCTCGCTACTTCACAGGACAAAAGATAAGGGCCCGTTAAATTTGTATCGATTACGCTATCGATGAGTTCATCCGATTGTTTTACGGCCCACTGTGCGTCTGGAATACCGGCATTATTTACTAACGTGGTAATTGTTCCAAGTTGCTCTTCTACTACTTTGACGGCATCCCTGATGCTATCTCTGTCTACCATATCTATAGGCACAACGATGCACTTACCGCCATCTTCTTTTATCTCACTTGCTAAAGATTCAAGTTTGTCGACCCTTCTGGCTGAAATAGCAACTTCAGCCCCGCAACTCGCAAGGACTTTTGCAAAACGGTACCCCAAGCCAGAAGAAGCACCTGTTACTAATGCAACTTGGCCACTGAGATCTAAAGAAAAATTGGGATTATTAAATGAAGACATATTGCTACCTTTTTTGTTTGTAGCACTAATCTATATTCAGTTTTACAAAAAATCTATAAATAAGTGATAAAAATTCTCTTGTTAGTATAATAATCTCAAAACGAGGCACCACTATGAAAAAAGTCACCCCTTTAACCCCAAAACCAACTCGCGAAGAAGCTGAAGCGGCCGTCAAAACTCTTATCTCTTGGGCAGGCGATAATCCCAATAGAGAAGGATTGATAGAAACCCCCAAACGTGTCGTTAAATCCTACGAGGAGTTTTACTCAGGTTATGATCAAGACCCTGAAGAAATTCTCTCTAAGGTCTTTGAAGAAGTTGAGGGTTACGATGAGATCATCATAGTCAAAGATATTCGACTGGAATCTCACTGTGAACATCACATGGTTCCAATCTTAGGAAAAGCACATGTTGCTTATATCCCGGATCAACGAGTAGTCGGAATTAGTAAGTTAGCAAGAGTGGTCGATCTGTATGCCAAGCGACTCCAAACTCAAGAAACTATGACGGCTCAAATAGCAGACACAATAGATAGAGTGCTCAAGCCCAAGGGCGTTGCAATTGTTATAGATGCCGCCCATCAATGCATGAGCAGTCGAGGCGTACATAAAACAGAAACAAGCACGGTAACAAGCAGAATGCTTGGTGCTTTTAGAGAAAATCCTAAGTCTCGAATGGAATTTATGAACTTAATTGCCCTTTAAGCTGTCTAGACTTTCCGGAGTTTTTGGTCTTTCTGTCACATTTGAGACAAGTAGATTACTGATTCTTCTGTTATATTACATTCAATATTTAATGCATAAATTAATATTTTCTATTAATATTTGAGCAGAATTTTGGAGAGTGAAACATGGCAGTTGAATCAACTAAACTAAACTTTGATCCTGATGAACTTGGGAAAAAATATCAACTAGAACGCGACAAGCGTCTAAGAGCCGATGGTAATGAACAATATCAAGAGGTAAAAGGAGACTTTGCGTATTTTGTTGAAGACCCTTATATAGACAGTGAATTACAAAGAGACGCTTTAGAAAGCGAGGTAGAGGTCGTTATCATAGGTGGAGGCTTCGGTGGAATGCTTGCAGCAGCAAGATTAAGAGAAGCCGGAATAGATGACTTCAGGATAATAGAAAAAGGTGGAGATTTTGGTGGCACTTGGTATTGGAACAGATACCCAGGAGCATCATGTGACATAGAATCTTATGTGTACTTTCCTTTACTAGAAGAAACAAATTTTGTTCCCAAACACAAATACACAAACGCACCGGAAACTCTAGAGTATTGCCATATTATCGCTGAGAAATATAAGTTGTATGATAATTCCATACTGCAAACTGAAGTGACTGGCACTGAATGGGATGAAGAGTCAGGCAGGTGGATTGTTACCACCAATAGGCAGGATAGAATTCAAGCAAGATTCGTGGTTCATTCTAATGGCCCTTTAAACAGACCCAAACTTCCTGCCATGAAAGGAATTAATGATTACAAAGGACACACTTTTCACACAAGTAGATGGGACTACGACTACACCGGCGGCAGTTCACATGGTGATTTAACCGGACTAAAAGATAAGAGAGTGGCCATTATCGGAACTGGAGCCACGGCTGTTCAAGCTGTTCCTCACCTGGGTGCTTCTGCGAAAGAACTGTACGTTTTCCAAAGAACGCCCTCCTCTATTGATGAAAGAAATAATCAAGTCACTGACCCTGACTGGATATCAACTCAAGAAGAAGGATGGCAAGATAAAAGAAGAAATAATTTTGAATCCATTATGACTGGTGGCATGGTGAAAGAGGATTTGGTTTCTGATGGTTGGACTGAAGCCTTCAGACTCCTTTTTGGTTCGCTTAGAGACAAAGCACCTTCCAAAGCACAAATCTTTAAGTGGGGTGTTACTTCAGTTGTCTCACCAAGCTTGTATAAAAAAGGTTTCAAGCAATACATGACGGATAAAGTCACTGACTTTATGGATATAGCAAAAGCCATGGAAATTGCCGATTATCAAAAGATGGAAAAAGTTCGTGCCAGAGCTGAAGCAATAGTCGAAGATCCAGAAACGGCAGAGGCTTTAAAGCCCTATTACCGACAATTCTGCAAAAGACCTTGTTTTCATGATGAGTACTTACCCACTTTTAATCTTCCTAATGTGACACTGGTCAATACAGATGGCAGGGGCCTGGACCAAATAACTGAAAAAGGAATTATGTTTGACGGCAAAGAGTATGAAGTTGATTGCATTATTTTTGCAACCGGATTCGAAGTAGGAACAGACTACGCTCGAAGAGCAGGTTATCAAATCAACGGAAAAGATGGGATGTCCATTTCTGAAAAATGGTCAGATGGATTATCCACTTTTCATGGAATGCACACCAGAGGGTTTCCAAATGCTTTCTTTTTTGGACCATCTCAATCAGGCTTTACGGCGACTTATACTTACTCTCTTGATGAGCAAAGTATTCACTTAGCTCACATCATCAGCACCGCTCAAGAAAAGGGAGCCACAAGGATTGAGGCCAGTGAAAAAGCTGAAAAAGAATGGGTTGATATTATTATCGAAAAATCCAGATTAACTGCTGATTTCCAAGAAAAATGCACTCCTGGCTACTACAACAATGAGGGGCAGGTTAACGTAAAACCTCAAAACAACATGTATGGAGGCGGTCCCATAGAATTCTTTAAATTGATGAAGAAATGGCGATCCAAAGGGAATTTAGAGGGGCTGGAACTCAACTAAAGTACAATGATGTGATGTTTAGTCTTGAGCTATTACATCTTCCAATAGAAAACTCAGCCTTAAGGGCAATGTGGTTAATTAACCAAGCCAATATTCCTGAAGTTGGTGACATACCCACCATCGAAGAGTTTAACTCTTTAGTCAAAATGAGTAGCCACGTCATTGTTGTAAAGAATGATGAAGTTACTGCTGGATTTATTATCCTAATGAGAGAGAAGGAAGATTATCACTCTTTAAATTATAAATTCTTTACTGCTAACTATGATCAGTTTCTTTACGTAGACAGGGTTGCTATTAAGGATGGATTCAGAAGACAAGGCTTGGGCAAGATGATCTACGATGAAGTTTTTAAATTAGCTACAGAAAACAACATTGATGTTTGCTGTGAAGTAAATACTTTACCCAGGAATGATGCATCATTGGCTTTTCATGCCGAGTTTGGATTTCAAGAAGTTGGAATAAAGGACTACGACGACCACAGTGTGGTTTATTTAAAGAGTCCTGTTACTTCGAATTAAGATTCTGCTTCTTCTTCCTTAAAGAAATTAACTAATCCCACCCCTATGATAATGAGCAAACAACCCAAAAGCATGGTTGCAGTGATAGTTTCATTTAAAAAGATATTTGCCCACATCATTCCTGTTAATGGAACGATTAAGCACCACCGTTGAAGCCCTTACCGGACCTGTTCTTTTTATTAGTGTCACAAAACCCATGTAAGCCAAACCCGTGCATAAAAAACCCAACAGACCAATACTCCCTAAGACGTTTACCGGATGATCCAGATCAATGCCTTCTTCGAAGAAAATTAAAGGGAAAACTATAAAAGTTGCCAAAAGCAAGGTGATGGTTGCTAGGTAGCTAGGATCAATATTTTTTGTTTGGAAAATAAAATTGGAAGAAAAGGCATAGAGAAAAGACGCTATTAAACACAAGATTAATGGCAAGATGGCAAATTCTAAAGATTCATAGCCAACAAAGATTATTAGTCCCAGCTATACCTATCAGGATGCCTGCAAACTGTATCCAATTTGAACTTAATCTTAGCCAGAGTATCGATATTACAAATGAGAATAGAGGGGTTGTTCCGTTTAGAACCGACATTGTTCCGGCATTTAAATCTAGAGCTGCTTTTGAAAATAGATAGAAAGGAACAGAGGCATTAAAAAATGAAAGGAACAATATAGAAGGCCAATCATCTTTAATATTCTTTAAATGCCTCTTCCTTATAAAAATAGGCGCAAGCAGCAATGAAGCTAATGCTAGGCGATAAAAAACCAGAGTAATAGGTCCAACCGCTGGAGCAGCTACCTTAATGAACATAAATGATGCTCCCCAAGCTATGCCTATTCCAACTATTAAAGACCAATCAATAATAGAACTTTTCTGCATAATGAATGGGGCGCATCATACAGATTAATATGATCAAGCCTAGAGATTTAAGAGTTAGATTTATACGGGCCTATCACCAACAATAGTGACACGCTCAACTCGTCTTATCTGTGGCCAGTAATCTGAATTAGCGTAATGCTGACAAGCTCGGTTGTCCCAAAATGCAATGGAGTTGTTCTCCCACGCAAAGCGACATTGGTATTCCGGAGTAGAAGCTCGAGAATATAAAAAATCCAACATGTCTTTTGATTCGTTTTCTTCCCAGCCTTTTATGTATTGAGTGAAAGCACGATTAACGTAGATCACTTTTTTACCGGTATCAGGGTGTGTTCTGAACACAGGATGTTCAGGCATAGGAAATTTTTTATTAAATGCTTCGATTTCTTTGGGGCTCTTCCCTTCTTTAATCAATCTCTTTCGAAACCCTACAAAATCATGGACCGCAACGGCTCCTTCCAATCTTTGTTTCACTTCATCGCTTAAGTCGTCATAAGCGGCATACATATCTGAAAAAAGAGTATCACCTCCGTTCTCAGGTTTTTCTAACATCCGAAGAACCGATCCAAGAGAGGGCTCTTTTCTCCAAGTAACGTCAGAATGCCAAAGATTTTCACGACCCGGACTCTTTTCATTGTGGGTTATTTTCAGAACTTCTGGATAACCTTCTTTAAATGGGGCAAAAGGATGAACTTCAAGATCTCCAAAGTTTTTTGAAAAATGAATATGCTGATCTGTCGTAAGGTCTTGATCTCGAAAAAAGATCACCTTATAAACCAAAAGAGCTTCATAGATTAATTCTTTGATCTCAGAAGTGAGGTCTTCTCTTAAATCAACCCCCAACAATTCTCCACCAATGGTGGGGCTCAGCCTATTAACTTCAAAAGGCAAAGTGCGTGATTCAAATTCGTCAGGATGAAATTTATCTTTCATTACTCAAAAATAACTTCTCTGATATTGTATTCCCCAACAAACTCTCTCATGCTTCTCCCTAAATTACTAACTTTTCTATATCTATAAAAACACAAAGCAGTAAAAAATCAATTGAAAATATTTACGCCTCGGACAATCGCTTGTCTTCTCTGTAATTGTTAATGTAACCCAACCAGTTTAAATAAAGCCAAACCGGGACAACGGCTAAAAGCCACCAAAGTTCTGTTACCACCAACAAATAAATACCTGGCACATTGACCAGCAAGAAACAAATAAAACCATACATCCGTATTCTAGGATTGATACTGGTTATCAAGTAGGTTCCTATAATCGCTAGAATCTGATCGGTTACCTGGGCCACATTGAACAACGTTAATTCAAACATACTTATCTCCAAATTCTTTACTCATTAGTTTCCTAACCTCTTCAACGATAGTTTCTCTTTCCAAATCAGTGTAAGCCTTAGTTTCTTGGCTTCCCCAGATGGGGCCTGGCCATGCCAAATCATCCTCATATCTGACAATGTGATGAATATGCAGCTGCGGCACTATATTTCCTAGATTAGCTACATTCATTTTCTTCCCTTTGTAATGCTCTTTAAGCTCCTTCAATAAACAATTAGATTCTTTGTTTAGTTGCAATAGATCTTGCTCACATAACTCGAAGACTTCATGAACGCCTTCTCTTCTTGGTATCAATAAGAACCAAAGAAAATTAGCGTCGTTCATTAAAACTAATTTGGATAAAGGGAGTTCCATTATAAAAATGGAATCCTTTTCTAAAAGAGGATCAAGTTCAAATTGAATCTCATTAAAAGACATGGTCTATTTTTTGACCTAAGAGACGTTTCTTTCTTTACCTTCCCAATAAGGAGCTCTTAAGTCTTTTCTGAGTATTTTGCCTGATGGATTTCTAGGGAGTTCATCTATGTGTTCAACTGTTTTAGGACACTTATAGCCTGCTATTTGAGTTCTTACATAAGAAATTACTTCATCTTCGTTAAGTTTTTCACCTTCGGTCTGAACTATAAAAGCTTTTGTTGCTTCTCCCCACCTGTCGTCTGGAATTCCTATAACGGCAGCATCGGCTATATTGGGATGACTCACTAAAGCATTCTCAACTTCGGCAGGATAAATATTCTCTCCACCTGAAACGATCATGTCTTTTACTCTGTCATGAATGTAAAGAAAACCTTCGTCATCAAAGTAACCAATATCTCCTGAATAAAACCAACCGTCTTTAATGGCTTCGGCCGTTGCTTCTGGCCTATTCCAATAACCCTTCATATTAAGCTCAGATTTGATTATCACTTCACCAACTTCGCCTACAGGCACATCATTATCTTCTGAATCTACAACCCGTAGACCAACGCCTTTAGCTGCTTTTCCGCAAGATCTAAGTTTACCTCTAGACACATCATGATCTTCTGGGTAGAGAAATGTAATTGCACCATTAGTCTCAGTTAAGCCATAAACTTGCCAAAAGTTACAATCCATTAATTCCATGGCCTTTAACAAAGTGTCGTCTGTAATAGGTGAAGCTCCATAGATTACAGTTTCTAGCGAAGAAAAATCCGTGTTCGCAGAATCAGGATGTTGAATTAAGAATAATATAACTGCTGGTACAAAAATTGTATGTTGTATCTTTTCTTGCTCAATCAGTTTAAGGATAAGACTGGGATCAACCTCAGGAATGATGATGCTTTTTGCCCCAGTAACCATTCCAGCTATGCCCATATTTGTCCCGGCCACATGAAAGATAGGCATGCAAACAAGGTTTACCCCTCCTTCTTCAATGTCTCTGTACATGGCCTCTTCATTCACAATGAAACAAGCACTGAAGTTGTCATTGGTTAACTGAACTCCTTTTGGATGACCTGTAGTTCCTGAGGTATAAAGTTGTATAACGTCATCATCACCATTGCTCTCAAGCATAGGATCTTCATCAACATTCGCGTCTCTCCACTGAGTATAATCTTCCCATTCTTCATGATGACCGCCCACTGTAATGATTTTTCTTACTGAAGGAATTTCATCTTTGATTTCTTCAATGAGCCCAAAGAATTCCGGACCAACAAACAAAATCTCACTACTAGAATCATTTAGGATAAAAGCGACCTCAGGTGGAGCCAATCTCCAATTAACACCCACTGTGACTGTTCTTGATTTAATAGTTCCGTACATAAACTCGAAGAATATATCTGAGTTTTTGCCTAAGTAAGCAACTCTAGAATCAGGCTTACAACCCTCTTCTAAGAGTCCTTGAGCAACTTTATTAGAAAATGAATCTAATTCATTAAAAGTCGTCTCTTTTTCTTCAAACTTATGTGCTACGTTATTACCAGATTTATTGACTCTCCATCGAAAGATCTCAACCATAGTTTTTTCATAAGGTATTTCCATTATTACTCCCCTTTCTTAAGACCAACCCAAAGGTATCAATTTCTCTTCTATGAAATCCTTTGGCACGTCTTCAAGTTTTGTTCCAAGTGTATCATTCCATCTATTTAAAAATCCAAAAATAGATATGACTGAAACTATATCTGTTATTAGCTCATCTGAAAAATGTTTCTTTAACTCAACAAAGTGTTCTTTTGAGGATCTGTTGGGTGTTGCACCAGCAGCAAATGCTAAATCTAAAACAGCTTTTTCGCTTTCTGAATAAAGTGCACTGTCATTATATTTGAGTATTTCTGCTATCTTTTGATGATCGATGCCAGATCTTTCTGCTCCATGTGAAGTGTGAGCTTGGCAATATTTACATCCCGAAGACAAACTTGAAGCTAAAGCAATCAACTGACGCAAACCCGGATTCAGTCCTTCTTGAGTAAAAATGGCCATTATTAATCCAGAAAATGACTTAAGAAGTTCTGGTCTTTTTGCCATTCCTAAATAAGCATTTGGAAGATATCCCATTGAGCCTTCAACCGCTTTAAATAATTCTTCAAACTCTGGAAACGTCTCTCTTAATTCTCCGCCTATGTGATTATGATTCATGCTGACAACCTGCTCTTATTGATTTAATTTGCGGTGGATTGAAAGTTTTCGAGTTCTTCAAATTCATGCTCTATGGAAAGATTTATCAACGTTCTCCATAAAGGCTCAGATATTCTTTTGTCCAATCCACAAGACTCTCCAAATGAAACTACATTGACTATCACTTCCTCTATTCTTTCTTCGTCAACAACGAGGTTCTTATCATTTTTTACTACCGCTGCCATCTCTATGCATTTTTGCCTTCTAGCCAATAACAATACAAGCTCTCTGTCCAACAAGTCTATCTCTTCTCTAACCTGAGTCATCGTCATGTCCATAATATAAAAATCCTAATTTTTAGTTTAATTTCAGGCTCAATTATATCAGTAATATTTTGAATCAAAATTTTACCAATGATAAAAAAGTTGGATAAAGCCTCTTTTAGTTCTATGCTAATGAACATGAAGATTATTAAAGAACTTGAGGATTTACAAGGTGAGATGCAAGAATGGCGCAGAGATATACATGCGCACCCTGAGATTGCTTTCGAGGAACACAGAACAGCACAAATTGTGGCTGATAAATTAGAAAGCTTTGGCATTGAAGTCGAAACAGGTATCGCTGGTACCGGTGTTGTTGGCACCCTAAGAAAGGGAATGGGCAACAGATCCATAGGATTAAGAGCAGATCTTGATGCATTATTAATCAATGAAACCAATGACTTCGAGTATAAATCTAAGAACCCAGGTCAAATGCATGCTTGCGGTCATGACGGCCATACGACCATGCTCTTAGGAGCAGCCAAGTATCTTTCAGAACAAGGCAACTTTGATGGCACAGTTAATTTTATCTTTCAGCCGGCAGAAGAAAATGAAGGCGGAGGCAGAGTCATGATAGAAGACGGTCTATTTGATAAGTACCCGGTCGAGTCGGTTTATGGAATGCACAATATTCCGGGTATGCCAGTGGGATCCTTTGCCATTAAACCAGGGCCGATTATGGCTGCCTTTGATATCTTTAATCTTAAAGTGATAGGACGAGGCGGACACGCTGCCATGCCACAAACAACGGTTGATCCGATCATTGTAGGAACAAAAATTATTGATGCCTTTCAAGCAATAATAAGTAGATCGATAGACCCGCAAGAGCCATCGGTATTGAGCGTAACTCAATTCCATGGGGGCGATGCTTACAACGTCATACCCAATCAAGTGGAGATCAAAGGATGCACCAGATGCTTTTCTCCGAACGTTCAAAAGAAATTAGAAGATGAGATGAGACAAATCTCTGAGAGTATTTGCAAAGCGTACGGCGCTGATTGTGAATTCCACTACGAGCACAGATACCCCGCCACCATAAATTCAGAAGAGGAAGCTAACTTAGCCGGCCAAGTCGCGCAAGGGATAGTAGGAGAAGAGAGAGTGAATCTTTCTCCCAAACCTGGAATGGGATCAGAAGACTTTGCTTATATGCTTCAAGAAAAACCAGGTAGCTACATCTGGATAGGTAATGGAGATGGAGAAGGATCCTGCATGATTCACAACCCAGGTTATGATTTTAACGATGAAATATTGCCTATAGGGGCGACTTACTGGGTCAAGATGGCTGAAGAAATTCTAAAGCCCAACTAGGTAATCGAATCTTCTATTAGAGGATTTTTTCCGTATTCATTATCGTCAACACTTATTTGAGCTGCCCAATAAATAATCACAAAAATTCCAATAATTGTGAAAGGAAGAAGAACCCACCAACCCGATTTACCTATGTCATGAAGTCTCCTAACTCCCACAGCAACGGTAGGCAAGATGATCAATAGATTAATTATTCCTGAAGTTATGCCCTGTTCGGAAAAACCTTCGCCAAAGGTAAGACCATATTCAAAATCTAAGTATCCACTAAGCGAGGTTAATAGAACTATAAAGAGATGAAAGAACCAATATTCAGACCTTGGTGCCCTACCGTCAAAATCTACGTATTTAACAAAACATGTTTTAACAGCATCTATTGGACCCATAAGAATCTCCCTATCTTTAAATCTAGCCTAACTTAGAAGCAGGCTTGACTCAAACAGATAAATTTTTCTTACAATCAAATAAAGATTTTTCTTAAGTAACTTTGGAATTTCTTAGGCAAAAAAGATCACATTTAGATACATGAATGAACCCATCAATAAAAGACATGATGCCTGGACGATGGTTGGAATTACCACGAACATTACTAATGGATTAAAATCCATCTTAGACATTCCGTCTGTATCTCTCCACTCTTTGTAAGTTTCTAGATCTGCTGCTTCTTGTACAATTTTAATAGCCATTTTTTCCCTTTATATTTATTTTTAAATTAAATTTCTAGTAAGTAGTTTGTTAGTCTTTCTTTGTTCATCACAAATACTTTTTTCTGGTCTTCTGCCTTCCCTTTAATGATCTCCAAATTATTTGGAGCTCCAACTTTAATAACTCCCACCATCGCCATCATTGAATGAGGAGTGCACTGATAGACGTAAA
This sequence comes from uncultured SAR86 cluster bacterium, assembly GCA_937773605.1. Classification (GTDB taxonomy): domain Bacteria; phylum Pseudomonadota; class Gammaproteobacteria; order Magnimaribacterales; family Magnimaribacteraceae; genus CAJJAM01. The sequence goes on along the minus strand of CALJVP010000005.1, from coordinate 46,579 downwards.
CTCCTTCTTTATCAAAAGTAACTTTAATATCTTGATTCATTGCTCCCGTCCAAGGCATGGCTCCTTGAGGTATCATCCCTGGAATGGAGGCAGAGTTATGAGAAACGTCGGTAGCTTCAAAAAGAACCGTGTCTCCTTGTTGTATCGAAAGGACTGAAGGTTCAAATACCATCAACCCTTCCTTTCCGTTATTGAGCATCTTAACGGTGTATTCAGCAGAAATTATTGATAGAGGTGATAATGCAATTAGAGTAAGGAATATTATTTTTAATGCTTTCATTTGGTAAATCCTAATTATTAATACCGACATACTATCATATATATCTATGTCAGTATATAAGTTAAATCAATAATACAATATGAATTTGGATTCATTTAAATAGAACGCAATGAATATCCTAGAAAGAAATTATTAGTCAAATATTCTATTTGTTACACTAGCGCACCTTAAAATAAACCTACATGCTTTCATTTAATAATTTAGCCTTGCGCAGAGGTGCCACCCTTCTTTTTGAAGGCGTATCTTTCACGATACATCAAGATAATAAAATTGGTTTAGTCGGAGCTAATGGCACCGGAAAGACCAGTCTATTTAAGATGATTCAAGGGGAATTTGAATCTGATGAAGGTCACTACTCTCACCCTCCTGATTTAAGAATCGCTTGTCTTGATCAAGAAGTTCCAGGTACTGATGAGCTTGCCCTAAATTACGTTCTTGCTGGTGATGCCAAGCTCTTAAAAATTCAAAATGCCATTACTGAAGCAGAAAGCAATGGCAACTCTGGAGCGCTCGGCGACCTTCATGCTCAATTTGAAGATCATGATGGCTACTCTGCTAAATCTAAAGCCGAACAACTCATGGTTGGATTGGGTTTTTCTGAAGAAGAATTTCAAAACCCTTTAAAAGATTTTTCTGGGGGTTGGAGAGTACGACTCAATTTAGCAAGAACATTGATGCAACCTTCTGATCTGCTGCTTTTAGATGAGCCAACCAATCACTTGGACTTGGATGCAATCATTTGGCTAGGTAATTGGATTAAATCTTTTCGAGGTGCCCTTTTACTTATCTCTCATGACAGAGAATTTCTAGATGAATGCGTGGGTCATATTGCTCACATATACAATGGTTCAATAGAACTCTACACAGGTAATTATTCTCAATTTGAAATAAGAAAAGCAGCAAAGCTTGCTGAACTTGAAAGCAACTACAATAAGCAACAGCGCGAAGTGGCTCACATGCAAGACTTTGTCCGTAGATTCAGAGCAAAAGCCACCAAGGCGCGTCAAGCGCAAAGTAGAATCAAAGCGTTAGAAAGAATGGAATTGATAGCCCCTGCTCATATCGACTCACCTTTCCAATTTTCCATACCAGAAACTGAAAAGATTTCCGATCCACTGATAGTTCTTGAAGAGGCAGATTTAGGATATACCCACCCAGTGGTTAATGATGTAAAACTAAGCTTTCATCCTGGAGATAGAATTGGATTGCTTGGTGCAAATGGAGCTGGGAAATCAACTCTGGTTAAAAGTCTTAAAGGTGAGCTGCCCCTACTAAAAGGAATAAAAACAGACGGTAAAAACCTAAAGGTTGGTTATTTCTCTCAGCATCAAGTTGATGATCTTAACCTTGATAAGAGTGCTTTGAATCATATTCAAGATATAGATGAAAAGGCAACGGAGTCAGTGATACGAAATTTTCTCGGTGGGTTTAACTTTAGAGGAGATAAGGTCAAGGGTCCTATAACTCATTTCTCCGGAGGTGAGAAAGCAAGACTTGCATTGGCCATTATTGCTTTTCAAAAGCCCAACCTTCTGCTTATGGATGAGCCGACAAATCATTTAGACATGGACATGAGGCAGGCTCTCACAATTGCTCTGCAAGAATTTGGAGGTGCCATTTTGCTTATTTCTCATGACAGGCACCTTTTGGTGAATACAGTGGATGAATTTTTGATTATTGATAATGGCAAACTCACAAACTTTAATGGTGATCTAGAAGATTACCGAAAGGCAATCTTGAAAGGCACAACGGACTTCAAACAAGAAAAAGTAAGCGAAGAAAATGACAGGAACCCTATTGTAAAGATTGATAAAAAACAGGCTCGACAGATTAGAGCTCAAATATCAACTAATGAAAAAACTTTAAAGCGCCTTCAAAGAAAACTTTCCGAAACTGAAGCGTTCTTGAATTCCCCTGAATCTTACACTGATGAATCCGGTCCTGACTTACAATCTCTCTTAAGGAATCAGGCAGACCTTACATCTCAAATTGAATTAACAGAAGAAGAGTGGTTGCAGCTTAACACTCAACTAGAAAATTAAATCTCGTTGTTCTCGTAACAAAGATTCTACCTGCCTTTTCAGAGCCGCTTCAAACATATAGAATTTGGTGAATACATTGCCAATTACACATGAAGAACTCCAAATACTACTTAAGCCTAATTTTATCTTTTATTGCATTATCTGCATCAGCCGAAGCTGATGAGAATAGTAAATTTTTAACGTTTCTTGAAGATGAATGGCAATATGAACTTAGACAAAGTCCGGTTTATGCAACTGCTATGGGCGTTAAGGGGTACGAAACGTTATGGAGAGATAATTCATTGGAGGCTATAGAAGCCAGAAGATCACACAATAAGGATACGGTTGAAGCTTTAAAAGGGTTTGAAAAAGAAAACTTGTCCAAGGCCAATCAATTAAATTTAAGACTTTTTACTGATCTGGCCAAAAAAGAAGTAGAGATAGATCAATTTAACAGGCATTTACTTCCGTTCAATCACAGAGGCGGCATTCAACTGGCTCACGAAGATGCGGAAAATCTCCCTTTTAAAAATTCACAAGATTACAGATTTTGGATTGAGCGCCTGAAGAATCTAGATAGGCGAATCAATCAAACAATTCTGTTGGCTAAACTAGGAATAAAAAAAGGTTACAAAGCGCCAAAGGTATTGATGAATAGAGTTGATAGACAAATAGACTTACAAAGTCGTGATACTGTAAATCAAAACCCATTCTTTAAAATTTTTATAAACCTACCGGACTCGATTTCTGAAGAAGAAAAAACCGCTATAAGAACTGAAGCTAAAGAGGTTATTGAAGAAGTGGTCATTCCATCATATCGGCAGCTAGGAAAATATTTTAAAGAAGAATACTTACCGCAATCGAGGAACACGGTTGGCCTATATGATACTCCTGAAGGCAGGAAATTATATGAAGCATTGGCAAGGTCTTTTACCACCACGCAACTATCGCCAAAAGAAATACATCAAATAGGATTAGACGAGGTTAAAAGAATTAGAAGCGAGATGGAGACCGTCATTAAACAATTGGAATTCGAAGGATCTTTCAAGGATTTCTTGACCTTCCTAAGAGAAGACGAGCAGTTTTACTACAAAACTTCTGAAGAGTTGTTTGAAGGTTACCTCGCAGTATCAAAAAGAATAGATCCTGAATTGGTAAAGCTGTTTGGTAATCTTCCAAGAACGCCTTATGGCTTAAGAGCTATTCCTGAAGAATCTGCTCCCGATACAACCACTGCTTATTACATGTCCCCTTCCCCGGACGGACTAAGAGCAGGGTATTATTACGTCAACCTCTATAAGCCCGAAACTAGACCAAAATTTGAAATGGAAGTCCTTTCTGTGCATGAAGCCGTGCCGGGTCACCATTTACAAATTGCATTGGCGATGGAAATGGAAGAAATGCCCATGTTCAGAAGGGTCAGCCCCTACACTGCTTTTGTTGAAGGATGGGGTTTGTACAGCGAAAGTCTAGGTTACGATCTAGGCCTGTATAAGGATCCTTACTCTAAGTTTGGGCAGCTGACTTACGACATGTGGAGAGCCGTAAGACTTGTAGTGGACACAGGCATGCACTATTACGAATGGGATAGGCAAAAAGCCATAGATTTCTTTCTAGATAATGCGGGTAAATCTGAGCTAGACATTATTAATGAAATTGATCGATACATAGTCATGCCAGGACAGGCCTTGGCTTATAAAATTGGCCAAATGAAATTTTCGAGCTTGAAAGAAAAAACAAAAATTGAATTAGGTGCAAATTACGATGTAAGAGACTTTCATGATGTTGTCTTAAGTCACGGCGCCCTTCCCTTAAGCGAGTTAGACCTAATAATTGAAGGTTATATAGATGAAAATGAAATGAATTGTCTATTCAATCTCATTGATTAGGCCGAAGAAGGTTTCCACCTCGCATGAGCCTCCCATAGAATGGGCAGGACTTGCGATCTGATACCGCTGGGTTAGGACTGTGCTAAGCTTTTGGAGTCTTATCTTTTAAGAACCAATGGATATATATAAAGCCTCAGGCTTGACCAGTTTCATGCAGCTCTTTTAAAGCATCGAATGTCATGATGGAGGCTATTTCTCCATCATCATCCAGTATCTCATAAATTGGTTTATCCTTTGAATAAGGCCTTAAGCTAAAAAGAATAACCACATCCTCTTCCCCTCCGCCTTCTGTGTGCGGTTCATCATTTGCTACACCTGCAGTAAAGGTACCGGGATAACGAACCTCTTTTGAATTGCCTTCCAAGTCATATATATGATGCTCCCCTTTAACTACAAAAGTATTAAAGTCGGATGTATGTCTGTGGTTTACTATTTTTTCATTTGCAGAGAACTTAAAAAGAACATCAACAATCTTGGCTTCATTATCAACATGTAATATTGAACAACCTATATGATCAGCAGGACTGCCATCTGGTCCAGGTAAAGGCTTCCAGTCAATTTTTGTTTCATCAAAGTCTTGCACATTAAGCATTTTATCTCTCCCCGATTAAGAATAACCTAACTAAAGCTAGCCTAAGCCTCCTGTTATATCAAGAAAAATAATGCCAGGGAATAATGAATTGCCTCTTCATAGCTCAACCAATCATTCCATCTTCATCTTTTGTTTAGCTTAAAATCTTTATCGAAAATTCTCATAGTACATATATCGTGAGCTTTGCTTTCATAATTTTTAGCCTCTAGTAGTATTTTCTGAATGTGCTTATCTATACAAATTTCTTCTTCCAACATTGCCTGAAATATCTCTTCTTGATTTTGAAAGTAGACCGGCTCTTGATAGCAAATATTTTCTGCTCTTATTTCTGCAACTTCGTGTGTAACTTCTAGTTTCTTGGCTTCACTTTCAACGCATCTGTTATATTCTGAAGTGCATCCACCAAGCACTAGCAGCAGGACAGATAGAGCTAAGGTTCTTTTCATAGATTAACTATACCACCAGCTGACAAGCATCCAATATGAGCTAAGGAGCAAGACTAGATCTGGCTTGAACTCCCCAATGACCATTGTCATTTGTAACGATATACAGTGACTGATAATGTTTTAACGGGTTGTTGTTTTTATCATATCGTTGGAAGACGGTAGAAATATGAACTTTATTTTCCGATTCTAAGACTACTTTTCTAGATACCCAGGCTGAATGATGCCAACCGGTTGAGACAAGACGGTCAAAGATATCTACCGATGTGTACTCTTTCTTATTAGCCCAGACTTTGACACTCCCACCCGCCAATCGTACATGAGGATAATTTAATGTTTCTGACCAATCTCCCATATCTCTGCTATTGAACGTCAACATAAAGGAGTCTAAGACCTGCATTGCTTGATCAACAGATTCTGGTTGGTCTTTTTCTGCAATCCTGCTAGTGGGATTAGCCAAAGCTCCGATAGACATAAACAGTGTTAGTAAAGAGATGGTCAGGTGTTTCATTAATTTTTTGAGAAATCTTCTGGATTTTGTTTATACACTTCATCTCTAGTTTGTTCTAAAGCCACATGCATTTCATTGAACCTCGTTAAGAAAAAGTAGAGAGGATAAATACCGAAAGTAATAAGAGTCAAAAGTAGAAAGATAATAAAGAACCATAATCTCTGCCCATATCTATAGAACCAATCTTTTCTTTCGTTATCTATGGCAGAGTTTCTTTCTAGATACTTCATAACCTTCTCCCTTTAATCAGATTTACTATACACCACCTGAGACTTTCTCAAAATTTGGCAAGGGTTTAAGACTGTGGAGTTGTTGGGGAGTTTAGCTTGTTAGAAATGGAGTGATGGTTAGGCTTGTTATAACTAATATTTTTTTAATCTGATTCACAACCAGGAAAAACATAATTTGGCTTTTTCCCCATTGCATTAAAATGAAGCTTATAAGCTGCTTTCATAGAAACAGGATTACCCTCTTTATTTCTTGGTATTGGGTATTCCAATTTTTTTATAAATTTCTTTCCATTATTCTCAAAAGAATTTTTATACACACGACTAGGAAAAACAGAATTTCTAACTTTTATATCTTCTGTCATGCCTTCTTGATTAATAATAAAATCCAAAACAACACATCCACCGTCTTGAATAAATTCCGTAATTCTAATTTTTGGAGCATTAATTGGTTCTAGGTGTCGACCGCATTGTGGCTTTGTGTACTGCATTTTTCTAAAAAGGAATGTGTTTTTTGCCCGACTCTCTTTATCAAGCCATTTTCCATTCTCATATTTAGCAACCCAAAGATATGTTCCATCAGAGTCTACTCTTGCCCCAAGTCCGTGCTTCTTTCCATCGACATAAGCTTGCTCGTATTCTATCTGACCATTATTGTAAAATTTCTTTGCTGAGCCTATTAACTTTCCATTCTCGTATAGATTGTTCGAGCAAAGTTCACCATTTCTATGATAAGTTTTAGCTCTTCCTTCTTTCTTATCAAGGAGGTAATTAAATTCTGAATAAATAGAACTATTCTCATAATAGTTTTTCCAAAATCCATCTCTTTGTTCATCAACATAGTTTCCTTCTCGGCTTAAAATTCCATTCTCAAAATAAAATTTCCACAGTCCGGTAGTTTTTCCTTTTTCATACATACCTCCCCCTTTTATGGTGCCATTCTTCCAATATTGCTTGTAGGAACCTTCGTTAAGACAATCAACACCATAGGCTTCTACATAGAGTTCACCAGTTTCGTAATAGGCTTTTTTGAAATTATTCTTGTATAGGTACTTTCCTTGGGACTTTAATTCACCATTCTTTAAGAAACTTTTCCAAACTCCAGAGTACCACCCTTCTTCATCAGGCGATTCTTCAGTGATATGAGATTCTTTGAGCTCTCCAGTATCATAAAAGTTATTACAACTCTCTCCCCAAGCTCCCATAGACATGAGCAAGGCTAATATGGCGATAGTTAGGGTTAAGGTTCTTTTCACAGATTTACTATACACCAACTGAGACTTCCTCGAAATTTGGCAGGGTTTTGAAGACCTTGTGATTTACACCAAAAATAAATAGGCATTACAACACCTGCCATCAAGGTAACAAAGATTAACCACCACTTTCCTATAAGCATATTGTCTAAGTACCAAGGTATTTCTTCCATCAATTCACCTCTCCTTTAATCTTCACCATTCTTTCCTAGACAGGACTTATCTTCTAACATTTCTTTCACCAAAATATAAAAATACTCAGAAGTATAATAAAACAGGTTTAAAATCAGACTCCACTATACAAATAATATGACAATCCAAAATTCAATATTTGAAAAGTGAGAAGGGTCTATTCCATTTCTATAACTATCTGGTCCTTCCGTTGAGTTTGGAAAGTAAGAGAATAAAAAAATAAAAACGATAAAAGAAAGAGTAAAAAAAATATACTTAGATGCAAAACTTGCTCTTTTAAAAATCCATTCCTTATCCACCATAAATTATAACTTTCCTTTAAATGACATCGGATTATCCATAGGACTAGCCCACAGACCTCCTGAAATTAATAGGCTTGTTAGGATGAGGAGGTTTTTCCATAACTTAACTATACCACCAACTGGTATACAGCCAAATTAGGCTAGAAATGTGCCAGCCATTAGATATATATCCCCTGTTTGCAATGGGCTTCTGCCCTCCCCTTAAAAAAAATGTGCAAACCGCACGAACAGTGAGTGTTTTAGGGGAAACTGTGACAACAATATGACAACACTTATTTTTACTATATGACAACAAAAGGGTCTTATATGACAACATTGTCCCACGATTTTCTATGAAACATTGATACTACAAGGATAGTAAGGAAGTGGCGTCCCCTAGGAGAGTCGAACTCCTGTTGCCTGGATGAAAACCAGGTGTCCTAACCACTAGACGAAGGGGACTAAAGAGCAGCATTGTATGGAGGACTAGCTATAAGGTCAAACCTAATTAACTATTCAACTGAAGAATATTCACTCCTGGATCTGATGTAAACTATTGCGCTTATCAGCAATACGCTAATTAACATTCCGTACCAAAATTCTTGTGTCGCGAGCAACAAAGGAATATCAGCAATTTCTACCACTCTAAGCTCTTCGTACTGCTTTGGAAACGAAGACATGAGAGACCAAGGCTGCATCCTCTCAATTGCCGTTGCAAAAAATACTCCGCTACCTAAGACCACCCTTTCAATGGCAATAATGCCGACCAAAGGCAGCACGGCAGCAACAATTGGCTTCCTTGAATAAGCACCAGCCAACATTAGCCAAGCCAGTATGGGAAGAGACCATAAGAGTTGCATCCATAAACTAAAGATTATGCGAAACCAATCGGTAATGGAGTACGCGTTCCAAATCCAAGTGAAGGGCACTATGTCTGAAACGGCAAAAAAGATAGAAGCACTGAGCAATGCAACCATGTGTAAAAAAATTAAAGCGGGCAAAATAATCAAAGGTGCTACGAACACGACCACAAAAACTTTTGAAAGAACGGTCTCTAAATCAGAGATTGGAAGCGATCTCCAAAAGATAATACTTTTATCTTTTCGCTCTTCAAAGAACGTTCCTAGGCTGTAAGACAAAACAGCAAAAATCATCACAAAAGCCACCGGAAAACCGAGGACAACCAAACCACTTCTAATAACAGTCATCTTTTGTTCAACTGTAGCAGCACGCATCCATTCAACGGCCTCCCCATTTTCATAAATGGAAGTTGAAAAATTAAAGTCATTAGTTTTAATATCAGTGACACCAAAGTACACAAGCACAATCACCAAGCTTAAAATCATGGCAACAATGAAGGGTGCGTAAATTAATCCAACCTTATGTTCTTGTAATTCTCGTTTTACCAGAGTAAACAATACTTTCATGATTGCTCTCCGGATTGATCGGATCGATTCATGATGGCCACAAAAAGATCGGCTATAAATGGAGGCCTTACCTCTCCCAGAGATGAAAGCTTTTCGATATCGATATTTTCATAAAGAAAAACTGCCCTGCCAAGCTCAGTTCTTATGTTGATGGGGTTTAATGATTTAGCTTTTTCATTGTTGTCTGCATTCGGTCTTAGTTCTAAGAATCTTTGATTTAAAGAATCAATGGATTCATTCATAACGGCCTGTCCTTTATCCAGAAAAACCACGTCCGTTAATACCCCTTCTATTTCCTCAACTTGGTGTGTGCTTATTAAAATGGTTTTATTTCCATCAAAATAATCCTCTATGAGTCGAGAATAGAATTCTTTCCTGTAAACCAAATCCAAACCTAGGGTGGGTTCATCTAAAACCAAAAGTTCTGCATCGATGGCCATGATAATTGCCAGATGGAGTTGCACAATCATGCCTCTTGAAAGAGTTCTTATTTTAGACGTGTTTTTAATGTTGGTTTTAGAAAGTATGCTTCTTGCTTTTTCTGGATCGAATTCCGGATGCACCCCCTCAACGTATTCCAACATCTGTTCAACGGTCATCCATTTTGGTAAAACCGCTACGTCGGTTATGGAGCAGACTTTCTTAAGAAGTTGGTGTCTGTTCTTAAAAGGTTCCAAACCCATCACTTCTAGAGATCCTTCAGATTTGAGCAGACCTAAAACCGCATGCAAGAAAGTAGACTTACCTGCTCCGTTAGGGCCTATAAGACCTAATATTTGTCCTTGATGTAAATCTAAATCCAACCCATTCAAAGCATTATTATCTGAGTATTTTTTCTTGATGCCTCTCGCTTTGACCACAATATCGTTTTGCATAACTTAACTCTTCTTAACTAACTTGGATAAATCAATGTCCAGTTGATTGGCTTTCTTTACCACCAAAGGCCAGTCTCCTTTCAAAAATTTCTCTTTCTCTAATTTCAACAATTGTTTTTTTGCTGAATCGGTAATGAACATCCCTAAACCTCGACGGTTTTCAACGATTTCTAAGTCCACTAATGCCTGATAAGCCTTTGAAACTGTGAGAGGATTCACGCCACCTTCTACGGCCATTTGTCTGACGGAAGGAATCGGGTCACCTGATTTTAGGACGCCGTCGATTATCATAGAAACTACGTGATCTCTAACTTGTTGATATATAGGCTGTTGATTCGTCCATTGCATAATAGCAATCTCCCTAACCACAGTGTATTGGTTTGCTAATACACTTACAAGTTGGCTTACTTCCTTAAATGTTTTTGTACGGCGGAAAAAAGACCTCTGAATATATTGGCTTCCATTTTATCTATTCTTGCTCTTTTAAAAAATCGTCTAACACGGGTTAATAGTTTCCTTGGATTTTGAGTGTCATAAAAATCAACTTCTTGCATGAGTTCATCAAGATGAGTGATTAATCTCTCGGTTTGTTCGTTGTCTGCCAATTCAACGTCCCATTCAGGTTTTTCAATAAGATCGTAATTTTCAAGCATTGCCAGTCGTGTTTCATAGGACAATATCTGCACGGCTTGCGATAGGTTCAATGAAGAATATTCTTCGTTGGTGGGTATGTGAACGTGTAAATTACACATACCAAGTTCTTCGTTGGTTAAACCTCTGTCTTCTCTCCCAAAAACAACTGCCACTTTATTGACTCCTTGTTGCAAGGCTTGAACTATCTCTTGACCCGCTTGCCTTGGAGTAACCAGAGGCCAAGGAACTTTTCTGTTTCGAGCGCTGGTGCCAATGATTAACTCACAATCTTTAGTAGCACTAAAAAGATCTGGGTGCATCTCAGCTTGCTCAAGAACGTCCTTAGCAGCTTTTGCTCTATACATTGCCACGTCATTAGGAAAATCTTTAGGACTCACTAATAGGAGTCTTTTCAACCCCATTGTTTTGATTGCCCTGGCAGATGCCCCAATATTTCCTGGATGCGTTGTTCCCACAAGAACAATTTTTACGGAGTCTGCTAATAAATCATATGCAGTTTTTTTTTCTTCCATGCGTATATTCTATCAGGGAGTGTCGAAGCATATGTTAGGATGCGCGCCTAAAAACAAACTTATGGAACCAAAAGTAAACATAGCCTTAGAGGCAGCTAGAGCAGGATGCAAAGAATTACTAAGTTATGCATACAGACTGGATCAGCTGGACGTCAAAGAAAAAGGGCCAACAAACTACGTAACTCAACTGGATAAAAGAGTGGAGTCGATCATCATTGACTCTCTAAAGACCATCTATCCACGTCACACTTACATTTCTGAAGAAGCCGGTAAACTTGAAGGATTCGGTAAGGATATTGATTCAATGTGGATCATTGATCCGCTTGATGGAACAACAAATTACATCCATGGCTTTCCCTACTACGCAATATCCATAGCTTACGTAGAAAAAGGCAAGACTCTTCATGCTCTAACCATAGACGTATCAAGACAAGATGAATACACCGCTAGCCTTGGCCGAGGTGCCTACCTAAATGACAGAAGGATTAGAGTCAGCAAACGCAACGGCTTAAAAGGAGCTCTGCTCAGCAATTCTTCACACGACACTGATTCAGGCAGGGTTCGCCATGACAACATGTCTACGTTTAGATCTTTGTACTCCGAAGGGTTAACCATTCGAAGAACGGGATCGGCTGCCTTGGATATGGCTAACGTAGCTGCTGGTAGACTCGATGGGTTTTGGGGAAGCGGTCTTGGTTTGTGGGACATTGCTGCGGGCGGATTGCTAGTTCAAGAAGCAGGCGGACTGGTCAGTGATTATTTTGGAGCACCAAGCTATTTAGATGGAGATCATGTTATCTGTGCTGCCAATAAGTGCTTTAAGCCAATGCTTCAATCCATCAAGCCTTATGTTTCAATTGTAGAGGACTAAGGAAGATCGTAATTATCAGGATTTTCTGCGTCTTCCACCTTTAAGTGATCTTTTGTGAGACCCATCATAATTAATGCGTTAGAAGCTATGTAGATCGAAGAGTAAGTTCCTACAATAACTCCAAAAATGAGAGCTAAAGCAAAATTCTTTATTAATTCGCCACCCATTAAATAAAGAGATAAAAGAACCAATAATGTAGTTAAAGAGGTTATCAAAGTTCTGCCTAAGGTTTGATTAAGTGAAGTGTTTATAAGGTCAGTAGTATTGTCTTCCATGTCACTTCTTAAATTTTCTCTTATGCGGTCAGAAACAACAATGGTATCGTTAAGAGAGTAGCCTATAACTGCCAATAATGCCGCCAACACAGTAAGATCAAAATCTAACTCAAGAATAGAAAAAATTCCCAACACAACAATAACATCATGAATCAAAGCTGCTACTGCTGCACCGGCAAACATGGATTGAAATCGAAAAGCTATGTAGAGCATCATAAAAGCCAAAGCCAATATCATGGCCAAGCCTCCATCATCCCTTAGTTCGTCACCAATTTGAGGGCCCACATACTCTATTCTCCTTAAATCGATTTCAGTCCCTGCAGCATTGCTCTTAAGTAAAGTAATTATTTCAGACCCAAGCGTATCGCTGATACTTCCTGGTAGCTTAATGAGCACTTCTTGATTGGATCCAAAATTTGCAACTTGCGCCCCATCATAACCACCATTTTTAAGAGTTGATCTGATTGAATTTAAGTCTGCAGACTCCGGATAACTGAGCTCAACTAAAGTTCCGCCTGTAAAATCTAATCCGTAGTTTAATTCTTTAAAAGTCAAAGAGACCACGGAGATCAAAATAAGAATTGATGACACAATCAAGGCAGGCTTTCTCCAAGCCATAAAATCTACGTTGAATATCATATTGATAACCTCGTAAGATCTTTTTTACTGCCGTAGACAAGATTTATGAATGCTCGAGTTCCCATTATTGCAGTAAACATTGACGTAATGATGCCAATCATCAATGTAATAGAGAAACCTTTTATGGCACCGGTTCCTAAAGAATACAGAACAACGGCGACTATTAGAGTTGTGAAATTAGCATCCCAGATGGTTAAAAAAGCTCTGTCATAACCTGCATCTATGGCATCCAAGGGTTTTCTGCCTCGAGCTAATTCTTCTCTTACCCTCGAAAATATCAAGACATTGGCATCAACGGCCATACCCACGGTTAAAACGATTCCTGCAATGCCTGGTAGTGTTAGTGTTGCAGACAATATGGACATCACGGCTATCAATAAAATGATATTAAAACTCAACGCCAGGCTGGCAGCAATTCCAAATACACGGTAGTAAAAAAGAATAAAAAGTAAAACCAAAGCCATGCCTAATTCCATCGATAAGATACCTGCATCTATGTTATCTGCCCCTAAGCTAGGCCCTACCGTTCGCTCTTCAACAAAACGCATTGGGGCTGCTAAAGCTCCCGCCCTAAGAAGTAAAGCCAACTCTGAAGACTCACTCGGACTATCCAAACCGGTAATTCTAAAGGTGGTGCCTAATGCAGCGCGAATCGTTGCAAGACTGATAATCTCTTTTATTTCATAGGTCTCAAGAACCGGCATTTGCTTACCCGAATCATCGATTTCATATTTAGTTCTTGTTTTTTGCTCGACAAAAAGAACGCCTAATCGCTTGCCTATATTGCCTCTGGTCGCCCTGTGCATTCTGCCGCCTCCTTGACCATCAAGTGTTATGTTGACTTGAGGCAAGCCATTTTCATCAAAACTGGCTTGTGCAGTTGCCACTTGATCTCCGCCCAGTATCACGGCATCTTGCAGTTCCGCGCCCGGACCTGGCTGGCCTTTAAAGGGGTAATTTGTCTTTCTTGTCCTAGGGGTGTCTAGTTGAGCTTCTAGGTGAAATTCTAATGTGGCTGTCTTTCCAAGGATCTTCTTTGCTTCCGCCGTGTCTTGAATACCCGGTAACTGAACGACTATTCTAGTTTTTCCTTGCCTCTGGACAATAGGTTCTGAAACGCCCAATTCATTCACGCGGTTTCTTAAAGTGGTTAAGTTTTGGTCTATTGCATCTGATTTAATTTGATCAATCTCTAACTCAGCTAACACCAGAGAAATTGTTAACGGTTCTTTTGAATCAGGAGATCCTAGAAATTGAGTGTAATTATCTTCTATAAAATCTTTGGCTTCATTGAAAACTGCTTCACTTTGAAATTTCACTGAAATGGAAAGATCTTCCTCAACAAAAGCTCCTGAATAACGTATTTTTTCTTCTCTTAATCTTCTTTTAATGTCTTGCAGAGTTCCATTTTGTCTATTCTTAATAGCCGCTGCAGTGTCTACTTCCATCAAAAAGTGAACTCCGCCTCTTAAATCCAGTCCCAACTTCATGGGCTCAGCTCCCAAATTAGAGAGCCATTGAGGTGTCGTTGGAGCAAGATTAAGTGCAACGATAACGTCTCCACCTAAATTATTGGAAAGAGCACTTTTGACCTTTAATTGGTCATCTGATGAGTCTGTTCTTATCAGAACATAATCATCCGTTGTTTCTATTCTTGTTTCAGAGTCTCCATCAGCAAGGATGGATTCTATTCTGTTGGTTAAGTTGCTGTCTGGGCTTTGCGAACTGGAATTGTAAGATACTTGAACAGCCGGGTCAGGGGCATAAAGATTAGGCAAAGCATAGATTATTCCAATACTTAAAACTGAGATAATCAGTAAATACTTCCAAGTGCCGTAACGTTTCACAAAATACCTAGATTGAATTAATCGTTCCTTTAGGAAGCACGTTGGAGATGGCACTGACTTGAACTTTAACTTTCATGGAGTCATTTAAGGTGACTTCCAAAAATTGGTCTCCGATTTTAGTTATTTTTCCTAAAATACCTCCTGCGGTAACCACTTCATCGCCTATTTCTAAGCTGCTCAACATTTCTTGATGAGATTTTCTTCTCTTGTTCTCGGGTCGAATCATGAGGAACCAAATAAGCACCATGAAGCCTACTAAAAAAAGGAGTGTTGGATCAAAAAATGTTACTGAATCTTCCATAGCGTTTACTCTTTATTTATATTGGGGTCTTTGGAAATTTTCCAAGTGGACCTGAATTCGTTTAAGAAAGTCTGCAATGTACCTGTTTCGATTGCTAGTCGCAAATCTCTCATTAATTTTTGATAGAAGTGCAAGTTATGTATTGTGTTAAGTGTTGAACCTAAGATTTCTTTTGTTTTATCTAAATGATGTAAATAGCTCTTAGTAAAATTAGAACACGTGTAACAACTGCAACTGTCGTCTAGTGGATCAAAGTCATTCTTGTGTTTAGAATTTCTAATCTTTATTTCCCCATTCGAGGTATAAAGATAACCATTCCTTGCGTGTCTTGTTGGTATGACACAATCAAACATGTCCACTCCTTGCTCAACGGCATTTGCAATATCTAAGGGAGTCCCAACCCCCATGAGATATCTCGGAGCAGAAATTGGCATTTTTGGTGTTATGTACCCAACTATCTCTTTGAGTTCTTCTTTTGATTCCCCCACTGAAAGGCCGCCAATAGCGTAACCTTCGAAACCAATACCAGTCAAAATTTCAAGAGATTCGTCACGTAATTCATTAAACACTCCTCCTTGAATGATTCCAAAGAGCGACTGTTTTTCAGACACAAAACTGTCTCTGCACCTTTGTGCCCACCTTGAAGACAGACGCATAGAAATCTCTGCAACGGATTTTTCTACAGGATAAGGAGTGCATTCATCCAGCACCATTGCGATATCAACCCCGTATTGCATCTGTAAGTCCATGCAAGATTCAGGTGAAAGGAACAATCTGTCGCCGTTTAAAGGAGAATTAAATTTAACTCCTTCTTCTGTAATTTTTCTATTCTTTGCAAGGCTAAAGACTTGATAACCTCCGGAATCTGTAAGGATAGGCTTGTCCCAACCCATAAATTCGTGAAGACCGCCATGATCTCTAATAATATCAACGCCTGGCCTTTGCATTAAATGATAGGTATTAGATAAAACTATCTCTGCACCCAGCTGAGACAAATGTTCTGGTGTAAGGGATTTTACCGCACCGTATGTTCCAACTGGCATAAAAGCTGGTGTCTGAAAGGAACCATGAGGGGTAAGAACCTCTCCGCGTCTAGCAGAGCCATCTTTCTTAATTAATGTGTACGTTAATTGTGAGGCCATCATTCATCATTGGTTATGAACATAGAGTCTCCGTAACTGAAGAATCTGTATTCATTTCTTATAGCGTGTAAATACGCAGACATTATCCTCTGACTCCCGCCGAAAGCACTAACTAATAAAAACAGGCTGGATTTAGGAAGGTGAAAATTGGTCAAAAGAGCATCAACTATTTTAAATTGATAGCCCGGATAAACGAATAGATCCGTTTCCCCTTCATAAGGTTCAATGACTTGAAAATCCGTCGCAACCGATTCAAGACATCTTAAAACAGTGGTTCCGATTGCTATAACTCTCCTACCTTCATTCTTAGCCTTCATGATGGTTTCAACGGCAACAGGATCAACAGAGATTCTCTCTTTATGGATTAAGTGGTCTTCTATTCTATTTACTTTTATTGGCTTAAAAGTACCCAACCCAATATTCAAAGTTATTTCAGCAAATTGAATACCTTTGGACTTAAGATGATCAAGGTGAGAGAGATCAAAATGCAATCCTGCGGTTGGAGCGGCGACGGAATTTAGCTTCTCTGGATCTGCATAAACAGTTTGGTATCGCTCTTCATCCACAGGCACAGCGGGACGTTTAATGTAAGGCGGCAAAGGCACTTCACCAAAACTATCCAATACGGAGAGCACCGGCTCAGAAAATTCAAATAGACAGAGGTAGTCTTTCTTTTCTTTAAGCCTTAACTGAATAGTTTTTCCTTCCAGATAGACTGTATCACCCTCTTTCAGCTTGGAATTCGATTTTGTTTGAGCGGAGGCAAGGTTAGAGCCCTTGATCCTTTCTATTAAGATCTCAACTTTAGCCCCTGTTTCTTTAAAGCCTATCAATCTAGCCTTTAAGACCTTTGTGTTATTTAAAACCAACAGGTCTCCAGGCAAAAGATAATCTTCTAATTGATTGAATTCTTTATCTTCCAATCTCTTTCCTGTTACAAGCAGTTTGCTTGCTCCTCGTGTTTTAGGAGGCTGAAACGCTATTAGATCTTCAGGGAGATCGAAATTAAAATCGTCGAGATTCAAATCAAAGTCCTTATGGTGCCGAAGGAGAGACTCGAACTCTCACACCCAAAGGGCGGGGGATTTTGAATCCCCTGCGTCTACCAATTCCGCCACTTCGGCTATAAAATATATAAAATCCTAGTAGAAAGTTTACTATGAAAAGGTAAACTTCCGTTCTTAAAGTTAACAAGAGCCTATCTTATGTTTAGTTTTTGGATTAGGAAACGTATTTTTTCCTTAATCACGTTTCTTTTAAAACCCATCATAAAATTTGAAATAGAATTTGAGGATGGTGTTTCCGATGAATTGATTAAAGAAGCAGAAACGGTTTATGCCGTACCCACAAACTCAGTTACAGACTTAGTTGCTTTGCAACTTTTAACAGAAAGTCTTAATATTTTCAGACCTCTCTCAAAAATATCAAATTCAAATCTCAATAGATTTACCTGCCTAAACGCTCCTGTGTTTAGCCAAAAGCACCAAAGGATCATGCGTCAAGCTAGTTACAACCTTGAATCAATCATTGAATTGGATGACAGTCACGTCACGATTATCCCTACCTCTTTCTATTGGGGAAAACATCCAGATAAACAAAAATCATTATTTAAGATTCTCTTTTCTCAATCCTGGTCAGCAACAAGCCCGATTAAAAAACTTTTTAAAATTATTTTTCACGGAAGGTCTTTAGTCATTCAATTTCATAAACCCTTAGCTCTCGATGAGCTTAAAGATAAAGGTAAAAACACAAAAGATAACGCCAATTTAATAAGCAGGTATTTAAGAGCCCTCTTTAGACGATCTAAACAAGCCAAGCTGGGGCCCGATATTTCGCACAGACGAACACTTGTTTATTCTCTGAGTCAGAATACCGAAGTAAAGAAAGAAATAAAAAGACTTTCCCAGGGTAATGCGAAAATTAAGAAAAGGCTTAAGAAAAAAGCTTTAAAGTACGCTAATGAAATTTGTTCCGACCTAAACTACCCCATCGTAAGGCTTCTCATCAGATCTTTTACTTGGTTTTGGAACAAGCGTTATGATGGTATACATCTTAAAAACCTAGAAGAAATAAAAAAGATTTCCAGTGAAAATTCAATTGTTTACGTGCCCTGTCATCGCAGTCACATAGATTATTGCGCTTTGTCTTACATTCTTTATGAAAATGGACTCATGGTCCCTCAGATACCCGCTGGAAATAACCTCAATCTGCCCATTATGGGCAAGATTCTAAGAGGTGGTGGAGCTATTTTCATGAGAAGATCATTTAATAACTCTCTTTACAGCACCATTTTTTTTCAACACATAAGGAATCTAATAAGGAGAGGAAGTTCAATAGAATTCTTTCCTGAGGGAGGTAGGAGCAGATCCGGTCTGTCATTACCATCAAAACCAGGACTCATCTCAATGATCATCAGAAGTTTTGCAAGTTTAGAATCAGTTAACCTAAAAATAGTTCCCATTTACATAGGTTACGAAAAAATTCTCGAAGGCCAGAGCTATCTTTCTGAGCTCTCGGGTAAATCAAAAAAAGGTGAAAGCCTCTTAGATCCGCTAAGAGTTTTAAAAGATTTTAATAACTACCTTGGAAATGCTTACATCAACTTTGGATCTCCTATCGACTTGGCAGACTTTCTCAGAGAAGAAGTTGGAAAATCGGATTTTGAAGAGAATGAGCTTAATGAAAAACCTGAATGGTTAAGAAAAGCCACTACAAGCTTGGGTGAATCAATTATCCAAGGCATTAATTCTTCCGTAGCAGTCACAACGACAAGTTTATTTTCGATAAGCTTATTGACTGATTCAACTCAATCCTTGAATGAAGATAAATTAAAACAAAGAATAAACTTGTATCTAAACTTGATTAAAAATTCCAAAACCTATGATCACGTCTGGCTAACCAACACTGATGCTTCAGAAATCATCAACAAGACAGTGGAACTAAAGCTAATCGAAAGTCAGCTTGTTGGTAATTCTAAAATTTTTAAACCCACTAATGATGAGACTTCCATTCTTTCATTTTATAAAAATAATATTTCGCATATTTTTATACTATATTCAACTGTATGCGAGTCACTCAGGTACGTTAATGAAATTTCTTACGATGAAGTCGTACGATTGGTTAGATTAGTTTTTCCTTTCTTAAAAAGAGACTACAATCTACTGGAAACTGATTCAGAACTTGATGAACTTATTAAGAGTGCTTTAAAAACTCTTATAAAATCAGGCTTGATAGAAGAAACTGAAACAGGAAACTTAATCAAACCCAATTCCAACACAACAAAATATGAAGATTTCATAGCCTTATCGAATATATGTGAACCGAGCATTAAACGATTCTTCATAGTCTTAAACACTCTTTGGGAGCGCCCTTCAATACAACGGGAAGAATTAAAAAAATTATGCACCAATATTGCCAAAAAACTTGAGACCATTGAAGGTTGGCCTTATCCGGAATTTTCTGACAAAAATAAATTTGATCAGTTCATAGACAAACTTTTATTGGATAAATTAGTAAAGGAGGATGGAGACCTTAACCTTCAGGCTGCGAGAATTACAAAGCGAGTTAAGAAAGATTATTTAAATTTCTTTAATCAACAATTCATCAATCACATCAATGAGATGAACTGATGACGTACACGTCAAATCTAACCACCCTACCTTGAATAGAAAAGCTGGGTTTTTGACTATTTAAATAACCTGAATTTTTATGTCTTTTAACTATCACTCTTTTTTTTGCAAATTCTAAAGCCATTAGAAGCAAGTCATTAGAAAGGTCTTCTTCAGACAAGTCTCTTAAAGCCTGAATGTTCTTTTTTGCTCTAGCGCTTCCGGTGTTAGGGAACATAGGATCAAGATAAACAACGTCTGCTTCATTTTTCTTAAAAGCAAAGAAATCTCTAGCATCTGATTGAATCAATTCAAACTTACTCACCAAACTCAAAACGTATTCCTCTGTTGAATTCTTAATGCCGTCTTGCAAAAGATAATGCAACCACGGAACCCTCTCAATCAATACTACCGAATTAGAAACAGTGGCTAATTCCAAGGCATCTCTTCCGAATCCAGCCGTTGCGTCTACGACAGAACAATCTAAAGGCAACCCCTTCATGCACCTCAAAAGGTTACTTTTCTTTTTATTGTTTGCCCATTCCGTGAAGTTACAAAGAATGGGTTTTTGCTTACCTTTTAGCCCTATTTGTAAATGACTCTTTTCTTTACCTCTAACGAGATAATATTGATCATTAGCTAATTGGGATTCCTTTTCTTCTGCACCTCTGATTAAAAGATCCAGTCCAAGCTTTGAAGCAAGATCTTGAATAATTAATTCAGATTCATCGGTGTCAGAAATCAATACAGGCAACATTAAACCCAGTAAGAAAGAAGCCAAACTCCCAATAAAACTCTATAAACAACAAACGGGGTAAAGCTAAAACGATTCACTAATTTTAAAAAAACATCGATGGTTAGGTAGGCGATTACAAAAGACACACACATTGCTAACACAAGGTCAGAACCCTGGTTTAGCAAGTCTTTTATGCTTAAATTTATTAACTCTGAGGCCGCTATTGCTCCTATTGTTGGAATGGCTAATAAAAAACTAAATTTTGCAGCTGCTTCTCTGCCTATACCTAAAAAAAGAGCTGCTGATATGGTTACACCTGACCTGGAGGTCCCAGGTATCAAAGCAAAACACTGAGAGAGGCCGATGATGAAGGCTTGTTTAGTTGTTATCAAGTTGATGTCGTTAGAGGTTGTTTTTATCTTATCCGACCACAACAAAATAAGACCAAAGAAGATTGTTGCATAAGCTATAATTTCAGATGATCTGAGATTCTGATCGACAAAATCTCTCAAAAGAAAACCCATCACGAGAATTGGTAAGACAGCAACTAAAATATTGACCAGTTGATGAGTTTCCTCTTGATTCTTTTGATTAAAAGATAGCCCTCTTATCATTCCTGTAACTTCTTTTCTAAAATAAATCATCGCTGCTAATAAAGTACCTAAATGCACTGCCACATCAAAAACAATTCCTGTATCGCTTGAGTCAAGAAATTCACTAACTAAGATGAGGTGTGCCGAGCTGGAAACTGGTAAAAATTCAGTCAGTCCCTGGATAATAGATAGAAGAAAAAGATCAATGATGTTCATTTGGTCTTCTTCCATTGGTCTTCACCAAAAAGATAGATAGGAAGGAGTTCAGCAGGCTCTAATAATTCTTCATTAATGTATTTGTCTTTTGCAATTGATAGAAGATCTGAAGCCAAAGGAAGATTTAAAAATACATTCTTTGATATTTCCTTAAGTTGATTCTCGATCAGATTGCATCCATCTCCAACAAAGAATGTATTCTCCTCATAGTCAGATAATTTAAATTCTTCTACTGGAATGACGAAAGTATTGGAAGCAACAAGTACTTCTTTTGAATACAAGAATTCGCCGACGTAAAGCTGTTGCATTCGCGCATCAACAATAGAAATGATTCGCTCAGCGCCAAAATTAGCATTAATATTTCTTGCTAACACTTCAAGGCTGGAAACCTGTATGGTTCTCAGATCATTACTAAATGCCAAACCTTGAGCTATAGAACACGCCAGTCTAATACCAGTGAAAGATCCAGGACCGCAACCAACAGCGATAGCATTTAAGTCTTGCAATTGAGCGTTTGCCTTTTCAAGTAAAGCTTTGATCTCTATTAATAGCCTTTCCGTGTGCTGTTTGGGTAAAATTTCATGGAAATGAAAATCATCATCGTTAAAAGAAAGGCTGAGAGAGCATGCATCACTAGAAGTCTCTATAGCGAGAATATTTGCCATATTAAGATCTTGTTATTTGATCAAGAATAGCTTGAGAAACCTCTTCAGGAGACTGACTACCGGAAACCTTCACGTAACTAATGGATTCTATTTCTTTGGAGTAGAACTCAATTAGAGGGGAAGTTTGGTTACTGTAAACTTGCAATCTATCTTTAACCGTTTCTGGCTTGTCATCCTCTCTTTGGACTAAAGGTTCGCCCGTCTCGTCATCTATATCGGGTACTTTTGGTGGGTTAAATTCTACGTGATAATTTCTACCGGACCCTGGGTGCATTCTTCTACCTGACATTCTGTTTATTATTTCTTCTTCGGGTACATCTATCTCTATAACGAAGTCTATTTCTATGGATCTCTTAACTAGAGCTTCTGCTTGAGGAATGGTTCTTGGAAAGCCATCGAAGAGAAAACCTGATTGACAATCACTTTGGGCTATTCTTTCTTCGACCAACCCTACGATAACTTCATCCGAGACCAATATACCAGCGTCCATGAGTGCTTGAGCTTCTTGTCCTAGATCCGTTTGTGCCTCTACTGCCTCTCTCAGCATATTTCCAGTAGAGATGTGCGGTATGTTGAAGGTTTTACATAAAACGTCTGCTTGCGTGCCTTTACCAGCTCCTGGAGGGCCTAATAATATTATTTTCATCTTTTTTCTCCTATTGCAAATGCCAAAGAGTAATCCTTTGTATCGGTTATTGTTAAATGAAATTTTTCCATGCCTCTTTCCTTGGCTAACCTGCCTGCTTCTCCTGTCAGATTGGTATAGGGTGCTCCTTCTGCGGATCTGAGAATTTCAATATCTTTTATTAAAACCCCTTGGGAAAAGCCAGACCCTAAGACTTTTGAAACTGCCTCCTTGCAAGCAAAATTATTACTTAAGTACGAAACTTTTTTTGTTAAGTTTATCTTTCGATTAAATTCATGAGACTCTTTTTCAGATAAAATCTTGTTAACAAATTTATTCCCAAACTTTAAAAAAATATTTTCTATTCTAGATTTTTCTAAAAAATCTGCGCCCACGCCTTTAATCATTGTTTTGCCTCATTTTCGATTAAGTATTTTCTTATATTTAGGGTCTTATTGCCAAGATGAAAATCCAATGCACGTCTCATTATTTGCTTTGAGGCATTTCTAGAGCTCGTGTTTATGAAATCGCCTTTAGCAAAACTCAGAATGTCTTTACCTGAAAAAGCATTAACCACAGATTTGTTATCATCCGCCCCTAGGTTAGTGAATCCTAGGGTAGGATCAAAGCTATATAAAGAATCTGCATCTATGGGCTTTCCTGTTAGAGCTTCACTTTCTAGATCAATCCCATAGCCAAGCTCTTGAAGTAAAATCAATTCAAACGATCTTAGTTGTAACTCTATTGCATCTTGATTCTGCTCTTTTGATAAATTGTAATAGAGCATCTTGAGTTGTTGGAATATTTCAGGATGAGGATCTTCCTTTTCAAGAGTTTTTGTTAAAAGTTCATTCAAGTAGATAATGCAACTTAATGCAACTTTAGAAGAGAGCCTAAAATGATCTATGATTTCGCAATGAGTAAGATTCTTTAAGTCACTCTTCCCTGCAAAAGAGATTGAGAAAATAGAAGAAGGCGTTTGAATAACCCTTAGACCGCTTTTCGGTCGCTTGGCCCCTTTGGCTACAAAAGAAATCTTTCCAAAATTTTCAGTGAAAGCGTCGACAATAAGACTAGTTTCTTTAAACGACCTTGTGTGGAGAATAAACGCAGGTTCTAAGTTTGCTCGATTAACCAAGGTCATATCCCATTGTGCTCATGAGAGCTTCGTTATCGGTCCATCCATTCTTAACTTTAACCCAGAGACGAAGCATTACTTTTGTTTGAAGTACCTCTTCTAGGTCCAGCCTGGCTGCGGTGCCAATGGATTTTAAACGCTTCCCTCCTTGACCTATAACTATGCCTTTCTGACTTTTCTTCTCTACAAAAAGAGTAGCGTCTATATGGGTTATGTCATTTTCTAATTTAAAAGAATCAATCATCACAGAAATACGATAAGGGATCTCATCTCCAACTCTTGTTATGCACTTTTCTCTTATTATTTCGCTCGTTAGAAATCTTTCAGTTGTATCTGCCACCTGATCTGCTGGGTAAGAATGAGTACCTTTAGGCAGCTTAGAAAAGATAGAATCTTCAAGACTGTCAATATTTTGATGCTTTAAAGCAGAAATAGGAACGATATCTGAGAAATCAAAATTCAGTGATAGTTTTTCAATAAACGGAAGCAACCTTCCCTTATCCAATACCCTGTCCACCTTGTTAATCACCAGGATGACATGATCTAAATTAGCAGGTATCTGAGACAACAATCTTTCGTCTTCTTCATCAAATCTCAGCGCTTCAATGACGTAAAGAAGAACATCTACTCCTGACATTGCATCCAAAGCCACTTTATTCATATAACGATTCAACGCTCTTTTCTGACCTTTATGAAAGCCAGGGGTATCTATAAATATTGCTTGAGCACCCGCCTTAGTCTTTATACCCAAAAGTCTATGACGAGTTGTTTGGGGTTTTCTGGAAGTAATAGAAACCTTTTGTTCAACTATTTGGTTAAGCAAGGTTGACTTGCCCACATTGGTTTTACCAATCAGGGAAACGTATCCAGTTCTTGAATCTACTGATTTAGTCATTCTTTAATTCTATTAACTCTAACATTCTTTCCGCAGCTTTTATCTCAGCTTTCTTTCTTGTGTTTCCTTCGGCCTCTGCGCTCAACCCCAACCCTTCAAGATTGCAGACAATTGTAAATTTTTTGACTTGATTGTTATTCTCTTCATCAATTAATTCGTAATAAGGTAAGTCATCTCCTCTCTTTTGAAGGTGTTCTTGCAGCCTGGACTTTGAATCTTTCAGATCTTGAGAATCACTAAGGGCACTCAACCTATCATTAAATAAGGACGATACGATTTTAGAAGCTTCAAGAAAACCTCCGTCAAGATAAATAGCCCCTATTAATGCTTCAAATGTATTACCCAATATTGAATTCCCTGTTACCGTCTCTCCTTTCCCTATTTTCACACATTCCTCAAGGCCAATTTCTTTTCCCATCTCATTGAGCAATTCTCGACTGACCAAAGATGCTCTAAATTGGGTTAAGCTCCCCTCTGGTAAGCTCTCAAATCGTTTAAAAACTTCATCCGCAATAATAAAATTTAAGAGCGAGTCACCTAAATATTCCAATCTTTCATTATTAACAGATGAACTGCTCTTGTGAGTAAGAGAAAGGTCCAATAAAGAAGGGTCTCTAAAAATGTATCCTAATTTTTGACTGATAGAGCGCATGAGTCGCTATTGAATCCTTCCGTTCCTGCTAAAACCTGGAAATTCAGAAAAAGAACCCCAATGCAACCATATGTATTCAGCTCTACCAATAAGGTATTTATCAGAAAAATATCCCCAAGCTCTGCTGTCTAGGCTGTTGTCGCGATTATCTCCTATGGCCAAGTAACTGCCTTCAGGCACCTTCCATTTGTGCTCCTCATAGTCTGAAATACCTTGAGATCTGATGACATGAACACCACTATCCATTGTTTCCTCTATTAAATCTCCCGTTTCATCCTTTCCAATTATCGTGTGAGGAAGTTTCTCGCCATTTATCCAAACTTCGTAGCCCTTAATTTCAACTAAATCTCCAGGTACACCAAGAATACGTTTGACGTATTTTATACCCAATTCCGTGCATCGCTGTTCTTGCAAAGCCATAAACCTATTCAAAAAAGACTGACTCTTTTGAAGAGATAAGTTGATGATATCCGGTCTGGCTTCTTGGGGTTTAACGTCACACAAAGTGTGAGGAGGTAAAAAAACAGCTACCTCATTTCTCTTAGGTGCAACTAAATCTGACAACAAATAATGTGTACCTGGAAACTTAAGACCATAAGCGTATTTATTCACGAGCACAAAATCACCTATTTGCAATCCTGGCTCCATAGATCGTGAGGGGATTTGATAAGGTTCGTAGGTAAACGATCTCAAGCAAGTAATTACAAATAAAATAATAAAATAGGATTTACTCTCTTTTCTAAGATCTTCTATTTTTATAAAATGCCCAATTACCCATGAAATAGCTGCTAATAAAGTGGCAATGGATAAAACTAGGCCAAAGTCTAGATTTAATTGGAACACCCTCACCAATATTACTAAAGCCATGATAAACATTATAAAGCTTACAATGTCTCTACCTCGAGTGTTCTCAGACCGAGTAAAAGAGACCCAAAAAGAATAGAAAATAAGTTCACTGATAACAAATAAAACTAGAGCCGTATCCATTTTAATCCCTTACCTTTAAGACTGATAAAAAAGCATCTTGTGGTATTTCCACTCTTCCTATGTTCTTCATTCGCTTTTTACCTGCTTTTTGTTTTTTTTGCAGCTTCATCTTCCTGGTCACATCGCCACCGTATAATTTTGCAGTTACGTCCTTTCTGTATGCCTTAACTGTTTGTCTAGAAATAATCTTCCCTCCAATCGCAGCCTGTATAGCAACATCAAATTGTTGTCTGGGTATAACCTCTTTAAGGGACTCAGTAAATTGCTTACCTTTTAAAGATGCAACAGATCTATGAGCCATATGGGCAAGAGCATCCACACGATCTCCATTAAGAAGAATATCTAACTTTATTACATCTGCTTCTTCGTATCTATCCAAAGAATAGTCCAGGGAGGCGTAACCTCTGCTGACAGATTTTAGCCTATCGAAGAAATCAACTACTATTTCGCTTAAAGGAATGTCATAAGTTAATTCTGCTTGATCAGCCACGTATCTCATCGTTATTTGCTTGCCTCTTTTGTCATTACAAAGCTTCATCACTGAACCAATATAAGCCTCTGGAACTAAGATATTTGCTCTTGCAATAGGCTCTAGTATTGATTTAACCTTGCTGTAGTCTGGTAAGGCACTAGGATTTTCAATTCTTAATGTTTTTCCTTCCGTATTAATTATCTCGTATGCAACAGTGGGTGCTGTGGCAATAAGATCCATGCCGTGTTCTCGATTTAATCTCTCAGAGACTATTTCCATGTGCAAAGTGCCGAGAAATCCACATCTAAATCCTGCTCCGAGAGCCTCGGATTGTTCAGGTTCGTATTGAAGGGCGGCATCGTTGATGCACAGTTTCTCCAGAGATTCTCTAAAAGCTTCAAAGTCATCAGCGCTTTGAGGAAAAAGAGCTGCGTAAACTTGGGGATTCACTTCTTTAAAACCTGGAAGTCTATCTGTGTCTGAATTTGCCTTAACAAGAGTGTCACCCACCGGAGCTCCTCTGATATCTTTTATACTTGCACATATGAATCCAACTTGGCCGGAATGCAATTCTTCCAAGTCTGTTATTTTGGGAGTGTAAACTCCGATTTTGTCCACATTATGCTTCTCTTTTTTCGAGAACACTTCGATGGAGTCCCCTTTTTTAATGGTGCCTCTTACAACCCTTACCAGAGACACAACACCCAAATAATTATCAAACCAAGAATCTATGATTGATGCTTGCAAGGGTTCTTCAATTAAAACCTCTGGCTCAGGAATCAAAGCAACTACTTGCTCAAGAACTTCTTCAATGCCAGTGCCCATCTTTGCACTTATGCATGGAGCTTCCGAAGCATCCACTCCGATTATTTCTTCTATTTCTTTTCTAACTCTTTCGGGGTCCGATTGATCAAGGTCCAGTTTATTAAGGACGGGAATTATTGTTACACCCTCTTCTACAGCGCTGTAGCAGGTTGATAATGTTTGTGCTTCTACGCCTTGAGAAGCATCAACTAAGAGAATGGCTCCCTCACAAGCAGACAAAGATCTAGAAACCTCATAAGAAAAATCCACATGTCCAGGTGTGTCGATTAAGTTAAATTGATAGGTTTCTCCATTCTTTGCTTTATAAGAAAGACTCACTGTCTGAGCTTTTATTGTAATACCCCTTTCTTTTTCTAAATCTAAAGTGTCCAAAACTTGTGAAGTCATCTCACGACTCGAAAGACCTCCACATAATTCTATAATCCTGTCAGCAAGGGTAGATTTCCCATGGTCTATGTGGGCAATAATTGAGAAATTTCTAATATTCATGAATAAAAGGCAGCTTTAAAGGCTGTGAATACTGAGAAGGATAACTACTTTGTAAGCTTTAAGCTAAGAATTCTTTTAATCCCATTGCGAGCCACGCCAATAGTGATGTTTTTATCAGATTCAAGTTTTTTGAGAGCGTTATTAAAATCCGTTGTGTTTTCAACTGGAATGCGTCCTATTGAATAGACAACGTCTCCTTGTGCAATTCCTGCAGAAGCCGCTAACCCAGTAGGGTCTAATTCTTTAATTAATACTCCAGGTATATCCCCTTTAGAGTCTTGATTTTCTACTATGACACCCAGAATGTTAGCAAATGAGTTGGATTGTGAAGAAAAGGCCAAACCTGGATCTTTTGGTAATTCACCCACTTTCACTCGTATTGATTTCTTTTTTCCGTCTCTTAAAACCACTGCGGTTACTTGAGAATCTGGTTTAATGCTACCCACCGTTTGCGGTAAATCAGCTGAATAGAATATCTCCTCTCCGTCAAACGAAAGTATTACGTCCTCTTCCTTCAGGCCGGATTTTTCAGCTGGACTATCTTTAATGATTTGACTGATCAGTGCACCTTTCGGTATTTCCATGTCTAACGCTTCAGCTAATTCGGTGGTCACTTCCTGTATGCTGACTCCCAACCAACCTCTAGCCACATAACCTTTTTCTTTTAGTTGGTCTGCCACATCCATTGCGTAGTCAATAGGAATTGAAAATGAGACGCCCATGTAGCCACCGGACCTTGTGTATATTTGAGAGTTAATTCCAACAACTTCGCCTTCAAGATTGAATAAAGGTCCTCCAGAGTTACCTGGATTTATGGCGACATCAGTTTGCAAGAAAGGTACATAAGTAGTATCTGAACCATTTGGAATGCTTCTTCCCTTGGCACTGACGATTCCTGCTGTTACAGAGAATGAGAGCTGAAAGGGAGAGCCTATAGCTACAACCCACTCTCCTACTTTAAGTTTCTTTGAACTACCGATTCTTAAGACAGGCAAGTTATCTGCTTTTATTTTTAGTAAAGCAACATCTGATCTGGCATCCAGTCCGATAATTTCTGCCTTATATTCCCTTCTGTCTCCTAAACTTACCATCACTTCGTCCGCACCTTCTACAACATGGTTATTTGTTAACAGGTAACCATCTTCAGATATTATGAAACCGGATCCTGTTGACTTAACGGGTCGCTGCCGTTGTTGATTTGGCCCTTGTTCTCCAAAAAATCTTTTAAAGAATTCATCGTACCTAGGATCTTCAAAACCTCTTTGTCCGAACGGACTGGACTGCCTGTTAGAAACAGTTTTGGTGCTGGTAATATTAACAACAGCAGGAGTCGACTCTTCAGCTAAATCTGAAAAATTAGGTAGATCTTTTGCTACAAGCTGGCAACTCACCAACAAGGCACCCACAGTTAAGGTAAGAAATTTAATTTCGCGCATAATTTTATATCTAATTTTACTTTATCTGACTAGAGAAGTAATTTGCATTTTGAAGTATTCTAGATTTTTTTTCATCTGTTATGTTTCCGCTAACAGAAACAACAAAAACCCCTTTGTCTGTTTTAATGAAAACCCTTCTTAATTCAGGTGCTTGCTTGACCTTGTATTCTGATAGTACTGGGGACAGGCTAACTCTGAACTTTTTACCATCTTTTGGAAATACATAATTAGCATGCATCCCCCCTCCTGAAACATAATTAAAATCTCTTAACTTTGCGTTCATGCCCATAACTGAATTGTTCAATACTTCCAAAGCTTCTGGACTTGCTATTGCGTTTGCGATTGTTTGGGATGCTTCATCTGAAAAAGAATCTGTATCTGTATACGATGGGGTTATAACAAAATTAATTCCAAAAACTAATGCGAGGCCTGCTGTGGCAGCTAAATAGCTTTTATACCTTGGATAAGAAGAATAATTTTTTACTGCATGAGGCTTTCTTCCCGACAACTCTCTCCTTACGCGGCCAGATATATCAATTCCTATATTTCCTAAATCTTCATTGATTAAACTTCGACGAGTTATCTGAAGTAAATCCCAATAGTTTCTTAAATCAGGTTCTTTTTCAATTTCATCTAAAACCCTTCGAACTTCAAATTCAGATAACTCTCCATCTGCTAGGGCTGAGATCTTTTCTTTTATATTTTCATTCATACTATTTCTTTATTATTCATGACTTTAAACTTATCTGTTATCGGCGAGATTAAATTTTCTAAAGCCTCTCGCCCTCTAAATATTCTTGAACGAACTGTACCAACAGGGCAGTTCATAATTTCTGCTATCTCTTCATAGTTTAAACCTTCAAACTCTCTTAAAGATAAAGCCGTTCTTGTATCCTCAGGAAGCCCACTCAGTGCATCATAGATGGTATCCTTAAGGCTCTGAGCCATAAGAATTTGTTCTGGAGAGTCATTGGTGGGTAACTCAAAAAAATCTTCATTTTCGGAAATACTCAACTCTGATATAGAAGATTCTTTTCTACGACCTTTAGAAACTAAATAATTCTTAGCCGTATTAGCAGTTATTCTATAAAGCCAAGTATAAAATGCACTTTCCTCTCTGAACGAATCTATGGATCTGTAGGCTTTAATAAATGATTCTTGGGAGATGTCCTCTGCTAGTTGAATCTCTTTAACGAACTTAAAAGCAATAGAAACAATACGAGATTGATATTTTAGAACCAAAAGGTCAAAAGCTCGATAATCTCCTTTTTTGGCTCTTCTTACCAAGGCAAGATCTGCTTCTTTGTTTGTTTGTTTTTTTGATTGCTTATCAACCATAATGAAATAGACCCAACAATAAGGTAAAAGTTCTTATTAATAACAGTTCTTTTAAAATTAAATAGATCTTAAAGCTCTCTTGCAAGCTTTAAGGCCCCTCTAAAGCCCAAGTCTTGCGGTTTAACTCTGAAAATAGGAGTTACCTTAAGTAGACTATTCATCGTCTCGCTGTCTTCAAATACCTGTCTAAACTTGTTGTTGTCTATATCAAACAATAAGGAATTTGTTATCGATCCAGCTAAATAAACACCTCCAAGAGCACCCCAAGCCAATGCAATGTATCTTAAATAAGCAGCAAAAAGATAGTTCATGCTCTCTTTTACTTCTAAGCAAATAGCATCTGTATTGTAATTTAATAAGATTTCTTCATTTGTAAGACTGCATTTATCTTGGCCTGAAAGAACACAATAAAAGAAGTTCAATCCTTTGCCTGATAAAAAATCTTCAAAAGTAGGCATCCTTCCGGACTGATGTCTAAAAGCTTCTATAATTTGATCGAGGCTTTCTTTTTTTATCTTAGCAGGAATATTTAAATGTCCAGCCTCAGTTGAAACAACCTCTTCATTTACTATTCCTGCCATTCCCAAACCAGTTCCTGGCATTACTAAGACTTTTGGGCCCTCAGCATCTGAAAAATTTTGTCCAATTGTTTCTAGCTCAACTTCCTCAAGCAAATTAACTGCGTGAGCTTGCAAAGCCAGATCATTGACAACCTTAAGCCCATTTGGAAATAAACTTGATTGCAACTCTGATTGGCTAAATTCTAAATCACAATTTACAAACGTGATGACATCTCCTATTACCGGTGCAGCTACCCCTATAAAAGCTCTTCGTATATTGGTAGTTTTTATAGATGAAAGGTATCCCATACAAAGATCGCTCATAGAGTTGTATTCAGAGATCTTCAACTCCTTAGGATTGTGGTATGAAAGTCCGTCCTCGGTTATGGCAAACCTCGCATTAGTTGCGCCCAGATCGGCTAAAAGCGACGGCTTAAAATCCATTTTGGTTTTTCATGTGTTTATCTATGATTAAGACAGTCAAATCTCTAAATTCATTATCTATTGGATCAATCTTATTAACAAAAATATCAAAAAGCTCTATGTCCTCGTATTGTAATAATTTTTGAAAAAGTAATTGATC
Source organism: uncultured SAR86 cluster bacterium (assembly GCA_937773605.1). Classification (GTDB taxonomy): domain Bacteria; phylum Pseudomonadota; class Gammaproteobacteria; order Magnimaribacterales; family Magnimaribacteraceae; genus CAJJAM01. Next base: position 14,529 of record CALJVP010000005.1, on the reverse strand, counting down.
TTCCTTGTTTAAATGTTCGAAATCATTTTCTACGAAAGGCAAAAGAATTTGGTCGAGCTCCCACAAACCCCTTCTGCATTGCCACAATATTTTTTTCTTTAAATCTGTCAAGCTGTTTGCCCTATAATGGTAAGTGATAAAACCATGAATAAGAAAAGATTAATAAACTTAAACTATTTGAACATACTTGAAATAGTAGGTGAAGGGGCAATAGAGTTATTACAAGGACAATTGACTTGTGATATGGGCAAAGTTAGTTCTAAAAATCCCACCCAAGGAGCAATATGTAACGTCAAAGGAAGGATTATTAGCTCTTTTATTGTCGTTGCTCCTAATGATGAAAACACAAATAAGTTTTGGTTAATTGGTCCTGAGTTAATGATGAAAAAAACACAGGATGTTCTAAAAAAATATTCACCCTTTTATCAAGTAGATATTTCAATACTTTCTGATAAAGATCTATACGGTGCCAATAACGATGCCTTAGAGAGTTTTTTTCCTGATTTAAATTTTAATGACAACCAATATATTCGCCATAGCAGTTTAGTTTTAGGTTATCTGGATAAAAAAATTAGACTCGTCATTACAAATAAAGGTGATACTATTTTTAAGGATTCCGGTGAAATTTCATCTGATTTAGGTGATTGGCATTTAGACAACTTCCTTATTAAAGACGTTGAAATAACGGAGGATCTTTCTGAAAAATTAACGCCTCATGAAATAAATTATGATGTTTCAGAAAGGGTAGATTTTGAGAAAGGTTGCTACACAGGCCAAGAAATTGTTGCAAGAATGCATTATCGAGCTAAAAGCTTACCAAGATTATATTTAACGGAAGGGTCTAATGATCTCGCCGAAATAAATATGTCGGTGGAAAATAGCGCGGGAAGAAGAATTGGCTCTGTGGTAAAAGTACTGAAACATCAGAAAGGAAATTACGCCTTGATATCTATTAAAGCTGATGAGCTAGAGGAAGATTATAAGACTTCTGGCGGCAACACCTTACTTACAATAAACAAATAACCCTACCATCTAATTTCTGTCAGGTCGTTTTCCTTCAAAAATTTATTACATTTCAAAAAATGACCATTTCCGTGAAACCCTTTATATGCCGAAAGCGGTGATGGATGGGCGGACTCTAAGACTAAGTGTTTTGATCTATCGATAATAGACCCCTTCTTCGAAGCATTTTTTCCCCACAACATGAAAACTATATTATCTGATTGGTTTAATTTACTTACTACCTTATCAGTAAATTTCTCCCAACCTATTTTTGCATGAGAGCCTGGAAGACTTTCTTCAACAGTTAAAACACTATTTAAGAGAAGAACTCCCTGTTTTGCCCATTTTGTTAATGAGCCATCAGAAGATTCTAGATTTCCTATACTTGTGGCTATTTCTTTATAGATATTCTTAAGCGAGGGGGGAATTACCGCTCCGGTGTTAACTGAAAAAGACAGTCCATTTGCTTGGCCTGCTTGGTGATAAGGGTCTTGCCCTAGTATTACAACTTTAACTTCATTAAAAGGAGTCATTTTCATGCATGAGAATATGTTTTTCTCTTCGGGATAGATTACTTTTCCTGACTTTTTCATCTCCTCTAGGAGTTGACTGATAGTTGCCGTATATTCTTTATTTAATTCAGTTTCTAAAGTCTCTTGCCAGTCGGATGGAAGAGTAGAGAATATATTTTGTTGAGAAACTTTCATCTTTAAGTAGCCTATTCTAAAGAAAAAAAAGACGCCAATAAACCAAAAAAAAATTAAGAATTTTATCCACAATTTCTGTGGATAAGTCTATGGATAAGTTTTACATATGTTGAAAATGCTTCTGTAGCAAAGGAGTGTCAGCAAATTGTACAAATTTTGATCTAATATAAAAAAAATTAATAAAATCAATAGCTTATATTTTAAGCACTTTTTTTGTGCAAAAAATTATCTGTTCTTATGAGTTCATTGCTTAAGTGAGTAAAACTCTAGGTTTTATGTGTAAAAGATTGAAGCTAAGAAATTAGTTGAATACTTTAAACGCTTTTTATTATTTTAATAATAAATACAAGTAGATAGCATTCTAGCTTAAATTAAATAGCTGAGAACTCATAGAAAAAGAAAGGTAATTAATTTTAATAGAAGCAAATTAAAATGATTTTTAGATTAAATATTTAGTCCCTACTTCCAGAGAAATAAGAATAAATATTGAAATAATTAAAAGGTTTTTATTTGCTAGGATCACTTTTAAGAAGCCTAACATTAATAACATTTTCGATAGAGGAAAGAGTGTTTATAGCCTCCTCTTGTACTGTATTTTCTATATCAATAATGTTGTAAGCAATATCGCCTCTGCTGACATTAGTCATTTCAGCAATATTAAGATCTAGCTCTCCAAGGGAAGTAGCAATTTGCCCGATCATGGCTGGTACGTTCTTATTCGTTATAGTAATACGGCTAGGTGTTGTTCTGTTTAACTGAACATTGGGAAAATTAACAGAATTTTTAATATTACCATTCTCGAGGAAATCAACCATTTGATTAACCGCCATAACTGCACAGTTTTCTTCAGCTTGAAATGTGCTGGCTCCTATGTGAGGCAGCAAAGTAACGTCTTTATGTTGATTAGCTCTTTGAATTAAAGCTGGTGTTGGAAAGTCCGTTATGAAGTTATCTAAATTATCAGTATCAAGCATTTCTAAAACATCTTCTGTATTTACAACTTCGTGTCTAGCAAAATTTAGTAATGAAGCTCCTTTGCAATGCCTCAAAAGATCTTTATTTATAATCCCTTTCGTGGAATCTAAAGCAGGAATATGAATCGTTATGTAGTCGGAATTCTTAAATAATTCTTCCGGTGATTCTGCAGGAACAACTTCACTAGGAAGCTTCCAAGCTGCTTCAACCGAAAGAGCGGGGTCATACCCAATAACAGCCATTTCTAAAGCGACTCCCATTTTAGCTACTTTCGAACCAATAGCTCCGAGGCCCACAACGCCTAACGTGGAACCAGCCAATTCCTTTCCTTTAAACAACTTCTTATTTTCTTCTAAATAAGGTTCAAGATCTTCCATCTCAGAAAGATGTTCTAAATTGTTTACAAAATCTATGCTAGAAAAAACATTTCGACTAGATAACATTAAACCTGCAAGAACCAATTCTTTTACAGCGTTTGCATTAGCGCCAGGGGTATTAAAAACAACAATACCTCTGTCAGTGCACAAATCAACGGGTATATTATTTACACCTGCTCCAGCTCTAGAGATTGCTCTGAGAGAACCACTAAGGTGACTTTCGTTTAATTTGGTGCTTCTAACCAAAATACCGTCTGGTGCTTCAGACGTTTCAGTAACACTGCAATCTGTTCCACTAAATTTTTCCAATCCGGTGACAGAGATATTACTGTAAGGTCTTACTTGAAAGCTTGTCATTTTAAATGTTGTCCTCTAAAAAAAAGCGCAGGATATCATTAATTGCTATGATTCTCGATAAACTATATAGTCGACGGCTTTTTTTAATGCACATAAGATGAACAAACACTTTTTAAATCTTAAAGAATATGGATCTACTGCGGTGGTAGATTTAGTTTATGGCGCCCTTGAACTAAAGAAAGGGTCACAACAAAAGAATCTTAATGGGAAGTATTTAGCTCTTATTTTTGAAAAATCTTCTACCCGGACACGTTTATCTTTTGAAGTTGCGATGAACCAGCTGGGAGGCAGAGCCAGCTTTCTTTCTGTAAGCGACCTTCAGCTTGGGCGAGGTGAACCCATTTCAGATACTGCCAAGGTTATAAGCTCGATGGCTGATGGAGTAGTTTTGAGAACCTTAAAGCACAGCACTTTAGAAGCATTTGCTGAAAGCTCAACTTCACCAATCATAAACGGTTTAACCAATCTATCTCATCCGTGTCAGCTGCTGGCTGATATGCTTACTTTTATAGAGCACAAAGGTTCATTAGAAAACAAAAAAGTTTGCTGGGTAGGAGATTTTAATAATGTTTGTTACAGCTACATGGAAGCGGCGGAAATTTTTAATTTTAATCTGACTATAGTCTGTCCGGATGAATATAAACCAAAAGATATAGTCCTGAATAGCAATGTAGAACTGACCAGTTCAATTGATTCTGGACTTAAAGAAGCTGACTTAGTAACCACAGATGTATGGGTTTCTATGGGAGACGAGAAAGACAGCGAAAGAAGGCTTTCTTCATTTTCAAACTATCAAATATCTCCAGCAGTTATGGACAAAGCTAAGAATGATGCGTTATTTCTTCACTGCCTTCCTGCTATTAGAGGCCAAGAAATCTCTGCCGATATGCTTGATGACCCAAGAAGTAAAGTTTGGGAGCAAGCAGAAAATAGACTGCATGCCCAAAAAAGTCTTCTACTTGCTCTTCTTTAAAAGGCTAGGCTAAAGTCTTCCTTATTGCTTCTTGCCATCTAAGGTATTTTTGATTGCCTTCTTCTTGATATGTTGATGAGGGAATAAACTCCCTATTAACTTTCCACACATCCTTCAAAGAATCAAAACCTGAATAGATACCTGCATTTATGCCTGCAAGAAAAGCAGCTCCAACAGCGGTAGTTTCTATAACTTCAGGTCTATAAGTCTTGATGCTTAAAACATTTGCTAACTCCTGACTGAACCAAGAATTAGCAACCATCCCACCGTCAATTTTTAGTTCTTTTATTTCTGCTCCATCTTGTCTCATAGCCTCTAAAAGGTCTTTTGTTTGGTAAGTAATCGATTCAAGAGTGGCCTTGGTAATTTCAGCTGCACCACTATCTCGAGTTAAGCCGTAGATAGCCCCTCTGGCTTCAGGATCCCAATGCGGCGCGCCCAAACCAGTCAGAGCCGGAACTACCACAACCTTAGAATCCTCATGAGCTTGTTGTATTAAGGTTTCCGTATCTGATGCTGATTCAAAGAAATTTAAACCATCCCTAAGCCATTGGATAGCAGATCCTGCTACAAAAATACTTCCCTCCATACCATAAGTTATCTCTCCATCTATCCGATAAGCAATGGTAGAAAGAAGTTTATTTTTGGACTTCAAAAAGTCTTTTCCTGTGTTTAAGATAACGAAGCACCCGGTTCCGTAAGTACTCTTAACATCACCCTCTTCAAAGCAACACTGACCTATCAAAGCCGCTTGCTGGTCACCGGCCGCTCCCCCTATCGCTATGGAACCTCCAAACAGATTGGTTACTCCGTAGTCATGAACATTGTCACACACCTCAGGCAGCATGATTTCTGGAATCTTAAAGAGATTTAAAAGTTCAACATCCCAAGAATTCTCTGCTATGTTAAAAAGCATCGTCCGCGAAGCATTGGTTGCATCTGTCTTGTGTTCCTTTCCCCCTGTTAATTTCCAAACCAAAAAACTGTCAACGGTACCGAACAGTAAATCACCATTATTTGCTCCTTCTCTAGCTCCATCAACATTATCAAGAATCCAAGCTAATTTAGTGGCTGAAAAGTAAGGATCTATTAACAAGCCTGTTTTTGCTTGTATCATTTTTTCTAAGTCAGGTGTCTTAAGATTATTACATAACTCAGAGGTGCGCCTATCTTGCCAAACAATTGCTGGATAAACAGGCCTGCCTGTTTTTTTATTCCAAACCAAAGTTGTCTCTCTTTGATTGGTGATACCTATAGATGCAATATCAGAAGGCTTTAGGTCCAGCCTCTTTATTAAAGTTTCTGAAACGGAAAGAACAGATTCCCATATTTCATCCGGGTCGTGCTCTACCCAGCCATCATTTGGAAAGAATTGTTTAAACTCTTTTTGTTCATAATCTATAAAACTTCCATCCTGATCAAAAATAACAGCCCTGGAACTAGTTGTGCCTTGATCAATAGCCATAATTTTTTTATTCATACACTCACCAAAAAAACAGAAAACAGAAAAAAGTTACTGATTTAAATATAAACACTTATCCACAGCAAATACACAATAATTTTCTATATTTATAGTATTGTAATTTACTATAAAACACAGTATCTTGTGTCTAGAATTAAAAAAACCACTATATGTTGGGTTATAGTAAAGAAAAAGAAAGAAAGTAGAAAAGCAAAAAAAAGGGAAAACGCATGGAAACTGCCACAGAAACAGGGAAACAAGAGCCTCAACAAGAAACAAAACAAGCTGAGCAAAAACCAGCAATAGCACCAGGGCAAATGAGAGTAATAAAAAGAAACGGCTCAGTTGTCTCTTACGATGCAGAAAAGATAGCCATAGCAATAACAAAAGCTTTTTTGGCCGTTGAAGGAGGAGCAGCAGCAGCTTCCACAAGAATACATAACGAAGTAAATGAACTGGCCAATGCCATAACGATAACTTTCAGCAGAAGAATGCCTTCAGGCGGAACACTCCATATCGAAGAAATACAAGATCAAGTAGAGCTGGAACTAATGCGCACGGGCGAACAGAAAGTAGCACGTGCATATGTTCTTTACAGAGAGGAAAGAAGAAAGGAGAGAAAAGAGACAGGACCGGCAACAGAAGAAATATCAGACATAAAAGTTGTTCTAGACTCAGGAGAGGACGGAGCAGTAGATATGGCCAGACTAGACAAAATGGTGGGCGAGGCCTGCGAAGGACTAGAAGGAGTGGCCAAGGAAGAAATAATAGAACAAGCAAACAAAAATCTTTACGACGGAGTGACTTTAGAAGACGTTAAATCTTCGCTGGTTATGACAGCCAGAACACTGGTAGAAAAAGAACCAAACTACACTTACGTAACAGCAAGAATACTATTAGATAATATAAGATCAGAAGGTCTTTCATATCTGGGCATGCAGACTCAAGCAACGCAACCAGAAATGGAGAAACTCTACCCAGAAGCATTGAAGCAATTCTTAGATAAAGGTGTAGAGAACAACATCCTAAATGCAGAACTGCAAAAAATGGACATCGAAAGATTAGGGAAAGCCATACAAGGAGAAAGGGATAATAATTTCACTTATTTAGGTCTACAAACCTTATATGACAGATATTTTATTCACGACAACGACGTAAGGTATGAGCTTCCTCAAGTTTTCTTTATGCGTGTATCCATGGGGCTAGCTCTAGGAGAAGAGAATAAAGAGGAGAAGGCCATAGAGTTCTATAACCTTCTTTCTAGCTTTGATTACATGAGTTCAACTCCCACTCTTTTTAATGCAGGCACGCAGCACTCTCAACTTTCTTCTTGTTACTTGACTACGGTGCCTGATGATCTACACGGCATATATGGAGCAATACAAGATAACGCCATGCTTTCTAAATGGGCAGGAGGACTAGGAAACGACTGGACTCCAGTTAGAGGACTGGGTTCGCAAATAAAAGGAACAAATGGAAAATCGCAAGGTGTTGTTCCCTTCTTGAAAGTAGTAAACGACACCGCAGTGGCAGTTAATCAAGGAGGAAAAAGAAAAGGAGCCGTGTGTTCTTATCTTGAAACTTGGCACGTGGATATAGAAGAGTTTGTAGAGCTGAGAAAAAACACCGGGGACGACAGAAGAAGAACCCATGATATGAATACCGCCAACTGGGTTCCTGATCTATTCTTAAAGAGAGTATCGGAAGGAAAAAGTTGGACGCTGTTCACTCCTAGTGACACACCCGACTTACATGACCTTTACGGTTTGGCCTTTGAAAAACGCTATGAAGAATATGAAGCGCAAACAGAAACAGGTGAAATAGACTTCTATAAAAAAATAGACGCAAAAGAGCTCTGGAAAAAAATGCTTTCGATGGTCTTTGAAACAGGACATCCCTGGATAACGTTTAAAGATGTTTGTAACCTAAGGTCTCCGCAGCAACACGTGGGAGTGGTTCACTCTTCAAACCTTTGCACAGAGATAACCTTAAACACAAGCCAAGACGAAATAGCTGTATGTAACCTTGGTTCTGTCAATCTAACGCACCACATAGCCGAAGGAAAACTGGACGAAAAGAAGATAGAGCAAACCATAAATACTGCTATCCGTATGTTAGATAACGTAATAGACATAAACTACTACGCGGTAAAGGCGGCTGAAACGTCAAACCTAAAACACAGACCAATAGGCCTGGGCATAATGGGTTTTCATGATGCACTCTACATGCTAAAAACGCCATACGCCTCAGATGAAGCAGTAGAATTTGCAGACAGGTCCATGGAGATGGTTAGTTACTATGCGATCAAGGCGTCTAGCGACTTAGCAAAAGAAAGAGGAGCATACAGCTCCTACGAAGGATCTCTTTGGAGCCAAGGCATTTTACCTATTGATTCTATAAAACTGCTCAAAGAAAGTAGAGGCGACGACTATTTAGACGTAGACGAGAGCTCGACCATGGACTGGGATGGCTTGAGAGAAACGATCAAAACACAAGGCATAAGAAATTCTAATGTTATGGCAATTGCACCAACAGCAACAATAGCAAATATAACCGGAGTGTCTCAGTCCATAGAGCCGACTTATCAAAATTTATTTGTTAAATCAAACCTCTCAGGTGAATTCACAGTAACAAACATACCCATGGTAGAGACTCTAAAAGAATTGGGGCTCTGGGACTCTGTTATGATCAATGACCTTAAATACTATGACGGAAGCGTAGCAGGTATATCACGCATTCCAGAAGAAGTTAAAAAGCTCTACGCATGTGCTTTTGAAATAGAACCAAAATGGTTAATTGATGCTGCAAGCAGAAGACAAAAGTGGATTGATCAGAGTCAATCACTCAACCTTTACATCAATGAACCAAACGGTAAAAAGCTAGATATTATGTACAGAATGGCTTGGTTAAGAGGCCTTAAAACAACTTATTATTTAAGATCCAAAGGTGCAACCACCTCGGAAAAATCAACAATAGCAACAGGAGAATTAAACGCCGTATCTGCAACAGCAGAACCGCAGGCTGCTCCACAAGCCGCCCCTCTTCCTGCTGCATGTTCTATAACAGATCCAGACTGCGATGCATGTCAATAAAATCAGGAGAAAATTATGTTAAGTTGGGATGAATTTGAAACACCAGAATCAGCAAAAAAACCGCCGGAACAAGAAAAACAAGCTGCGCCAGTAACAACGGCCGAAGTAAAAGAAGAAAAAAATGAGGAAGCTTACAAAGAACAGTCAGAAATAAATGTTTCTTTAGAAACAGGACCTGTTTCTAGTCGACTCGAAAGAGCAAAAAAAGCAGTAGAAAAATTTGATCTAGCTCTAGGTGAAGCTGCGTTAGCGGGCTCAGGATCTAGAGTGAATGTAGATGAAAAAGCTATGATCAACTGCAGTGCAGACGTCAATCAGCTCGTCCCGTTTAAATACGATTGGGCCTGGCAAAAATATCTAGATGGTTGTGCAAATCACTGGATGCCGCAAGAAGTAAACATGACCGGGGATATTGCACTCTGGAAGTCTGAAGAAGGATTATCTGAAGATGAAAGAAAGATCGTCATGCGTAGCTTGGGGTTCTTTTCTACAGCAGACTCTTTGGTAGCCAATAACCTTGTTTTGTCGGTCTACAAACACTTAACCAATCCAGAATGTCGCCAATACTTGCTGAGACAAAGCTTTGAGGAAGCGATTCATACTCATGCGTATCAATACGTCATTCAATCCCTAGGTATGGATGAAGCAGAGCTGTTTAATATGTACAGAGAAGTTCCTTCAGTGGCAAGAAAAGCGTCGTGGGCTTTAGAGTTTACTAAAGAATTAGATGACCCTCATTTCCAAACAGGGACTATAGAACAAGACAAGAAATTGCTACGGAATCTAATAGGTTTTTATTGTGTTCTGGAAGGTATGTTCTTTTACTGTGGCTTCACTCAGATCCTTTCCATGGGCAGAAGAAATAAAATGAACGGAACGGCAGAACAATTTCAATACATTTTGAGAGATGAATCTATGCACCTTAACTTCGGTATTGATGTTATCAATCAAATTAAACTTGAGAACCCACAACTGTGGGACGAAGAAATGCAAGACCAAGCCGCAGGCATGATACTTCAAGGCATGCAGCTTGAAATAGAATACGCTAGAGATACTATGCCAAGAGGCGTTCTAGGAATGAATGCCAGCATGATGGAAGAATACCTAAACTACATAGCAAATAGACGTTTGGTGCAGATTGGTTTACCAGAAGAATTTCCTAATGCCGAAAATCCCTTCCCTTGGATGTCTGAGATTATGGACCTCAGAAAAGAGAAGAACTTCTTTGAAACCAGAGTAATAGAATATCAAACAGGTGGTGCTTTAACCTGGGACTAAATGGTTAAAATCATAGGGCATCGGGGAGCCTCTGATGATGCCCCTGAGAATACAATATCTTCAATTAAAGAAGCTTTTGTGCAAGGCGCGGATGGTGTAGAAGTCGACATCAGGCTAACCAAAGACAAAAAAGTTGTCTGCATACATGATAAAAATACCATTAGGACTACCGGTCTGTCTTTAGAAGTAAAGAACACGAATTATGGAGAATTAAAAAATCTTGATGCAGGGGGTTGGAAAGGAACTGCCTGGAAAGATGAATTAATACCGTCATTAGAAGAAGTGTTAAAAGAAGTGCCTTTAGATAAAGAAATATTTATTGAAGTAAAAACGGGCTTAGAAATAATAGACCCTTTAACTTCTTTAGTTCTGAACTCTAAAATTATGCTAAAAAATATTTCCATAATCTCATTTAATGATCAAGTGATTAAAGAAATTAAATTGCGCCTGCCCGATACAACGTGCAACCTTCTAACTGCCTTTGACCCCTCCTACAACGAACAAGACTTACCTCAATTGTTAAAAGAAATAGGTGCAGATGGTGTAGGGGCACAAAACCACCCCAAGCTTACAAAAGATTTTATTGATAAAATAAAGAGCATAAATAAAGATGTGCACGTGTGGACAGTTAATGAAGGAGATGAGGCTAAGAAATATTCTATGTTGGGACTTTCATCGATAACAACAAATAAACCAAAGCACATTAAAAATTGCTTATCGGCTTCTTAATGCTAGTTTTGTTGTATTTTAAACACTATAGTTATTTATATGAAAAATCATAATCAAGGATTCTTAGGGTTGGTTCAAAAAGCCTTGGAAACAATCCCTGAGTGTGATGTTCATGAGGTGAGAAATAAAATTGAACAATCTCAAAATTTTATTCTGGTTGACGTAAGAGAAGACAGAGAATGGGTTCAAGGGAACATACCCTCCTCCATACACATAGGAAAAGGTGTCATTGAAAGAGACGTGGCCAGCCTAATTCCTAATCAAGAAACAGAAGTGGTTCTTTACTGTCAGGGAGGTTATAGATCCGCTCTTGCAGGAGAAAACCTCAAAGCAATGGGATACAAAAATGTATTGTCCATGAGCGGTGGCTTTAGTGACTGGGTGAATAATAACTTTCCTGTTAATCAAGAGAATTAAGTCTCATGAAAAAAATAAGGAAAGTAGGCATTACTGAAGTTGTTCTCAGGGACGGGATTCAATCCATTCTTGCTACTCGGGTTGCTTTAAGAGACTTAGTTCCAATAATACCTGCCCTAGATAAAGTCGGTTACTGGTCAATGGAAACATGGGGAGGAGCTACTTACGATGCCTGTATCAGGTACCTTGATGAAGACCCTTGGGAAAGACTAAGGGTATTTTCTCAATTAATGCCTAACACACCGCAACAAATGCTTATTAGAGGTCAAAACCTTGTGGGTTATCGACATTACTCCAATAAAGTAGTTTCAGAATTTCTAGATAAATCTGCTGAAAATGGTATTGATGTCTTTAGAACTTTTGATGCCTTGAACGATTTCAATAATATTGAATTTACAATTAAAGAAGTTAAGAAGCTAGGTAAACATGCACAAGGAACCATGGCTTACACAACAAGCCCTGTCCATAATCTTGGCACATGGATGGAGTTAGCAAGAAAAATAGAAGATGCTGGAGCAGATTCAATTGCTATAAAAGACATGGCAGGTTTACTCAAGCCGTATGATGCATTTGATTTAGTCAGCAACCTTAAAGAAAAACTTTCCATACCTGTCCACATGCAAACTCATGCCACCACCGGTATGTCCACAGCCACCAACATGAAAGCCATAGAGGCTGGTATAGATAATATAGACACTTCAATTTCTTCCATGAGCATGACCTATGGACACTCAGCTACTGAAACTTTGGCCGCCATCTTCCAAGATGAGGAAGTTGAAATAGATTTAGACAACCAAGCCTTAGAGGAGATTTCTCTTTTCTTTAAAAAAATTCGAAAGAAATATTCTGAGTACGAAGGCGACATGAAAGGTGTTGATTCAACTATGTTGGTTAAACAAGTTCCGGGTGGAATGTTATCTAACTTAGAATCTCAGCTGAAAGCCAACAAACAGGAAGACAAAATTGAGCTGGTAAAAGAAGAAATACCCAAAGTAAGAAAAGATTTTGGCTATCCTCCTTTAGTTACTCCGGCCTCTCAAATCATTGGAGCTCAAGCTCTTTTAAATGTTATGGGAAACGTGCGTTACGGCAATCTTTCAAACGAATCAAAAAATCTACTATTAGGAAAGTATGGCGAACTTCCAGGTGAAGTGAATCAGGAACTTCTTTCGAAAGTCTCTTCGTTGGATCAGGAAATAACGGAAGAAAATTCTGAAGATTTAATGACCATGAAAGAAGAACTTAAGAAATTATGCATCGAAAATGATTTAGAAGATCTTTCAGAAAATATAGAAATGCTACTAACGTATATCCTTTTCCCTAATATTGCTTTGAAATTTTTTAAAACTCTTCGATAAATTAAATGACCTTTATTAGCCTTATGTGCAAGAATTAGATTTTATGGAACAAAATTTTAAAGTTACAAACCTTGATCGAACATTTGGAGCTACTGTTACCGGCATCAAGCTTGCGGATATAGATGATAATACAACAAAAGATTTATATCGCCTCTGGTTAGAGAGATCTTTACTTATCTTTCCAGCTCAACACCTGACCAACGAACAACAAGTTAGATTTGCCGAAAGGTTTGGCAAACTAGAATTTGATCTTAGCCCTATAAGCAACGTCAGAACCGATGGCACCGTAAGAGACGCTAAAGATGATGATATCGTTAAGTCCCTTAGAGGCAACATGGAATGGCATCATGACAGTACTTACATGCCTGTTCAGGCTAAAGGAGCAGTGTTTACCGCTCACCAAGTCCCTTCTAAAGATGGACGGACAGGTTGGGCAGACATGACCGCTGCTTACGAGGCACTGGACCAAAACATGAAGGATAAGATAGAAGAGCTTTCTGCTTATCATTCCTACGAATGGAGCCAGCAAGAAAGGTACGGTCATAAACCGCAAAGCGAAAGTGAATTTAATGGTTATGGATTTGATGTGGATCCAAAACCACTCAGACCTCTTGTAAAAATACACCCAGAAACGGGTAAAAAAACTTTAACGATAGGACGTCATGCCTACAAAATACCTGGACTTCCAGATCAAGAGGCCAGAGATCTTGTGAAGCACTTAGAAGACTTTGCTTGCCAAGAACCAAGAACGTACCATCACTCATGGACGGCTGGAGATGCTGTGATCTGGGACAACAGAAACCTCATGCATCAAGCTCAACCTTGGGACTTAACTGAGCCTAGAATCATGTACCACGCCCGACTCGAGGGCGACGCTAAAAGCGAGTCTGCTCTCAACTATAAATAGTTACTTTTTAACTAACAAAAAGGCTAAGTTTCTTTTTGTTGCAGTTTTCTTTCGGTTCGTAAAAACATAAAGAAACACCAGGTGGCCACTGCTGACAATACATGCCAAATACCATGAGCCTGGAAGAATCTGTCAGGGTCACAATAAGAACTGTCAGGTACACCGGTGAGCCAAATAGAGAAGGCTATTAAATAACTTGCTTGGCCTGCAAAGAACCACGGACTGTATTTTCTTCTGTAGCGAGGCGCTTGCGGAGACAATAGTGCAGGAATCCAAAACAACAGTACCCACCAGTATTTATCAAATTCAGCAATAATTTCCGTAGGAAAAATACCAAAAACCGCACAAACCACAAATCCAACAAGACCAGAAAGCCATCTGAATAGAGGCGACCAAAATCTATACAGCGCTTCCGATATACACCAAAGCCCGATAGATAAACCAAACAAATCAATGCCGATAGAGAAATCAAACCAACGCATGAGTCCATCAATTACAACTATGGCTATGTAGACCGTAAAAAATGTCTTAACTGACCAGCGACCCATTTCTTTAACATTGATTAACCAAGGTAATAATATGTACATCACCATGCTAAGGTTATCTGCCCATTGACCCCAATCTGTGTGCGTACCATGCATAAGCATGGATCCAGGCCCTAAATAAATAGCCGCTCCTGCGTAAAGCATAGAGATAGGAGTAAGACCATGGAATTGATTAGAATCCGCACTCCTGACGTCTTTAGACAACACCCAAAACATTAATAATCCGGTAATCATGAAGCCTAAGTTACTTAAAGCATTCACGGGTTCTCTGAACATGGATGTACTCACCCTCTCGCACCATCTTGAAGCTTCACCTATTACAGCACCAGGCTCTAAAGAAGGGATAACAC
>CALJVP010000004.1 GCA_937773605.1 uncultured SAR86 cluster bacterium | reverse complement strand
ATCATTCAGACTTGCTTTCAAATAAAGAGAAAGTGGTAGACCCAAAGAGGCGGTAACGTTATAACCGGTGTTTTCTGCCTGAACGGCACTTAATTCAAGGTACGTATACGAAAAATCTTCATCGTCTGAAGATAAATAAGAAAAACTAGAACATAAAATTAATATCATGAATTTCTTCATTTTTAATCCCCTTTTAAGTCTTAGTTTCCTAGCATGACATATTATTGGATAAATATACAATTACCTGAAACTCGTTGCTAAAAAATTTATAATATTTTAGAGATCATGGAATCACTTTGGATCAGTAATTATTTATTAATTGGCATCGCAGCCTTTTTTGCAGGAATGCTTAATGCACTTGCTGGAGGAGGTACTTTCTTGACTCTGCCATCTTTGATTTTCATCGGTGTTCCTCCGGTTGCTGCTAATGCAACTAGCGCATCGGCGTTGCTACCGGGTTATTTAGGCGCGGCTTTCGGCTACAAGGATATTTTTAAAGAAGTCGATAAAATGTATTTGACTAAGTTATTGGTCTTGGTGACCATTGCTTCAATTATTGGTGCCTTCCTTTTAGTTAAAACACCAAACAGTGTTTTTCTTAATTTAGCGCCATGGCTTATTTTAATAGCCACCGTATTATTTATTTTAAGTCCTTACTTAACCAATAAAGCCAACAAGAGTTTAGGTGGTAATAAATTCATACCTTCAGCCAGTGTGTTCCTTGTGGGGGGTTACGGGGGTTATTTTAATGGGGGTTTGGGTATAGCACTTCTGGCTGTTTTATCTCTCAATCCATCTACCAACTTGCCTCAAACTATTGCCCTTAAATCGCTCATGTCATTTATCCTTACTTTAGTCTCAGTTATTTTCTTTGCTGTAAGTGGTTTAGTAAAATGGCCTTTAGCTTTATCCATGATGATCTTATCCACTTTCGGAGGGTACCTTGGAGCTAAATTAACTCAACGTCTTTCTAAAGAATTAACCAGGAAAGCAATTATCCTGATCGGAGTCTTAATGACACTTTTTATGTTCTATGCTTCCTTAGATGCATGAATTGGAATAAATAATGATTTACTAAATAAATTTAATAATCCTAAATAAGCGTTATTATCTTTGCAGGGTGTTGAGTTTTATATGAAAAAAATCTTATTAGTTTTATTTCTCTTCTTTTAACCACCTTTTCCTTGATGACTATTCAAGCTGAAGACGGCAAAGAGTTAGCGCAAGAGAATTGTGCATCTTGTCACGGCAATCCTGATTTAAACTTAATTAGCTTAAAAGCAATGTCTTATCTCACTGCAAATGAAATGTTTCGTATCATCTCAGAAGGTAAGATGAAAACTCAAGCCGAGAATTTAACATTTGAAGAAAAATCAAAAATAGCTGACTACTTAACAAAAGGAGATGCTAATGAAAATGGCGAAGAGCTAGTTTACTGCAGCAAGAAACTTGATGCTGATGACCTCGAAGAAGGCTCTCAGTGGACTAGTTGGGGTCACGACCCTTCCAATTCAAGAAACCAAGCTTCTTCGACTATCAATTCCAGTAATATAGATAAATTAACATTGAAATGGAGTTTTGGTTTAAGAACTAACAACCCAAGAGCTCAGCCGGTTGCAGTAGGGTCTGTTATATTTATTAGTGCCGGAGACACGACTTATGCCTTAAATAAGAACTCAGGCTGTGTTCATTGGACTTTTACATCTGCGGGTCGTTTAAGAAATTCTCCAGCCTTCGACACCAACATGAAAGATTCCATCTATTTGATTGATTCTGATTTTGGCACGTACAAAATAGATGCAATCACTGGTCAATTAATATGGAAAGTTAATATACCCAAAGAAACGGAATGGAGCACGGCATCTGCATCACCTATTTTGGTTGGTTCAAGGTTGGTGGTTCCGCTTTCAACCATAGAGACTGTTGCGCCGATTAATCCAAAACATGAATGTTGTAAAAGTAGTGGAGGAGTGGCACTTCTGGATGCTAAAACCGGAGATATTATATGGAGCCACAGAGTTTTAGAAGAAGCCAAGTACGTAGGTAAAGTTTTTGTAACTCGAACTAAGAAATTCGCTCCAGCAGGAGCAGCGGTTTGGAATGCACCGGGTGTTGATCTCGTGAACAAGAGGGTATTCTTTGGGACCGGTCAGAGCACTCAGTCACCGGCTTCTGAATTCAGTGACGCCATTATTAGTATAGATTTAGAAACGGGAAATAGAATTTGGTCAACGCAGACTTTAGCTGGAGATGCTCATAACGTGGCGTGTGAAATTCCTTTGGTAAAGAGACTGAGTTGCCCAGACGAAGACGGCCCTGATTTTGATTTTGGCGCCTCGGTCATACAATCGAAGACTTCAAATGGAGAAGACATTTTGTTGGCTGGGCAGAAGTCAGGTTGGGTTTTTGGCTTGAACAATAATACAGGAAAAATTAAATGGAAAACCAGGGTAGGGAGAGGAGGAACCTTGGGAGGTATTCATTTTGGAATGGCATCTGATGGCACCAAGTTATTTGTTCCGGTTGCTGACCGGGAAGTTGGCAGGACTTATGATTGGGAAAAGAGACCAGGACTTTATGGTTTAGATATAAACACGGGAGATATTATCTGGTCATATAAATTAGATAATATTTGTGAAGACAGGGAACCCGCATCTGGTGAAGGAAAATGTTTTACCGGTTTCTCAGCACCTGTGTCCGTAACGGGAGATGTTTTATTTGCTGGAGCTCTTGACGGACGGTTTTCTGCTCATTCCACACAAGACGGTTCCAAGTTATGGGAATTTGATACCTTGAAACCTTTTAATACTGTAAATAGTTTTCCAGCTGTAGGAGGCTCCATAGATGCAGCAGGCGCTGTTATTGTTGATGACTGGGTGTTTATTAATAGTGGCTATGCCACGCATGGTCAGATGTCAGGTAATGTTTTACTTGCCTTTTCTACAGATTAAGAAATAAGAATGGTAATTTATGGCGTAGCTTTACTGGCATTTTGCATGCTTGTAGGAATTATTCTTGGAGAACTTTTAGGACGCCTGATAGGAATAGAAGCAAACATAGGAGGCATAGGTATTGCCATGCTCTTATTGATCTTTCTTTCAAACTATCTAAAAAAATCTTTTAATCTAGGAGAAATTACCGAAAGAGGAATTCATTTCTGGAGCGCAATTTATATTCCTATAGTGGTTGCAATGGCAGCTAAACAAAATGTTATGGGAGCATTGGACGGCGGTTTTATAGCTCTATTGGCAGGAGGAATTGCAGTTTTCCTCTCCTTTCTTTTAATTCCGTTACTAAGCAAGTTAGGGAACAAATGAATTTTCTGGATCTTTTAGAATCTGTTTTAGTAAAAAATGGACTCATCACAGCATTTGTTTTTGTTGGAGTAGTGGTCTGGGTTTCTTATTTTCTTTCAGATAAATTCTCCGATGGTAAATTTCATGGTTCTGCTATAGCAATCATGCTGGGCTTAGTTCTTGCCTACTTAGGAGGTTTTATTACTGGCGGTAAGAATGGTTTAGCAGATATTACATTTTTCTCAGGAATAGGACTTCTGGGAGGCGCCATGATCAGAGATTTTGCTATTGTGGCAACGGCTTACGGAGTAAGGTTAGAAGAGTTAAAAAAAGCTGGCGCCGCAGGTATTCTTTCCTTGTTCATAGGTGTCATTCTTTCTTTCTTTGTTGGCGCTGTTACGGCAATAGCTTTTGGCTATTCGGATGCCGTAAGTATTACCACCATAGGTGCTGGTACTGTTACATTTGTAGTAGGACCCGTCACAGGTAGTGCCCTAAATGCTTCTTCTGAAGTGGTGGCTCTAAGCATTGCAGCCGGTTTAATAAAATCCATATTGGTTATGGTAACAACACCTTTTGTTGCAAAATACGTCGGATTGAATAATCCAAGATCAGCCATGATATTTGGAGGATTGATGGGAACGAACAGTGGAGTTGCGGCAGGATTAGCAGCAACTGATCCTAAACTAGTTCCTTACGGAGCAATGACTGCTACTTTTTACACCGGCCTTGGTTGTTTGATGGCTCCATCATTGTTGTATCTGGCAGTGACTATTTTTTATGTTTGAAGGATCATGAAGTACATCTCATTGTCTTTAATGTTTCTTCTTTCTTCAAAGATTTATCTCTGAATTTATTGTTCTTGATTGCTCAAAACTAAACAATTGGACTGATAAAAGAGATGTGCTGTATACATTGCAAATTGGAACCGGTTCTAAGAAAGTTGTTCAGTTGTTTAAAAGAAGTCAATTACAAATGCAATTGAAAGAGACCGACAGTCATTATGAAATTGGTCAATATATTGACTCCTCTGAGACCGAACTGATTCCGTTGCTAAAGATTAATAAGATGAGCTTAGTTGTTGACTACTCTAATAAGGGAAAGAAAGACGAAGTTATTTACTGTAAAAAAACTTCGTAACAATTTATTTCACTATTTATTTACTATTTTTAAATTTAAAAATTACAATACACTTAATGACAGCTTACGCTAATGCAAAAGACAAAGAGAATAGCAGAATCTATCTGATTGCTGACACCGAAGAAGAGATAGATGGTTATTGCCTGGAGAGAGACTTCGAAATAATAAGCCGACCGAAATACGTCGAGCCAGGAATGGTTTGCCATCATTTTGAGTGGGTAGGGGGCAGACCAAGACCTGCTATTTGGAGTATTTCAAGGCCTTATCCAAAAAATTAGGACGATAACTTTAAGTTATTCCATCGTTATTACAACTTTTCCTATTAACTTTCTCTCCGATAAAAATTCTATTGATTTTTTAGCCTCTTCTAAAGAGAATTCCCTACACACGTAAGGCTTTAATACCCCTTCGTCAGCCAATTTACGAATAGCAATATTATTTTCAATACCTTTCTCAGGATCTCTTCTGCCAAACTCTCCGGCACGCACGCCTATAATTGAAAAGCCTTTAATGAGGGGCATGTTAATGCCTATATTTGGGATTCTTCCGCTTGCGAACCCCACTACCAAGATTCTTCCGCCCCAGTTAATGCATCTAACGGAGTGATCAAACACATCTCCTCCAACGGGGTCGTAGATAACATCAGCACCTTTTCCGTCGGTTATTTCTTTAACTTCATTTCTAAAATTGACCACTCCATCAACGTGAGTAAGTATGGTGTGATCAGCTCCCCACTTAAGAGTGTGCTCTAATTTCTTTTGCGAAGTACCGGTAGCTATGACATTTGCTCCAAGGTGTTTTCCAAGCTGAACAGCGGCCATACCGACACCTCCTGTGGCTCCATGCACCAATAAATTCTCTCCTTTTAAAAGATTGCCGCGCCTTACCAAAGACACGTAGGCAGTTAGGTAAGCAGTTTGAAAAGATGCTGCTTCAGAGAAACTTAACTGAGATGATTTTGTCTCCACGCTATTTTCACCAACAACCACGTATTCAGAAAAAGCACCTTTACCCATTGCTCCAAAAGTTATTTCATCTCCTTCTCTTACTTTGACTACTTTTTTCCCTATTTTTTTTACAACCCCGGAACCTTCCATGCCAAGAACAAACGGAAGTTCAGGTTTGTGCTGATACATGCCTTTGGTCATTAATAAGTCGGGAAAATTCACTGAAGCAGCTTTTACCTTAATAAGAACTTCGTGATCTTTAGGATCCGATAGCGTAAGAGTTTTTATCTGGACGTGCGACATGTCTTCGCTTAGCTCACTGCATACCAGCGCCTTGGTTTGAATCATTTTAATTCCCTAGTCGGTAGGTCCTGCTGGTCCGGGTCCGTCGTATTTGTAAGCTTCTATCTTTTTAAAAGCTTCCCGTTCAAAAAGCATATCCGTCCATCTCAATATATTCGGTTTAAAAGCTTCATCAATACCCAATGACCTGGCTAAGTAGAGGGCATAACTTACACAAATATCCGCAATGGTAAATCTACCTGAGCAAAGATATTCCCTGTCTTCTAGAGTTGCTTCCAATAGTTTCAATCTAGCTAAAAACCACCTCCTGTAACCTTCAGCTGCTTTATCAGCGACTCCTGGTTCCTGTAATGTGTAACGAATAAAAACCGTTTGAGGGAAAGTGATGGTTGCAT
Organism: uncultured SAR86 cluster bacterium; assembly: GCA_937773605.1. Taxonomy (GTDB): domain Bacteria; phylum Pseudomonadota; class Gammaproteobacteria; order Magnimaribacterales; family Magnimaribacteraceae; genus CAJJAM01. The sequence goes on along the minus strand of CALJVP010000004.1, from coordinate 19,788 downwards.
CTGAATGCGCAAGCCAATTTAGATAAGAAGCATAGTCATCTTCTTCAACACTTACTTTAAGATCAGTGGGCCCATATTTATCAACAAAATATTGGCTAATTCCAACTGATTCAGTCATACGCGCTTTTCCATCTATCAAATAAGGAATCGTCCCCAATATATTTACTTTCATGTACTCGGGTTGCATGAATCTTGGAGGAAAAGGCATCATTTCTACTTCATAGTCTAGACCCATTTCTTCTGCAGTCCATATTGGTCTCATTCCCCTCGAGCCTTGAGTACTGTATATCTTAATTGTCATAATTTATCCTTAAAGCTTTTTAGTTTATGGCTTCAATCAGCTTTGATAGTTGTTTTCTTTTTTTAATAATTTATCTTAGGTAACTATATTAGATACTATATTTAAATTAAATAACTAGATTCCTCGTGCAGAAGATTTAAAAGGTGATGGTAATCTTATTTAGAGATTCACCCTCTTTATTTTTTAATTCTAGTTCAATATTGTTTCCATCTTCAATTTTAAGAATTCCGTAATTTGGTTCATAAAACATTTCACCGACAAGAAATTCATCCGTCTCTTTTTGAGTTGAATCCCAGTACAGAGATAGCCATTTAGGCAGAGGCTTGTTCATAGAAGAAGAAGTGATTTCATACAAATCTCCCATCTTGTAAAGCCCGGCTTTGTGGCGATCACCAGAGAGCATAACAACTGGCTTTTTTAATTTTGTTAACATTTCAAAAAGCTTTTGTCTTTCATGAGGGAAATTCCCCCACTTTTCAAATCCATTATTTGTTGCAATAACTTGTACGGACGAAGCCAAGATGAGTATGTCCATATTTTGCGATAACTGATTTTCTAGCCAAGACCATTGATTAGAACCCAGCATGGTTTTAGTAGTGTCTTGTGTCGGAGTGCGTGTTCTTTTTCCTCCCTCTAAAGGCGATCTAAAATATCTTGTGTCTAAACCAATAATTTTAATAACTTTATTATTAAAAATTACATCTTTTGAGAAGTAGATGCCTTCATCATTCGACCTTCTGTCACTTTCTTTAATTTTCCAAAAATCTAGAAATAGTTCTTGAGCTTCTGCTTTACTCTTGTAATCCCCACCTCCATCATTTATTCCATAATCATGGTCATCCCATATTGCGTTGACGGCAACGTCATTGAGCCAATCAGGAAAGTTTTTGGATTGTTTATCATAAGCAGATTGCATGTTTTCTAAGGAGCCATCTTTAGTATCTCCATAAATGTTGTCTCCCAAAAAAAAGAATTCCGTTAATTTTTCTTTTTCTAATGATGACCATATTTCTTGTTGATCGCTGTCTTGGTCAAGGCATGATCCCATCCCTAAAATAAAACTGTCATCAGATTGTGAAAAAAAGTTAAAAGGTAGTAAAAGTAGAAGTAGTTGAATTAGTTTCATTAAATCAATAATTAGTTTAAGTGGGTATTAAGTTTAAAATTCTTTAGGTTGTACCATATTGACATTATCTTACTGTATATTGTTATCTTTGTTTATGCTGTATAACTCAGATCAACCCAAACTAGGTATATCATTATTTATTCTTATCCTTTTGTTGTCTTGCAGCACTGAAAACAGTTCTATGAAGTACCCAATAACAAAAAAAATTGAAGTAAGTGAAATGATCCATGGAGAGGTTGTTGACGATCCCTACCGTTGGCTAGAAGATTTTACTTCCGATGAAGTTGAAGAATGGGTCAACACACAGAATAACTTTTCTGACCATTTTTTAAGTGGTAACTCCTATAAAGATAACATTTCTAAAAACTTAGAGGAGATTTGGGAAACTGACACGATAGGAATGCCTTTTATTAGAGGTGGAAAGACTTTTTACTATTTTAATAATGGCAACTTGCAACAAAACATTTTAATGATGCAAGATTGTGAATCATGTGAAGCGGAGATTCTTTTAGATCCTAATAATTTCTCAAAAGACGGCACCATTTCCTTGTCTTCGGCCAGCGTAAGCCCAGATGGAAGGCTATTAGCTTATTCCATTTCAGACGGAGGTTCTGATTGGAGAACTTGGCATGTTCTTGCTATAGATTCAAAAAAGAAACTAGACGATGTGATTGAATGGTCTAAGTTTTCATACGCTACATGGGAATCGGATAGTTCAGGATTTTATTATCAGAAATATGATAAACCGGATGAAGCTTTGGCAGATGTAAATAAAGAACCAAAACTGTATTTCCATGTTGTCGGTACAGACCAAGAGGACGATAGAATTGAGTATTCTGATTCCAACCAACCGGATTGGTCATGGGACATATCAGTACCCAGGGAAGGAGATTTTAGATTACTTAGCGTAAGCGAAGGAACGGATGAAAGAAATCTTATCTATATTAAAAGAAAAAAAGATAAAGCTTACGCACCTGTTATTGGAGAATTTAAAGGATCATTTAGATATCTAGAAAGTAGAGATAATATTCTATGGTTTTATACCACCTATAAAGCACCCAAAGGAAAAGTGGTAAGTCTAACTCTTCTGGATGAAGACAAGTTTCAATGGAACGATATCGTGCCAGAGTCAAAAGAAACCATTTCAAGCGTCAATCTTGTGGGGAATAAGATTATTATTAATTACCTAAGAGATACATTATCAAGCATTAAGTTATTCAACTTGTCTGGAAAACATCATCTAGATTTAGAAATAGAAGGACAAGGTACCATTCAGGGATTTGATGGAAACCTGAACGAAAAGTACACCTTTTTTGAATTTGAAAACTTTGTTACTCCTCCTAAAATTTACAAATTAGATCTTTTGACCTTTAAATATGATTTATTCTGGCAAATGGAATTACCAGGATATGAAGATGTTGAACTAACAACAACACTAAAATTTTTCACTTCAAAAGATGGGACTAGTATACCCATTCATATTTCTCATCAGGCGGGATCGAAAATAGACAATAGTACCCCGGTTCTTTTATACGGTTACGGAGGGTTTAATATTCCTATTTTGCCTTCTTTTACCAAGACCTTTTATACGTGGATGAGGGAAGGAGGGGTCTTGGCTGTTGTCAACCTCAGAGGCGGTTCTGAATATGGTGATAGCTGGCACAAACAAGGGATGCTTTTGAATAAGCAGAATGTTTTTGATGACTTTGCCTATGCAGCCAAGTTCTTGCACTCAGAGGATGTTGGTTCAAGCAATACCACGGTAAGTTTAGGAAGATCTAACGGAGGTTTGTTAGTAGCGGCTACCATGCTTCAATACCCAGAACTTTTTAAAGTTGCCATACCTCAAGTGGGAGTGTTGGACATGTTGAGATTTCATAAATTTACTATTGGATGGGCCTGGGAAAGTGATTACGGAGCACCTGATGAGGAAGAGGATTTTAAAAACTTATTATCATATTCACCTTACCATAATGTAAAAGAGGGGGCTTGTTACCCAACTACGCTAATAACTACTTCGGCTCGAGATGATCGGGTTGTTCCAGCGCATTCATATAAATTTGCTGCTCGTTTACAGGAGAGACAAGGATGCAATAATCCAGTTTTACTCAGAGTCGAATCTAGAGCAGGTCATGGCGCTGGAACACCTAAAGATAAGCAAATTGAAGAAATAGCTGACTTATATGGTTATGCTTTGTCTGTAATAAATAATAGAGAAGAATTAAAAGATGAGTAATGTTTACAAGATTCCCGGCTGGATAGACAGAGTACAAGAAGAAATATTAGAACCAGATTTGCCTATTATTGATCCCCATCATCATCTTTGGCACGGACCAGAACAAGAAGAAAGTGATAACAATCCTTATAGATACTTACTGGAAGATTTATGGAACGACACTGGCAGTGGTCACAATATCAAGAAAACCGTTTTTATAGACTGCGGACAAGAATATTACAATGATGGGCCTGATGCATTTAAGCCAGTAGGTGAGACTGAATTTGTCGTTGAAATAGCCAAGCAAGCTCAAAGCAATCCTGCTAATGCTCAAATTTCAGGAATCATAGGACATGTAGATATGATGTTGGGAGACTCTTCAAGAGAAGTTCTTGAGGCTCATAATGAAAAGGGCGAAGGGCTGTTTAGAGGCATAAGGCATTCGGGAGGTTGGGATGCAGATGAAGCTGTAAGGAACGCACACTCCGAGCCTACACAGCACATTTATTTTGAAGATAAGTTCCAAAGAGGATTAGAGCAGCTTGTAGATTTAAATATGGTATTTGATACGTGGCATTACCATAATCAAATCAAGGACTTAACAATATTAGCTAAAGCACTACCTTCATTACAAATAGTTCATGATCATTTTGGAGGTCCATTAGGGATTGGCCCTTATGAAGGAAGGCAAAAAGATATTTTTGGACAATGGAAAGATGATATTTTGGAGTTGTCTGAGTGCCCTAATGTGTATTCAAAATTAGGTGGTTTAGCTATGCCAGTTAACGGATGGGATTGGCATAAAAATGATTCTCCTGCTTCTTCTGATGAATTAGTTGAGGCCCATAAAGAATACTATTCTCATACAATTTCTGCTTTCGGAGTTAAAAGGTGCATGTTTGAAAGTAACTTTCCCGTCGATAAACAATCAATTTCTTATCATGTCTTATGGAATGCATTTAAGAAAATGTCTTTAGGTTTTAATGATGATGAAAAGAATTACCTTTTTTATAAAACGGCAAAAGACTTTTATAGCTTATAGACCCATTTGTTTTACAGTTAAGTCTTTCATTATTTCTTTAGAGCCACCACCTATGGCCATAACTTTTACTTCCCTATATATTCGTTCCACAGGATTTCCTCTAAGGTAACCTGCGCCTCCTAAGATTTGCATCGCTTCACTTGCAATGGATTCCAAACATTCAGAGCAGTAGAATTTTATTTTACTTATTTCAGCCACTGGTTTTTCGCCATTGTTCATTAGTTGAGCAACTTGATTAAGGTAAGCATCCATCGCATCTATCTTTGCAGACATGTCTGCTAGTTTATGACGTATAACTTGATGCTCAATTAAGGCTTTGCCAAATGTATTTCTTTCTTTAGCGTAACTTACACATTCTTCAAAACAACGTTGGGACATCCCTAGCATCTGAGCTCCCATCATATAACGCTCATAATTAAAGTTATCCATGATTGCATAAAAACCTTTATCTTTTTCTCCCATAAGATTTGATTCAGGAATTTTGCACTCATCAAAATAGAGAACAGCAGTGTCTGAAGTCCACCAACCCATTTTCTTATCAATAGGAGTCCTTTTAAAACCAGGAGTATCTGCATCCACAAAGAAGAGGGATATTCCACCCAGTCCTTCTCCTCCTGTTCTGGCCCCAACAACAAAAAATGATGCTTGGATTCCACCAGTAATGAACATCTTCTGACCATTAAGGACCCATTCGTGTCCTTCCTTCCGGGCCGTCGTTTTTATTCTTGCTACATCTGAGCCTCCTCCGGGTTCAGTTATCCCAAGGGCTCCTCCTTTTCTTCCGGATAATAACTCTGGTAGAGAGCGAGATTTAATCTCTTCATTGGCTAATTCAACAAGCGGTTTGAGCATTATGCTTCTAGAACCTATGCTGGCAAATAGGCCTCCAGCACTTGAGCGTCCCATTTCAAAAGACGAAGCTTTGCGCATAAACTGGTCATCGAAGCCCAGTCCTCCGTATTGCTCTTCGATACCAAAACCAAAAACACCAAGTTGACAAACTTTCTCATTTATTTCTTGCGGGTAAGAGCCTTTCTCGTCCCACGCATCAACATGTGGCCAAATTTCAGTTTCCATGAATTTAGAAACCATTTCATGAAAAGTTTTGCGTTCTTCGTTGTCGTATGGATTTTTCATTACTAGTTAAAAAGTTCTGGTAGTTCGTCGCTTGATCCTGAGTCCTTTAGATTTCTTTTGCCCGTAAGTCTGTCAGAGGCTTGTGTTTTTAGTTTTTTTTTACCAGCGACTGGTCAAATCCTTGGAGTTTTGCAACTTCTTCTCTTACAAGCTCAGGCGATCCTAGAAGTTGTCTGTTTAACCCTATGCGCTTAAACCAATAATGGAGACCCATTTCATCAGTAAAACCCATGCCTCCATGGACTTCGATAGAAGTCTTAGAAACCTGTTGTCCAACTTCAGCTACGTGCGCTTTCAGGTGACAAGCCATTTCTCTGGCTTCTTCTTCTATGTTGTCTTGGCAATGAGCTGCATGCCAAACCATGGAATGACATGGTTCTAATTCCGCAGTCATTTCAGCGCACATATGTTTAACAGCTTGGAAAGAGCCAATAGCTCTGCCAAATTGCTTCCTTTCCAGAGAATATGCCACAGATTTATCAAGCATTACTTGGGAAGCTCCAACTGTGTCAGCAGAAAGCATTAGTCTTCCTGTGTCGATCACTTTATTAATAGCGCTAGGATCTTTTTCAGAACCAGGAAGTAATTCAGCATTTACCTCTTTCAAAATAAGTTCAATAGAATCTCTTGTTTTATCAACCGTAGTTAAATCTGTAACATCAATACCTGATGAATCTGCATCAATTAAAAAAAGTTGACCAGATTGGTTACCTAAGATGTATGCATCTGCATCTTTTCCATCTATGACAAAGAGAGCTCTTCCAGAGATTTTACCGTCTGAGTAAGTAATTCCTGCATCTTCTCTTGCGCCAATATATTCAGATAAACCCATACCTATTACAGCATCACCGCCAGCTATTTTAGGTAGCCAATTATCTTTTTGAGTATCGCTGCCTGCTAAAGACAAAGCAAGAGGAGCCATAACATAAGCTCCCGTGAAAGGACTAGGGGCTGTTCCTGCTCCTAGAGCACCAGCAACAACGGCAGCAAAGAGTGTGTCTAATTCCAATCCACCGTATTGTTCTGGAACCATCAAACCACTAATTCCTAAATCCACTAAGCCTTGATGAATGGCTTTTGCTTTTTCTTTCTCTCCATCAGCTACTGCTTTTATAGCTTCAAGTGATGCATTAGCTTCTAGGTATTTTGAAATACTTTCTTCTAAACTTTTTTGTTCTTCTGATAATCCGAAATACATACTATGCTCCTTGTACTTTTGGTTCTTTAGGCATGCCTAAACCACGCTCACTGATAATATTTTTTTGAATCTGGCTGGTTCCCCCGCCTATAATTAGACCCAAGAAATACATGTAGGACATTTGCCAAGCACCTTTATCTCTTAGATGAGGACTGTCTTCATACAGCGTGCCCATTTCTCCCATAGCATCTATAGCAAGACCTTCCAGATCATGTCTAAGCTCAGTTCCTTGAAGTTTTGTAATGAACTTCGCCATGTTGGTATCTTGACCTTTATTTATCTGACTCGATAGTATCCTCAGTGCATTTGATTGCTGCGCAATAATCCTACCTTGAATTTTTAATAATCTGTCTCTAAATACTGGTTTATCAATAACTCGTTCGCCATTGATCGTTTCACCTTTCATTAAATTAACCAAAGAATTAAATCTATTCATTGTTGCATTAGGGTCTGCTAGAGAGCCTCTCTCATGACCCAAGGTGGCGTTTGCCACTTTCCAACCTTCTCCTCTTTGCCCAATAATATTGGTGGCAGGAATGCGAACATCGGTTAAGAAGAGTTCGTTGAAGTCCGAATCACCAGTCATCTGTTTAATGGGTCTTCTGTCTATGCCTGGAGTATCCATAGGCATTAAAAGGTAACTGATGCCTTGATGCTTAGGGGCGTCTGGTTCCGTTCTTACAAGAATAAAGCACATTTGTGAAAGATGAGCAGTACTTGTCCATATCTTTTGTCCATTGATTACCCATTCTTCACCATCAAGCTCGCCTTTAGTCTGGAGACTGGCCAAATCACTACCGGAATTAGGTTCTGAGTAGCCTTGACACCAAATCATTTCTCCCCTGAGAGTAGGGCGCACATAAGCTTGCTTTTGTTCTTCTGTACCTAGTTCTAATATGGTTGGAACCAGCATTTGGATTCCTTGACCACCCATGGGTTTCGGTATGGGAGATTTAGCAAACTCTTCTGCAATAATTCTAAGTTTAATGATGTCCATATCGCCACCAAATCCACCGTATTCTTTTGGTATGGATCTAGCAAAATAACCGTTATCGATTAATTTTTGCTGCCAAGCAATTCTGCTTTCGCTTCTTACAGGGCCTTCAAGTTTTACGTTTTCATTCTCTTTTACAAAATGAACAACTTCTTTTCTAAAATCGTTGTATTCCGGTCCGTACTCTAGATCCATTTAATATCTCCTAGTTTTAATGTTTTCAAAAGACTTTAAAAAACCTAAGCCCTTGGATAAATTGAACGGTAATAGTGTAGAACAAATATTACCTCTTTGAAACTTCAAAAAGATTAAGGAGAACGTTATAGATTAATAGAAATTAGGAATAATCGCCTTCCTATCATCAGGATAGGAATCAAAATTTTCTTTGTACCACTTATGATTAGAAATAGCTCGTGGCAGTAAGTTTGCCACTGTCCATATAAAGAACATTAAACCTGCAAGATTCCAAGTCATAATAGCCCATCCAAGCCACTCTATGAATTCACCGAGATAGTTTGGACTGCTTACTTTATTAAAAAGAAAGCCTTCAGGTAAATGATAACCTGGGCCTTTCTGTTTTCTTAAATTAAATAGGATGTTATCGGATCGTATATTGATATACATGCCGATCAAAAAGATTAATAAACCAATAATAAAAGGAAAACTGTATAACCAACTAGTTTCGTAACTGGTGAATTTAAAAATCCAAATAGCTTGGATAGAAACATTAACAGTATTAAAGATGAAGGCCAAAGCGACAACTAGATAAGACATTCTTTTCTGTTTTAACCTGGCCCTAATTGGCCATATCAGACTTCGATGCAAATAGTGTAAGAGCCATACTCCTACGAATACCCATTGCACAAGAAGCATGCTATCAATATAAAAAAAGATGAAAAAAACCATCAGATAGACGGTGGGTGTTTCCATGATTATCCATCCAAGTCGGGACGGCATAGTTTTGCCTAAGCCAGGTTTGATATATCGACCGTAAGGAGCCGTTTTAAAAAACAGGAAAAAAAAGGAGAACAAAGCAATTGCACCCCAGAAAGCTAGAAATTGGTTACTAAATTCCATGTAATTATTTGTGTTAGCAATAGTTTAAGCTAACTCAAATAATTCTTATAATTTTTTTAAGAATTAAATCCTAAGAGTACCGCTAATGAAATTGAGAAAAGAGTACCTGTCAAAACTATGTACATTGATGTTATTAATCTATCCAACCAGTCATCTTTGATATTTGCCTGAAAGGCTATTGAATCAACATTTCTAGTTGCCATTGGCTGCCCAGAAGGCTTATTAAGTTTGTATATATCATTCATACTGTATATTTATACAGTATTATTGAAACTTGTCAATTTTAATTTTTATTAAGAAATAAAAAATATAGAAACAGGAAAATCTTAGTGCTTGCAGAGAATAACATTAGATTTTAAGATCAGTCTTTATTCATAAGGGGAGATTTTGATGATTTTGTTTAGAAGAACTTTAGTTGCTTTATTCATGCTAGTTTTGGTTGTTTGGCTTTCAGGAACTAATAAGGTTTTTTCATTAAAAGATGATATTAGAGATTTCTCATTAGAGAATGATGTTTCTGAGCCTCAACTAGACTCTAATGAGAACATGAATGCCTACTTTGGAGATCTACACGTTCATACAAGATATTCCTTTGATGCTTATATTTTTGGCACAAAGGCAACGCCAGATGATGCCTATAAGTATGCCAAAGGAGATATTATTAAACATCCCTTGGGTTTTGATATGCAGTTAGAAGACCCTTTAGATTTTTATGCTGTCACCGACCATGCAGCTTGGTTGGGAATGTTGCCAGCCTATGCTAACCCCAGCACTGTTCCAGGAAAGATGGACTTTGCAAAAGATTTGCATGGCTTAAATGATATTGAAAATTTAACCACAGATTCATTGGCAAGACGCCTTGGACTATTTAGAGGTCTCATTACAGGTGAGCTCATTGCACCAACCTATAACCCAATAAAGCTTTTAAAAGCTTATCTTCAAGAGGATACCATCTACGGCACTAAAGCTTATGATAGAGATACTCACCAATCGGCTTGGAAAGATTCTGCAGAAGCGGCAGAAAGACATAACGATCCAGGAAAGTTCACTACCTTTATTGCTTATGAATTCACTTCGAGCGGTATAGGCCAGAGTAACTTGCATAGAAATGTTTTGTTTAAAAATAGCATTGCCCCGGTTCAGCCGTTTTCCATAGTGGACTCGAGAAACCCAGAAGATCTATGGGATTGGATGGATAATTTAAGAGCAGAAGGTGCTGAAAGTTTGGCTATTCCACATAATTCCAATGGCTCCAATGGACAAATGTTTAAAATGGTTGATTGGGCAGGAAACCCTTTTTCTAAAAATTATTCTGAGAAACGAATGAGAAATGAACCTTTGGTTGAAATTACGCAAGTTAAAGGAACTTCAGATAGTCATCCGTTACTTTCTCCGAATGATGAATGGGCGGATTTTGAGATAATGAATAACAGAGTGGCATCTCCTTTCTATTCAAGACCCGAAGGGAGTTATGTAAGGAATGCATACCTAAGGGGTCTTACTTTGGAGTCGGAATATGATTTAAACCCTTATAAATTTGGTTTGGTTGGTGCTAGCGATACTCATACTGGAGCAATTTCTGACAATGAGGCCGACTTTAATTCTAAGGCAGGAATCATCGATGGGACTTCAGAATTAAGAGGTGCAATACCAATTGATCCAGAATTCAAGAAACAAATAGAAAATTCTGATATGAATATAGTGATATCAGGGTTTAAAACTATAGAAGATAAAGACTACATACAAACAACATATACAGAATGGGGTGCTTCTGGATTGGCTGCAGTTTGGGCAGAAAATAATACCAGAGAGTCTATTTATAATGCTTTTAGAAGAAAAGAGACTTTTGCCACTACCGGCAGTCGAATCAAAGTAAGGTTTTTTGCAGGGTATGGCTTGGAAGATGTTTTAAGTCAAAAGAATCCTGTTGCTTACGCATATTCACAAGGAGTTACCATGGGTTCAGACATATTTGAATCCGATGGCAAGGCCCCTAGTTTTTTAGTTTGGGCTCTAAGAGATAGCAAAAGAGCACCTCTGGATAGAGTTCAAGTTATCAAAGGGTGGACAGAATTAAGCGGCAAGACTCATGAAGAGGTTTTTGATGTTGCTTGCTCCGATGGAAATAAGCCTGATCCACAAACAAATAGATGTCCTGATAATGGAGCTGATGTTAACTTAAAAAATTGTGAAATTTCTAAGAATGCAGGAGCCAACGAACTTAAGACTGTTTGGAAAGATCCTAAATTTGACTCTTCAATTAAATCTTTCTATTACGTAAGAGTATTAGAAAATCCAACTTGTAGATGGTCAACATGGGATGCTTTAAAATCTGGCAATGATCCGAGGCCAGATATACCCTCAGTCATTCAAGAGAGAGCTTGGTCTTCTCCAATTTGGTATGTTCCAAATATTTCCGGCATCAGAGCTGCAAATATCCTTCCAGACGACGTCTAGAAATCAAAGAGTATTTAACTTCTGCAAGTCGTTAATGTGACAAATTTCTTTGTGGACTCAAAGTCCAGATAGAATTACTATCTTAGCTAACGAATTGTATTTCAGGGAGAAAAATATGGGTTTAAATTTAAAGTCACTCGGTCCAGTATTATTACTTTTCTGTTTATGGAGCTGTACTTCGCCTGATGATATTATTGATTATTCCGAAGATTTAGAAGTAGCCGACCCTGAACCAGGCTCCACAGCAGATTTTAATGAGGATAGAAATGTCTATTTTGGAGACCTTCATGTGCATACAAAACATTCATTTGATGCTTATATTTTTGGTACAACTGCCACGCCAGATGATGCTTATGATTTTGCCAAGGGCGGATCAATTAAACACGCTCTAGGTTATGACATGCAACTAAGAGAGCCTTTAGACTTTTATGCCGTTACAGACCATGGTTTTTTATTAGGCAGTATTCCTGATTGGGCGGATCCAAATAATGGCAAAGCAGGAACAGAGCCTTTTCATAATTTAAACTCGCCAGAAAATCTAACACAAGAATCAATTGCAGAAAGAAGCACTCTTTTTCAAAGCTATGTGAGAAATGTTAACAGTTTTAGTAATATTTGGACTAGGCTGGTTGCTTATGTAACAGGAGATACAGCCAGAGGTTCTACTTTGTACGATATTGATGTCCATAGAACCGCATGGAAGGATGTTATCCAAAGCGCTCAGAGACACAATGATCCAGGAAACTTTACTACTTTCGTTGCTTATGAATACACAACTTCGTCAGCTAGATCATCTAATACCGAAGGTTCGTCTGCTTTGAAGTGCCTTTTCAATGGAACAGGATGTAATTTTGCAGGATCACCTCCTCATGAAAATGGAAATCTACACAGAAATGTAATCTATAAGGGCAATAAATTTACTGTTGAACCCTTCACAAGATTGAAGTCTTTAAATCCGGAAGATCTTTGGTCTTGGATGGATGAACTTAGAGAGAACGGAGTCGACACTATAGCAATACCTCACAATTCAAATGGCTCAAATGGTCAAATGTTTGAAATGGAAAATTGGGACGGTCTTCCTATTGCCAGTCAATACGCAGAATTCAGAATGAGAAATGAACCTCTAGTAGAAATGACACAGGTTAAAGGTACTTCTGAAACGCATCCAATATTATCACCCAATGATGAGTGGGCGGACTTTGAAATTATGGATCAAAGAGTTGGTGCTTCTACTTATAGTAGACCATTTGGTGGGTATGTTAGACAGGCCTATCTTGATGGTTTGGGGATGGAAGAAGAAGGCCGTGGAAACCCATACAAATTCGGAATGGTGGGTGCCAGCGATACCCATACAGGAGCTACATCTGATGACGAGTCTAACTTTACATCCAAAGTAGGGATACTTGACGGGACACCGGAAGGAAGAGGATCGGTGCCGATGAGTGGAGAAAACCTTGATTTACTTATGGAAAATCCTATAAGGCAATTAACTTTGAAGAAAATTGGGGATAGGGTTTTTAATAATGCAGTTTTTAATACTTGGGGTGCTTCTGGTCTTGCTGCTGTTTGGGCACAAGAAAATACAAGAGATTCTATTTTTGATGCTTTTAGAAGAAAAGAAACTTATGCAACTTCTGGAAGTAGAATAAAATTAAGATTCTTTGCTGGTTACGACCTAGATAAGGCGATGCTAAGCGAAGAAGATCTGGTTGGAGAAGCCTACAAAAGGGGCGTACCTATGGGACAGGATCTCGAGTCTTCCGATGGAGAAAAGCCATCTTTTCTAGTATGGGCTTTGAGAGATAAGAATTCTGCTCCGCTACAAAGAGTGCAAATCATCAAAGGTTGGGTAGATAGGGTTTCTGGAAAACCTCACGAAGAAGTAATTGATGTTGCTTGTTCAGACGGCCTCATGCCAGATCCAGTAACTAATAGATGTCCTGATAATAAGGCCTTAGTAGATATTTCAGATTGTTCAATTAGTGCCGATGTTGGAGCAAATGAATTAAAAACAGTTTGGACGGATGCCTCATTTGATCCATCATTGAAAGCGTTTTATTATGTCAGGGTACTTGAGAATCCTACTTGTAGATGGTCAACCTGGGACGCAGTAAAGAGCGGTAATGAACCAAGAGAAGATTTGAAAAAGACCATTCAAGAGAGAGCTTGGTCTTCTCCAATCTGGTATTCGTATTAATAGTATTTAAAAAAAGGAGAAATAATTATGTCTAACTTACACAACGAGTTGTTTGAGCTTTCCATGTCCGATAAAGCAATTCCACTTCTAGAGTTAATAAAAAAACACTGTGAAGAGAATGTAAAGCCAATACAAGAAGAGTTTTTTGCTCTTCAAAATGGAAAAGAGGATAGGTGGACTTGGGATCCAAGGCAGTTAGAACTTCTTGAAGGAGCTAAAGATAAAGCAAAGGCTTTGGGTTTGTGGAATTTCTTTTTGCCTGATTCAGAAGGAATAATTGGTGACGGTCTTACTAATTTAGATTACACCTATATTGCCACAGAGATTGGTAAGTATCCTTTGGCTTCTGAAAGTATGAACTGCAGTGCCCCTGATACCGGAAACATGGAGGTTCTTGAGAGAGTTGGAACGCCAGAACAAAAGAAGCAATGGTTGGAGCCTCTTTTAAATGGTGAAATTCGTTCTGCTTATGCAATGACTGAACCAAACCTAGCTTCATCTGATGCTAAAAATATCAGTACAAGTGCAGTTTTAGAAGGAGACGAATGGGTAATAAACGGAGAAAAGTTCTATATTTCTGGAGCAGGAGATCCAAGGTGTAAGATCATGATCGTCATGGTTAAGTCCAGTCCTGATGCAGCACCTTCGAAACAACAATCTCAAATATTGGTTCCTAAAGATACTCCAGGTGTTGAGATACTTGAAGGTATGCAAGTTTTTGGACATGACCATGCTCCTCAAGGGCATATGCACATAAGGTTTGATAACGTTAGAGTCCCTAAAGAAAATATACTTTTAGGCGAAGGCAGAGGCTTTGAGATTTCTCAAGTTAGATTGGGCCCTGGAAGAATACACCACTGCATGAGAACAATCGGCAAAGCAGAAGTTGCACTAGAGCTGATGGTTAAAAGAGCAGGAACAAGAGAGGCTTTTGGAAAACCTATAGCAAAGCTTGGTGGTAACTTAGAGATTATCTCAAGAGCTAGAATAGAAATAAATGCGATGCGTCTTTCGGTTCTGCAGGCTGCAAAAGCTATGGATGTGTTGGGCAACAAGGAGGCAAGAGTTTACGTAAGTGCAATAAAAGCAATGGTGCCAGAAAAAGCATGCTTGATTATTGACCAAGCTATCCAGATGCATGGTGCGGCAGGAATATCACAGTGGACTCCATTAGCCGGTCTTTATACTGATATTAGGCATCTAAGATTTGCTGACGGTCCTGACGAAGTGCATCACATGGTAGTAGGAAGAGCGGAATTGCAGAAATATGATCTTTGGTAGACTCTAAAGCATTCAAGCTTCTTTTCTTTAAACTTTAGGAATTACTATGAAGAAGATACTTATTGCTAACAGGGGTGAAATTGCTATAAGGATAGCAAGAACATGCAATGACCTGGGAATAAAAACAGTAGGAATTTATTCTGAAGATGATTCCAGTTCTCTGCACTTATCAAAAATGGATGAATCATTCATAGTTGATGAAAAGGGCGCCAATGCCTACCTGAACATAAAAAAAATAATATCTATAGCTAAGCTGTCTAAGGTTGATGCTATTCATCCAGGTTATGGTTTTTTAAGTGAAAATCCTGCTTTTGCTTCTGCAGCTAAAAGAGCAAACATAAAATTTATTGGACCTTCCGAAAGGGCTTTGAAGATTTTTGGAGAAAAGACTGAAGCGAAGGGTTTGGCAGAGAAGCTATCAATACCTGTTATAGAAGGATCTAAAGGTAAAGTTACTTTGAGGCAAGCCACTGCATTCATGGAAGGGCTTAAGAAAAACTCTTCATTGGTTATAAAGGCAGTAGCTGGCGGAGGCGGAAGAGGAATGAGAGTTGTTAATTCAGCATCAGATCTTAAAGAGGCCATGGACCGAGCTTCCTCTGAAGCGGAAGCAGCCTTTAATTCACCTGAATTATATGTGGAGGAGTATTTAAAAAACTACAGGCATGTTGAAGTTCAGGTATTAGGAGATGGAAAAGGTCAGGCCACCCATTTTCATGAAAGAGAGTGTTCTGTTCAGAGGCGATATCAAAAGATAATTGAGATTGCTCCTTGTCCTGGAATTAAAAAAGAATTGAAAGACAAGATGATAGAAGCTTCCTTGTCGCTTATTAAATCTACAAAGTACGAGGGACTTGCTACCGTAGAATTCTTAGTAGACTTCATTAAAGAGGATTATAGATTTATTGAATGCAATGCAAGACTGCAAGTTGAACATACCGTAACGGAAGCAATTTTGGGCTTAGATCTTGTTAAAGCTCAAATACAAGTCGCCTCAGGCAAGTCTCTTAAACAGCTTAAATTAGAACAAAAAGATATTGAACAGCCCAAGGGATTCGCTATTCAATCAAGAGTTAATATGGAGGTAGTTGATTCAGATGGAAATATGAAGCCTTCAGGAGGAAAATTTACTTCGTTTGATTTGCCTTCTGGTCCGGGAGTAAGGTCGGATAGCTATGGTTATGCTGGTTATGAAACCAATCCATCCTTTGACTCATTAATAGCTAAGATCATCACGCATGCTCCTGGAGATAATTTTAAACAAGCGGCAAAGAGAAATTACAGATCACTTTGCGAATTTAAAATTGAAGGCGTTCCTACGAATATTGGTTTGCTAAAGAATATTCTTTCAGACAAGCAATTTAAAAATAATGAGATCCATTCAAATTTTTTAGATCAAAATATTAAAAACCTTCTATCGAAAGGAAAACACATTGATTTATCTGACATTAAAAGAAGTTTAAAAAAAGAACTCCCTAAAAAAGGAAAAATAGAAAATCTTGATCCTCTTGCCGTTCTTGATCATGGTAAGACGGGGGGAGTGTTTGTTGATGACTCAGAAAACATTCTGCAATTAGAGAATGAAGAACTTCAAGAAGGGTATTCCAGTGTAGAGGCTCCAATGCAAGGCATGGTGGTTAAATTTACTGTTAAAAAAGGCGATCAAGTCTGGAAAGGAAAGCCTTTGCTGATCATGGAAGCCATGAAGATGGAACATGAAGTTATTTCAGAAGTAAGCGGAATTGTGAATGACATTAGAGTGCAAGCTCAAGACACGGTCTTTGAAGGTCACTCTTTGATGACCATTCAGCAAGCCGAAGTAAAACAACAACTAACGAAAAAAGACGACCAAGTTGATTTGGATTGGATAAGACCAGATCTAAGAGAGGCGTTGGATAGAAAAGAAGCAAGCCATGACATAAATAGACCAGAAGCTGTAAAAAAGAGACACGCAAAAGGCCATCGCACGGCCAGAGAGAATATTGAAGACTTATGTGACGAAGGCTCTTTCGTTGAGTATGGATCCGTAGTGATGGCAGCACAAAGAAGAAGAAGAACCGAAGAAGATCTAATTAAGAATACGACTGGTGATGGAATGGTTTGCGGTTTAGGGCACGTTAATGGCAACCTCTTTAAAGAAGACAATTCCAGGGTGATGGCAATGTCATACGATTATATGGTTCTGGCCGGTACTCAAGGAAAAATGAATCATGCAAAAAAAGATCGCATGTTTGAAATAGCAGAAAAAAATAAGCTTCCCACCATATTATTTGCAGAAGGTGGAGGAGGGCGTCCGGGCGATACAGATGCTCTGGGGGTTGCAGGCCTTGATTGTCTTGCTTTTACTTATTTCGCACAGTTATCGGGGTTGGTACCAGTTGTAGGAATAACCACAGGAAGATGTTTTGCAGGTAATGCAGTTTTATTAGGTTGTTGTGACGTTATCATTGCAACAGAAGATTCAAATATAGGAGTAGGTGGCCCAGCTATGATTGAAGGCGGGGGTTTGGGGGTTTTTACTCCTGACGAAGTAGGCCCAATGGACATTCAAGTTCCTAATGGAGTTGTGGACATTGCTGTTAAAGATGAAAAGGAAGCCGTTGCAGTGGCTAAAAAATATCTTTCCTACTTTCAAGGACCAACTCAGAATTGGGATGCACCAGATCCCAGAAAATTACGTTTCATCGTTCCGGAAAACAGACTCAGATATTATGACATGAGAGAAGTTATAGAAGGAATTGCTGATGTTGATTCAATCCTAGAAATCAGAAAGGATTGGGCTCCGGGAATAATCACTTCACTCATTAGAATAGAAGGAAGACCTGTTGGAGTCATAGCAAATAATCCAGGTCACTTATCAGGCGCAATAGACTCTCCTGGAGCTGATAAGGGATCAAGGTTCATGCAACTTTGCGATTCTTTTGATATACCCATACTCTCTTTAATAGATTGTCCTGGAATAATGGTTGGACCGGAAAGTGAAAAAACAGCTCTTGTAAGACATGCAAGCAGGATGTTTGTTGTTGGCGCTAATATAGAAACTCCTCTAATGTCTGTTGTGATTAGAAAAGCTTATGGGCTTGGCGCACAAGCAATGGCCGGTGGAAGTTTCAATAGCCCTTTATTTACTGTGACATGGCCTACCGGAGAGTTTGGAGGCATGGGACTTGAAGGTGCGGTCAAGTTGGGTTACAGAAAAGAATTAGAAGCCATAAAAGATCCAAAGAAAAGGGTTGAGGCTTACGAAAAAATGGTAGCCGATAGCTATCAAAGAGGAAGGGCAGTAAACATGGCATCACATTTTGAGCTTGATGATGTTATTGATCCTGCAGAAACTAGAAACTGGATAATGGGAGGTCTTAAGTCTCTCCCTGCTACAAAACAAAGAGACGGTAAGAAAAGGCCAAACATTGATACTTGGTAAATAATGACGAAAAAACTTTTAGCTTTTTTTTCTATAGGTCTGGTTATCTTTATATTGGACATATTATTTGAAGACTTATCAGATGATAAAACAATTGTTATTTTTGATTCAGAGTTAAATGGTCTTATTGATACGTGGACCAGACAGGTTGGTAGAGAACCAAATAAAAGTGAATTGAATGGGATCATCAATCAATTGGTTGATGAAGAAATACTCTACAGAGAGGCCTTAAAACTGGGTCTAGATAAGAATGACATAATAATAAAAAGAAGGCTTTCACAAAAAATTGGTTTTTTAAAACAAGAAGAAGTCAAAATGCCCTCCGCAGATGAGGTTGAAGAGTATTTTAAAAATAATCAATCAGCCTATCTGGTTCCAAAAAAATACACCTTTACTCATATCTATTTTAATGCAGATAAGGACGGTAAAAATAGAGCTTTAAAAGCACTTAATCTTTGGAAGAAAAATAAAGATTTACCCTATGGAGATCCCTTTTTGTTAGGAAAGAACTTCTCTTTAAAAACTTCTAAAGAAATTGCCAGGTCTTTTGGTGAGGATTTTTCGGATGCTATTGATAAAGCGATAATTAATGATTGGACAGGTCCATACGAGTCAAGCTACGGCAGCCATTTGGTTTTTGTCTCTGCGGTTGCAGAGGAGAAGGTGCCTGAACTTAAAGAGATAAGATCTCTTTTGATTTCAGATATTCAAATGCAACAAGAACAAGATAATTTTAAACTTTACCTTGATAACCTTAGGAATGAATACAAAGTTCAGGTAAACCCCGAACTTATTAATTAAATAATAATGAAATCGCTCATTATTCTTTTTATATTTTTCTTTTCAAATCTTAATTTTGCGCATGAAATGAATCCAGCTCGCTTGGTACTTAACGAGCAGACAAACTCAAATTACAAGGTCACGTGGATGTTCCCAGCCATAGCAGCGGGCCTTCCTGCAGAAGTGTCTTTTCCGGATTGTACGGAATCAGCAAGAGCTCTTCCTAGGCAAGAGCAGAAATATTTGATCAGCAATATTAATCTTAATTGTGGAGATTCTATTCAGGGAAAGACCATCACCCTGAAAGGGCTCTCTAGGACCACTGATGCACTGATCAGCATTAGCTATTTAGACGGAACAAAATTTGAAGGTTTGGTGACAGTGAATGACCCTTCTTTATTGGTGCCTAAAGAAACAAGCTTATATCCAACTAACTACTTTTGGCTGGGCGTAGAACACCTTCTCAGCGGTATCGATCACATGCTTTTTGTTTTTGGATTATTATTTCTAGTCTCGGGTGTAGGGACTTTGATTAAAACCATAACCGCTTTCACAGTAG
>CALJVP010000003.1 GCA_937773605.1 uncultured SAR86 cluster bacterium | reverse complement strand
TCATTAATGGTCAAAAGATCTGGACATCCTATGCAGACAAAGCAGATAAGATATTTTGTCTGGTAAGAACTGGACCTCAGGAGCCTAAACATGATGGCATTAGTTTTATTTTGATAGATATGGATCAACCTGGTGTTACTACCAAACCTATTACCTTAATAAGTGGTAAGTCTCCTTTTTGTGAAACTTTCTTTGACGATGCTACTGCTCCCAAAAAAGACCTTGTTGGAGGCTTCAATAAAGGCTGGACTGTGGCTAAAAGACTCTTAGAGCATGAAAGAACCATGATTTCAGCGATGGGTTTATCAGGAAGAAGTGAAGGCGGACAAAAAAGTTCAGGACTTGCAGAAATGAGTAAAAAATATGTAGGCACGGATGCTGATAATAAGATCTCTGAACCGGCTCTTCGTTCAAAAATTGCAAAACATGATCTGAACTCAAGAGCTTTTGGACTGACGATGCAACGCGTTGGTGAAGAGACAAAAGTTGGCTCTCCAAGCCCAGCTGCGGCCATGGGTAAATATTACGGCACGGAACACAACAAACTCAGGTACGAGCTCATGTTAGAAGCCATGGGAACTAAGGGCATAGGCTGGGATGGTGAATCTTTTTCAATGGAGGAGTTGGCAATTACTCGTGATTGGTTGAGAACAAAAGCCAATTCCATAGAAGGAGGCACTTCCGAAGTCCAACTTAACGTCATATCAAAACGTGTTCTGGGTCTGCCTGACTGAATCTAAATTAAAAGGAAATAAAATGGCTTTAGTACTAAATGAAGAGCAGCAATTCTTAAAAGATGCTGCCAGTAAATTCTTTCAAGATGATGCTCCTATTTCTCATTTCAGAGAAATAAGAGATTCAAATAATGAATTGGGTTACAGCAAAGAGTTGTGGACAAAGATGGCTAATCTTGGATGGGCAGGGATTCTTGTTTCAGAAGAGTATGGTGGCTCAGATTTTGGCATGATGGGTATGGGCACTATCTTAGAGGAAGCTGGGAAAACCCTAACGCCTTCACCTTTATTTGCAACTGCCCTACTAGGAGCATCTCTCTTGGAGCTTGGTGGAAATGCAGAACAAAAATCAAAATACTTACCCAAGTTAGTCGAGGGAGAACTAACTACTGCTTTTGCTCTTGAAGAAGGCACTCGACACAATCCGTCCAACATAGAGACTGAAGCCAAAAAAGATGGTGGAGATTTTATTTTAAACGGGAAGAAGGCTTTTGTGCTGGATGGTCATAGTGCCAACCTTCTTATTGTTGCAGCGAGAACTGCTGGTTCATCTAGTGAAACATCGGGTATAAGCTTGTTTTGTGTAGATCCAAATTTAGATGGCGTGGATGTAATTAAGATGAGCATGTTGGATTCAAGAAATTCGGCAGAAATTTCTTTTTCTAATGTAAAGATATCATCTGAAAACCTTTTAGGTGAATTGAATAATGGTTTTGGGATTATTGAAGAGGTAATCAACAAAGCTCAAATAGGAATTTCAGCAGAAATGCTCGGTAATGCCTCTCAAGCCTTTCAAATAACGTTGAGCTATTTAAAAGAAAGGAAGCAATTTGGAGTACTTATTGGCAGTTTCCAGGC
Source organism: uncultured SAR86 cluster bacterium (assembly GCA_937773605.1). Lineage (GTDB taxonomy): Bacteria > Pseudomonadota > Gammaproteobacteria > Magnimaribacterales > Magnimaribacteraceae > CAJJAM01. The sequence goes on along the minus strand of CALJVP010000003.1, from coordinate 71,873 downwards.
TCTTAAACATAGGGCAGCTGTGATGTATTCTGAACTTGAGTTAACAAAATCCTCAGTTGTGGGAGCCATGAATGCAATAGATGAACAATCTAATGATGTAACTCGATTTGCCAGTATGGCGAAGTACAAAGCAGGAGAGACGGCTTACCTCGTTAGCAATGAATCTGTTCAGATGCATGGAGGTTATGGAGTAACTGATGAATACGATATTGGTTTTTTTATGAAGAGAGCTAGAGTTGCAGAGCAAATATTTGGTAATTCAGATTACCATCTGGATCGTTATGCAACGCTAAGTGAATACTAAAGATCCCAATCAACAATCTCCCATGGAGAAGCTTTTAAGCGTGATGGAGCGGTTAAGAGACCAAGAAACGGGTTGCGAATGGGATAAAGAGCAAACCTTCAGTAGTATTGCCCCGTTCACCATTGAAGAAGCCTATGAAGTTGTAGATGCAATTTCAAGAAAAAATCATAACGATTTAAAATTAGAGCTCGGTGACTTATTACTTCAAGTGGTCTTTTTATCCCAGATTGCAAAAGAAGAAGGTCTTTTTGAATTTGAAGACGTTGCTAATGCTATCTCTAATAAACTTATCTCTAGACATCCATACGTCTTTGAAAGCCCCAAAAAACATACGTCCGATGAACAGTTAGAAAGTTGGGAAGACACTAAAGCCAAAGAGAGAAAAGAACTAAACTTTGAAAGCTTAATGGATGATATAGCTCTGACTTTGCCGGCCCTCATGAGATCACAAAAGATTCAAAAAAGAGCATCTCGGGCTGGTTTTGATTGGAGCTCTTTAGATGGGTATTTTGAAAAGATACAAGAAGAGCTTGATGAGCTTAAAATGGCTATTGCGAATGATGACGATGACAACGTAGAAGAAGAAATTGGTGATTTATTAATGATTCTAACGAACCTTTCTCGCCACTTAAAAGTTGATGCAGAAACTGCTCTGAGTAAATCAAATAGAAAATTTGAAAAACGTTTTAGGTACATTGAAGACGAATTGAATAAAACCGGGCAGAATGTGAATGAAAGTTCTTTAGAAGAAATGGATAAACTCTGGGACGAGGCTAAACTTATAAATTAGAATCTTAGTTATGGCGATATTTATAGGTGCTTTGTCTTTCTTTCTGGTAGTTGTAAATACTCTTTTCTGGTGTTTTTTTCTCCTAAGCATAGCCGTATTGAAACTTCTTGTTCCCATAGAATCCTTTAAAAGACTTTGCACCAAATGGATTATCGCTATTGGTGAATGTTGGATATTTTGTAACGGACTATGGATAAAACTTCTTCACAAACCTCAATGGGCTGTGACTGGATTTGATTCACTTAATCAATCTGATTGGTATCTCGCGATGGCAAACCATCAATCTTGGGCGGATATATTTGTTCTTCAAGGCATAACAAATAGAAAGGTGCCTATGCTCAAATTTTTTATGAAGGACGTTCTAATTTGGGTTCCTGTGATAGGTCTGGCTTGGTGGGCTCTTGATATGCCTTTTTTGAAGAGATACACAGAAGAACAAATTAAAAAAGATCCTTCTCTTCGAGGTAAAGATGTCATTGAAATGAAAAAATCTTTTGGTCGATTTGCTCGCTACCCAGTTTCTATATTTAGTTTTTCTGAAGGAACGAGATTCACTGAGGCAAAACGCGCGTCTCAAGACTCTCCCTACGATCAACTTCTCAGGCCTAAATCTGGTGGCATAGGATTAACACTTTCTACAATGCCATACATCAAAAAAGTTTTGGACTTCACAATAAAATATAATTCCAAACACCGAACTTTCTGGGACTTTCTTTGCGGTAGGATGTCGAATGTCGAAATTCAAGTAAAGATAATTGATGTGCCTGAAAACTTATTACAAAAAAACTACATTGAAGATGAGAAATTTAGAGAAGAGTTAAAAGAATGGTTGTATTCTGTATGGGAAGAAAAAAATAAATTTTTAAATAACTGATTTTAAGACAATGATTGATCTGTACTACGCACCCACACCTAACGGTTGGAAAATTTCGATAATGTTGGAGGAATGTGGCCTGCCCTACACAGTAATACCTATTAATTTGGGGAAAGGAGAGCAATTTAAACCTGACTTCTTGAAGATAAGTCCAAATAACAGAATGCCAGCCATAGTGGATCATGACGGAATAGACGGAGAACCTATTAGTGTTTTTGAATCGGGTGCTATTTTGATGTACTTAGGTGAAAAATCAGGACAGTTTTTTTCTCAAGACGCCAGAGAAAGAGTGAAGGTGTTGGAATGGCTCTTTTGGCAGATTGGAGGTCTTGGGCCAATGGCCGGACAAGTGAGTCATTTTGTTAATTATGCTCCTAATTTTCCTGGTGATCACTCCTACTCTGAAAAACGATATAAAAATGAATACGATAGACTCTTGGGTATCATGGATAACGTGCTAAGCGAAAGGGAATATTTAGCCGGTGATTATTCAATAGCCGATATGGCTTCTTTTCCTTGGGTTACAGCTTATAAAAGATACGAGGTTGATCTGGATAGGTTTACAAATGTCAGAAGATGGTTTGATGACCTTAAAAATAGACCCGCAGTGAGAAGAGGCATGGATGTTGGGAAGGAAGCTAGAAACTTTGGAAAAGGCATGACCAAGGAAAGTCTGAAAACAATGTTTGGACAAACCGCGGATTCAATAAAAGAACAAACTGAAGAAAGAAAAGAAGACTCCTAGGAAACTAAAATCTTCTCTATTAAATCAAGACGATCATTGCCAAAATACATATCGGAATCGTTTAAAAAAATAGTAGGAGAGCCAAAACCACCCCTTTCCATCAATTCATTCGTGTTTCGTTTTAACATGTCTTTGGTTTCAGCTTTTTCAATGTATGCCAAGAATTCCTTGGAATCCCATCCTAATTTTTCTGCAATATTTACTAGAATTTCATTGGATGATATGTCTAAGCCCTCAGACCAATAAGAACTAAAAATCATTTCAACATATTCTGGCAAAACACTTTTCTCTAATGCGAAGAAAGAGCCTCTCATTGCTTTTACGCTATTAATTGGAAAAATATCTGGCCAGTTGAATTGAATTTCTCTTACTTTAGCCCAGTCATTCATGTCCTTTCGGGAGTATGCTAATTTCTCTTTTACTGGGTTTGCTCTTGACTCGTAGACACTTGGATTCATGGTGTTAAAAACCCCTCCCACAAGGATGGGCTTCCATATTAAATTGCAGTCTTGTCTCAAGCATAACGATTCTATTTCTCTAAAAGCAAGGTAAGTCCAAGGGCTACTGCAATCAAAAAAGAACTCGAGTTTAGTTTTCATAATTAATCTATCTTTAGCCAACTCGGCCATTTGAGTAAACAAGAGTGTTATGTCCTCTCTTTGTTCTTCTCCTTTAAATTCCCTATAGAGCGAATTGATGTTAACCGCTATGCGCTCACTGTCTCCCCAACTGGAAAAAGCTTTCAGGTCTATATCTTTGCATGCCTCTAGAGCTTCCATCCCTCCATCAAAACGAATTTTTGCTTCATGATGAATGTAAATTAAATAATCCCTAACCGCTTCAACGCCTTTTTTATCTGTTACCGGTCCATGACCGGGGACTACGTTTTCAATATCCAGAGAAATAATTTTATTGCAAGCATCAATCCAATTACTCACTGGTCCAGCCCAAAGAATAGGATGGCCTTCTATAAATAAAATATCTCCTGTAAAAACCACCCTATCATCAGGAACGAAAACAATAACGTCTCCGTTGGTATGGGCCGGTCCGACTTCAAATAATTTTACTTCCTTATCTCCAACTCTTCTTGATGTTTCTCCTTGAAAGGTTGAATTGGGTAATTTTCTAGTGATACCTTTAAAATCAAAGTGTCCGAAGCATTTGGTAAAGAATTCACCCAATTCTCCCATTTTATCGGCGTTATCTAAAAGGCTGGCCATTGTTTCAGGCGATTCATGTGCCATTTCTTCGAGGGTGGCTTGGCTGCATATGATTTCATTGGTTTCAACGCAGTTATTTCCATTGCAATGATCCCCATTTGAATGGCTGTTGATGAGGGCTACTGTGTTTTTCATGGCTTTAGGTTCTGCTGATTTCATGTCACCCAACATTACATTTGTTAGGTCCTCATCAAACAAAGTATCAACGATAAGTGACTCATCTCCATCGCACACTAAACCGGCGTTACTCCACCCCCATCCGCCATCAGGCTGCAAATAGCCATAAGTGTGATTTCCTAAATCACACAGACCTTTCTGATAAGGTTTTATGCCAAGATTTGAATATTTATTTTTCATCATATTTAATACAAGATATCAGAAAATTAACGCTTAACTTACTTAAATTTTTAGAAAACTGTTGCTGCCTATATAATCACTCTACATTATGAAAAAACTTTTTTTTCAACTCCCACTTCTCATGCTAATTTGCCCTATTTTAGGTGCTGAAGAAAGCGATCTAAACCTTGATATTCAATTTGTAACTAGGGACAAAGAAATATTTCACAATCAAGAAGATGTGTCTCTCACCACAGAGATAATTAAAATTTTATCTGATCAACACTACGTAAAGAAACCCTATTCCTCAATTCGTCCAAAGACCTTTGATCTCTTTGTGGAGAGATTAGACCCAGCGAAGAACATTTTTCTTGAATCTGAGGTGGTGTCTTATCAAGAAAATCTTAACCTTCTTAATGGAGGTTTTAAATCTGATTTAGTAGAAGCATTTAAACTATTTGAAATTTATAAGAACAGGTATCTAAATCGACATGAAGCACAGGTGGCTTTTCTTAACCAAATCATGGAGAAAGACTTGCTCCTCAACAGAAAAATTAGGAGAGATCGAAGTGAAGCCATTAGACCTGTCGAACTGAATAATTTAAAAACGCTGTGGGAAGATTTAATTATAAATGACGTTATTCAGTTAATACTAAGTGGCAATAGTTTAGAGGAGGCTAAAGAAAAACTACTCAAACGCCTAACTAATCAGAAAAACTTTTTTTCACAGACACGTCAAGAAGATATATTCAATATCTATGTAAACTCTGTAACAAGCTCTTATGGCCCTCATACAAACTACATGTCCCCTAAAAGAAAAGAAGACTTTGATATAAACATGAGCTTGTCCTTAGAAGGAATAGGCGCTCTCCTTTCTTCCGATGGCATGTACACAACAATTGCTTCATTGGTGGCCGGAGGACCAGCAGAAAAATCTGACTCAATAAAACCAAACGACAGGATTATAGGAGTAGCGCAAGATGGAGATGAAAATATTACTGACGTAATAGGATGGAGAATAGACGATGTAGTCAAGTTAATTAGGGGACCAAAGGATTCAAAAGTAAAATTAGAGATCATTCCTGCCACTTCTTTAGACGATTCCAATACTCAAGTGATAGAAATAACCCGCAATATCGTGAAACTAGAAGATCAGGCGGCAGAAAAAAATATTATTGAGATTGAAAGATCATCCAAGAAATTCAAAATAGGCGTAATAGAACTCCCTGCTTTTTACTTTGATTTTGAAGCATATCAAAATAGAGATTATAACTACAGAAGTAGCAGCAAAGACGTTAAAAAGCTTCTATCAGAACTGAAAAAAGAAAACGTGGATGGTCTAATTCTTGATTTGCGTAATAACGGCGGAGGTTCACTATATGAAGCCAATGCTCTTGCGCATTTATTTTTAGGAAGAGGAACTACGGTCCAAATAAAAAATTCAGCTGGAAATATTCATTCATTAGGAGAAAAATGGGGATATCAATTCTTCAATGCGCCATTGGCTATTCTTGTGAATAAATTTAGTGCATCCGCATCAGAAATTCTTGCAGGTGCTATTCAAGATTACGATAGAGGACTGGTAATAGGGACTGAAACCTTCGGTAAAGGCACTGTGCAAAGAGTGGATCAACTCACATCTGGACAGCTAAAGTTTACTGAATCTAAATTCTACAGAGTCAGTGGAAGCAGTACTCAGAATGAAGGTGTGACACCTGATATATCTTTACCGACCATAATTGATATTGATGAAGTGGGTGAAAATCAGCTTCCAGGTGCTCTTGAACATGACAACATACCAACCACAAGATACAGAGACTTTGGAAGAATCGACCCGTACTTAGATGGGTTAAAAGAGAAAAATAAACAAAGAATTAGCCAATCCATCTTTTACCAAAATCTTAATAAAAGAAAAGAATGGAGGGAACTGCAACAAATTGATTGGCTGGAACTCAACCTTGAAAAGAGAAAAGCTATTAAAGATAAAACAGAAAAGGAGCTACTTGCTTTAGAAAATTCTCTAAGGTCTCAAATGAATCTTAAAACATTTCCTACGTATCAAGAATTTCTGGATCGAGAAGATGATCCGGACAAAATTAGTTTTGATAAAAAAGAAATCAGAGAAACAGCCAACATACTTATAGACCTTATAGAATCTAAAAATAAAACCACCATCGCTTCATTGGAAGTAGGATAAAATTATGAAAGTCATCTCGTTTAATATAAACAGCATCAGAGCCAGGATACCCCAAGTACAGGCCATTATTGATAAGCATTCTCCGGATGTAATAGGCTTGCAAGAAACTAAAGTTCAGGATATTGAATTTCCCCATGAAGCAGTTGAAGATATGGGATATCAAGCTCATATACACGGCCAGAAAGGCCACTATGGAGTTGCTCTTCTTACAAAGAAAAAGCCTCTAAAAGTAATTAAAGGCTTTATAAAAGATACTGAAGAATCTCAAAAAAGATTTATATCCGTGGAATATAAGATCGGAAAGAAAGTTGTCCATGTTCTCAATGGGTATTTTCCTCAAGGAGAAGAAAGAAATCACCCGATAAAATTCCCAGCTAAGCAAAAATTCTATAAAGATCTTATTTCTCATCTCAAAAAAAATTATTCCCCAGAAGATTTGGTCATTGTCATGGGGGATTTAAATATATCACCTCAAGATATTGATATAGGCATCGGAGAAGTTAACAGAAAGAGATGGTTAAGTTCAGGGAAGTGTAGCTTTCTTCCTGAAGAGAGAGAAATGCTATCAAAGCTAACTTCCTGGGGTCTTGTGGATTCATATAGAACCATTAACCCTGAAAAGGATGATCTGTATAGCTGGTTTGACTATAGAAGCAAAGGTTTCGACGACACCCCTAAGAGAGGGCTGCGCATAGACCATATATGGGTAACTGAAAATCTTAATAAAGGATTAAAAGATGTTGGTATAGACTATGAAATACGAGGCATGGAAAAACCTTCAGACCATGCACCTATATGGTCAACATTTAAACTCTAATCTCTTCTAGCATTAAAGAACTTCTTCAAGATATTTGAAGACTCTTTTTCTAAAGGGCCTTGCCTGTATCTTACCTTATGATTTAGAAAAGAAGATTCTAATAATTGGCCATTGCTAACCACCACTCCCGACTTCGGATCCTTTGTTGAATAAACCAACTCTGACAATCTAGCTTGGACCAATGCTCCGCAACACATCATGCAAGGTTCTAGAGTGACGAACATGATTGCTTCTTTTATTCTGTAATTTCCAATCACCACTGCCGCTTTCCTTAAGGCCTCTATTTCAGCATGGCCACTTGGATCTATGCCATTTAAAGAATTATTATGCGCTCTAGAGATAATCTCACCGTCCAGAACAACCACGGCCCCTACCGGTACTTCATTTTTATGATACGCTTCTTCTGCTTGAGCTAAAGCACTTTTCATAAAATCCAGATCATCCATTACGCCAAATCTATTGCGTATTTCTTCAAATCAATAAAATCTACATGTTCAAGAGCTTTTTCATGAGTCGAAGATAAAACAACCATAGGAGCACATCCATGCTCTAAAGCTTCTTGCCATCTTGGGGCACACAAACACCAATGATCACCAGCAACTAAACCAGGAAAACTGGAGGCTGGGACGGGTGTTACTAAATCGTTACCCTGTTTAAAACTAAATTCTAAAAACTTATCAGTTAGAACAGTACATACCGTGTGACTTCCTTGATCTTGGTCAGAAGTTTCACAGCATCCCGTTCTAAAAAATCCAGTCATAGGCGAACAACTGCATTCTTTAATCTCTTCTCCATAAACATTCAATTGTATTTCTTTCATATTTAAATCCTCTTTTCCATTTTCATCATTGGTACCGTTAGCCCTGTCAGGCTTTTGTAAAGTATTTCTTCTGTAACTTTATAACCTTTAACTTTATAGAGCGGCTCTCCTGCCTTCGTTGCCATTAATTCACACTTTTTAAAACCCGCTTTTTTTGCTGCGCCTTCAGCAAGTTGCATAACAAGCGAACCGACCCCTTTTCTTGCCCAATCGGGGTGAGTGTACATAGCCCGGATTCTAGCAGAATCTGTTCCTGGATTTAAAAAGGTTTCATCTCTATTTGGGGTATGATTAGCTCCGAAAAGAGTTGCCCTGTTACTCCAACCTCCACATCCTACAAGTTTTTTTTCTCTAAATATTAGAAAATAAGTCTTATCCTTAATGAGTTGGTCATCTAATCCCATGCTTTCAAACGAAGCTTTAAGCTGATTTTTACTTAAATAAGGACCTAATAGCTTATTAATAGATAATTCCATTAAGTATTCTATTGCATCAATATCCTCTAAAAGGGCTATTCTATTGGAATAATTCATCTTAAAGGTACATATTTTATAAAAAGGTACATATTTTAAGCACTTCGTTCATTTTAAGCCTAAATTATCTCAATTACTTCATAATTTCTTAATTTAAAATTTATTGCATATTCAGAGTTCGCCCTATACAATCCTCGCCATCGTGCTTTGATCCTATTGCAGCGATTTAAAATAAGTAGCTAAAACGGAAAATTTAAATTTTCCTTTCTACTCTTAAATAAGATTGCAGTGTTTAGGTTTAAAGACTTTTTTAATAATTTGGGGTACATAAATATGTATAAAACTAGACTAATAAGTGGACTTAGTTTCGCATTAGCTCTGATCTTAACTCCAACTCTTCCTTCTCTAGCATTTGGTGCTGACGAAGTAGAAGAAGTTGTTGCTGTTGGTTCAAGAAGAGAAGCTCGTTCTGTGGGCGACTCTGCTGCACCAGTTGATATCATCTCAGGTTCTGATTTTGTAAATCAGGGTGCTGCAGATCTATCCGACATGATTAGAACTATGGTTCCTTCGTTCAATGTAAACACGCAGCCAATAAGTGATGCTGCAACTTTAATTAGACCTCCTAACCTTAGAGGACTACCACCCGATGACATGCTCGTTCTTGTCAATGGGAAAAGAAGGCACAGAGGTGCGGTAATCTCTTTCTTAGGTGGCGGTGTTGCTGATGGTGCTCAAGGTGTAGACCTTCAAGCCATTCCTTCAATTGCTCTAAAGCAAGTTGAAGTACTGAGAGACGGTGCTGCTGCACAGTACGGTTCAGACGCCATTGCTGGTGTTATGAACTTTGTGTACAGAGACAATGCTGAAGGCGTTCAAGTTGAAGTGAGAAGTGGAGAATTCACAGAAGGTGACGGAGACATGTGGAGAATAGCTGCTAACGTAGGTATGCCTTTCACAGATAATGGATTCGCTAACTTTTCTGTAGAACTTCAAGACTCTGACGCAACTTCAAGAAGCGTACAAAGAGCAGATGCACAAGCACTATTTGATGGTGGTAACAAAAGCATTTGGAACAGTCCTAATCCAGCTCAAATCTGGGGACAACCTGCAGTAAGCGACGATATAAAATTAGTTGCAAACATAGGACTCGAATTAGATGACTCTAAAGAGTTCTATCTGTTTGGAAACTATGCAGAAAGGAAAGTTCTTGGTGGTTTCTACTTTAGAAACCCAACCAACAGAGGCGGAATATTCTCAGCAGATGGCGGAACAACAAGACTTGTTGGTGACGTAGCTGAAGCTGCTGGCGGAACAAGAACATGTCCTGTTGTAGCTGTTCCAGCTACAGGTGCAGGATCTTCTTCTGACACAGCCCTTACTGCAATTAAAGCCAATCCTAACTGTTTTGTATTTAACGAAGTATTCCCTGGTGGTTTCACACCTAGTTTTGGTGGAAGTGTTTCTGACTGGTCAATTGCTTCAGGAGTTAAAGGAAATACTGAATCTGGAACATTGTATGACGTTAGTGTTAGTGTCGGTGAAAACCAAGCTGATTACTACATAGAAAATACTTTAAACGGATCTTTAGGACCTAATTCACCTACTAGCTTCAATCCTGGTAGTTACGTTCAATTAGAAAAGAACTTCAATGCTGACTTCAGTAAAGGATTTCCTGTTGCAAGGATTTGCTTCAGATCTAAACGTAGCATGGGGTCTTGAATTCAGAGAAGAGCAATTTACTGTTATCTCTGGAAACGAAGAAAGTTGGGAAATTGGACCTTACTTCAATCAAGGTTTCGGTATTGGATCTAATGGTTTTGGAGGATTTTCTCCAAGCATGGCCGGTACATGGGACAGAAGCAACTTGGGTGTATATGTTGACCTAGAAGCTGATGTAAGTGAAAAACTTTTACTTGGTCTAGCAGTTCGTTACGAAGACTTTGATACTTTTGGTTCTACAAGCAACAGCAAAGTATCTGGTTTATATAGAATAAATGACAGAGTTAGCTTAAGAGGAACTATGAGTACAGGTTTTAGAGCCCCTACTCCTGGTCAAGCCAACATAGCTAATATTTCTACTGTTTCTGGCCTTGATGGTGTACTTTTTCAAAGAGGAACACTGGCTCCTACTAACCCTGTATCAGTTTATTACGGTGGTAAAGAGCTAACTCCAGAAGAATCTGAGAGTACAACTCTTGGTTTAGTATGGGATGTAACTGATTCTTTTAACGTAACAATTGATGCTTACGAAATAGAGTTAACTGACAGAATCACTCAAGGTGATGAAATTAGTGTTACAGATGCTGACATAGCAACACTTCAAGGACTTGGAGTTCCAGGTGCTGGAGACCTAACAACATTTAAGTTCTATGTTAATGACTTCGATACAACCACTAAAGGTTTTGACGTAGTTGCAACATACTCAGCTGAAATGGGTAATGGAACAACTGATTTAACTTTTGTTTATAGTGATGTCGACACAACCGTTGATAGAACTAAGAAAGGATTAATCGGTGCCACTTCTATCTTGAGATTAGAAGATTCTCTTCCTGGATCTCGTTGGAACCTATCTGCGGTTCATAACGTAGGCGATTGGAGACTTCTTGCTAGAATCAATGATATGGACGGATTCTGGGTTGAAAGTAGTGGAATGGTCGGTGGAATGTCCACAGTTGATCTTGAAATCACTAGAGATCTAGGTGTATACAGCCTAACTCTTGGTGCGCAGAATGCATTTGATGAGTATCCTGGTGAGGAAGCTCAATATTTGCAAGACGCTATTGGAATGTTATACCCAGAGGCTGCGCCTCTTGGATTCCAAGGCGCTTTCTATTACTTCAAGCTTGGAATGGATTTCTAAGAAATCTTAATGAGAAAAAAGGGTACTCTTAAGTGCCCTTTTTTTTATCTTGAATAAACAATCTGACCGCCAACAATAGTCATTTCAACTTCTGAAGACATGATATCTTCTTCAGGAATGGTCATAAGATCTTTAGAAAAAATAGTAAAGTCAGCTAGTTTTCCTACCTCTATAGTGCCTTTGATGTCTTCTTCAAAAACAGAGTAGGATGCCCATTTCGTAAACATTTTAAGAGCATCTTGTCTTGCAACAGCCTCCTCGAGATGCCAACCTTTTGCATGGAAACCGTTTAGATCCTTTCTTCCAATTGCTGCCTTAAATTCTATTCTAGGATCACCTATTTCTACAGGAGCATCGGAACCTCCAACAACTATCACTCCTTGATCCAACAAGCTTCTCCACACATAAGCATTCTTTAATCTTTCTAAACCAAGTCTCTTTTCTGCGAAATGAAGGTCCCCAATAGCATGGGAAGGCTGCATAGAAGCAATAACATCCATTTCCTTATACCTAAGTTGATCTTCTGGTTGAATATTCTGTGCATGTTCAATTCTCCATCTTGGTTCTTCTATTAGCCTTTCTTCCTTACTAACTAAACTGAAAGCCTCTTCGTACCAATCCAAAGTTATTTTATTTCCTTTATCTCCAATTGCATGAGTCTCTATTTGTATTCCTTTCTTCAGTGCTTCAATAAGCTTAGGCATGGTCTTTTCTTTTTCAAAAATTAGAAAACCGCTTGTGTCGTAATCGTGGTATTTCTCTAAAAAAGCCGCCCCTCTTGAACCTATAGCACCGTCAGCATAAAGTTTAATTCCTCTTGCTGAAAGCATATGAAGAGGGTCAATTTTGACCCCTTCTTCAAGCATTCTTAATGCGTCCGGACCATCGCTGGCATAAAATTGGATTCGAGTATTTAAATTACCTTCTGATTTGATCTCTTCTAGAATTTCAAAATCAGAATAAGGTGAACCTGCATCATGCAACTGCGTCCAACCTAATTTTACACTGTTATTTATCGCTATTTCTAAGGCCTTTTTATCTTGTTGAAGCGATTTTTTTGGTATTAACTTCTCTACCAATAACGAAGCCTTATCAACGAGTAGGCCTGTTGGATTGCCATTAACATCTTTATTGATCGCTCCTCCTTGAGGATCTTGAGTAGTAGAATCAATACCAGCTAAATTTAATGCGTAAGAATTTACTATCACAGCATGTCCATCTGCTCTCTCTAAAACTACGGGTCTGTCTTTAGAGAATCTATCTAATTCTTCTATGGTAGGAAATCTTGCTTCAGGCCAATTCTTTTCAATCCATCCACGGCCCACTATCCAGTCACCTGGCTCTTTTGAATTTGAGTATATCTCTACAACAGTTAGCATTTCTTTCAACGAATTGATGCCTTGGAGGTTCAAGTTTAATTCCCTATAACCGATTCCCTTTACATGAACGTGGGAATCTATAAACCCTGGATAAACAAATGATCCTTTTAAATCCAACAAAGATGTTTCACCACATTTGTATGCTTTAGCTTCTTCATTGCTACCCACAAAGATAATATTCTTATTCTTGATAGCAATTGACTCTGCCTCTGGGTTACTGTCATTAGCCGTGTAAACCTTGGTATTGTATATAAGAGTGTCTGATTCAATGCAATCAACAGGTTTATTGCATGCATTAAAAAGTAGACCAATAAGAAGAATTGGTATTAATCTTAGTTTCATCATTTTTTATAGTATTTCAAGACCAAAATATAGCCCCTTCTTCATGAAGTTTGTCTTGTGTTGATTCATCAATTCCCATTTCATCCAAAACCTCCCTTGTGTGTTCACCAACTTTAGGTGCTCTATAAGACTCCTTCTTTTTCTCATCTTTGATTGTTATTGGACTATTGATTGTGAGAAGGTCTTCAAACCCTTCATGTTTCAACTTAACTAGTGTTTCTGTTTCAAGAAACTGAATGTCATTCTTATGGTCTGTTGTTCTGCCAAGAACTCCATAAGTCACTCCTGCATTCCTCAAAAGATCATTAATTTCATTCAGTGTTTTAGTTGAGAATACTGAACTTAATTCTTTTCTAAGGTCATCTAAATTCTCTAGCATCTCTTCGTCTACAAATCTGTCATCGGTCAATAGGTCCTCACGGTCTATAGCAAGAGCTAATTTTGGCCATTCCCTAGCAGCATTAATTAGTCCTAAGGCAAATTCCCTTTTATCTTTAGTTTTATAAAAGTCGTAAAAAGGGTGTCTTGGTAATGGTTCAGATCGATCAGGAAACTCAACGTCCATTAAGGCAGCTTGAATAAACACTCCATTAGACCATGCACCATTAGCCATTAAAGAGGTCGAAACCTCCCCTCCTTTACCTGTTTGTTGCCTTCTGTAAAGTGCGGTCATTATTGCTCCGTAGAGAGCAACTCCGGTTGGATGATCTCCCATGCCTGGAGTTGACCAAGCAACACTGTCATTAGAAGAAGGTCTTACAAAATCCATTAAACCACTTCTAGCCCACCAAGCCATGGAATCGTATGCAGTGCGGTCAGCATCCGGACCTACTTCACCATAACCTGTCAGTGAGGCGTAAATGAGCTTTTCATTACTGGAGCAAATATCCTCTGCAGTGATCTTTAACTTCTTTCTAATTGGGAAAGGCATATTAGTTATAAAAATATCAGCAGAATTGATCAGGTCCATCAGTATTTTATGGGCACTGTCTTTTTTTAAATCCAAAGAAACGCTTTTCTTATTTCTAGAAGTTAGCTGCCAGCAATAATCATCAGGTCCTTCGGGCATGCGTCCATTAGTAATGAGATTTCTAAGACTGTCTCCCATCGGAGGTTCAATTTTTATAACCTCGGCACCAAAATCTCCCATAATGGTTGCTGCAGACGGCCCAGCAATAAAACTTGCAGCATCTATAATTCTTATTCCTTCCAATAAAAATTTATCTGATTTATTCTCCAAAAAGACTCCTCACTAAATAAGAAAATAAAGTTAACATATTAAAAGATAATAAATTGTTATTTCTTTTAAGAAAAGTTATCTTTGTAAATCTACCTTAATAATTAGGAGTCCCTAAAATGCCTCAAAGATTTAAAGTTATAGCTCTAACTGTGGCAGCAGTTTTTATTTGCTACATAGATAGAGTAGTAATTTCGTTGGCTATTATTCCTATGAGTGCCGAAGCAGGATGGTCAGAAACTCAAAAAGGAATCATATTAGGAAGTTTTTATATTGGTTACATGGTGACTCAAATTTATGGTGGATTACTTTCAGATAGGATCGGAGCAAAGATTGTTTTAGGAGTTGGATTAGTGGTTTGGTCTATATTCACTTTGATAACACCATGGGCTTTCTTAGGTGGAATGATCTCTCTAATTATTGCAAGAATAGGGATGGGTTTAGGAGAAGGCATAACCTTCCCGGCCTGGCATAGCTTATATGCTAGATGGATACCATTTAGCGAGAGAGCAAGATCAGTGGCTATAACAAATAGTGCCATACCCATAGGTACAATATTTGGACTAGTTGTAACACCTATCATCATTTTAAATCTGGGTTGGCAATGGGCATTTTATCTTTATGGCGGGCTTGGTTTTATCTGGTATATTTTTTGGCAAAGATTGGTCGAATCATCTCCAAAAGACGATCAAAATATTTCAATAGAAGAACTAAAATTTATTACAGAAAATGCTCCTGCAAATGATATAGCTGAAGCTCTTCCTTTTTCCGAATGGAGATCAAATCGTGCTTTATGGGCCATAACCGTTGCTCATTTCTGCAGCAACTATAGTTTGTTTGTTTTCTTATCATGGCTCCCTATATTTATAAAAGACGGTCTAGGTGTGCCAATGGCAGCAGTAGGCGTTCTGGCTATGCTACCTCACATTGCTTCTTTCATATTTATTAATATTGGTGGTTACTTTGCGGACTACTTAACCAATAAAGGAATTCGCCTTCTTACTGTTAGAAAACTTTGTAATTCAATAGCATTCGGAGGAAGTGGGATATGTTTGTGTATTGTTCCAGAGCTCGAAAGTGTTGCTGGAATTATAGCAATCATGTGTTTAGGAAACGTTTTCGGTGGTTTCAGTGCGGGAGGTTTTATCGTGAATCATGCTGATATTGGCCCCAAACACACAGGAAGGTTGATGGGCATTACCAATATGGTAGCTGCAATACCTGGTTTGATTGGAGGAGTCGCAACAGGAATAATTCTTGATGCCACTAATTCATGGGATATGGTATTTTATGTCGTGGCTGGTATAACTTTCTTTGGAGGAATTTTTTATTTCCTCTTTGCCAGTACTGATAAACAATTTGATTAACTAAGATAAGAATTTTATGAATAATGCGATTGAGAGAGAACTTTTAGAAACAGGAGTGTTGGTGTTAAGGCTTAATAGGCCAGAAGTGTTGAATGCAATGAATAGGGACTTGATTGTTGGTTTATTAAACACTATCAACGAAACAATTGATGATGAAAAAGTAAGATCAATAGTCTTAACTGGCAATGGAAGAGGTTTTTGTGCCGGTGCAGATTTAGTGGATGGCGGATGGCCAAATGAGGATAACTTGTCGGCCGGTCAGTCTGCTGGAAAAAATATGGAAACTGCATTTAATCCTTTGGTAAAAGCCATAACTCAATCCGGCAAGCCTATTGTGACAGCAATCAATGGAATTGCAGCCGGTGGTGGTGTTGGTCTTGCCTTGTCTGGAGATATAGTAATTGCAGCTAAATCAGCTAAGTTTAAATTGGTTTTTGGACCCAACCTTGGAATCATCTCAGATGTTGGCTCTTCTTGGTTTGTACCTAATTTAATAGGAAGGGCTAGAGCAAATGGAATGGGGCTTTTGGGAGAAGATATAAGTGCAGAGCAAGCTAAAAATTGGGGTCTGATTTGGGATTTTGTTGAAGACGACGATTTGCTCTCTAAAAGTTTAGAAATTGCAGAAAGATTAGCTAATGGTCCTATTGATGGACTCAAAGCCATAGTGAAAGCTCATGACAATGCTCTTTCAACTTCTTTAAATGAACAGTTAGATTACGAAAGGGATGCTCAAGAAGTTCTTCTTGATAAAAAAGAGTTTAAAGAAGGAGTATCAGCCTTTGTAGGCAAGAGAAAACCAAATTTTAGAGACCTTTCCTAATAAAGCTCAACCTCAGCTAAATCAACTTGAGCAAAAAAATCTTTTCCATACGCCACTAAGCCTATTGACTGTATTTTAGAAGAATTAAAACTCTTTGAAGTATCTCTTGAATACTCAAAAGAGCTTAAAGGTAAATCTACAACCACCCACTCTTCTGAGGCATAAAATTTTGCAGTGTAATAGTTCCACGGGAGCATTCTTGGAGATCTTAGGTGTAAGTAGTATTCATTGTTATTTCCTCTTACCTTAATTCTTATTCCTTCTATATTCTTATTTCTAAGATTCACCCCTGCCCTTAACTGAATAAAACCTCCATTATTTTCTGTGCTTACATTTCCTTCCAGTCGGTAAAAAGAAACTCCATCTTCTAGAAGCTCATAAACATTAACTTCAGAAATACCACCCATGACTTGATCTGAAAAAGGAACCCATTCAGCTCTGATGTCTTTTACATTATCAATGACTTTGGTAAATGTCGACATAGACAGAAGCACACATAAAATTGCTAAACTTTTTTTCATTATTACCTTCCCAGGATAAAAGAGTTATCAATATAGCATGATAAAAAATCGTATTTGAATTAATTTATAAAACCTTTAGAGTAATTGAAAAATAAAGGGGAATTTAATGACTAAATCTATGCTTGTCTCTGTAAAGCTAACTGCTTTAACTGTTCTTTTTTCTCTGTTAATGAGTTCTTGCAGTCAATCTGACGATGAATCTATTAACTCTGACTCTATTTCTCTAGGATCAACAGAGATAGGATTGATTGATGATGAAAGGATCATGTCGGCGGAATCCGAACCTGGAAATTGGCTGGCTTATGGAAGGACCTTTGAAGAACAAAGATTCTCTCCATTAAAACAGATCAATAAAGATACTGTTTCAGAGCTTGGATTGGCCTGGTATAAAGACATGGGAACCAACAGAGCACAAGAAGCTACGCCTATAGTCGTTGATGGAATAATGTTTCTAACTAGTTCTTGGAGTAAAGTCTTCGCTATTGATGCTATTTCTGGAGAGACAATCTGGTCTTTTGATCCAGAAGTCCCGGGTGAAGTTGCCAGAAGGGCTTGTTGCGATGTTGTTAATAGAGGGGTGGCTGTCTATAACGGTAAAGTATATTTTGGAAGTCTTGATGGTCGTTTATTTGCACTAAATGCTGAAACGGGGGAGAAGGTTTGGGAAGTTAATACCCTCTATGATACTGAAAGATTTTATACAATCACTGGAGCACCAAGAGTTGCAAAAGGGAAAGTATTTATTGGAAATGGGGGAGCTGAATTTGGAGTTAGAGGGTACGTAACTGCATACGATTCCGAAACTGGAGAACAAATTTGGAGATTTTATACCGTTCCCGGTGATCCAAGTCTTGGCTTCGAAGACCCTGCCATGGAAATGGCTGCTGATACTTGGAAAGGAAGTAATTGGTGGGAATTTGGAGGAGGAGGAACCGTATGGAATTCAATTGTCTATGATGCTGATTTTAATAATATTTATCTAGGAGTTGGTAATGGATCACCCTGGACGAGAGATATCAGGTCACCTGGTGGAGGAGATAATTTATTCCTATCATCGATAGTCGCCCTTGACGTAGATACTGGTCAGTACAAATGGCATTATCAAACAACGCCTGGAGATAACTGGGACTACACTGCCGTTCAAGATATGGCTTTAGCAGATATGGAAATTGATGGCGTAGATAGAAAAGTTCTTTTACAGGCACCTAAAAATGGTTTCTTTTATGTCATTGACAGAAGTGATGGCAAGTTACTTAGAGCGCATCCTTTTGCTACAGTAACTTGGGCCTCTCATGTTGATTTAGAGACTGGAAGACCGGTTGAAAACCCAGATTTAGACTATTCTGAAGAAGCTAAGTGGGTATTGCCAGGTCCTTTGGGAGCTCATAACTGGCAAGCAATGTCAGTCGATGAAAAGTCAGGAATGGTTTATCTTCCTGCTCAAGACAACCCTTTGATCTACTCTATTGCGGATGAATACAAAAAAACCGGGATATATAAACGAAATCCTGGAAGAATGAATTTGGGACTAGAGTTTGGCAGAATCACTCAGCTTTTTTTGGATAATATAGAAAGCCAACCTACTCCAAAAGGTTATCTAAAAGCTTTTAATCCTCTAACAGGAGAGGAATCTTGGTCTATAGAAATTCCTCACTATTGGAACGGAGGAGTGATAGCAACGGAAGGTGGAGTGGTTTTTCAAGGTGACGCTTTAGGTATGTTTACTGCTTATGATAAAGATAGTGGGGAGCAGCTCTGGCAATTCAATACTTATACTTCTATGTTAGCACCCCCTATTACCTATGAAATTGATGGTGTTCAATACGTATCTATCCTAACGGGTACAGGTGGTGGTGATCTTTTTTCTGGTGAGCCATTAGATCCAGTTGTGAAACCTGCTTCATTGAACTACAACAATTCTGGAAGATTATTGGTCTTCAAACTTCAAGGTTCGGAAGAACTTCCACAGCCAAATCTAAGAATTAGAGATATACCTAAACAAAATATCACTCAAGTAAGTAACTCAGATCTTAAGAAAGGAGAAATACAATACCATGACTTTTGTGCCGGCTGCCATGGTCTTGTTGCCAGGTCTGGAGGCGTCATTCCTGATCTAAGGCTTATGGGACAAGGTTCTCATGATGGATTTGATCTAATTGTTTTAGATGGAATTTTATCTAGCAATGGAATGGCATCTTTTAGCGATGTATTAACTAAAGAGGATACACAGCTAATACATAACTATGTTAAAGCTAGAGCTGAGCAAGATAGATTGGTTGCTGCCGGAGAAATAGAAGCGGGAAAAGAAAGGTTAACTTGGTTGGATTTAGAAGACTAAAGTTAATTATTTAAAAGACCCTTAGCAGGCAAGCTAGGTGGGGCAACTTCTTTAAACTGAAAAGAAGGCTCCTCGCCTTGCTGGCCAGAAGGCGAGCCGGAGTCTTCGTAATCTTCTCCTTTTGCTTTCTCTTGATCTCCAGTCAAAACATTTCTGCTCATACTTCCGTTTAATATTTCTCCTTCTTCTAATTTATTTAAAGCCTCTTCGGCTGCTTTAGCATTTTCTTCAGACCAAATTATTGAGTACGCCCTTGGTCTGCTAATTGGAAGGCCAGCTTTATCTAGATCTCTTATCCAAAAATATATTTCACCAGTTTCATTATTATTCTTGTCAGGTTCCTCCAAAGCAATCCAGAGAACTCTAAATTCATTGGGCATTTCTAGCCCTGCGGGCCAACCCAGAACCCTTTCAAAGCCTTGCCAAGTAAGGAAATAAAAAACTGTTACCACCAGAACTATTGAGATCTTAATTGCTTTAGAGAATTGAGAAAAAAAGTAGAAATACAATAGAAGAAGAGCTATAGCTACATAAGCAATCATTAGAACTATTCTTTCTTCAATCAAGTTTCTTTAACCTTTTGTGTCTCTTCCAACAGCTTTTGTTAAAAGCCTTTTGGATAGCTGATTTACATTGGTAATTTCTTTTTTTGAATCTACAGTAAATCTTACAGCTGTTTTCTCATCCCCTACTCCCTCCAACTCATGAGTACCGTAGTAAATCAGTTCTACTTGAGGGTTTAATTTTTCAACCTTAACATCAACATTTAATGCTTCTTCATAATTAGCCTTATAGTGAAGTAAATTTACTACATATTCACCAGCTTGCAGTTTCCTTACTGTTACTGTTTCTTGATTTATAGGGTTAGAAATTGTTTTCCCGTTGATGTTCATCTTATCGGCAAAGACTCCTCTATCGTCGCGGTCTAAATGCATAAGTCCACTGTCTCTGTTGTGATACCAAACCAGACCTCCTTGCGGATCTTCAACTATTGCATCAACATCATCAGGATGATTGTCTGGCCAACTTACTGATATTAAAATTTCTGCTTTAGCTTCAATTTTTCCAGAGTCCTCCGAGCTATTGATAAGCATAAATGCAATGGCAAACATAAAAGCAAAGCCCAATAATGCATTAAACAGTAGGTCAGTAAAAACATCCTGCTCATCGCTCTTGATGAGTACCTTATGCTTCATCTAAAATTTTTGAAGAAAGATGGTTCATTAGTCTCGTTAAGCTAGAGTCTAACAAGAAGTATTGGAGTTTTAATAAAATACTTGTAACTAGACCTGTTAGAGTCGTGTAGAGGGCCACCGCCATACCGCCACTCATTTTTGACAAGAGTTGTTGAATTATTTGAGGGTCAAAATCTTTGATATCTCCAATAGGTAGCAACATTAGAATAAAGCCTATGACGGTTCCCGTGAGGCCTAGTTTCAATAAGATATCAACAATCATATAGCCTAAAGCATGCCTATTCGCTAACTCATCTTCCAGTAAAGATAAGTAATGTTTAGTCTTCTGATGGTCCTTTTGATCTAGATGATTCAATTTTTTTAATAAAGCTGAAGAACCGACATCACCAGAATTAACCCCTTCTATTTCTTTATCTAAAGAAAAACTTAAGAAATACCAGTGAAATGTAGCTAAACAATAGACAGCTAGGATTATCAATGAAATTTTACTCTTGTCTGAATCTATGATCAGATTTAATACGCCTAAATCATAAATCAAATAGGTAAAAAATATTAAAGCTCCTAATATTGCAGAAGATTTTAATAAAAGATGCTTAGATTTAAAATTAACTTCCATATTCTCAATACTCATTATTTTAGATGTGCCCTGACTGGCCTCCGTCAACTTCTATAGAAGTACCGCTTATGTAAGAAGCAGCATTTGTACAAAGGAAAGTGATTAGCGAAGCTACTTCCTCTGAAGTTCCATACCTCCCTACAGGTACCGAAGATCCATTATTTCTTATTACATCTTCCATATTTCCACCAGTCGCCTCAGCAATTTCTGTTGCTGCTCTTTCCCACATAGCAGTATGAATAAGACCAGGCAGAATTGAATTTACTAAAACACCATCAGAGCCGTATTTCTTTGCTAATGATTTGCTCATTGAGATCATAGCGGCTTTGGTGGTCCCGTAATCTATTAATGCTGCATTTGGATATTTACCCGCTGAACTTGAGACCATTATCACCCTTCCCCATTTCTTTTCTCTCATGTTAGGAAGGAACGCTCTTGTGCACCTCACAGCAGAAAGCAGATTAAGTTCATGTAATTCCTGCCAGTCTTCATCCGTCATGTATAAAAAATTTCTTGAAGGGGAAGCACCAACATTATTAACCAATATATCTACAGGACCGTCTTCCTGTACAGACTCTATAAAAGAATCTGTTGATTCTTTATTGCCCATATCGGCAACAAAACCTTTGATTGAACCTTTAGTAGATTCAAATGAAGATAACGCATCAACTGCATTAGGGTTTCTTGCACAAAAACTAACGTCTGCTCCATGCTCTGCTAGCATCTTAACTACAGCCTCTCCAATGCCTAAGCTTGCTCCAGTGACAACTGCTCTTTTGTCTTTTAAATCTAAATCCATCATAGGTTTTCTCCTTTATCTATATCCAACACCATCTTGGTATTTCCCCTTTCATACCTTGTATCATCATAGTCAAGATCAAGATTAAAACCACTGGATTTATAAAGATTAAGTGCGGGTTTTAATTTATCGTTAGTCACTAAAAAAATTTCAGTTGCTGATCTTTTTCTAGCAAACTCTATTGAAGCATTTATTAAAATACGACCGACTCCTTGTCCTTGAAAATTCTTGTCAACGGCCATCTTTGCCAATTCAAAGATTTTCGGTTTAACTAAAACCATAGCAGAGGTTCCGATCACTTTACCCGCTTTAAGAGCAAAAAATATTTCTCCTCCTTTATCAATAACGTAGGACTTAGGATTGGAAAGAATCTTTAGATCTTCTTCTTCAACAACAAAAAACTCTTCTATCCATTCCAAGTTTAGAGTTTTAAAACTATGGCCATACGACTCTTTGAAAGTCTCTACTGTTACATTATTATTTAATCCTTGTTCTTCCATCAATGGGCATTAGAACGCTAAATTAAACTTTAAACCATATTTTTTGACAAAGAACTTCTTCGTTTCATGTGCAACTTATAGCTACCAACAGTCCTATCTTGGATGTTTTAAACACTTAAAAAAAAGGGCCAAGAAATATTTCTTGACCCCTTATTTGGACTAGCTATCTGGGGTAAAGCGAGTCCTCTTAACGGAAAGTTAAGTCTTAAATAACTACCTAGAACTTATAAATAAATTTAGCTCCGTAGTTTCTGCCTGCTAAAGGAACTTCATTCTTAACAAAAGAAGTGTGATTTCTTGCCACTTCATCAAGTAAATTCGTTCCAAAAACAGATAGGTTGAGATCTCCGTCACCCATAGCGAAAGTCTTTGTTATTCTCATATTTAACATTTCATATCCCATGGTTGCAGTTTCACCCAAACCGATGTCATCTTGACCGTCCACATCTTTATAACTGACTAAAAACTTAAGGTCATCTTCAGTATAAGTTAATCTGTATATGCTTCTCGCTGGAGCAATTCTTGGGATATTAGTTCCATCAGAGAACTCAGCCGAAACTGAATCCATTCCAAATGATACTAATAATTCACCTTGGTAAAATCCAAAAGTTCTTCCAAATTCCAATTCATAACCATCCATTTCTGCATTTTTTTGAAGATAATTTGAAAGAATTAAGTCTTCGTGGTGCTCTTCCTCCTCATGCTCCTCATGCTCTTCTTCTGTTTCATCTAATAAATAAATGTAGTTATCAATATTGTTTCGAAAGAAAGTTAAAGAACCAAAGAACCCTTCATTCTCATAACTAAAAGTAAGATCCATATTGTTGGATTCTTCAGCTTTCAAATTAGTATTCCCTACTTCATATCTACCGGTAGCCAAATGAGGGCCATTCATAAAGAGTTCAACGGCTGAAGGAGCTCTTTCTAAATAAGAAAGGCCAAGATTAACTGAAACAAAATCATTCAAGTCATTAGAGATGCTAAAAGCATAACTTGTACTGTTTATGTCTTTATCAAAATAATCAATTTCGACTTCATCATCATGATGATCATCATCAGCATGATCGTCGTCTCCATGATCATCATCTCCATGGTCATCGTGATCATCTTCTTTATGTGTAACTGATCCATTTCGTGAAATTCTGTCGTGTCTCAAACCAAAATCAATGTGAAATAAATCTGTCGGTGCACTTACGTAATAGCCAATAGAGAGTTCATCACTATTAGTAGGATTCATAAAGGACTCTTCCCCTATTATCGACATTTTTTCATCAGCGTTCTTAAAAACAATTTTTTGAGAAATAGCTTTACTGCCTAAATCAAAAGCTACACCGTATTCTTTAGCATCGTTTTTGAAAAGTGTTGGACCCTCAGAGTGACCTTCATGCTCATCTTCATGCTCATCTTCATGTGCTTCTTCAGCATGTTGCTCAGTCAATGAATAATCTGTGTCTCTGAAGTAGAAATCAGCTTTCTTGATAAAGTTGTTACTTAGTGCGATCGAACCCTCAAGATTAAAAACATCGGATTCGGTGCTAGAAAAAATTCTTTCATCTTCGTGCCCCTCTTCTTCGTGTCCTTCTTCATCGTGATCCTCTTCATCGTGACCCTCTTCTTCGTGTCCTTCTTCATGCTCTTCTCCATGGAAAGGTATCCCATAAAGGCTTTCTACCTTGCTGTAAGAAGCTCCTATGTAGCCCCACTCAGCAGTTTTAGATACACCAATTCTTGAAGATTCTGATTCATAATCTGAATTAGCAAGAAAACTTAGATCCTCTTCATGCTCATCTTCATGCTCATCTTCATGCTCATCTTCATGCTCTTCTGAATGAATGATAGCTCCGTGCGGCACATCAAAATTTCCAAATTTTGAATCTTTGTAAGCTAAAGTCAGATTAATTCCACCTATGTTATTAGCATAAGAGAAATTTTGACTATCTCCATCATTAACAGACTGACTTTCGAGGCCAATCTTAAGTTCAAGATCTTCTATATCTGCTTGAGGAATAGTATTGTCTACTATGTTTATAATCCCGCCTACTGTTCCATTGGAATAGAGTAGAGAAGATGGCCCTCTTACTACTTCAATTTGCTGTATATCATTAAGATCGACATCGTTAATATGATCGCCCCCAATTCCCGAAACATCTCTTACAACCATTCCATTGTTAAGAACCTTCACTCTATTACCTGACATACCTCTAATTACAGGCTGCCCAACAGCAGGCCCATAGTCAGTGGACGTTACCCCAAGCAAACCGTCTAGAGATTCGCCCAAGCTTTGAGTTAAGTTATCGGAAATATCATTTCCGACCACGACGTGTAAAGGGTTTTCTATTTCACTTATATTTTGATCTATGAAGGAAGCAGTTACGACTACTTCTTCCACTTCTTCTGCGTTTAATGGTATTGATACCAAGCTCATCGCCATGAGCGCATAAAAGAATACTTTCATGATTACTCCTAAATTTAATTTAAAAAACTTTTAAAAAAAATCTAGGATAGAGGCGGTGCCCTTAAAAAATAATTTTGTAAGATATTATTTTCAATACACTCATCGTGAGTTGAAAATACTTTTTCATTGAAGTTTTGAACTTCTACTTGAAACTCTTCTAAGGCTAAGACTGATTCATAGGTTTTACAAACCTGACACTCTGTTTGAAACTGATCTTCGTTGAGATCCTCTCCAATGTGAAACAAAGGATGAGCGGATAAGCTGAATGTAATAAAACAGCTAACTAGAAATAATATTTTCTTACTCATAAGTCTTGTGGCTGACAATCTTATTTAAAATAAAATAATATTCAACTAAAATCATCTCTACAATTTAAAAGGAAGTTAAAACAAAATCTTTGTAATTCTCTCTGTCTAACTATCTAGACTGTATCTAAAGTAAAGGTAAGCCCTGCTTTAGCAATTAATCGCTTTATTAATTTCTGACCCATAGAAGGTGCGGGTGTGTAAATTCCACCTTCAAGCCCATCACAATCTTTAACTAAGCAAACTGCACTCTCGGCTATCATTTTAGAAGTTGAGCCATAGCCGGGGTCCATATCCCCTGTAACAGTTGCTTTTAGTGTTTCTCCATCTGGCATATCAGCGCAAAACAGGACATCATAATTTCCATTTTCTCTTGAATCCTTTGAAGGCCCTTCTCCTGGGGCCGGCATATCCTCTCCAGCTAAAGGGTTTATAGTTGCCATGAATTCTGCAGCTGCTTTACCTTCTTCGCCAGGTCCGGCTATAGACATTTCATCGTAACAAAAGTCTTCACCGTAAGAATGGCCCATAAGTGCATTCGATCTATGGACATTCTTAGTGTTAATTGAAGCCATGATAAACGGTGCAACCCACATATCTAATTTCTCATCAAATAAAGGTTTAGAATCATCTAATTGATCAGGTCCTTGAAAATCTCCTGATAAAGAGAATGGGTTTACTAAAACACTTATAAGTTCAGGCTTCTCTTTCAAAGTTGACATGGTTGCACTTAGAGAGGCAACAGTCCCTCCTGAAAATTCTCCATTCATAGCCCTTACTCTGCCCCTTACATGAGGAGCTGGTTTACCGTATTTCTCTTTTGCTGCTTCTTGAATAAAGAATACTCCCAGATCAAAAGGAATGCTATCAAAGCCGCATGAGAACACTATTCTTGCCCCTGACTCTTTTGCTAACTTCTCATTCTCTTCTATCATTTCATACATCCAACCTGGTTCACCCGTAAGATCCACGTAGTCTGTTCCAGCTTCTGCACACGATTTAACAAGGTCTGATCCGTAAAGCTGATAAGGTCCAACGGTTGTTAAAATACACTTAGCTTGTACAGTCATGGCATTCAGGCTCTCTTTGTCTTCACTATCTACTATTAATAAGGGTGTTTCTTCATGCGCTCCTATCTCATCCCTTACCTTCTCAAGTTTATTGATATTTCTTCCTGCCATAGCCCAAGTTATATCTTGATTATGTCCATATTGACTAACCATATACTCTGCGACCAACTTCCCTGTAAATCCTGTAGCTCCATAAAT
Source organism: uncultured SAR86 cluster bacterium (assembly GCA_937773605.1). Taxonomy (GTDB): domain Bacteria; phylum Pseudomonadota; class Gammaproteobacteria; order Magnimaribacterales; family Magnimaribacteraceae; genus CAJJAM01. Next base: position 45,288 of record CALJVP010000003.1, on the reverse strand, counting down.
TACTACATCAAATTTATTATCATTATTCATTTTTTTCTCCTATTTTATTTTTCTAGAATTTGGGTAAATCTCTCTGTAAAGCTTGTTTCATTTCCGGGCGAAGGAGTCTTAGGTATGTACTGTGCCGCAATAAGAGAAGCAAGTGCGAAACAAGCTCCTATGTAAAATACTAATGAATGAGACCATATCCAGACCATTCCTAGTGCAGCTGGAATTACAACTGCAGCAATGTGATTAATAGTAAAAGAAACACCGGCACTGCTGGCCATGTCTTTAGGGTCAGCTATTTTTTGGAAATAAGTGCTTATTGCAATGGCCATGGCAAAAAACATATGATCTAGAATGTAAAGTCCTGCAGCTAAAGTAGGGTTATCAACAATGCCATAAGCAATAAAAACAAATATTAGTCCCAGATACTCAAGAGTCAGTGCTTTACGTTCTCCAAATTTGCCTATCAATTGGCCTATTTTTTCAGCAAATAACCAATTAAATGCATAGTTAATTAAAAACAATAAAGTGACCTGCGAAGCGCTGTAACCGAATTTTTCTACCATTAAGAAAGCCGCAAAAACCATGAAGATTTGTCTTCTTGCCCCTGATAAAAATGTTAATAAGTAATACAACCAATAGCGTTTGCGGAGAATAAGATTCTTATTCTGTATAGTTTTCGCAGGGAAAATAGGGAACATGAAATACATGACCAAAGCCAGAATCATGCAAAGGCCGCCTGCTATAAAAAAATTTACTAAATAAGAAGCCTGAAATATTTCTAACAATGCCCATAAAGATGCATAAACGATCAAAGATGTTAAGGATCCAACGGCTATTAGACGACCTAATACTTGAGGGGCCTCTTCCTTAGATAACCATTGCAAGCTCAAAGATTGCTTAACAGCTTCAAAATAATGAAACCCTATACTCATCAATACTGTGGTGAAATATAAGCCAAAAACAGTTGGGAAAAAACCAGTTATAGCCACACCCAGTCCTAATAAAGCCAGTGCAAATACAGCAAAAATCTGTTCTTTTATAACAAGGAGAACAAAGACCATGGTGAAAGCTAAAAATCCAGGAACTTCTCTTAAGCTTTGTAGAATCCCTATTTCTATACCGGTAAATGCTGCCTTTTCTACAACAAAATTATTCAATAATGCTGCCCATGCGTTAAAAGCTATAGGCATTGCTATAGACATTAGGATTAATAAGGAGATGGGATTAACTAAATTTTTCTTTGAAGAGATTTTCAAGTTCTTAAACACTTATGACCCTCTAAGCTTGAATATAGCTATTAGATTGATAGTCATAATGCAGCTATCATCTTTTTCATCAAATAAATTAACATTTACATCTACAAATTCATGGCCTTTCTTTTCATAGAAATCTTTAACCTCCATCTCAGAAATAATACTAGTTCCCTTCGGAACGGATCTGTAATTCTGAGAAATTGTTTGGAGATGAACCCATGGGTTCATGTAAGCATTCCCTGCCAGTGACCAATTTGAACATCCTAATAAAAAAGAAAAATTAGAAAATCCACCCTCATTGGGTTGGAGAAGCACAGGCAGGTCCTTATTTTCACTAAGGTAAGTTAAGGGATTCTCTGCACCCCAAAAAAAACGAAATGCCTGGCAGCCCTCTTGCTGAAGTTCTTTCCACAAGTCAAAGCTGGCTTTGGGTGCCTTATAATCATCGTCTACTATAGGATCATTACGTCTGGTGGGGGGAACTGGAAGCTCTTGAGTTAAAGAGATTTCAGCATTTGCGCTTACCAATTTATTTGATTTAATTAAAGTGGTCGAACAACTAGCTTCATCAATCAAATTCATATCAACCTTAAAACTTTCTTTATCGTATAAAGGCGAGGTAACACGACAATTAGCAAAACCAAAATTAAGCCAATCTAGACCCCATTTTTCTACCGCAGGATGCACTAAGTAGGCAGCAACAGTAACACCCGGAACGAGTCCGCCTTCAAAACCGTACTGTTTTGCTATTTCATCTCCATGAATTCTATTTGAAGAATCAGGAGCGGTGTTAAGTGCTATAGCAGACCATGAATTCAAAATTAATAACTCCCTTTTTATTTAGTAATTCTAGATTGTTTAAACTGAAGAGTCAGTTTTTTTAGAAGACCTGTAGCGCATCTTAAAAAATAAAACTATTCCAGATAGAGCACTAAACAATGCAAGAATAGAAAAAATCCTTAAAAGAGTATTACTAAAATCTTCTCGTTGATCCCAATCCATAATGTGGAGGCCCCAGAAAAAATCCCATGCCCTCCATTGATTGGATCTTAACGCCTCTACCTTTCCAGAATAAGGGTTTAGATAAATATTTATTACCTTACCTTCTTCGCTAAGACTTTCTACCTTGTATAAGGGAAGACTTCTGCCTCTAAATTCTGAACCTTCTTGTGGTTCTGTAATCTCTATTATCGCAGTGGGTGATAAATAAGTCCTTTGAGTAATAATATTCTTGGCGTCATCTAAGGATAATTTATTAACAAGGTTGCCGGTCTGGTCAAAATACTTAATCCCACTGGAGTCTCTTACTTCAACTACCAGATCACTTAATCTCTTGTGATAAGTGATGGCTGCAGAATCAGATACAAATTTAGCCTCATAAACGGAAAAGGGTTCTTGAAATTCTGGTTTTTTTAGGTGCTCTCCTCTAACCAGTTCAATATTATTGAAAGAAAAGAATATTCCTGAAATTGTCCAGAGCAGAAGCTGTATAGAAATGAATAAGCTCAGATATTTATGGAATTTTTTTATAGTAAACATCGTATTAATTAATCACTCTATTTAATGAGCTTGTTCAGAACCTCTAAGGCACTTTCTGCTTGGTATGAAGGCACCAGTACATGGTCATGAAAATAGCCTGCTATTATATTTGAGCTGATACCATTCTCGCTAAGAGCAGATGATATCTTAGCAGTCAGACCGATTGAAGTTAAATCAGAATGGATTCCCAAAGATATGCATCTAAAAATGGATTCGAATTTAATGCCTGCCCTTTCGGCCATCTTCCTTTCAAGCACCAAGGACATACCTTCTTTTTCTTTTACGGAAGCAAAAGGCTCTAGATCAGTAAAATTATCACAGGTTGAGTCTTGAAAGGTACAAAAAATATATTCATCTTCTGACATGGACGGAGAAAGGTTTTCCAATAACTTAAGAAGATCTTTCTCTCCAGACATCCTGACTATCCTTTGTTTTTGATGGATGCCTCTTGAATTATTCCATCAAACTCTGATGATTTCGGGCCATCCTTCTCACTTCTTGGTAGAAAAGGCAAAACCAAAAGATTCAGAAACGCGTATCCAAACAAAAGGTTCGAAAGGAATTCTTCGCCTTGCTGAAGTAAGAGAAACCCTGCAGACAATACAAGTAACAATCTAGAAGCTTCCAATATTAGGATTCTAAAACCATCAAGCCATTGCGTGATGCAGAACATTGTAAATATCACCAACACCAGAGCTGCTACCGATTGTTCATAAGTTAAGTCTCCGCCATCCAAAAAAAATAAAGCGAAAACAGTTACCATTAAAAACTGAATAAAAGCATAGAACTTTGTGGATATGCTGATTTCCGGGTCATGCTTGGAGAAGGCCTGGGTATCGAAGGATCCTGTTTTAGTAGAGCCAAACGGAAGCCCGGGTTCCCAGCCTGTTCTTGCAAAGGGAGAATAGAGCTTATCTTTCCAAGACTTTGCGTTCTTAATTTCTCCTAGTATTTTAGAGTAGATATGAAGATTTGCTTTAATAGGATTGAAGGTATTGATTGAACTCCTTATTCCATAAACGCAAGGCTCAGAATCTTGCTCTTCCTGAAAAGTTCCAAAAATTCTATCCCAGATAATGAAAACTCCACCGTAATTCCTATCAATGTAAAGGTCATTCTGTGAATGGTGAACCCTGTGATTTGAAGGAGTAACAAAGAACAGTTCATACCATCCTAATTTTGGGATGTGCTGAGTGTGGACCCAAAATTGGTAGATTAGATTAATTGAAGCTACAGAAAGAAAAACTTCAGAAGGCATTCCTATAGCAAAAAGAGGTATGTAGAAAACCCATTTAATAAAAAATCCTGTACCTGTTTGCCTAAGGGCCGTTGAGAGGTTGTATTCCTCACTGTGGTGATGTGCAACATGAGAAGCCCAGAATATCTGCCTTTCATGGCTATAGCGATGAAAGAGGTAATAGAATAAATCGTATATTACGAAAGAAAAAACCCAAGTGAAGACTGAGCTGGTGTCCATGCTCCATAAAGCAAAGTGTGTTTCAACAAAAGACCAAACAGCCCACGCAAAACCAATGCCCAGAACTTTACTGGTGCCCCTGAGAGAGCCCATAAAAAGGCTACTTATGGTGTCATTGATTCGATACGTATTATTTTTAACAACCCATCCATAAATCAATTCTACAAACAGTGCGAGTAAGAAAAAAGGAACAGCTAATGCCACATAATCCATGATCTATTTTTTAAATTGTATGTAATTAAGGTTTCTAAAATTGTTATGAAAAGACACTTCTAAGACCCCGATTTAGAGTAGCGGCAACAGCCGAACAATGTGTCTCGTCTTCCAATATAACGGTTTTCATAGTCAATCCTTCGTAATTTCTTTTCTTTAAGGTCTTGGATAAAGATTTTACATTTGTAACCATTCTAAAAGCGTCTGAATCTCCCTCTTCTTCTAAATCTCCTGCGGACATAAATATTTTAGCGGGTAACTCTTTATTGTTTTTAGAATACTCTTCTTCAATTTGAAGAATGTGCTTATTATCCCACCAAATGGATGGACTTCCAATGACGTATCTATTGAAAGACTTTGGAGAAGTAAACAAAGTAAAAAGGCCGAACAGACCTCCCAAAGAAAAACCACAGTAAGTTTGATCTGAACTGTTTACATGATATTTATCATTTATAAGCGGTTTAACTTTATGATCAATAAATTCTAGAAATTCTTTTGCTCCTCCAGGTTCTGCTTCAGGCAGATCCCCGAATATTTTGTACATTTCTTTTTGGCCAGACATCCAGATTGAATCATTGGTAGGAGTTAAATCTCTATTTCTGAGGCTCATGGAATCATTTGATTTTTTACTTTTATAATCAATACCAATCAAAATAAAATGCGGGAGGTCATTCACTAGCTGCATCAAAGGCAAAGAACTCATAAGGCCACTAAAATTTGAACCCGCATCCGTTACGTAAACCACTGGATACTTAGTATTCTCTTGGGAGTAATTTGGAGGAAGTCCAACATTAATTATGAATTTTTGATCTATCTCTTCGCTAAAAATTTCTATCTGTTCTGTATTTTTTATTTTGAATTGGTTCATTATTAATTCCGTTTATACCAGTTTAAATATGAACCCATCACTTTTGAAAATTCTTCAAGTTCTGACAGATTTAAAAGATGTTTTAAGGCTAAAGGATAATCTTGAGATAAATTATCACTTACAAGATCAAAACCTTTTTGGGTGATTGTCTCCAAATAATGACCTTCTCTAAGGAATTGAGCAAAATCGCATACATACGAAATATCGGCAATGGTTAGGCAGTCACTCACTATAAATTTATTTCTGGATAATGATGTCTCTATACCTGAAAGATAAAACTCATAGGTTGAAGTCATTCGGCTGTGTCCCTCTTTTGTTAAATGCTCTATCTCTAATAAATAAACCTGAGCTTCTCTAGCAAACACAAGGTTAGCGTCTAAATAACTATCTATTCTAGAGGCTTCAAAATCGTTTCTTCCGTATAAAGTTTCATGCTTGCTGGATCTAGCGATAGACCTGAGAATGCTATTGGATTCAAAAACACCAATCTTACCATCCGGGCTAAAAGCCGCAGGAACAGTTCCAAAAGGATGAGATTTCAAAAAGTCATCCGTTTTGTATAAAGCCCCAGCAAAACCCCTCTTTCCTTTGCGTAAATGAGGACTGTTCTCAGTTTTCTCTTCTTCTAAAAGCTCCCTTGCATCAAAGTCCCATAACCAAGAGTTAAGATTCCCTGGCTTGTCTCCAACAATCTCTACTTCAACACCGCCGATATTAGCTGCTATAAGTGACTTCCATACTCTTGGATTTGGTAAATAGGAAAAAATCTTTAAGACCGAGCCCACGTTTTATTTTATTTTGTTTGTATGGCTTTTATAAATGCAGGTCTCTCCGAAATCCTTTGAACGTAAGCTTTTATGTTTGTCATCTCATCAGACACACAACCGAGGTTGTTGCTCATAAAACAAGAATGGCCAAGCATAAAATCAGCTCCCGAAAAATCTCCTATCAAATAATCTTTACCTTCAAGTGCTTCATTAACTGGCTCAAGAGCTCTGGTGAGCAATCTTTGTGCCTGTCCAAGAACTGTCTCATCCCTTCTCTCTTCAGGCAGGATTATTGTATGAACAACAATGGTATTCATAGAAGGCATGACCATGCCTTCACAATAATGAAACCATTGAAGATATTTAGCAAAATTATCTGAATCTGAATTAGGCTTTAAGCCTCCATTTTTATGTCTTTCAAGAATGTAATCGATAATGGCTCCTGATTCCCATATTTGAACTCCATCATCTTCTAAAACAGGAACTCTTCCTAGTGGGTGTCTGGCCCTGTGCTCATCAGATTTTAGATCTTTAGGATGAAAAGCCATATTATTAAGTTCATAAGGTAAACCCAGCTCTTCTAAAAGCCATAAAACCCTTCCAGCTCTTGAGTTTGGTGCAAAGTGAAGTTTCAACATATTATCCTCCTATAATTGGAATATTGATTCTAAGGTCTGTAAGTTTAAAGTCTAATACTTTTATTCAGTATCTTAAGAGCTGCTGCCACCGTCGGCCATATAAACTGAGCCAGTAATAAAACTGCTGTCTTCGCTGGCCAAGAAAAGCATCAACTTCGCTATTTCTTCAGGTTGAGCATAACGCCCTAAAGGTATATTGGATTCTATGTCACCTTTTATATCTTTTTTATCTTCCGTAGTAAGACCGTCTTCAAGTAAGCGCATCATGTCCGTCTCTACCGGAGCCGGATTGACGGTATTAACTCTTATATTCATTGGAGCGCATTCTTTAGCGGCCGATTTCATTAAGCCTATAACTGCGTGCTTGCTCATTCCGTAAGGAGCAATAGAAGGTGTTCCCATAACACCTGCCGTACTCGAAGTGATAATAAAGCTACCTCCCCCTCTCAGTTGCATTGCGGGTATTGCAGATTGTAGCCCCAGAAAAGGGCCTTTAGCATTTACTGCCATAACATGATCAAATTGATCTTCATCGTATTCTTCTATTGCAGCGATATCTCCTGCGACTCCAGCGTTTGCTAAAAAAATATCAAGACCTCCATACCTTTCCTTGGCTGTAGCAACCACATCATGATTATCTTTAGACTTTGTTACATCTCCAACAAAGTAACTCAACTTATTAGAAGCTATTTCCTCACAAGTTTTCTTTAAGGATTCTTCTTCTAGATCCATTAACAAAACTTCAGCGCCTTCTGCTAAGAATTGCTTAGCAGCTGCTTTACCAATTCCTCTAGCGCCGCCTGTGATTATTGCTACCTTTCCTTCAAGTTTATCCATGATCTATAAAATTTAATTTTAGTGATTTAACCACAGATTCTAACTACTTGAACAGTTAAAAAATGATTGCAAGAACACTCTTAAAAGTCTTTCGGGTCTTAAAAAATAATTAAATTTTTAGAACTGATCAGGATTTATACCGTTAAACGTTGAGTAATAATTTTTAACAAATTTTAGATCTTCTTCAACGTTGCCCGTTGGTTTAAAAATATCGCCTATAAAAATGCATTTACTTGGAGCATCTATGGCAAAAAATAGGATCTTTGCCTGGGTTAATTCAGCTATTCTTAAAAAACCTGTTTTCCATCTCATAACCTTTTTTCTTGACCCTTCTGGCGCCATTCCAATAATTAAACCTTTTTCTTTAGCCACAATATCCTTAACGTCTTCTATCAAAGAAGAAGGATTATTTCTGTCTACTGGAATACCTCCGAGCCATTTAAAAAACCATTTAAAACCCGGTTTAAAAATAGAACTCTTACCTATCCATTTTAAATTTACATTCAAAGCTAAAATGGTCAGCATGCCCAGTATGAAGTCCCAGTTGGAGGTGTGTGGAGCTGCAACCACCACTATTCTTTCTTCATCCGGAATGTTTCCAGAAACTTCCCAACCAAAAATTCTAAGGGTAGTCTTTGCAAGGTAGCGAGAAAGTTTTGATCTCCTTGCTCGCAGATAACGTGGTACTTGCTTCTGTGATACTTCTTTAATCATCATTGATACTTACTTAATGGCAAGATTTACCGTATTTTTTTAAACGATAATAGTTGTACGGCAAAGGTGTAATGAAGCCTGCAAATAGCATTATTGGAATAACCCACCAAACCAACACCCCTCCTGCAAGAATCACATCAACTGTATTCATGGCAAGTTCCATTGAAATCATAGAGACCAAAGACATCCCGGTTGCTGTTTGGAGTGCATTGTTAAAATCCATTTGACGCGACAATATAAAAGTCTCAAGCATGATGGAAGTTATCAAGCCATTAATAATGGCAAGACTCATTACCCATATAACGGGGTAAGGTTCCGCGGCCAACTGAAAAAGGAAGATAGTTCCAAAATCCCCTATTGAACAACCCAGCAAACACCACAATGTGTTCTTAGAGGCCGTTTTCCACGTTGGCCTGCAAGTCCAAGAAATTGATTCTCTATTATCTAATGTATCCATGAGGAATATATTTTACACCCATAAAATTAAATTACTTAACTTGCCTATTAGGATTTTTATGATCCAATCAAGTAAGATCATTTATTTATTTAATTAAGTAAAAGTGCATATTTAGGGAACAGCCATGAACAACACACCTGATCAAAAGAAAACAGACACAAATATAAGAAAAGTTGCCTTAACTGCTTTAGCTGGAACAAGCATTGAATGGTATGACTTCTTTCTTTACGGTGCGGCGGCGGCTTTAATTTTTCCTAAAGCCTTCTTCCCTGAAGCCACTCCAACGATGGCTTTAATTCTATCTTTTGGTACTTTTGCTGCTGGGTTCATTGCAAGACCTGTTGGGGGAATCATCTTTGGACATTACGGTGATCGTATTGGCAGAAAAAAAACATTGATAATTGCCTTGCTGTTGATGGGCATATCTTCAACTTTGATTGGTCTTTTGCCAACTTACGCAATGATTGGAATTGCGGCGCCTATAATATTGACACTGTTGCGTTTTGCTCAAGGAATAGCCATTGGTGGTCAATGGGGTGGAGCGATGCTGTTGGTAACCGAAAGCGCACCTGCTGATAAGCGCGGATATTACGGAGCTTTTGCACAAGCAGGAGCGCCTGTTGGAGTTATTTTAGCCAATCTAGCTTTAATAATTACCAGCTCCTTAGTTTCAGAAGAGTTCTTTCTTACGTGGGGCTGGAGAATTCCTTTCATCGCGAGTGTAATTCTTATTGGTATAAGCATGTACATCCAATTAAATTTGGAAGACACGCAGTCTTTCAGAGAACTCCAAGCCTTAAAGGAAAAAAGACTAGAAGAAGATAAAGCTCCGGCGCAATTAATAAAGGCCTCGCCTGTTTTAGAAGCAATCAGAAAATACCCTAAGCGCATAATTCTTGCCGCTGGAGCCTTCCTGTCGGTTCAAGTAACTTATTATATTTTAATTGCTTTCTTACTAACTTATGGCGTGACGAGCGCCAACATGTCACGAGATGACATGCTCTTGGCAGTCTTGGTGGCGTCTGCACTCCAAGTGCCAACGCAATTCGTTTTTTCATCCTATTCTGATCGTCATGGAAGAAGGGGTATATTTATGCTTGGTGCCGCTCTTACCGGCCTTTGGGCTTTTGCACTCTTTCCGCTGGTAGACACTGGAAATTTTTGGTTAATCTTAATGGCGATTACAATTGGATTTATCTTTGTAGGAATGATGTATGGACCGCAAGCCGCCTTCTTTACTGAGTTATTTAGCACAGAAGTCAGGTATTCAGGTGCTTCTCTTGGATACCAATTAGGCGCTATAATCGGAGGTGCTTTTGCCCCGGTTATAGCCGTAACGCTCTGGACTGAATACGATATATTTTGGGTATCCGTTTATATAGCTTTTGCTTCTGTCTTAGCTCTTTTATCTGTATTTATGCTTACTGAAACCTATGAATCTGATCTTTCAGACACTAAATAAGAGCGATTTAATTATTTTTTGAGAATCTCGTTTTCTGAGTTGAACATGGGATACTCTTTTTCATCCCAAAAGACTTTGGCTGTTGGTCCTCCCGCATCCAAAGTGGCTAGCATTCTTGCGGTAGGGTAAGTTACTTCTGGAGATTGAAGATGCTTCATATCCTTTCCCCAAATACCGGTATTCGTTGGTCCTGGAATTATCATATTAATTAATATATCGGTATCTGAAACTTCATGAGCAGCAACTCTAGAAGCAGACCATATTGCAGCTTTTGCTGCTGAGTAAGCAGAAGTGCCGGGAGTATTTGCCTCAGCGTTCCTTGAAATAGTATTTACAATTCTTCCAAATCCTTGCTCTCTCATTATGGGGATCGCATTTTTCATTCCATACACACAACCAAAAAGATGGACAGCGACATGATGCTCAAAAGCGCCGGCTGGAGATGCTTCTAATTTATAACCGTAACCCATTCCTGCATTATTAAATAAAACGTCCAAACGTCCGGTTTTCTCCATTGAAAAATCGATTAGGTTTTTTACTTCATCATCCTTTGAAACGTCCGTAACTAAAGTAGAAATTCCGAGCTCTTCAAGAGAAGACAAATCTATTTGGTTAATATCACAAGCTATAACGTTGGCACCTTCCTCATGAAAGGCCTTTGCCCAAGCTCTTCCTATGCCACTAGCAGCACCCGTTATAACTATTGTCTTTTTTTTAAGCATCTTTAATCTATTTGTTCTGAGTTCTTAAGGATTGATGAAATTCTATAACATTCTTTGAAGTCAAATCAGGACGTTGTAAAACGGAGCCGTGACCAACATTTTTTAATACAACCAATTGTGCGTTCTTCAGTTGCCCTATTATTTCTTTACTGGAATCTAAATTCGGGTCATGATCACCGGTCATAACTAAAATAGGCATATTTAATCTTTGCATAGCCTGTTTTAAGTTAAATTTTCCTGCCGCAGCTAAAGCCAAGGAAACGGTTTCTTGATTTAAGTGAGTGTTCCAACCTGTAGGTTTTATGAATGGCTTTAAACCTAATTCACTTTGTTTTAAAAAAGCTTTCTTAGCACCAAGTTTTTGCGCTTCCACATCAGCCTTGCCGATACTGGCATCACTAAATACAGCAGAAATAACTTTCTGGGGATGCAGAGCACAATAAGCGATAGCGGCTCTGGTACCCCAAGCCATGCTCCAGATATGAACTTTATCGAGTCCCAGGTGATCTAAAATACAATTAGCGTCTTCAGAGTATTTCTCAAAAGTATATTGAGATTGAGAACCATCCGCAGAACTCAAGCCAACTCCTCTAATATCAAAACTGATGATAAAGAAATTATCTTTTAGTTTCTCGGTGACATGATCCCACATTCTTAATGTGCAACCCGCTCCATGCCACAGCAAAATGGCAGGTTTATTTGAATCGCCCGTTAAATTGACTTCAAGGGAAGCGCCGTCTGCCTCAATTCTCATTATCTTCAGGCTTGATAGAACACTTCAATTAATTATCTTTAACTAAAAACCCCAGCTGTTAACCATCATCCAAGAAATGGAAATTTTTAGAGCCCAAATTGATTGAATTAATAAAACAGCCATTGTTATGAAAGTTCCTGCAGCTCTGAAATTACTTTTTCCTTCCGGTCTTGTTATGCCATAAGCATGCGCAATTCTCGAAGCTATGAAAAAATCTCCTAAGAGTCCTGTTGCTAAATTGGGTATTTGACCAACCGTTTCAAGCAAGAACGATAAGATAAGAAAGAAAAGTGCATATTCAATTAGATTTCCATGAGCTCTGGTTATTTGAAGCATTTCAAAACTATCGCCCGTTCCCAGGTTTGTTTCTGAAGAAAATCTTGTTCTTCCAGTTTGAAAAGCAATAACTAAACCCAATATACATAGTGCAGCGGCATAAAACAGAGTCATCATATTAATATCCTTTTTTTATAAATTTCCTATAGGAATACTAACTAGCATCTTGAAACTTATCACTATGTTTTTAAAGATTAATTCAATAAGGTTTTTTTAAGGTAGTTTATAAAAATTCCCAAGTTGAATATTCATCCAATTCTTCTCGCTTTAAGTTCAGGGTGTAATAACTTCCTTCTAGCCAGGACTGGTATTGATTCATTGAAAAATTACTATCTGGTCTTCCGCCATTACCTCCAGCAATAACAAACTTTGAATGATATGGATCCGCCAGATCAACAACCAGTCGATACGCTGGACCGTGAAAAACCCTGCATGGAATTTCACCCTTAGCTGCTTTTCCTGGTCCCTTTCCAGCGTGCATTGCCATTGCCAGAGTAGTTGGACTACCTCCTATTTGATCGGGTCCTAATTTTAAATTTTCCCATGGTTTGTGTTTATTAAGCCTATGTTTAAAGGCAATCTGATGTAAATCTCCCCATCGCCATTTTAAATGGTCATTTCCAAGCTCCTGCTTAACTCTGTTAATGACCTTTTTCATTTCTTCTTGGACAGAGGTTTTTAATAATTCTTCATGCTTTATCCAAGGCTCCCCTTCTGTTAAAAAAGAACCGATATCAAAACGATTCAATCCTGGTGCAGCCATTGGTAATAAATTAATCAAATCATCTTGGAGGACTGTGTGCATATATTTTCGTTGCCAAAATCTATCCAAGAAAGGGTAGTACAAACAGGCTCCTATAGAATCCACACTGGCATTGCTATCCCATTCTCCTAGGATTTTTGCTGCTGCTTTAATTTCTTTGTCATCACTTTCTTTTAGTACTTTGATTAAGTCTGGTAAAACCTCAATGCTACGTAAGTCATGTAAATCCAATTGCATTTCACAAAAATCTTCAACTGAGAATTTTTTCTTTTGGTTTAATAATTCACTAATGCGATCCGCTCTCGCGCTGTGTGTAGGGAAATTATGAATATAAAAATCACCTTCTTCTCCCATCGTGTCGTTATTTGCAGTTAAAGAAAAACCACTTTTAGGATTTTTTTCTACCAATAATTGATCTTTTGTGGAAAGACTAAAATCGTATTCATCTATCCAACCGGCTAGAGGAACCGACCCAGTGACTCCTTTTCTAACCGGAGTGGTGGTTGCTATGTATCTTTCGATCTGGCTGTTCTTATCTACACATATAATATTATTGACCAAAGGACATACGTCATTCTCAAACAAAACTTCGCCAAACTCTTTTGCTGATCTGGCTGTTGCTAAAAGAGCCAGTGCTCCTGCTGATGTAGGTACATTTTGCAAAGACCAGTAAAGACTTGTTTGGTATTTATCATTTTTTGAATCAGAGATACCTAATTCATTCATGAATGGTTCCAGGAGCACTCCGTGATGAGTCTTTTTAATGTTTATAGATCTACTGGGTTGATCTTTTATTTCAATAATCTCTTCTTGGATCTCCACCGGTTTCCAGCCTGATGCGGTTCGATACTGATCGTCATTTACTTCTTCAACGAATAAATCATAGCAATCAATAAATCCCGTCGTTAATCCCCAAGCTACATCAGGGGTGTATCCCATCATAAAATAAGGAACTCCTGGGAAAGCGGCACCAAAAGCATCCCACGACCCAGCATTAAGATGGATGTAAAAAAAAGTATTTGGTAAAGAATGAGGTTGATGAGGATCTGTGGCTAAAATGGGTTTTCCTGAAGCAGATAACTCTCCTGTAATTGCCCAATTATTACTTCCGGAGAAAGTTGGGACAGCAACTTCCGGATAAGCCAGTTTAATTATATGCGGGTCTAGGTTTCTTAAGGGCACATTGAGATCATCAATCAAACCTTTATCTTCATCGGAAAGATGCAGTACGTGATTAGAAAAATAATCGATACCATGAGTTGCCATTAATCTACCTAACACCATTTTTTCTGTCCAACTTTTATGTTGAAACCAGGAGGTGAACCTGTATCTTGCTGCTATGTCAATGCGTGTGAACAAGCGAGGTTCTGCTCCTGCATGCAGAAACTCAGGAGGTATTTCATCAAGGGACAATACGTAAGCGTTTAACCCTTCTAAATAAGCATCAGCTATCCAATCTCCTTTACTTTCACTAAGACCGGTCTGGGCACCGTGAACATTAAAGCCTCTTTGAAAAGCATCTTGCTGAACAAACCGCTCTCCCAATAAAGCCGCGGCCTCTCCATTTGCATAAGCACAGCTCAAGTGCGTCTGCCATAACCTTTCGTAACCAGCGGCGTAACCCATGCCTCTGTATGAGTCAGCCACACTGGTTGCATAAACATGCGGGATCCCTAATTTATCCCAAACAATCTCAAAAGGTCCATCGGCACCTTTAATTCTATTTACTTTTATATTCATTCTTGATTACCACTAAGTACCACAAAAGGTTTTATAAGGAATGTCAGAAACGGGCCCGGGGGAAGCGTAAGCTTCATTCCCTTTGACCTCATCGAATGGCCTCTCTAAAACCAAGAGAAAATCTAAAAAAGGTTTTACATCGTTTTGGTTAACTGCTGCAGAAAGGACCTCCTCTACTTTATGGTTCCTAGCAATATATATAGGATTCACTTTATTCATCATCTTGATAGTTAAATCCTTGGTATTGCCTTCCCTGGCTAGACGCTCTTGCCAACGCACCAGCCAAGCATCGCAAGACTGAGGGTCTTTGAAGAGCTCTTTGATTGGATCGGCATTTCCTTTCAACACTTCTGAAAGCCTTCGAAATACTAAAGTAAAATCAGCTTGTCCCTCTTCCATAATTGATAGCAAATCATTAATTAACTCTTCATCTAGTATATCTTCTGTTGTTAAGCCAATTTTAGGGCGCATTTGAGCTAACCAGTGGCCTTGATAAAGAGGATGAATATTGTTTATGGCAGTCGTTAATAATGCTACTGCCTGCTCTTGATTATCATCAACCAGAGGCACAAGAGTCTCCGCCAATCTGGTTAAATTCCACGACAATACAGAGGGCTGATTTGAGTAGGCATAACGCCCTTGAGTATCAATAGAACTGAATACGGTTCCTGGAAAATAACTATCCATAAACGCACAAGGACCATAATCAATAGTTTCTCCTGTTATGGTCATGTTGTCCGTATTCATCACTCCATGTATAAAACCCACACTCATCCATCTTGCTACTAATAAAGCTTGTGCATTTGAAACACATTCAAAGAAAGTTAAATAGGGATTATCAGAGTTAGTTGCTTCTGGATAATGACGAGAAATTGAATAATCAGTAATTTTTTTAATCTTTTCTATTTCCCCAAGTGCTGTCCCAAATTGAAAGGTTCCTACGCGAATATGGCTTGCAGCAACTCTAGTAAGGATTCCACCAGGTAAAAGAGTGTCTCGATTAACTTGATCACCCGTAGCAACAGCAGCAAGAGCTCGTGTTGTTGGTATTCCAAGGACATGCATGTGCTCAGAAATCAGGTACTCTCTCAACACAGGTCCTAAAGCTGATTTTCCATCTCCACCTCTTGAAAAAGGAGTTCGTCCTGAGCCCTTTAATTGGATGTCACGACGTTGATTATTAGAATCTATTACCTCACCTAAAAGAAGAGCACGTCCATCACCTAATAATGGCGAGAATCCTCCAAATTGATGGCCAGAATAAGCTTGCGCCAAAGGATCCGAACCTGCAGGTAAATCATTTCCTGAAAAAATATCTAAACCTTCCTCTGAGTCTAATAAATCAGGGTTTAGCCCTAATTCTTTAGCTAATTTCCTATTAAGTTGGAGGAGTTGAGGTGAGCTTGAGGGCTCTGAACTGCAAGACACAAAAAAATCTTCTAAGTTATGTGAAAAACTATTATCAAAATTAAAATCTAAGAGTTCTTTTTTACTTTCCATAAAGACCTGCTTCAGCGAAAATTGTAATGTGAGATGTCACCGTAAAAATTAAAAAGGTTTATCTGAAACGAAGATTATCTCTAGACAGATCAGAAATAGAACTCGCTCCCATTAATCTCATGTCTCTTTCAATCTCAAGTCGCATTAATTCCAATGCTCTTTCCACACCCGGCTGTCCAGCTGCAGCAAGTGCATAAAGATAAAACCTTCCGCCTCCTACAGCTTTAGCACCAAGAGAAAGGGCTTTTAGTACATGACTGCCGCGTTGAATTCCGCTATCCATTATCACATCGATTTGATCTCCTACAGCATCAACGATTTCTGATAACTGATCAAATGAAGACCTACTGCCATCAAGTTGCCTGCCTCCATGGTTTGAAATGACTATTCCCGTGCATCCAATTTCTACGGCTTTTTTTGCGTCTTCAACGCTCATAATACCTTTTAAACAGAATTGGCCATCCCAGAAATCAACCATTTTTGCTACATCATCCCAATTCATACAAGGGTCAAGCATATCAGTAAAATATTTACCTATTGATATAGCTCCATCCGACATATCTACAAAATCATCCAGCTGAGGTAAAGAAAACTTTTTGTGGGTTAAATAATTTAGTGCCCACATAGGCTTAATGCCAAATTGAAAAATTCCATTCAGACTTAGTTTAAAAGGAATGGAGAACCCTGTTCTAAGATCCCTTTCTCTGTTCCCACCAGTGATTGTGTCTACAGTAAGCATCATCACATCGACCCCTGCGGCTTTAGCATTCTCTAACATTACTTGATTAAGACCTCGATCTTTATGAAAGTAAAACTGATAGCATTGAGGGCCATTATATTGTTCTCTCACCTCAGTCAGGCTTACAGTTCCTAAGGAAGACACGCCAAACATGGTTCCAAATTTATCTGCTGCAGCAGCGACAGCATGCTCACCACTATGGTGAAAGACACGTTGAAGAGCCGTCGGCGAACAATAAATAGGCATATCAAGTTTCTGCCCCATGATAGTTACGGACATATCTATATTCTCAACTCCGCGAAGCACATTAGGAATCAAATCACATTCCTCAAAGCTCTTAGTGTTGCGATCGTAAGTTGTTTCATCATCGGCCGCACCGTCTATGTAGTTAAATATTGGACTAGGAAGTCGCCTTCTCGCAAGCTCACGAAAATCGCTAAAACCGTGGCAGTCTTTTAAACGCATATAAAATTCTCTACTCTTATTTAAAGTCTTATTTAATTATTCTAACAATAATAAGTAACGTCTTGAAATTAAAGGCTAATGAGATAAAGAGCATAAACAATAAATACAGCTCCTACGGATAATAAAATGCGTTGTGTCCATAAAAAAAAGATTTCATCATTAATTTTATCCAATATTTTCTTTCCAAGGGTGGTGCCAGTAACTGATGCTGTCATAGCAATTAAAACTAGCCAAAGCACTGGCCAATCATTTGAAGCTGAAACGGTGAGAAAACCAAAAAATATTACCTTTGATATGTGACCTAAGCTTTGTGCTACAGCTTTAGTGGCGACTACTTGGTGGCGGGTCATGTCTACGCGTTGAAAAAAAACATCCAACAAAGGTCCGCCGACTCCAGCAAGTAAATTCGTCGCTACAACCACCATTCCAGCTAACAAACCTATTGGCTTCTTGCTCACATCCAACGCAGCATTTTTTGGAAGCGCCCAAGCTATGTAAGGCAATAAGCCTAATGCTAAAAGAACAGTAATCCTGTCGGGTACAAATGCAACGAAGACCAACCCAGCCAGCGCAATAATATTACCAACAATTATAGTTGCGACGATAGACCAGTTAATATCTTTTCTATTAAGCCAAGCCCTGTAACCATTAGAGGTCAGCTGTATCAGTCCATGCAGGACCATGGCTTGACTTACGGGCATAATGCTAACCAATATGCCCATCAAGATAACACCCCCGAGCATCCCAAAGATCGAAGAAAGAAATGCCGTTCCTAAAGTTGCCAGAATAATAATTAAGGTGAACACCAGCATGCTCATCGAGGCTTAATTCCAGTCTCTGATTCATAAAGGGCTGGAAGTAATTCAGCTAAATACTTCATCTCTTCTTGAGCATGCCGTTGTAAATCTTTTGAATTCTTTTTGTTCAGAACGAACAAGCGCACTAAGGTTGTATTTCCTATAAAACCTTGAAAAGAAGAAATATTTCTATTTCCGTCTCGCTTACTAACATGCCCAAGCCAAAACCGAGATCTCATTTCAGCGCCATCTTTTGTGTTGCGAACTACGTGACACATTTTTGCTATGTTAATATTTTCTTCTAATAGTCCTACCTTGGCACAAAGAACGAATGTGTCATCATTATTAGCGTCATACCCAAAAAATTCTTTGCTATTTACAAATTGTATTCTGAGTTTTAATAACTCACCTCCTACATATTCATGAACCAGATGGCTCGCTCCAACAATCTCACCTGGAACTTTATTTTCCCAGCCCATCCAGAGATGGTCTTTTGGATGCCACCAACCGTAATGCTCTGTGGTCTTTAGGAAGTCAGCAAACCACCAGCGCACCATATTTGCATTAACCTGAGGCATGGGTGTTCTTGCAGAAACAAGATAAGTGCCGTCGGATAGACGCTCCACCTCTTCAGGATACGTGTCGGCTTGTTCTAATAAAGTCTCTGATGGGTCTACAGTATCCACAAATGGTTTGAATCCTACTACTAAGACAGCTATGAGGCTTAAAGGTATTAAAAATAAAAAATTACGGCGAGATAGCATCAATCAGTTGTCCTTCTCACTGCCTATAGATTCATTATAAAGACTGGCGCATTTCCAAGCCTATGACTTCAAAGCCATATTTTTCATAAAAGCCTTGATTGTGTTTAGTGGATTCCAGAAGATAAAGACCAAACTCTTTACAACCTCTTTTCTTGGCTAAACTAATGGTTTTTTCTATTAATAGACCGCCCACATTTTTTCCTCTGGCCTCTGAATCAACTACCAATTCTTCTAATTGGCAATATTCACCGTTGTACCTTAAGGCAAGATTGTAAGAAATAGATGCCATACCAAGAATAATCTCATTTTCTGCAGCCACTAATAAACTGCCTCTTTCATTAGAAATCAGACTCTCAAAAGTTTCGATATCAAAGATTTGATGAGGATCTGATGTGGCCTCAGCCAACACATCGAGGAGTTCAGCACAGCGCTGATGATCTTCTAATTTAGCAAGTCTTATATTTACACTCATATTTATTTAGTTGAGATCATTCTTCCATGCTTGTCAGCTGTTGCTGAATAACCAGAAAGCCTTTCTTGTTTGCATTGATAATCTTTTCCATTGCAGGCGCTTCAATACTAATATCACCTAACTCAAATAATGAAGTATGGATTTCATCATGATAAGTAACTTGACTCATGTCTTCTAACCACCTTCTGATGTTAGGGAAAGCTTCAAAATCATAAACATTTGTAAATTTACTCTGCAACTGCCCTATTTCCACGTAAGCACTCATGTCAGCAATGGTTAACTCATCTCCAACTAAAAAACGAGATTTGGACAGCCATCCATCTTCTATCGCTTTAAAAGCCTTATCGACGCTAGCTTGGGACATTCTTAAAAAATCTTCTGGGAAGTTTAAATCTTTTCGGACTTTTGGAGCAACCAATCCAATGGATGCTTCTCTTACGTTTCTGTGATGAAGGTGTAAGTATGAGTCAACTTTAGCTCGTTGCTCATGATTCTTTGGATACAAATCATCCCAATCAAATTTATTGCACAGGTAACACATAATCGCATGTGATTCTGATAAGACAAACCCCGTTTCTTTGTCTTCAATGCTAGGTATTGTCCCAGTTGGGAATTTAGCTAAAAAATCAGGATGGCGACTTCCGCCTTCAGAAGAAGAACCTGGATTAACCATAGCCAATTCAAAGGGTTTTTGTTTGTATAGCATAAGCCATAAAACAGCTCTAACTGGTTGAGAAAACGGCACGCCATATATAATTAATTGATCAGACATTTCTTCTCCTTAATGATATTCACTTCATCTTTATACTACAGCTTATCTGGATTTAAAATTTCTTTACAGAAAGCTTATGGGGTAACAGTCTATCGCATCTAAAACCATGTGAATAACTAAACCAACGCCAATGAATCTCGTTTTTGGATAAAAACTTAAAATAAAATAGAAGGCTATAAACCAAGGTTGGTGCAGAGGGTGAAAACCAATACTGCAACGATTAGGGTCATAAATTGGATTGGCTAATAAGTGATCTAAATCCACCAGCATAGTAGACAACATAATAAAATAAGCTATCTTCCAGTCCTTCTTAAAAAAAAGACCTACCACCGCAAGAGGAACAACGAGATGCAGGCTTATATGAAGCATTTCTTCCAACGATTAAATTTTTTTTAACTAACCAGTTGGAGGTCGATCAAACTAAATTGGAAATCGCTTCGGTTAATAAGAATGTATTGGCAAACATGAGTTCATTCGCTGGTTCAGGAAAGGATGAGAATTTAACCACCACAACATCTGTACTTTTATTTACAAGAATCGTCTGACCGAAAATACCTATGCACATCATTATTTCAGAGCTTGGTATCCACATCTGATTTTTATAGTGGCCTCCAGGCATCATCAGGCCATGATCTGTTTTCGCAAAACGCTCTCTATATCCATCATCCCCTTTCCAGGTAGATTCAATCCATGATTCTGAAATTATCCTTTGGCCTTGAAAAACGCCGCCACCTAAGATCATTTGGCCAAATCTAGCCAAGTCTCTTGCGCATGCGTTCATGCCAGCACCCACATATGGGAACCCCTCTTTATCAACCACTATCACGGCATCTTGCTCAGGACTGAGCTTCTGCCAAATGTGCTCCTCTAGTAAATCCTGAAATCTTAGATTGGTTGCTTCTTGTATTGCCAAAGCTATGACGTTAGTTAGGACTGTTCGATAGTGATAGCCCTCATTCTCTTCTTGTTCCTTTTCTTTGAGTGATAAAGCAAAATCATGCAAAGATCCATGAGAAGAGCCTTCAGATAGATCAGGTCGCCAACCTACCACAGCAGCTTCATTCCAAAAATCACATAAAGGTTCTGCATAATCTTCTTCAAACTTTACTGATGAAGCCATGTCTAAAGCAGTCTGAAAGGTTGTATCTGAGAATCCAGTATCAGCAAACTTTGGCAAGTATTGGGTCAATTTATCATTAATATCAATAATTCCTTTTTCTGAAAGTATTCCTGTGAGCACTCCAACAAAAGATTTAGTGATTGAATTCATTAAATGCAAACTATCAGGTCCCATTCCATGAAAATATTCTTCAAATAGAATTTTTCCATCTTTTAATACAAGGAAAGCATCGGTTTGAGTTGAAGAGAGCATTTCATCAAGAGATTGTTTGTTTCCTTCAACGTCATCTATTTGAATGGATCCTATTGATTGAAGATCTGCTGGCAGAATTGAAGGCGCTTTAGAGCCTCTTTTAATTCTTGTAGTTGGAAACAAGGATTGTACGTTTTGAAAACTCCAACCATTGTTAGCCGAGCTAAGCCAATTATCTGTAGTTATTTTTGTCATTTTTCTTCTCCATCGAGCTCTCTGTGAGCTGTACTCAACATTTGTGCGTACTCTAAAATCATTTACGCAGTGTTTATCTTGTGCTCCATAGCAGCTATTTTTGGATCTTTATTTAAATAAAAGATATTCATTTCAAAATAGTCATTACCCTTTGAAACTTACATCCCAGCCATCAGGCTTAAATGCAACTATCTTTAAGTCTGAACAGTGCATTTTCAAAGCAGGCTTAAATTTCCAGCTTTTCAACAACCCTCCAAAGTAAGCTTCATCGTCATAGATGGTCAAAGAATCAGTGTCTTCGTTCCAAGGAGAGAAACACATGGTTGCTGCAAAGGCCTGACTGTATCGAGTCTGTTTAGAGACAAAAGATGCTTTATTTGGATTCTGTCTTGGCGTAATGCAAGCACCTTGAGGGGTTAGCTCATCCACTTCGACAATAATATTGTCATCAATATTTTCTGGAAGTTTAATTTGCAAAGAGATGACGTCATTGCCCTGAAGAGAGGCTTCAAAAATAACGTGCTCATTATCTGAGTATTCAAAATTTAAATCTGCCAAGTCCGGGTGTTTAGGAAAGCCCCATACTTCTCGACCACCAGCAATAGCGGCAAGAGCTCCTAGGTCATAGCCATCTTTAGAAGGCCCACATAGGACTCGATGACACCAGACAAGGGTATCTGGGGCGTTGACGTTATAAGAAAATGGACTCTCGTAAGGAAGGTCCAAGGTAGATGATTTGGAAGTAACTGGAAATGAATACCAAATTTCAATGTAAGGGTTAATTTGATCAACAGGCCCACAGTCAGTATCAACAAAGTTATTACACCAGAGTTGAACTGGCACCTCACCTCCAACCGTAACGGGATGATGGTCTTCGTGCTCAAATTCTTTTAGAACTTCAGATAAGCTTGCACTTCCGTAGAGAATTACATTGGTGCTCGTTAAACGCAGTGGAATACGATTAACGTGTCCGTCAGAAGCTAAATAAGAGTCAGTTTGAGGCCATTGCTCAAACCATTTATCTAAATGTTTATTAATAATCGAGTTCTCAAATTAGATTCTAAACCAGACGGTTTAGACTATTTAATATCACTAGCATCATGGCGCTCAGGAACTTGCTCTTCTTCAGGGCCCCAAGGTCTGTTGACTCTTTTGCCTCTTTGGACAGCCGGTCTTTCTTCAATCTCATTAGCCCAACGAATTACATTTTCATAACTGGCCACATCCAAGAATTCTGCAGAATCATAAATATTATGAAGAACCAGATTTCCGTACCAAGAATAAACTGCGATGTCCGATATATTGTAAGTATCACCACACAGATATTGCCTAGACGATAAATTCCTATCCAGAACATCCAATTGGCGTTTTACTTCCATGGCAAATCGATCAATCGGATATTCAAATTTTTCAGGAGCGTAAGCGTAAAAATGACCAAAGCCTCCACCAAGGTAAGGCGCACTTCCCATCTGCCAGAACAACCAAGACATGCACTCCGCTTTTTCTGAGGGATCCTCTGGTAAATACTCACCAAACTTTTCAGCTAAATAGAGCATGATTGCTCCAGATTCAAATACTCGAGTGGAAGGGTCGGTGCTTGTATCTAGCAATGCAGGAATCTTTGAATTAGGATTCACGTCAACAAATCCACTACTAAACTGACTTCCATCACCAATGTTAATTAGAAAAGCATCGTATTCAGCTCCTTCATGGCCTAGAGCCAACAACTCCTCCAGAAGAACGGTAACTTTAACGCCATTAGGCGTTCCTAAAGAATAAAGTTGCATTGGGTGTTTGCCCACAGGGAGATCTTTGTCATGCGTAGGACCGGCTATAGGTCGATTGATATTACTAAACTTTCCGCCACTCTCGGCGTCCCATGTCCAAACCTTTGGTGGTACATAACTTGAAGACTCACTCATAAAAATTCTCACTAAATTAAAGACACCTAATATATATGAGGGTGCCTAAGATTCAAGAACTTAGTAAGTACTTATTTTTTTCCCGTAATGACTAAAGTACCTGCCCAATCTGCACGTTTGTTTGCATGCCAGCTTTCAACCTCTTCTAATCCAGCCATCTCAAAAATACGAACCCACTCTTTTGCTTTAAGCATAAGCATTGGGGTACCGACGTCCTCTTCCCAGGAATGGGAATCTTTATTCTCATAATAGTGGTCCAATCCCACAATCAATCTACCGCCATCATTTAGCCAAGAGTCTGAAATCTTTTTTATGATGTTTGAAGGATCTTCTAAATAGTACAACACTTCCATTGAGTGAATTACGTCGTATTTTTTTGGAGAACTAAAAGAATTGATATTAGCAAAAATGTATTCCGCCACACCTCCTCTTGATTTGGCATTAGCAATCATCTGCTTGGCTCCATCAATGCCCACGGCTCGATTACACAATGAATCGTTTGAAACATCTCTAACCACCCATCCATTACCGCAACCTAAATCTAAAAAACTAAAATTTTTTCCTATTTTTTTTCGTTCTTTTAATGCAAAAGTAACCATTTCATCGACCGCAGTTGAATGGCCTTTTTCCATGCCAATGTCTTTACCCTTTTCAGCCCATTCACCAAAAACATCTGTTGCTTTTCGCATGCTTATTTCCAATCAACAAGGAACATACTTTCATTTCTTCTGAAACGGGGAAGTGTAAAAGGACCGTTATAAGTTGCTTTGATGGCAGGACCTATAATTAAGACATTGTCTCTTTCCAACTCTTTTCTGAGGATTCCTGAATATTTATTAAAGTTTTTTTCCGTGGATCTTCCTGAGAATGTAATTGCAGCATAATGCCCTGCATCAATAG
Organism: uncultured SAR86 cluster bacterium; assembly: GCA_937773605.1. Taxonomy (GTDB): domain Bacteria; phylum Pseudomonadota; class Gammaproteobacteria; order Magnimaribacterales; family Magnimaribacteraceae; genus CAJJAM01. The sequence goes on along the minus strand of CALJVP010000003.1, from coordinate 20,859 downwards.
AAGAGATCTCTAAAGAGCCATCATCAGGCAAAGGTGCATTCGACTTATCAAACTTGGAGGGAAGATAGAATTGCATGACCATGCCCTCTCCAGAATTAGATTGAGTTACTGGGATGGTCATGGAAATTTCCTCAGAATCTTTATTCGAACCCGAAATGTAATTAAAAAGTTTCCTGAAACCTCCATTTTGATTAGCGTATTTTGTTTGAACCACTAATCTTTCTTCATAAAAACGAACTTCAAACTGATCTGATTCAAAGACAATTTTATATTCCGGCTCTTCATAAGCATAAGCGGTAGTCGTCAAAACTAACAATGCTATTGCTAAGAAAGTTTTATTGAATAAATTAAAAATCTCTTTCATGTATTAATGCCCCTTAATTTATTAGCTTTCGCGTGACTTAATATCAATTATCTCCACCATTATAGGCCGGTCTAGTCACTGAAAAAGCCCAATAGAAAAATAAGAACTGAAATGCAAGACGCACATAAAGTAGTGCGACTGAGGCTTCTGGAAATGCCTCAGGTGTAATTGCCATATAAATGTTAGCTGGATAAACAGCAACCAAAAGAGCAACCAAACCCCAGCCAGCTATTTTACGCAGACGAGGTATCAAAACACCCACGCCTCCAAGAACTTCAAAAAATCCGCTTATGTAAACTGCCTCAAGATGCAACGGAAAAGCTGGAGGCATAATAGACAAATAAAATTCTGGATTAACAAAGTGATCTACGCCTACGTTGATAAAAAAAGCAGCCAGTCCGAATAAAACTATCTTTTTCCACCAACCAGCAGGTAGTTTCATTAAAGAAGAAAGGTTTGATAAAAACGTCATTTTTGTTCCTAGGGTTAATGATTGCTTACAGTGGATCGCCTCCCAATACGGCGGGAGTCTCGCAATAAGTCGTTAGAATATATCGTTGGTGATCTTCAACTCGTTGTGTGAGAGCCTCAGCAATCTCTGGCATTTTAGAATTGCCTTCAAACCACATTAACATGCCTTGATTTTGCTGAGTCTTAGGCATAATTTCAGGCGGAACTGGAAGCGCACTCATACTCAAAGTAGCCCAATATATATCAACAGCAGTGAGCGAATCACCCACAAGATAACGCGAGCCAAGCTTTTCCTGTGCTTCGAGACGACCATCTATCAATCCTATCACCTCAGCAATCTTAGCTGGAGCGGTTGAGCTAGCCTCCTCGCTGTATCCATACTTTCGACCTAAAGGACTGTCATTAAGAATTCGTATATTCCAAACGAGACCATCCTCAGCCAAAACAACGGCACAGAGACCGAACATCTCAACTCTCAGTTCAAACTTATCAGGGATTAAACTTGGACTTCCCACATCACCAATTTCTTCCGCCAAAGCAAGTTGCTCAATCCAGACATTTCTTGGTCTTTCTTCATCATGAAGCATTGTTGGCAAACTTGTCTGACACGTTAGATCAAACAGTTGCGCTTGCCGGTCCTCGCCGGTCTCCTTATCGATTCCCATAAGCGGATGTAAAACTCTGATAATAGGTATTTTTTTTACGTAACATATGTTTTTAAGCGCTTCCGCGTATAAAGCTTGCACACCGGGTACAAAAGTTACCCTGGTTCCATTCTTCATTTCTGCTGCATCAGCAAGTGAAATAAACTCCGGACTTTGTAAATTTTTTTTATCAGTCAAAATTATCCTCCTTAAAATATGGAATTAAAAAACTGTTACATGCATCTTATTGCTATATATGCCCATCTTCCCTGAGATCTTCAAAGGTTCTCTTAAATGCTTCTATGACTTCATCGATCACTTCGGGCTTATGTGCAAATGAAATAAAAGCAAGATGAATTCCAGGCACGATTACGTTATGACCTAACAAATGAAGATAAAATTCTTTTTCTAATTTGTATTGACTGTGATCGATATCACGAGATGAATCAATGGTTTCCCCACCAAAAATTAGGTGCAACATAGAGCCTGCATTCATCATCTGAACTGGGATATTACTTGATCGACAAAATTCATTTATTTCCTTAGCTATTCGATTCCCTTGAGAGTGTAAATAGGGGTAAATCTCATCCTTATTTTCCTTGAGATACTCCAATGCACCAAAGCCTGCTGCCATTGTGAGAGGATTACCGCTAAAAGTTCCTCCTGCAAAGATCGCTGGAGTATCTTCAGCTCCAGAGAAAGTATTCATCACACGTTTAGACCCTGCAACAACTCCGATTGGTAGACCGCCTCCTACGGCTTTACCGTAAGTTATAAGATCCGGATTAATATTGTAATACTCCTGACAACCTCCGTATTCTATGCGAAACCCAGTAATAACTTCATCAAACATTAATAGAACTTCACACTCGGTACAAACATCCCTTAGACCATTTAAAAAGTCTTGATTATCCAGTCTAGGATTGGAGCTTTGAACTGGTTCAATGACGACTAAAGCCAGATCATCCTTATACTTTCGAATCAAATCGTATGCATTTTTATCACGATATGGAAGCATCAACATAAGATCACGTGAAACTTCTTCAGGAATACCTGCCCCAAGCGTAATGCTGGACGGATTCGAACGTTCACTCTTCAAATCAGCTCTTACTAATGCGTAGTCATGAATACCATGGTATGAACCATCGAATAAGGCGACAACTCTTTTACCAGTAAAAGCTCGAGCAGCCCTAAAAGCGAACATAGTAGCCTCGCTGCCGGAATTACAGAACATGACTTCATCTACCGCTGGAGAAGATTCTTTTATCAATTCTGCTAAATCCGCCTGTCCATCTCCAGGAATGCCGTAATGCCAACCTTTTTTAATTTGAGAAGCAAGAGCCTTTTCTACCGCTTCAGGTTTATTGCCCAATACGTTGGGTCCAAAACCTCCCGTGAGATCAATATAACGATTTCCATCAAGATCATTTAAGTAAGGACCATCTGCCGAATCAATGTAAATTGGATGAGGGAGATCTACGGTTTGAACGACTTCCTGAGCTAGAGCAACTTGCCCTCGACGAGCCACTTCTTCACATTTTGAGGTTCTATTAATAAGTTTAGCTCGTACAGCACTCGAATTTTTTCCCATCTCCTGCTCCACATGTTTATTACTGACTTTCATTACCTTTCCTCTAGTTAAAATTGTTTAAACAACAATAAATTAAAAAACTTTTTGTATCAATTTTTATATTCCTCTCCAGCTTTTTTATTATTGTAATACCCTCTAAAAGCAATAAAAGTCTGTATTAAGTTAGCTATAACAAAGGCGTATAAATCAACAAAAATAAAGACTGCTGCTCCAGAAAACCTACTAACACCAGTTAGGATATAGCCGTTTAATCTCGTTTCATGTTTTACTGAGCTAACTAAATATAAACTCATGATACTAAGAAATAAAATCACCCATTGTCCGTATTGTAAAAAATTTTCAATCATAAATTTGTCTCCTTAAATTATTTTTTTAGTCTTTGTAGGGCCTGGTATCAATTTTCATATTCAAAAACTTTGCCTGTTTTTTATCAAATTCTGCGTGCACTTTGTCATAGGATTGACCGCGGATTCCACCCCTAACTGCTGCTGGCTCTACCGATCGATAAAAATCCCTCCAACTCTCAGGTAACTTTATGGAATCTGGTGGGGCTAACCATAGCCTATAAAGGCAACGTTTTTGAGATTCACTTTTAAAATCCGTGTAACTTGTCCTCGAGTGAAACATTTTATAATTATTTAGAATTTGCATATCGCCAGGTTCAAGATACATCGTATACATTAACTCAGGTCGTCTGAGAATTTCATCTAACACATCCATAGTCTCTCTTTGAGCCGGGGAAAGCTTAGGAACTCCTTCAAGATTTTGAGCGGATTGAACTCTGTTGCGATTCCAATTACAGAATAAACTTCCGTTCTCTTCTTCAAATAAAGGCAATCCATAAAAAGATGTTTCATCAGAAGACTCTTCATTTTGACGACTAAAATAAAAATATTGATAAGCTGTTTCCGCTAAATCAGGACGCTCTTTGATAAGGTAGTTTTGAGCTGTTATGCCGCTTGATACCATACTTTGACCTCCTGATTTTGCCTTGTTGAAGCAAGTTAGAGTTGTTAAATCTGCTACATCCACATGAAAATCTAGTTTAGCGTTGGAAGAATACCCTCGTCCGTTTGCTGCCCGATAATTAGTTCCAATATTGCGTACGGCAGAAATGTATTGTGAAGTTAATCCCTGGGGACGAGCCACTCCCGCTCTAAGACCAATAGCCCAGCTCAAAAGCCTAAATTCTTCATGACTTAGATCTTCACGAGGCAAGCCTTTGACGATAGCAAGGCCTTTTCCATGAAGGGCTTGGTTTAGGGCTTTTGCAATGGTGTCCCAGCTGGAACCAAAATCAAATTCATCAGGGGAATAATCAAATAAACTTTTATCTTCTTCATATAGAGATTTAATTGAATCACCAAGGTGTTTTTTCTCAGCTTTAGTAATCGTAAAAATCCAGTCATTATTGGATTTTAGGTGACTGGTTTCCCAAGAAGCGTCAGTTTTATGGTTATTCATTTCTTAGTTCCAAATAACCATAAACCTCTATTCATAATACTTTGCTATTAATATTTTTCTCCATCTTCTCTGGGCTGAAAAAATTTAGCCATTTCCTCTTCTGAACTTTTATTAATTTCTTTTCTAGAGAGTATGTTTTCAAAGTGAGACCTTAAAGAATCATCCCATGCTGGGTGAGATAAGATGTAAAAAATATTTTCTTTTATGGCTTCATAAACAATGTCCGCAATTTCTTCAGGTTTTTTACCCTGCCTAAGCATGGCAGACATAATCTCTGCTCCCACTGGCGCTTCAACTTCCTCTGACTTACCCAGATGATTAGGTCTATTTCTCTCAGAATTGTCTATGTTCGTGTTTACAAAACCCGGACATAAAACAGAAGCATTAATTTTTGCTCCTCTGGCTACAAGATCTCTGCTCAAGGCTTCAGTAAGAGCCATTACAGCATGCTTGCTAACACCGTAAGTTCCTGCACCTGGCATCAAACCTGCTAAAGAAACTGTTGTAACAACATGCCCTTCTTCTCCGTGCTCAAGCATGTGAGGAATAAAAGTCTGAAGACCATGTAATACTGCTTGGTAATTCACTCCCATGACCCAATCCCAATCATTCTTATCAATTTCCCATATTGCTTTGGTACCTGAATTAGCTCCTATTCCTGCGTTATTGCACAAAATATGAATATTTCCATATTCTTCATTCGCTTTCGCGAATAGTTCTTTAATCGATTCTTCAACCAGCACATCTGTTTTAATTCCTATAACTCTATGCTGATACTGTCTAAGATTTTCTACTGTTTTTTCTAAGGCCTCTTCTTCTATATCTGCCAGAACTACTTGCATCTTCTCTTTAGCAAATTTCTCTGCCAAAGCCTTTCCTATTCCGCTTGCTGCACCGGTAATGACAACGGTCTTTCCTTCAAAATTTTTCATTTATTCCTCTAAATATTAGCCAGTAGCTTAAATTAAAACTCTTAATCTTTAAAATACCAATTGTTTTGAGTAGAAAGAGTTTTTACGTTGTAACTTTTTTACATTGGTATGTTCTTCCAGAAAGCTATAATTAGTTTTTAATCAACTCGAGTTTATTTTAACCTCGATTCAACTCAAAAGACTATTATGAAAATTGCTATTATCGGTGCAGGAATCTCAGGCTTAACCACTGCAATAAATCTAGACAAAAATTCCGATATAACCTTATTTGAGAAATCAAGAGGAGCTGGCGGAAGAATCTGTACAAGATATATGGATTCTTATAACTTCGATCATGGTGCTCAATTTTTTACGGCTAGGTCACCTGAATTTAAGGAATTTCTTAAACCTCTCATTAAATTGGGTGTAATTGATAATTGGAAAGCAAGATTGATAGAGGTTAGGGATAATGTAATTATCAACCGTCAGCAATGGAATAATGATCTTCCTCGTTATGTCGGAGTGCCTTCAATGAGTTCTATTGGCAAATATTTATCAAAAAATCTAAATATAAAACTTAATGCCGAGGTGTCTATTCAAAAGTCTCCAAAGGGGTGGAAAGTTGTTGATTGTGATGGAGAGGTTTTTGGTCATTACGATTGGGTAATTAGTTCAATACCTGCCGAACAATCTTTAAAATTATTACCGGATTATTTTTCTCACTATGATGCACTTAAGCAAAAGAAGATGCTTGGTTGTTATTCGTTGATGCTTGGTTTTGATGAAGCATTGGATTTAGATTGGGATGCTGCTCAATTAACCGGGACGGATATTAGTTGGATTTCAGTCAACAGCTCCAAACCAGGACGACCCGATGATTATAGCTTATTGGTTCATTCCAATAATGATTGGGCTGAAGAACATCTTGATGACGATGTGGATGCAGTAAAAGAATATCTGTGCTCACAAGTGGCCGAAATTATAGGTCAAAATGTATATTCAGCTCAGCATATTGATCTGCATCGGTGGCGTTATGCCAACATCCCAAAACAAGATAAAGAAACTCTTTTTATTGATCCTGAATCCAAACTGGCTGCTTGTGGCGATTGGTGTAAAAAAGGTCGAATAGAAGAAGCCTTTAGGAGTGGTTTTGACTTAGCTAAGGAAATGAATAATATTCTTTTTAACTAAAGTATTATCACTATTATGGCTAGCTCCAAAGCTATTAAAGGTTAAGAATAATGAGCTTGAGTAAATATATAAATGTTTAAGATGATGCTTAATAATTGGGATGAGATACTTCTTCAAGATCCTTGCTGTAGCAGTGCAGTTAGGAATTTAGCTAAAACAGTAGTGCTATGACAGTGGAGGCTACAAAAGAAAATCTGGCGCTGGTTGGTAAAATTGTTCCTACATTCTTTAAGTATTTAATACCCTCCATGCTTAGCTTAATAGCGATGACATCAGCATCCTTAGTGGATGGTATTTTTATCGGTAACTATGTAGGTGTTACCGCCCTGGGGGCAGTCAATCTAACGATTCCTGTAACTGCATTACTGTTTGGGTTTGCGATGATGCTCTCCGTTGGAGGTTCAGTTCGTGCTGGTAAGTATTTAGGAGAAAAAAACTACGCAGCAGCATCTGCAATTTTTAGTAAGACTTTAATTTTTGTTACTGGCTACGGTGTGTTGGCAATCTCTTTAGGGCTCTTTTTTGAGTTACAGCTTTTTGCTGGCCTCGGTGCCAAAGAAGAATTATTTCCTGTCATGAGTGAGTACTACCGGGTGATTCTGCCATTTCTTTTAGCTCAGTTCATCGTAATAGTGATGTATTTTTTTATTCGTTTGGATGGGTTTCCTAATCTTGTCGCTGTCGCACTGACTGTGGGTGCCTTAGTAAATATACTTTTAGATTATCTGTTCATTGGAGTACTAGGTTTTGGGTTGCGTGGTGCAGCGTTTGCGACGGGCATCTCTCAGGCGCTTCCCATGTTGGTTATGATGGCTTATTTCATTAGTCCAGATAGAACAATGAAATTCAATGTTAAGCAAAACAACTGGAGGGAAGTACTTCAAGCTGCATACAATGGCATCTCTGAATTTATTAATGAAATCTCAGGCGGCATCATCGTACTCATCTTCAACTGGATGTTATTGCAGCGCTTTGGCGTGGTGGGTGTGGCAGCGATCACTGTCGTGAACTATGTTTTGATGCTGGGCTTTATGATGTTTTTTTCAATCTCTGACACCATACAGGTGATGGTTTCCCAAAATTTTGGAGCCCGCAATGCTCCGCGTATGGTGGCGTTCTTAAGGACGGCTTGCATCAGTATATTTGTCTTGAGTTCTATTTTTATAATAATAGTTTTGAGTTTTGGTGAAGCCCTTATCTCTATTTTTGTTGACGGTGAAGACAGTGAGGAGATGGTCACTATGGCCTTAGGTTTTGTTAGCTATGTTTGGCCCATATTTTTGTTCGCGGGAACAAACATGTTGATCTCAGGATACCTAACAGCCATTCATCTGCCGTTCCAATCTGGCATGGTTGCCCTTTGTCGAAGCTTGGTTTTTCCAACAGCATTTTTGATTATTCTTTATCTGCTTGTCTCTGATTATCGGTTCGTCGCTGCCATTCCATTAGCTGAGTTCGCTGCTTTTCTGATTGCCCTTGTGTTTTTTTTCAGGCATTTACCGGAAAAAGCTGTCCGGTAGATTAGATAATCCACACAATCTTGTTCGACAGAACAATTAATTAATCATACTCAACTGGCTAAAAAGGTAGCTTAATCTTTGTATGCTTTAATCTGTTTTGAGGTCTGCACGATTTTATTTTTGAAAAATAATTCATGATTCTCTTCAACAACATCCAAATCGTATAAATAATTAGCCATAATTCCAAATGATTGAGATAGTCCTTTTTCAGATAAATCAGCATTTAAATTTATTTTCTCAAGGCTAGCTCCATTACCAATATGAAATCTGGTAACAGAATCGTTTGGCATCCCATCATCTCTGTTTGATTCAGTTAAATATTGAATTGTTTTTTTGGCTAGCTCCTCGTCGCTACAATTTTTATCTACACATCTTTCAAAAGTAGTAGGGGCATATGCTTCCATCCATTTCATCAAGCCTGGTATAGGAGATAAGGTTAAAAATTGATTAAGTTCTGGCAATTCCTGTTTAAGATTCTTTGCTACTTTTTTGATTAAAAAATTCCCAAAAGAAATTCCCAATAAACCATTATGACAATTTGAAATAGAATAAAAAATGGCTGTATCTACTTCTTCTATATCTATTTCATCTCTATCAATTTTAATAATTTTCTGAATAGATTTAGGAATACCATTACATAATGCAACTTCTACAAATATTAATGGATCATTGGGTATCAATGGATGAAAGAATGCGAAGCATTGCCTGTCTAAAGGAGCCAGCCTTGCTCTCAAATCATCCCAGGAATTTATTTCATGAACAGCCTCATATTGAATAATTTTTTCAAGGATATTCGCGGGAGTCTCCCAGTCAATTTTTTCTAACACTAAAAAAGAAGGATTGAACCAATCTTTAAAGAGATTCAATAATCCAAAATCAAAAGTCTTTAATTCCGGATCATTTAAAGATCGAATTCTTTCTCTTAGCTTGACTAATCTATATGTGCCATTTGGTGTTGAGTTTAATCGTCTAAATAATTCAACCCATTTTGGCTCTGATGAAATATTTATTTGTTTTAAATTTTCTCCACTTTTCTCAGATGAATAGTTTTTTACATCCTTTGAAAGTTTTTCAGTATCAATATCGTAATTAGACAATAGACTTATAAGAAATTTATTTAAACCATCATCATCTTGTTGTTCGATGAGATTTAATAAATGTTCCGCATAAACCAATGACGAAACTTCTCCGGTTGTTGACATTAGAGAATCAACGGCATCATTGATGTCATCATGAAGTTTACCAAAACTCTTTGAACCGAAACGATTCAAGCCGCGTGCGCCCTTCATTACAGAAGATAGAATGCTTTGAAAGAAAGTCATCTTATTCCCACTAAACAGTAGTCTAATTAAAAAAAACCCTTATAAAAATTGAATTTTAAAGTCATTTTTCTGACTTTGTAACCTCTTTATTTATATATTTACTGAGTTAGTGTATTCGAGCACCCTGTTGGAGCAATGTTTTCTGAACTTTCTTAATATTAACATCCGCGACATCAACATCCGTCTGGATTGAAATAGCAGCAGCAACTCCTGCACCTTGCCCATTAACTGCACAACACATCATATTGCGCACGGCAGCATGGGAACCTTTGTCACCGCCTACGCATCGGCCTGTGACTAATAAATGTTCGATGCCCTTGGGAAGCATAGCTCGATAGGGCAATTGAAAATAACGACCGGTGGTGGGTAAAACAAGAATGCCATAGCCATCGATAAATTCAGGAAATATACCAATACTGTCGTCGAATTTAGCTTCTTGGTGAACATCCTGAGCAGTCATGTTATAAACCGCATCAATTTTTCTTGTATCCCTGACTCCCAGCGTCATACCAAAGTTTCTCAGTTTGGCATTCTCACAACCTGGGTTAAATTGTTTTAGCGCCTCTATGGCTAACATGGCTTGCCGACGACCCTCCATCTCACCTTTTGTAAGGTGATCTGGGTTGGTTGCATCAAGTCCGGCTAGATGAATTATATTCAAATAACTAAGATCACCCTGCTCACTTATGGCACCCCAAGTCCCGGTAATAGTACTTAAATTCTCTGGGATTAATCCAGATTTGATGGCTTTTTCAAATGGCTTTTTTAAATAGGGAGAAAATAACGCATCCTCTTTTCCCGATGTTTTCATTCCCCAACCAGGGCCAAACCAATCACTATAAGTGTGCGGGTTGGACTTAACATCTTCGATAAAACGAGTTTTGTCGACACCATTCATTGAGAACATAACGGAGGCAGCCATCATTTCTTCTTGTGGCGTTTTATGAACAATTGCGCCGGCTCTGTGGGCAATATCCGCATCCCCAGTGGCATCTATTACTCGCTTTGCCAAGATTGCCTCCCTACCAGCTTTGCTCTCCACTACAACGCCTTTGATGACTTCATTTTCAACAATAGTGGCCACCATGGTTCGATGCAACATGGGGGTAATACCGGCTTCTTCAACTAAAACATCAGCGACATATTTGAATGCTTCACCATCAATTGCATGACTATTAGATTGAGGCTCAGGGTTGGATGCACCCATGGTTTTTGCTCGTTGTTCAAACTCTATGCCAATACCTTCACTGTCGACGGTTTTATCATGGCGATACCAAGCAAAGCCTTCGACCCCTACTTGGGTGAGATTACCTCCAAAGCAGCCATAACGCTCGAGCAAGGTGGTTTCTGCACCTGCTCTCGCTGAGGCGATCGCAGCAGCTAAACCTCCCGGACCACTGCCAACAACCAGTACCTCTGTTTGATGGATAATTGGTGTTTCACGCGCTACTTCATTAATGGTTTCCATATTGATATTAACCGCCAGTTTTAGATTCAAGATTTTTTACTCTATCAACGACCCTAACTAAAGCATCTGCTATCTCAACCGGAACTTCTTCCTGAAGAAAATGCCCAGCTGAGGTTTTAGTAACTGGAGCATTAGGAAAATCTTGTTCCATGCTTGGAAGTGCTTTTCCGATTATTGGATCTTTCATTCCCCAAACTATTTCAGCAGGGATTTGCAAAGTTTTAACGTAGTCTTCTATCATACCCATAGCAGGTCTGCTTGGATGATTTGGACCATCGGTAACCATTCTCATCATCGCTAAAGGTGCTTTGGAATTACCACTATCGTAAACAGATTTGCCATAAAGAGTCGCTATCTCTGGAGTCCAAGATGCAGGATCTCCCTGCACTCTTCCTAGTCGTTCAAAAATTGAAAAGAATACTTCTAATATTAATTCTCCGACTAATGGTGTTTTGACTATCGCGTGAGCTGGAGAAATATCAGTATTAATTGTAGAAGCACTAAACCCTGTATTTAACAAGACTGCACCTTTAAGAAGGTTTGGGGAAAGAGATAATGCGCCCATACCGATCGGACCGCCCCAATCCTGACCTGCATAAACTAATTCTGTTAGTTCAAGTTCTTCTAAGACCTTGTTGATCCAACGAATATGATTATCTAACGTATGTTCACTGGCTGGAATTTTAGAAGAGAAACCAAGCCCAATACTTGTAGGCATAATCACTCTAACCCTGTCTAAAGGTAAATTTTCTACTACTTTTCTGTATAAAAAACCGGAAGTAGGATTTCCATGCATTAAAAAAACTGGGAACCCTTTACCTGTCTCAAGGACATGGACTTTTAAACCCGGCTCCACTTCAATAAAATAACTTTTGTAGTTTGAGTTGAGCATCTCTGAAGCATATTTGGGTAAAGGAAAAGCTTCGTAGGTCCCGGAGTCTAAAAATACTTCACCTTGACCTATCGGAGTAAAAATATCTCCATCTCGCGTTATGTATAGACCAAAAAGAGTGAATGCGACACTAATAGAAATAAGTAATTTTAGAAAAGTCTTCATAAGCAATTTAAAAGTTTATTCAAGGAAATTATTCCGGATCGTATCCATCTGTTCTTGAGTAACCCCGATTTCCTTTAGGTATCCGACAGCACTCCCCCACTTCAATTCCACGCCATCCAAAAAATCCTTTAAAGCCTCTTCAGGAACTCCAGCTGCAGCGATCATACTTTTTCTATCATAACCCTCTGGATAACCAACCGTACTTTCAATGAAGTCAGCCTGTCTTGCAGTATCAAGATTAGTCAGTAAATAATCTGCTTCTATCAAATCACGACTTACACCTAAAATAGACAATAAGAAAGCCGTTGAGACACCAGTTCGATCTTTGCCTGCTGTGCAATGCAAAACCACAGGTAAACTGTCTTTGTTGGCTAAAATTTTAAATAACCTTAACCAGGAATCAGGGCCAAATTCTAAATAACCTAAATACCTCTTACCTGAGATACCTGTATCACCAACCAATCGACTTAATTGATCACTCCCCCCTTCAGGAATAACGGCAATATTTACATAGTTAGCACCCATAGCTTCTAAAGGTCCTCTTCCTTGATCAAGAACCTCATCAGGCTTACGTAAATCAATTTGAGTTGAGATTTTAAGATCCGATAACTTTGAAAGATCCTGATCACTCATTCGATCCTGTCTTCCAGTACGAAAGTAAAGACCCTTTTTAACTCTCTTGCCGTCTTGATTAAGATAACCGCCTATATCTCTAAAGTTAAAACAACCTTCAAACGGGTAATGTCTTTCTAAGTAATCATCAATCATTTTATTTAACTTACTCCCTCTCCTAACTAAGCCTTAAAAAAAACATTTATAGCGTATAACTTTTGTGTGTCCAAAGATATAAAATACATCAACAATGATTTATCTATTATCTTTTTTATTTATTTTTGTATTACCAAAAATTTGGCTTAACAGAGCATTAAAAAGAAATGATGAGATCCTAGAAAGTATGCCTTTTACTGGACTAGAGTTTGGAGAGCTTCTTCTCAAAGAGAATTCCTTAGATGGAGTCAAGATAACTCATACAGACATGGGCGATCATTATGATTTAGAAAATCAGGAAGTTAGGGTCCTGGAAGAGAGACTGAACAAAAAAAGCATAACAGCTATTTCTATAGTTACTCATGAAATAGGACATGCCATTCAGCATAAAGAAAAATACACGCCCTTAGAACAACGAACAAAGCTGGTAAAAAATACTTCCTGGATTTCAAAACTAGGAGGGGGAGTGCTTTATTCGGGATTACCCATAATTTTAGCCACAGGCTCATCCGGCTTGATAAAAATCTGTCTTTTTATTGTATTTTTATCTGTAATAATTTCAGCCTTGGTTCATCTAATTACTCTGGACGTGGAAATGGATGCAAGTTTTAATCGCGCTTTACCCATTTTGAAAGAAAAGGTACCGGAAGAATATCTTATTGGCTGTAGATCGGTGCTTAAAGCGGCAGCATTTACCTATGTTATTGGAGCTTTAACTAGCTTCTTATCTTTAAGATATTTATGGATATTAATATCAAGGCTAAGATAGGGCTTAGTTTTAACCCTTAAAAAATATCTTCGCTATCCATAGTCTTCGTCTTTTATATCAAGAACGATTTCTACACTTTTTACCGCTTAACATTTCTTTAAATAAGCCTAACTGACTTTGATCTAAGTCACGGCCTGTCCACCAAATTGCATGTTCATTAATATCTCGCTGATCATCAATGACCAGTCCCCACATTGGCTCAATTTGATTTGGTAGCATTGAGTAACGAACATCTGTCACAAGATTCTTTTCATCATCAAAGCCTAAATAGTCCTGTGAAAACCATCGAAACCTTTCAACATCTTCAGCTTGCTGACTCTCTTTATCAAGACCAGGTAAATGTTGCTGATAATTAAAAATTTTAATACTTTCTCCTAAACACACAGTTGACGATTGAACTGCTCTGATTGCATCAACATAAAAAGTTTGTTCATGTTGATAAATAGACTTCCATAGAATTAAATTTCCAAAGGATGGCTTAAGAGTCAGACGCTCCGCATTATGCCCTCTTGATTCGGCTAGTTCATTCGCTGCTGATAAAGCTCTTTCATATTGAACAAAACCTAAAGATAAATAAAAGGCAGCCCATCCAATTGCAAAAAAACTAAATAACCTTTTTCTTGTTTTTATTGCAGTTCCTACGAGGATTAATATAGGAATAGTAAAGAGTGGATCAACAATAGATATATTATTCCAGGTAACCCGCTCGTTCGAGAAAGGCCAAAAAAGTTGAGTACCATATGAGGTGCACGCATCAAGCAACCCATGCGTTGCATATCCCAAGAAGCTTGCTATATAAACCGTCTTTAGACTCATGGATTTTTTAACCAGAGGAAAGATAAGAAGCGCAACAATCAAAGAACCAAAGGGAATAAAAAAAAGTGAGTGACTGAACTGCCTGTGGTATTCAAGAAATAAAATTGGATCATTTGATGATCGAATCAAAACATCTAAATCAGGTGCCAATCCTGCAAGAAAACCAATAACACCAATCCTAAGGATATTATTCTTGTTAGCAGTTGACTGTGCAAAAGCTGCTCCAACCGTTCCTTGAGTTATTGGATCCATATTGATTCAGTAAATTCCTTTTTTATATATTTATCCAGCGACTACTCAGAAACCTGACAATTTGCAGGTGCCGTGATCGGATTACACTGTATTGGCTGGGGCAAACTCACTTGGTATTCGTTACCAAAGTGCGTTGCGGGCAAGTAATAATCTGTACTCACTGCCTGAGCGCCACTGGCAAAAGCCGCCGCTCTTCGTCTTGTGTCATTTTCACGAGCCTCCCGAGTGTCGGCATCCGCGCGAGTGCGCACCATATATCCAGCTGCAACCAGTCTTTGAATCTCATCAAACTGCCCAACTGGATCATTAAGAATCATGATTGCGGCAGCAGGATGACCCTCTGGTGCGTTAGTAAACATTGGGCGCTGCTGCCAGCCGTCATAATACATATCACGCTTCTCGCCGCCCTCATCCAGAATCAAAATGAATTTACCTCTGGCCTCGTCTAACAAGGGCCACTGCAAATCAACTATGTCGCGCGGGCGAATGAGCTTTTCACCTAGCACCTCTTCGACGATTGAGTCCATCAGGGCGAAGGCTACTGGGTTGAAAGCCTCTGGTGAGGGTAAGCCAAGAATATAGCCGTCTTTGGCGTTGAAGCTAATCCATATAGGCGCATGTGTTGGGTTGTTCTGAGACCAAGCAATGATTTGAGTGAGGCAAATACGTAGCGTGGCACAGTTACTGTTCATATCAATTTGTTGCACATGACCAACCAAAAATTGATCTTCATAAGCAACGTAAAAAACATCCAATTCAAGCTTACGAATACCAAGGTCAAGCTGCTCAGCTAAAGGGGCATGCTCATACTCAAGGCTCTCCACCACTTTTGGATTTACTTTCATCAACTGCTTCACAAAACCATCTGGCATGGCTTGCTTATAACTGTTGTGGCTTCCAACAAATTGGATGTGATTGATGTGCATACCCGCGCTAGTGAATGCGGGTCTCTGGGAGGGGATTAGAGGTTCTTTTTCAGCTTCTTCAAGAATAGCTTGATGCTCATCTATTAAAGGAGTGGCGATAATAACTGGCGCCAGAATGAACTGGCATAAAAGCATATTCAGGCAAGTAAATAGGGGTCTAAATAAAATCATTTGTTTCTTCATAATGAATGCCAACGTGTTTATGTGTGAGTGACGGTTACTTCTACTCAATATTTGATTTTCCACCCATTTTGTAGATTTTAGAGATTTCTTTGAATGAAATCTTTAAATTCAAAATAATTTATTCCAACTTTCTCATGAAGAGAATTATTAACGACAAACTTCGAAAGTTTCTTAGCGGAAATACTCCTAAATTTTTTCAAAGGTCCATGTAGAAAAGGGTCAAAGATAATAGATATCAAATCGGCTAAAACTATGTCGAGTCTAAACTTATTTCCCCTAAGATGTCCGGGTTGAAAAATATTAGTGTTTTCAAAACCAAGTTTAATAATTTCTTCCTCCAACGTTCCTTTAGTTTTTAAATAATAATTTTTGGAATTTGAATTTGCACCTACAGCTGAAATAAGAGAAATGCCTTTAGCGCCAGCTTCTTTAGCTTTTTTAGCTATCTCAAGTTGATAGGCAAACTCTACCAAAAAAAGATCTTTTTTCAGGGAATCGCTCATAAAACCCATAACATTGTGGTAGTACAAGGGGTATCCTAAAGAAAGGTAAACATGATTGATGTTTGGAATTTCTAATTCTGAAAGATTATCAAAATCAATAATTAATTCTTGAGCATTATCAGGCAAGTTGAGTATGGCTCTTCTGCTTAACGCTACAGTTTGGCTTTCAATGCCTCCTAATTCTTTTAGTACTTCATTGCCTAAAAATCCTGTTGACCCCGCTAATAAATTCATTTTTTACTCCCACTCTGCGGTAGGGTTAGAAAAAACCTTGTAAGAACAATGGCTTACAAGGGGCATTTTGTAGTTTGTAACTACTTTGTAACTCTTGCCTATTTTTCTTACTGTCATAACTTCTCAAAATCCTTTTAATATCAACACTTTAGCAGATGCTGAGTTACAAACATTGTAACCTTAATGCCCTAATCCAAACATACCCTTTCCAACTACTTCTATGTTTACTTTCACCCGATTGAGTAACCTCAACAGGTTCTAATCATTTTTACATTTATCCAATAATTCTTTTTAGCTCCGTTAAATGAAGCTTGAAAGATTTTCTTCCCTTAGGCGTCAATGATACCCAAGTTCGTTGGCGAGTAAATTCTGTCTTTTTAATTAATTGAACGTAATTTGCATCTTCCAATACCTTTAAATGTTTCGAAAGTACTGAATCACTTACATCGAGTTGTTCTTTAATAATCTGAAACTCTAACTCTTTTGTAGTGTCCAATAAAGCACATATTTGCAGGCGATTTGGTGCATGGATGACGGTGTCGAATGTTGCCTTAGTCATTATGTTTGATTCCCTGCAAGTACTCACCAGTAGGATATTTATATAGCAGATAAGCCATATAACCACCTGCAATCAATGCGGCTATGTGAGGTGCAAATTCGAACCCTAACAATCGAACTTGTCTTCCTGCAATAAGAATTACCCCAAAGATAACAAGTAATACAAGCTCACTTTTTATCCTCTCTTTTGTCCTAGCTAAAATACTTACCTTTATCCCCAAAAGATGGAAGGTATATAAATAGAGAGCTACAAAAATACCAAAGCTCGCTGCACCTATATACATACCCAAAGCCCACATGTTTTCATGTTCTGTCATCCCCCAGCTAAAAACGACAAGGGAGTAACTATTAGCTTATTCCTGCTATTAGTAATAGCGGTATTCTGAATGACTTAATAGCGTCGCGTTTAGTTGAGTCTACTGATTTTAATATCGCTGCCGCCTCTTCTTTGCTTATAGTTTCTTTTTCATTATTCATAGCTTCTGTCCGTAAAATTTATATTAATGAAATAACTATAACATTTACTTTCCATAATGGAAAGTCGTAATTTTCTATATTGGAAAGTAAAGGATTATCCTTTATTGATTCTAAACTAATTATGAATCGCAATAGTCGAGTTGGTTTGCAACAAAGTTTGTAACTGCAACGAAGGAATGGAGCCTACAGAGGAGTTTGTAACAAGTTTGTAACTGTTTTTAGAGTGCTAAACCCTTTAAGAATGGGGGTTTGCGAGGAACACGCTTATTCCCACTCAATAGTAGCAGGTGGTTTGCTGGAAATATCGTAAGTGACTCTGGCCACTTCTGGAATTTCATTAATTATTCTAGTAGAAACTTTTTCTAAAAATGCGTGGGGAAGGTTTGCTGCTCTTGCCGTCATAAAATCTACCGTCTCAACTGCTCTTAGCGCTATTACGTATTCGTACCTTCTGGCATCTCCCACCACTCCTACGGATTTAACCGGCAGGAAAACAGCAAAGGCCTGACTCACCTTATGATAAAGATTAGCATTGGTTAGTTCTTCTAGAAAAATATCGTCTGCAAGTTGCAACGTTTTAACGTATTTAGGTTTTATCTCTCCAAGTATCCGAACACCAAGTCCGGGTCCAGGAAAAGGATGTCTGTCGACTAACTCACTGGATAGTCCTAGCGCCTTACCCAGTTTTCTGACTTCGTCTTTAAATAATTCTCTAAGCGGTTCAATGATGGGCAAGTTCAAATAGTCCGGAAGGCCCCCAACGTTATGATGAGATTTGATGACGTGTGCCGTTCCATTTTTATTGCCGGCTGACTCAATAACATCTGGATAAATAGTGCCTTGTGCTAACCATTTAACTTTCTTGTCTTTTTTTGCTTCTTTCAAAAATACATCGATAAAAGTTTTACCGATTGCTTTGCGTTTGTCTTCGGGATCGGATTTTCCTTTTAGATCTTTAAAAAAGGCTTTACCCGCGTTTGCTCTTACCACCTTCATACCAAATGAACGCCCGAAGGTTTCCATGACTTGTTCGCCTTCATTCAACCTCAAAAGGCCATTATCCACAAAGATGCAATGAAGCTGATCTCCGATGGCTTTGTGCAGAAGAGCAGCCACAACTGAAGAATCAACACCGCCCGACAATCCCAGTAACACTTTATCTTTGCCAACTTTCTCTCGTATTTCAGCTACCGATTTATCTATGATATTTTTAGAATTCCAGAGTCCTTGGCAATTGCATATGTCTCGCACGAAATTCTTAAGTATTTTTTTGCCTTGAGGAGTGTGCGTAACTTCTGGATGAAATTGCAATCCATAAATTTTCTTTTTAGGGTCAAAAAATGCTGCTATCGGACTGTTAGCACTCTTCGCGATAATTTTAAAACCTTCAGGCAGGTCGGTTACGTGATCTCCGTGACTCATCCATACGGAAGTAGTTTTGTCTTTGATGTTCTTAAAAAGACCTCCGCCTTGATTGGATATCTTTAAGTTGGCATGACCAAATTCTCTTTTGCTGGCGAGTTCAACCTTACCGCCTAGCTGTTTGGTGATTGTTTGCATGCCGTAGCAGATTCCAAGTATTGGTATTCCAAGATCAAACATTCCAATGGGAACTTTTGGCGATCCTTTTTGTTTTACGGTCTCAGGTCCCCCCGAAAGAATGATTCCTTTTGCATCAAAATCCTTAATGGATTTTAGATTGGACTGGTGAGAATAAATCTCACAATACACCCCCAGTTCTCTTACTCGTCTTGCTATTAACTGAGTGTACTGTGATCCAAAATCGATGATTAGAATCTTATGGGCAAGAATGTTCTTTGCCATAGCTTAATTAACTTACTCTGTAATTGGGTGCTTCCTTCGTAACACTAACGTCATGAACGTGACTCTCGTTAACTCCCGCGGTAGTTATTTGAACGAACTTGGGTTTGGTCCTCATGGTTTCGATGTCTTTTGAACCCGTGTAACCCATGCTTTGACGCAGGCCTCCCATCATCTGATGAACCACCGCTTCCATCCAACCTTTGTAAGGAACTCTTCCTTCGATTCCTTCGGGCACTAACTTTTCATTCGCATCCGCACTGTCTTGAAAATAGCGATCGCTGGAACCTTGATCACCGGACATAGCTCCGATCGAACCCATGCCTCTGTATGATTTGTAACTTCTTCCTTGATACAACTCCACTTCTCCAGGAGCCTCTTCGGTTCCTGCAAGCGCACTGCCCAACATAACAGAATGCCCTCCCGCAGCAATGGCTTTAGCCAGATCTCCAGAGAAACGTATGCCTCCGTCTGCTATCACGGGTACGCCTTTATTTTTCAAGGCTTCGGACACGTCCGCTATGGCTGTAATTTGTGGAACTCCGACCCCGGTGACTATTCGAGTCGTGCATATTGAACCAGGGCCAATGCCCACTTTTACAGCATCAACGCCGGCTTTTACTAGCGCCAAAGCCCCCTCGGCCGTTGCAATATTTCCGCCTATGATTTGAATGTCTTTGTAATGAGATTTAATTTGTCTGATTTGCTCTAGAACCCCTTCGGAATGACCATGAGCACTGTCGACCACGAGCACATCAACACCAGCATTGATAAGTCCTTCGGCTCTTTCCATGGTGTCTTTCTTGGTTCCTATTGCTGCGCCGATCAACAGCCTGCCCTCTTCATCCCTTGCAGCGTTAGGAAAATCCAAAGATTTATTAATGTCTTTGAGGGTAACCAGTCCGGTTAAAGTAAAATTCGAATCCACCAGCAATATCTTTTCTATGCGGTTGTCTTGTAAGAGGCGTTTGATCACATCAAGCTTTTCACCTTCTTTTGCGGTGACTAACTTATCTTTTGGTGTCATTATTTCAGCAACTTTTGCTGAAGCATTTTGTTCATTTCTAAAATCTCTACTCGTGACAATGCCCACAAGTTGACCGTCATCAACGACTGGCATTCCTGAAATTTTTAATTCATTAGTTAATTGAATAAGCTCGCCGACCAGTTTATCTGAACGAATCGTTATGGGATCTCTTACGATTCCACTTTCGTATTTTTTTACCCTTTTCACTTCTGAAGCTTGCGCTTCGCTGGATAAATTTTTATGAATAATTCCTATTCCACCCTGCTCACTTAAAGCGATGCCCATCCTTGATTCAGTAACGGTGTCCATTGCCGCTGAGACGAGTGGTATATTTAAACTGAGAGAATTCGTAAGTTGGGTTTTAAGGTCGACGTCCTTAGGCAAAATTTCTGAGTAATCAGGAACCAAAAGAACATCGTCAAAGGTAAGTGCTGTATTAGATAAACGTAACATCTTTAAATTATACAGAACTGTATAGATTTATAAATAGCTCGAAGATTTAAGCCTTAAATAACTTTACAT
>CALJVP010000002.1 GCA_937773605.1 uncultured SAR86 cluster bacterium | reverse complement strand
TGCAGAGGAAATCTACAGGAAGTTAATTGGTGCAGGAGAAGAAGTAGGTTTAGCTACAGTTTATAGGGTGCTTACACAGTTTGAACAAGCTGGGATATGTATTAGACATAATTTTGAAGAAGGGCATGCCGTATATGAATTAACTCCTTCAGACCATCATGACCACATGGTATGTCTAGAAACTGGAGATATTATTGAATTTACAGACGACATTATTGAAGACAGACAAGATAAAATTGCAAAAGAGAAGGGTTATGAAATCATCGATCACAGTATGGTTTTGTATGTAAAGCCAATAAAAAAATAGATTTAACCTTGAAACCTCATTCGATATCCCCATATCGAGGGTTGTAAGGAGATTTATTTTGATAAAAGAAGACAAAGAAACTGTAGAAGCCCCTGAAGAAGAAGGCTTTCTGGTAGATGATAAGAAAGAGATCACTGACGAAGATCTAGAAAATATAACAGAAGAACCACTTTCTCTTGATAAGCAAATAGAAGATCTGCAAGAGAAGGTTTTAAGAGCCCAAGCTGAGGTTCAAAATGTTAGGAGAATTGCTGCTCAAGAAGTAACTAGAGCGAGGTTATATGGTGCGGAGTCATTAGCAAGAGAGTTCTTGTCAGTAGGTGATAATCTACAAAGAGCTTTAGATTCATCTGAAGATGCTACTGATCTAGATTCAATGAAAGAAGGTTTAGAATTAACTTTTAAAAGCTTTGAAAGCGCTCTGAAATCAGCAGGCATCACTTCCATTGATCCTGCAGGTGAGAATTTTGATCCCGAAAAACATGAAGCTCTTTCTCTAGTTCAAGATGAATCTAGAGAAGAGAACACTGTTATTGAAGTAGTCCAAAAAGGATTTATGATCTTAGATCGCGTTTTAAGGCCGGCAAAGGTAATAGTCTCTAAAAAGATAGACAAAAATTTAAATTAAGACTTGAAAAAAACAAGTTAAACCCCATTTTTAGGTTATAGAAAAACCATTCGGAGAAAAAAAGATAATGGCTAAAGTAATAGGAATAGATTTAGGAACAACAAATTCGTGTGTTTCCATTATGGAAGGAGACCAAGCAAAAGTAATAGAGAACTCTGAAGGCGCGAGAACGACCCCTTCAGTAGTGGCTTACGGTGAAGAACTGACTGTAGGAGCTCCTGCAAAAAGACAGTCAGTGACCAATCCTCACAATACGTTGTACGCGATAAAAAGGCTAATAGGAAGAAAGCATGATGACGAAGTTGTTAAGAAAGATTCCGCAATGGTTCCTTATAAAATTATTGCCGCTGATAATGGAGATGCATGGGTAGAAGCTGATGGTAACAAGTTAGCACCTCAACAAGTAGCAGCTGAAATTTTAAAGAAAATGAAGAAAACGGCTGAAGAATATCTTGGTCATGAAATTAATGAAGCAGTTATAACGGTTCCTGCCTATTTTAACGATTCTCAAAGACAGGCAACCAAAGATGCTGGAAAGATAGCTGGTTTAGAAGTTAAAAGAATAATTAATGAGCCTACAGCAGCAGCTCTTGCTTATGGATTAGATAAAGGAAAGGGAGATCAAAAAATAGCAGTGTATGATTTAGGTGGAGGGACATTCGATGTTTCTATTATCGAAATAGCAGAAGTAGATGGCGAACATCAATTTGAAGTTCTTTCTACTAATGGAGACACTTTCTTGGGAGGAGAAGATTTTGATAATGCATTGATTGAATACTTAGCTGAAGAGTTTAAACAAGAGTCAGGGGTAGATTTGCATAATGATGCTCTTGCCTTGCAGAGATTAAAGGAAGGTGCAGAAAAAGCTAAGATTGAACTCTCAAGCAATCAGCAAACTGAAATTAACTTACCTTACATAACTGCTGATTCGTCAGGGCCTAAACACTTTGTGCATAAATTAACCAGGGCTAAACTCGAAGCTTTAGTAGAAGAATTGGTTAATAGGACTATCAAGCCAACAGAAATAGCGTTAAAAGATGCAGGACTTAAGACAACTGATATAGACGAAGTGATTCTAGTTGGAGGACAAACAAGAATGCCTATGGTTCAGGAGAAAGTTAAAAATTTCTTTGGCAAAGAGGCAAGAAGAGATGTAAATCCAGATGAAGCTGTTGCCGTAGGAGCAGCTATTCAAGGTGCGGTATTGTCTGGAGATGTAACCGATGTTTTACTTTTGGATGTAACACCCTTGACCTTGGGAATAGAAACCATGGGCGGGGTAATGACACCCTTGATAGACAAGAATACAACTATACCTACAAATAAATCGCAGATTTTTTCTACTGCTGAAGACAATCAAACTGCAGTTACTGTTCATGTGTTGCAAGGTGAAAGAAAACAAGCTGCTGAAAACAATACTTTAGGTCAATTCAACTTAACCGACATACCAGCTTCACCAAGGGGAATGCCTCAAATTGAAGTTGCTTTTGATTTAGATGCCAATGGCATATTAAATGTTTCAGCTAAGGATAAAGCTACAGGTAAAGAGCAATCAATTGAGATAAAGGCTTCTAGCGGATTATCTGAAGAAGAGATTGAGAAGATGGTTAAAGATGCTGAAGCTCATGCTGAAGATGATAAGAAATTTGAAGAACTAGTCCTAGCCAGGAATATGGGTGAAAATTTAGTCCATAGTTGTAAAAAAACTTTAGAAGAAGCTAAAGATAAGGTTGAAGATGGGGAAAAGGAATCTATAGAACAAGGAATCGAAGAGCTCGAATCTGCTTTAGAAGCAGGAGATAAAGATGCAATAGATGAAAAGGTAAAAGCCTTAAGTGAGGCATCCGCGCCTTTAGCTCAAAGATTATATGAAGAGCAGGCTAAACAAGATCAAGCTGACCAGGCAGAAGATCCAAGTTCAAGTGCCGAAGATGCAGACGTAGTAGACGCAGATTTTGAAGAAGTAAAAGAAGAAAAAGAAGAAAAAGAAGAGGAAAAGTCTTAAGCCCGCTGCTTTAGATATACCCCACTTACTCAAGCAATAGTATGTCTAAGAGAGATTACTATGAAGTTCTAGGTGTCAAAAAAGGCGTCGATGAAGGAGAATTAAAAAAGGCCTATAGAAAAAAGGCTATGAAATTCCATCCTGACAGAAATTCTGATGATCCATCTGCACCAGAAAAATTTAAAGAAGCTTCTGAGGCCTATGAAGTTTTATCCGATTCTTCTAAGCGAAATGCATATGATCAATTTGGTCATCAAGGTGTAGAGTCTTCAGGGTTTGGTGGTCATTCAGGAGAAGGATTCAACGATATATTCAGCGATATATTTGGTGATGTCTTTGGAGGAGGGGATCCTTTCGGAAGACGACAAAGATCTAACAGAGGTTCTGATCTTCAATACTCTATGACCATTAGCTTGGAAGATGCAGTGAGAGGAGTAACAGAAAAAATCGCAGTACCAGCCCTAGAATCTTGTGATGTGTGTAGTGGCACAGGAGCAAAAAAAGGTTCAAGTCCCATTACCTGTTCAGGTTGTAATGGCGCTGGCCAAGTAAGAATGCAACAAGGGTTCTTCTCCGTAGCACAAACTTGCAGACAATGTTCAGGTTCAGGTCAGGTTATCAAAGATCCATGCAAGCCTTGCAAAGGAAAGGGGAGGATTGAAAGAAGGAAAACACTCTCAGTTAAAATTCCTGCCGGGGTAGATACTGGAGATAGAATTAGATTAGCTGGGGAAGGTGAAGCCGGTCCGAATGGAGGTCAGGTAGGGGATTTATTTGTACAAATTAAAGTCCTTCCTCATGATGTCTTTGAAAGAGATGGCAGACATCTCTACTGTGAAGTCCCTATAGGCTTTGTTGATGCAACTATCGGAGGAGAAATACAGATTCCAACTTTAGATGGAAGAGTTAAGATAAAGATACCTGAAGGCACTCAAACAGGTAAATTATTTAGATTAAAGGGGAAGGGAGTGGATGCCATTAGAGGTGGCTCAAAAGGAGATCTTTTATGCAGAGCTGTTATAGAAACTCCACAAAATCTAACCAAAGAACAAAAAGAACTATTGCAAAAACTCCAATCTTCACTTGATAAAACTGCTCAACAAACTCCCTTAAGTTCTGAATGGTTTGATAAAGTTAAATCTTTCTTTGAAAGCAAGTAAACTAATTCAATGTTAAATATTTTTATTTCAGGGGTTACTGGAAGAGTAGGAAAGATTCTTTTGAGTAAGATTATCCAAGAACCCGATTTATCCATTGCTGGTGGATCTTCCACTATTACAAATGAATCTATCGGAGAGGATTTAGGAATCTATAATGGTACTGAGACACTAGGTATAAATATAATTTCTGCCCCACAGAATAAAGAAAATATAGATGCGATTATAGATTTCTCAGAACCCAATAATTCGATGAAGCTCTTAAGGTTTGCTTCAAAAAATAATATTCCTAGTTTAGTTGGGACCACTGGCTTTTCGGAGACTGAGTCTGCGGAAATGATTGAGTTAGCAAATTATTTTCCATTATTAATAGCTCCTAATACTAGTATCGGCATAGTTTTAATTAAGAGAATGTTAGAGTCTATAAGTTCAGAGCTTGATCTTTTTTCCATTCCTGAAATTTATGAAAGCCATCATCAAGAAAAAAAAGACTCTCCTTCGGGGACAGCTTTAGATTTATCAAAAAAATTATCTTCACTCAACAATTATTCTGGAGAAATTAAAATATTGAGCGAAAGGTCCGGTGAATCTGCTGGAGAGCATAAAATTACTCTTAAAAGACCAAATGAATTAATAGAAATAACGCATTCAGCTCTAGACAGGTCAGTTTTCGCAGATGGAGCTATTGAAGCTGTTAAATGGATATCAAATAAAACCTCAGGTTTATACACAATGAATGATATTTATTCTTCTTGATTAAGCTGATTTATGTTATAAACGCATCACATTTTTAGAGGATTCCTTTGAATTCTCTATTTTAACGACACACGCGTTAGTATGCTTTGCCTTAGGTGCTGTTAGATTGCTCATCTACAGTTAGGTTTAGTAAGCGCGGAGGTATAACCAAAGTAGTTAATACTACATATAATATAGGAGAGCAAAAAATGGCTGATATCAAGCTAGAAGAGATGCTACAAGCTGGTGTTCATTTTGGACATCAAACAAAATACTGGAACCCCAAGATGAAACCTTTCATCTTTGGTGCAAGGAATAAGATCCATATAATTAATCTCGAACACACCGTAGAGATGATAAAACCTGCACTAAAATTTATAGAAGGATTGGCTCAAAAAAACAATAAGATACTTTTTGTAGGCACTAAAAGAACAGCTACAAAGATCATTAAAGATGAGGCAAACCGATGTGCCATGCCTTATGTCAATGAGAGATGGCTTGGTGGAATGCTAACGAACTATAAAACAATCAGGTCGTCTATAAGAAGGCTTGAGGATTTATTGCGTCAAAAAGAAGACGGTACCTTTGATAAAATAACTAAGAAAGAGGGCCTTAAAATACAAAGAGATATTAATAGATTGCAGAAATCTATTGGTGGAATAACAGAAATGGGCGGCCTTCCTGACGCTTTATTTATTATTGATGTAAACAGGGAGTCAATAGCCGTTACAGAAGCTAGTAAAATGGGAATTCCGATAGTTGGAATTGTTGACACTAATAGTAATCCTGAAGGGATTGACTATGTAATTCCTGGCAACGATGACTCAATTCGTTCCATCTCTTTGTTTACCAGAGCTGTCTCAGATGCATGCTTGGAAGGCTCAAAGTCTGCAACTGGTTTAAAACAAGATGCTCCACAATCAGGCCCTGCAATTATTAGAAAAACTGAGTCAGTCCCAACAGAAGCCCCAGCAGAGGAAGCTCCAGCAGCAGAGGAAGCCCCAGCAGCAGAGGAAGCTCCAGCAGAGGAAGCTCCAGCAGCAGAGGAAACTCCAGCAGCAGAGGAAGCTCCAGCAGAGGAAGCTCCAGCAGAAGAGGAAGCTCCAGCAGAGGAAGCGCCAGAAACTGTTACTGATAATAAAGAAAAGAGTTAAAGGAGAATATTTATGGTTGATATATCAGCTGCTCTTGTTAAAGAATTAAGAGAAAAAACAGGCTTAGGCTTAATGGATTGTAAAAAAGCTTTACAAGGCTCTAATGGAGACATAGATCTTGCAATTGAAGAGCTAAGAAAAACAAGCGGTCTAAAAGCTAGCAAGAAATCTAGCAGATCAGCTGCAGATGGATTAATCGGAGCAGTTTCAGAGAGCGGCAAGGTCTCCATGATAGAAGTGAATTGCGAGACAGACTTTGTTGCTAGAGATGACTCTTTCCAAGAATTTGTAAAAGAAGCAGTCAATCAAGTGGCCGCCAATCCGGATAGTGATTTAGAAAGTTTACTAAGAAATAGTCTAGAAGAAAAAAGAGAAAAATTAGTACAAAAACTTGGTGAGAATATTGTTGTTCGAAGAATCTCAAGGAGTGTTGAGCATGCAAGTTCTTCGGGTTTATATGTTCATAGTAATAAAAAGATTGGCACGATAGTTTCTCTAGAAGGAGGAAATGAAGCAACTGCAAAAGATATTGCTATGCATATTGCTGCTACTGATCCATTGGCCATCTCTCCATCCGATATTCCTGAAGAAACAATTCTAAAAGAAAAAGAAATTTTTAAAGCTCAATCTGAAGACAGCGGAAAGCCTCCTGAAATTGTTGAAAAGATGATAGAAGGCAAAATTAATAAATACCTAGCAGAAGTTAGTTTAACTGAGCAAGATTTTGTTAAGGACCCTAACAAGAAGATATCTGATCTATTAAAAGAAAATAATGCTACGATATTAAGCTTTACAAGATTTGAGGTTGGGGAAGGTATAGAGGTTGAAAAGGTTGATTTTGCAACTGAAGTGATGGCCCAGATAGAAGGTTAATAATATAAATGCTTTTAGAGATTATTGAGGATACAACTAAAGGAATGGAGAACAGCCTGCACTCTTTGGATGTTGCTTTTAAAAAGATAAGAACAGGTCGTGCAACTGCCTCTTTGTTGGATAGTATAAGAGTTGATTATTATGAAAAGCCGACACCTCTTTCTCAAGTTGCAAGTATTTCCATAGAAGATGCTAAAACCCTGGCAATTGTTCCTTGGGAAAAGGGCGTCTCACAAGGTATTGAGAGAGCTATTTCTGAATCTGATTTAGGGCTGAATCCTTCTGTTGCAGGAGAGACTATTAGAGTAATTCTTCCTGATTTAACAGAGGAAACTCGAAGAGACTTTATAAAAAAAGCAAAATCTGAAGCTGAGAATGCTAAGGTTTCTATTAGAAATTCTAGAAGGGATGGAAACTCCCAGTTAAAAGAGTTCTTAAAAGAAAAAGAGATTTCTCAAGATGAAGAAAGACAAGGTGAAGAAGAAATCCAAAAGCTTACAGATTTATACGTAAGTAAGGTTGAAGTGTTGCTCAAAACAAAAGAGACTGATTTACTAGATTTTTAGAATCCTTGTTTTATGGCAAGCCTATCATCACATTCCGAAATACCTAACCATGTCGCCATAATTATGGATGGCAACAACAGGTGGGCTTCGGCTAATAAATTACCCGGCGTGGCCGGTCATCAGAAGGGGGTAGAGAGAGCTAGAGAAGCTGTTGAATTTGCCGTTGAATCAGGATTAAAAACTTTAACATTATTTGCATTTAGTAGTGAAAATTGGGGCAGATCAAACGAAGAAGTTGATTTACTTATGAAGCTTCTTCATGAGGCTCTTCAAGAACAAATTCCTAATTTAAAGAAGAATCTAGTTCAATTAACCTTTATTGGAGACTTGGAAAGATTTAACCCTGCTTTAATCAAACAAATGAGAGTTTCTGAAAAAGAAACTTTATGTCCAGAAGAAAGTAAAAACTTGGATTTAGTAGTAGCTGCCAGTTACGGCGGCAGATGGGATATCTTGCAAGCAGCAAAGAAGCTAGATTCATCAGGAACTGAAGAACAATTGTCTTCTTTACTTTCAACAAATAAATTTCAAGATCCGGATCTTTGTATAAGAACAGGTAATGAATTCCGAATCAGTAATTTTCTTCTATGGCAACTTGCGTACTCTGAATTATATTTTCCTGATATTTTATGGCCTGATTTCGATTCTAACCAATTTCAAATAGCTCTAGATGAGTATTCTAGGAGAAGCAGACGATTTGGAGACACTTCAAATTTCCAGAAAAGCTAATGGATGTTCAAAGATTAATCAGTGCTTTTATAATGGTAATTGCCATATTAAGTGCAATTATTTTCTTACCTTCATCTTTTTTACTGGGCTTCGTTGCTTTTATAACTGGAGTTTCTAATTGGGAATTCTTTAGACTAAGATTTTCTCTCTTAGTTTCTATTTTTGCTAGTATAGCTTTAGCTCTTTTAATGATTCTTACTTCAAGCTCAGGATCATTTTATTATTTATTATTGCTGTCTGTGTTCTTATGGCTTTCATTGGGCATATTCACTATTTCTTTCCCGCATAGTAAAGAAATAATGCAAAGCAGTCTCCTGACGTGGTTTTCTGGCCTAACAATACATCTTTCTTTTTGGTATTCGATATCTTTTATTATTTCTCAATCCGTTACTGAGCTTCAGGTTTATAATATTGAGGGGCGATATCTTTTAGTTCTTATAATTTCTCTAAGCGCCTTAATGGATACTTTGGCTTATTTTGGCGGCAGAAAATTTGGAAAAAGGAAATTTCTTAAGAATATTAGCCCTAACAAAACTCTAGAAGGGTTCCTAATTGCCATTGGTATAGTTCCGGTTATGTTTGCTGTTTTGTTTAGCTTTATTACTGATCTTCCCATCTTGGGCTTATTTATTATATTTTTTATTACAAGTCTATTTTCTGTGCTTGGCGATGCTGTAGCCAGCCTATTCAAGAGAATTGCCGGTGTCAAAGATTCATCTAATCTTATACCAGGCCATGGAGGTGTTTTTGATCGAATAGATAGCCATTTAGCAGCGATCCCCTTGTTTATTCTTTTTTCTCTTACAATATTTTGAACATGAAGGTTGCAATCTTAGGCTCTACCGGTTCTATCGGTACTTCCACACTAAATGTCATAAAAGAAAACCCTGATTACTTCTCTTTAAATTTACTTACAGCAAATTCAAATGATAAAAAACTGTTAGACCAATGTAAAACCTTTGGTCCTAAATTTGCCTATATGGCTGACCCTGAAGCTTCTAAAAAACTTCAAAAAAACTTAAAGATTGAGGGTATAAAAATTCAAGTTCTAAACAGCGATAAAGAATTACACGACCTTATTGCAAGTGAAGAGACTGAAATAGTTGTAGCTGGAATGGTTGGTGTGGCGGGACTAGAGCCGGTCTTAACATCGATTGTGAACGGGAAAAGATTACTGCTTGCCAACAAAGAATCCTATGTCGTAGCTGGTGAGTATTTAAATAATCTAGCAAGAGAAAACAAGGCAACTATTTTCCCTATTGATAGTGAGCATAGTGCTATTCATCAGTGCTTAGCGGGTTCCTTAAAAAATAAAAATGACGTTTCTAAAATTATACTCACGGGTTCAGGAGGACCTTTCCTCAATACTGATTCCAGCCTATTAAAAGACATTACGCCTGAAGAGGCTGTCTCTCACCCAATATGGAATATGGGAAAGAAGATTTCAGTAGATTCTTCAACCATGATGAATAAGGGCTTGGAACTTATTGAGGCCAGGTGGTTATTTAATGTAGAAGATATTGAAATTCTTATACACCCTGAGGGCATAATTCATTCAATGGTGGAGTTCAAAGATAATTCCGTAATAGCTCAACTCTCTTTACCAGATATGAAGATTCCTATTGCATATGGCTTGGGCTATCCATCAAGGATTACCTCAGGTACGGAAAAATTGAATTTGGCAGAATTAGGATCTTTAAATTTTTATAGCCCTAATTTTAATAAATTTCCTTGTTTAAATTTGGCTATCGAAGCAATGAGTTGTAGTGGTAATGCTCCTGCTGCTCTGAATGCTGCTAACGAAGTGGCAGTTTCAGCTTTCTTAGAAAGCAAGATAAGATACTTAGATATACACAAAGTTATTTCTATGGTTATGGATAGAATTCAGTTTTCAACTGTCAAAGACATTCAAGATGTATATGAAACAGATAGGTTTGCAAGAGAGTGTGCTTTGCAATCAATTAGGGCTTTATAAATGGAATCAATTTTAGATTTAATTATCATTATTTCTTCTTTTGTTCTCTTATTGGGAGTGATTGTTGGCATACATGAACTAGGACATTTTTCAGCTGCTAGATATTTTAATATTTACGTTATTAGATTTAAGATTGGATTCGGTAAAACCTTCTTTAAAAGATTCGATAAACATGGAACAGAATTCTCATTTGGGATATTACCTTTAGGAGGTTATGTTCAAATGTTAGGAGAGGCCAGCTCTCAAGAAGAAGATGTGCAAGTTGATACTGAAGTTGAAGTCCAAAAAAAGATTTCATACAAAGAAGCGACCTTAGGTGCCAGGGCTATAGTTACTGCAGCCGGCCCAATAGCTAATTTTATTTTAGCTATAGTTGCTTATTTTTTTATTTTCCTCATAGGTGCAAAGGAATTAGCCCCAATTGTTGGGGGTGTTGAACCAAACACTTTAGCTTCAGAGATAAACTTAGGGATAGGCGATAAGATAGTATCGATTGATAATAATGAAGTAATTAGCTTCAATGATGTAAATGGATATTTAGCTTCTAGAATAGGAGAGACGGGAGTTTTAAGAATTGCATCAATACCTGAAGGGTCTAATGTTTCAATAACGAAAGAGGTCTCTATCCAAAGTTGGTTAAAGGGTGTTAGTCAAACTTCCCCTGTCGCAAGCTTCGGGATATCACCTTTTATACCTGCACTAGTCAGTTCTGTTCAAGATGGAGGACCTGCAGACAAAGCAGGAATTTTGAAAGGAGATATTATTATTTCAGTAGACGGCTCAAAGATACAAACTTGGAATCAATTATCACAAAACCTATCTAGTAAATTTGATAAAGTCATCTCTCTTGAAGTGGATAGGAGGGGACAAAGAATTAACTTTAGATTAACTCCAAATAGAGTTTCTAGCGAAAACGGCACTGAAAGAGGAGTTATAGGAATAATGAGATTATCAAGCCTTGATGACCTGCCAGAGTACCTGTTGATTGATAACAAAGAAAACATAGCTGGAGCCTTTCTGAAAGCTATCAGTCAAACTTATAAATTTATTGTATTAATTTTAGACTCTATAGGAAAAATGATATCCGGTTCCGTCTCAGCAGATAACATAGGAGGTCCAATTCAAATTTCTTTATTAGCCGGTTCGGCAGCAAAAGCAGGGTTAGTTTCATTTTTATCTATGTTGGCAATCTTAAGCATAAATTTAGGGTTAATAAATTTATTTCCTATACCCATATTAGATGGAGGGCAGCTGGTTCTAATAGCGATAGAAAAGATAAAAGGCTCACCAGTTTCTGACTCTTTTTTGGAGTATTCGTTTAGACTAGGCATTCTTATGGTAGCCAGCCTGATGGTATTCGCAATATTTAACGATATAGTCAAAATTATTTAATGTTTAAATCTAAAATTACTTCATTATTTTTTAGTGGTTTCTTGCTTTTAAGTCTCTCTTTATCGCAAAGCATAAATTCAGAAGATGAGAAATGGTTGGTTGAAGATATAAGAATCAGTGGACTTCAAAGAGTTTCTGCTGGAAGTATATTTAATGTTTTGCCTTTGGCTGTAGGTGATAATGTTGATTCTTACGATCTTCAAAATGCGGCAAAGGTAGTCTTCAAAACAGGACAATTTGATGACATTCAAGTGGGAAGGGATGGCAATACTCTTATCCTAAGCATCACAGAACGTCCTTCTATTGCATCTATAGAATTAGACGGAAATAAAGCAATCAAAACTGAAGACTTAATAAAAGGCTTAAACGAAGCTGGACTATCTCAAGGTCAAGTATTTAAAAGATCTATCCTTAATGGTTTGGCGCAAGAAATTCAACGTCAATATGTTTCCCAAGGTCGTTACGGTGCGTTGGTTGAAGTTGATACGGAATCTAAACCCAGAAACAGAGTTGCATTAAATATAGAGATAGAGGAAGGTGAAGTTGCTGTTATTAGTAATATAAATCTGGTCGGGAATAAAACTTTTGCTGATGAAGAAATTCTGGAAATTTTTGAACTCGGCACTGGAGGTTGGTTCTCATTCATAACTAATGATGATAGGTATTCAAGAGAAAAACTGAAAGGCGATATAGAGTCATTGACTTCTTTTTACAAAAATAGAGGTTATGTTGAATTTAAGCTTGATAGTTCTCAAGTTACCATTACCCCAGACAAACAATCAGTATTTATAACCCTCAATATCACTGAAGGAGAGACTTACGAGATTGGCGAAATAAATATAGCAGGAGACTTGCCGATAGAAGAAGCGGTTTTGAGATCTTTAATTTTAGTTCAACCAGGAGATATTTTTTCTCAATACTATGTAACTGAGACTGAAGAAATATTTACAAATATCTTAGGAAATGAAGGTTATAGTTTTGCTGAGATTAACGGTGTAACTGACGTTAATGATGAAACAGGAAAGGTGGATTTAACTTTTTATGTGGACCCTCAACAAAGAACCTATGTAAGAAGAATTGTTTTTAAAGGGAATAAAAGAACCCATGATGTTGTTTTAAGAAGAGAAATGCGTCAAATGGAAGGTGCTTGGGCCTCCAATAACCTAATTGAGAATTCGAAACTAAGGCTTGAAAGGTTGGGCTATTTTAAGGAAGTTGAATCCGAAGAAATACCAGTTGCAGGTGTGAGTGATCAAATTGATGTGGAGTTTTCAGTAGAAGAAGAATTCTCAGGTTCTGTAGGGGGTAGTTTAGGCTACGGAGCATACGGATTGGTTCTAGGACTTAACTATAATGAAAATAATGCCTTTGGGACAGGGAAAGCAATAGGCATAGGTATTAATGACAGTACTTGGCAAAGAAGTTACTCATTCAATTATGGAGAACCCTATTATAATATTGACGGTGTCAGTAGAGGTTATAACGCCTATTTTAGAGCTTCAGATTATGGCCAATTCAACATAGCTAGTTATACATCCGACGCATTTGGTGCAGGAATACAATTTGGGTTGCCTATAAGTGATATTGAAAGAATAGGATTAAACCTAAATTATGATAATACCGAAATAGATACAGGATCTACTCCAGCCTCTCAGATAATAGCCTTTACCGCCTCTGAAGGTACAAAATTTGAAGTATTAAAGTCTCAATTTATTTGGTCAAAGATAAGCCTTAATAGAGGTTTATTTCCTACTGCAGGTCAATCTCAGGCTTTTGCTTTACAGCTAGCCATACCGGGAAGTTCATTGACCTACGCTAAAGCAACTTACAGGCATAAATATTTCAAACCAATTTTTGGAGGCAATATTATCTTTGGTTTGAGAGGTGAAATAGGCGTATTAGAACCTTATGGAGATACGGAAATAGCACCTTTCTTTGAACACTTTTATTCGGGTGGAATAAGTTCCGTAAGAGGTTTCAAGCAAAATACCTTGGGCCCTAGAGCAACTCCTTCGTTGTATTATCTAGGTTCAGATGGAAATCCAATCTTGGATGATAATGGAAATCCCATAGCCAATCCTTATGCGTATTATGATAATGATAGGTCCATAGGAGGTGCATATTTAGTTGAGGCAGGTTTTGATTTTATCTTTAAGCTGCCTTTCATTGAAGACCAAAGGTCCATGAGGAGCTCATTTTTTATAGACATAGGAAATGTTTTTTCTAAAGATTGCGGCAATGAACTCATAAATATTAATTGCAGCGAATTAGATTTAGCTGAATTAAGGTATTCTTATGGCATAGGAGCAACTTGGATTACTCAACTAGGTCCCATGTCAGTGGCAATTTCTAAACCAACAAATGCCGGCCCCTTGGATGAAACAGAATCTTTCCAATTTGAAATAGGCACACAGTTTTAAAATGAAAATTACTGCATCTAAAACTTCTAAACGGCTTAACAAACCGTTAAACTTCCATCACGATTATTAATCAACTTAGTTTAGGAAATATTATGGACCTTTATAAAAGAAATATATTGTTAACTTTAGTGCTAGCTCTTGCACCTTTAAGTATTTATTCAGCAGATTTAAATATCGCAACTATAGACCCTCAACAAGCCTTGATGTCTACCGATGCTGCTAAACAAGAATTCGAAGAAATGCAAAATACTAAAGAATGGACTGAAGTATCTGAAGAATTACAAGGCAAAGAGACCGAGGCCAGGGAGATTCAAGAAAGAATTCAAAAAGAAGGTCCAACGATGTCAGACGAGGAAAAACAAGAAGCTTCAAAAAGATTCCAATCCTTGTTGCAAGATATAGATTTCTTAAGGAAAAAACTTACTGAAATACAAAAACAAGTTATTCAAGTAGTACAACAGCAGCAAGCTGAAAAATATCAAGTCATAATGACAGAGCTTATTAGGGCAAAAGCTATAACAATTCTTCTTGATAAGGGTCAAAATTCTTCTTTAATGTATGCCGATCAAGGCTTTGATATCACGCAAGAAGTTATTGATGCAATGAATCAACAAGAAGAGTAATTGTTTTAAGTGTCCTCTAGTGCAGGTATTACTCTAGGAGATCTTGCTCAGGAGATAGGAGCAGAATTACAAGGTGATCACAAAAAAATAATTCTTGGCTTAAATTCAATAGATAAAGCAAATAAAGATCAACTAAGCTTTATTTCTCGAGATAATTTCTTACCTCTCTTGGCTAAATCAACAGCCGGTGCAATTATTCTTTCTGAGGATAATTTAGGCAAATACAATGGAAATGCTCTGATCGGGGAAAACCCCCATCTTTTGTACGCCAAAGCTTCAAAAGTATTTATGGAATTGAGGAGGCCTAAGGCTGATCCGGTTACTTCTAAGCTAGCAGCCATTCATGATACTGCGAATATAGGTGATGGTTCGACAATATGCTCATTTGTTACTATTTCAGAAGATGTTGCAGTTGATCATGGCGTATCTATAGGGCCATCCAGTTTTCTTGGCAAAGGAGTCAAGATAGGATCTGGAACCATTATCCATTCAAATGTATCTATATATGAAGGTGTAGAGTTAGGATCTGATTGCATAATACATTCTGGAACAGTTATTGGATCTGATGGTCTGGGTTTTGCTAAAGACGGCCAAGATTGGTACAAAATAGAGCACCTAGGCGGGGTTATTATTGGTAATAATGTTGAGATAGGGTCGAATAGCTCCGTTGATAGAGGTTCAGTAGGTGATACTAAGATTGAGGATAATGTAAAGATAGACAACCAAGTTCACCTAGCTCATAACGTAGAAATTGGAGAAGGCACGGCCATAGCTGCTAGAAGTGCAATTGCGGGAAGTTCTAAAATAGGACGATATTGCACTTTAGCGGGATGCTGTGCTGTAGTTGATAACGTAGAAATTTCAGATGAAGTTCACATAACTGCAATGAGCTTAATCACTAAATCTATAAAAGAGCCTGGTACTTACTCATCGGGTACACCTTTCATGAAAAATAAGGACTGGAAGAAGAACGCTGTTCTTTTTAAGAAGCTCAATAAATTAATTAAATAAAGATATGGAAGTAACAATAAACATAGAAGAGATAAAACAGTTTTTACCTCACAGGTACCCAATGCTCTTGATTGATAGAGTGACAGAATTAGATTTAGGTAACTATGTGAAGGGCTATAAAAACATAACAACTAATGAGCCCTATTTTATGGGGCATTTTCCTGGAAAAGAAGTTATGCCAGGCGTATTAATAGTTGAAGCAATGGCTCAAGTCTCAGGAATACTAGGATTTAAGACAATGAATAAGACCCCCGAAGAAGGTTCAATCTATTACTTTGTCGGTGCAGATAATCTAAGGTTTAAGAAGCCAGCGGTTC
Organism: uncultured SAR86 cluster bacterium; assembly: GCA_937773605.1. Lineage (GTDB taxonomy): Bacteria > Pseudomonadota > Gammaproteobacteria > Magnimaribacterales > Magnimaribacteraceae > CAJJAM01. The sequence goes on along the minus strand of CALJVP010000002.1, from coordinate 228,590 downwards.
CGGGAGATAAATTAATATTAGAGTCCAGGGTGATAACTGATAAAAAAGGAATTTGGAAGTTTGATTGCACTGCTTCTGTCGAAGGTGAGCTAGTCGCAAAAGCAACTATTCTTTGTGCTGATAGGCCTAAATAACATGCATCATCACACCGCAATAATTGACCCTAAAGCAAAAATCGATGAAGGCGTTCAGATAGGACCCTATTCAATTATAGGTGCTGATGTAGAGCTTGGTTCTGGGACTGTAATTGAATCTCACGTGATAGTAAAAGGTCCAACAAAAATGGGGAAAAATAACAGGATCTTGCAGTTTTCTTCTATTGGAGATGGAAGTCCTGACAAAAAATATAAAGATGAACCCACTCAACTAATCATAGGTGATGAAAATATTATTAGAGAAGGGGTAACAATCCATAGAGGTACCATTCAAGAAAAAGGAATAACTTCTATAGGTAATAGGAATTTAATGATGGCCTATTCTCATATAGCTCATGATTGTGAGATTGAAGACGATGTTGTGCTCTCAAACCAAGCTGCCTTGGCCGGTTCTGTGAAAGTTGGTAAGGGTGTCATTCTTGGAGGGTATGCAATAGTGCATCAATTTTGTTCTCTGGGGGAGTATAGTTTTTGTGCTATGGGAAGTGCCGTTAATAAAGACATACCTTCTTATGTAAAAGTTAGAGGCAATCCTGCAAAACCATTTGGAATAAATTCAGTTGGAATTAAGAGGTTGGGATTTTCTTCTGAGACCATTGAGTCTTTGAAATCAGCTTATCGAACTCTCTATAGAAAAAAACTGACTACAGATGAAGCTTTATTAGAATTAAAGAGTTCAGTAACCATTACACCTGAAGTTTCCTCTTTTATTTCTTCTGTAGAGAGTTCGACGCGCGGAATTTCTCGTTGATTTCTTCAAACATCGATAAAAATATTCAGATAAAAATAGCAATAGTTGCAGGCGAAAAATCAGGTGATGAGCTTGGTGGTCCTTTAATAGATTCTATTAGAAAGCAATTTCCTGATGCTGAATTTATAGGCCTGGGTGGCGATTCTATGAAGAGAAGAGGCCTCGCATCTTTTTTTGATATAAAAGAAATAGCAGTTATGGGAATTGTGGAGCCTTTACTAAGATTACGAAAGATCTTAAATTTAAGGAAGAATTTTAAAAAATTTCTTATAGACCAGAAACCAGATCTTTACATTGGTATTGATTCTCCAGATTTTAATTTACCGATAGCCAAGTATCTAAAGAAGCAGCTTGGTATTAAAACAATTCAATACGTAAGCCCTTCTGTTTGGGCATGGCGAAAAGGTAGGATCAAGACTATGGAATCCTCCGTAGATAAGGTTTTTACCCTTTTTCCATTTGAAAGCGAAGTCTATGCTGATTCTTCCATAGAGGTTAGCTACATTGGTCATCCTTTATCTTATAAATTCCCTGTTGCGAGTGAAGAAACATCTTTAGAAGATCGTAGATTATTAGAAAATAATAATATAGTAATTGCCCTATTGCCAGGAAGTAGAAATTCTGAAATCTCCTTATTAGGTAATGAGATGTTAAGGGCTGCAAAGCTTATTAAAAATGACTTACCAGAAGCAAGATTTTTAATGCCTCTTTCTTCGCCGGACCACAAAAAGCAACTAGAAGAAAGCGAGGATATAGGAATTGTAGAATTTTCTTATGGGAACTCGCAAGAAGTTCTCAAAAGCGCAGATTTGGCTATCATCACCTCAGGAACAGCAACATTAGAAGCACTTTTAATGCAGACGCCATGTGTCACTGTCTACAAAACTGGCTGGCTAAGTTTTAAGATTATTAAACCATTACTGAATATTAAATACTTCTCCCTTCCAAATCTTCTTGCCAATAAACAACTATTACCTGAATTATTACAAGATGAAGTCACACCTGAAAATATACATACAACCTTTATGTCTTTATTCGGCCACGATAGAGACAAGTACCTTCAAGAATTTAAAAAAATTCATATATCTTTAATGGCTGGAGGCTCTGATCTAGCTGCAAAGCAAATTAAAGAGATGTTGGTTTGATTGAAGCTGGAGTAGATGAGGTAGGCAGAGGTCCGCTGGCAGGTCCTGTGGTGTCTGCAGCAGTTATCTTAGATGATTCTATAGAAATTGAAGGGCTGAATGATTCTAAAAAATTAACTGAAAAAAAAAGACAAGAACTAAGCAAGAAAATAAAAGAATCTGCAATCGCATGGAGTCTTGCCTCTGCATCCATTGAGGAAATAGATTCTATAAATATTTTACAGGCTTCTTTATTATCAATGAAGAGAGCGATAGAGGGCTTAGAAATAGTTCCAGAAATAGTTTTATGTGATGGAAATCATAAACCAAATATTTCAATAGAATGCGAAGCAATTATTAAAGGAGATTCTTTTATAAAGAGTATTATGGCGGCTTCCATAATAGCTAAAGTCAGCAGAGATGAATTAATGAAAGATCTAGATCTACTTTATCCTGGCTATGGTTTTAAAGAACATAAAGGTTACCCAACAAAATTTCATTTAGATGCCCTAGAATCATTGGGTCCATGTAAGATTCATAGGTTATCATTTAGGCCAGTAAAAAAATTAATCAGGCTAGACTCATAATTTAATGCAACAAGATTTTGTACATCTTCATCTTCATTCAGAATTTTCATTATCAGATGGGATAATTAGAATAGAAGATCTGGTTGAAAAATCTTCTGATTTGTCTTTTTCAGCTGTGGCACTAACAGATCTAACTAATCTTTTTGGGCTAATAAAGTTCTATAGACTTGCTAGGAAGCAAGGCATTAAACCAATAGTAGGTTCAGAAATAAAAGTTGCTAAAGATTTAGATTCTCAATCAGGCTCGCTAGTGTTGCTGGTTATAAATAAGACAGGTTATACAAACCTTACAAAGCTTGTTTCTAAGGCTTATGTTGAAGGCCAGGTATCAGGTGAACCCATTGTTAAATTAAGTTGGTTAGAAGAGTATTCTGAAGGCTTGATAGCACTCTCAGGAGGTATTAACGGACATATAGGTCAATCAATTCTAGGAGGAAATGAGGCATTAACAAATTCAAGGGTGGATTATTTTAATAATCTTTTTAAAGGTAATTTTTTCATTGAAATTCAGAGATTAGGAAAAAATAATGAAACTGAATACAACCAGAAGGTAATAGATCTGGCTATGCAAAAAAAGATCCCTTTGGTTGCTACTAACGACGTAAGGTTTTTGATGCCAGTAGATCCTGATGTTAGTCCTTCTGATTTTGAAGCACATGAAGCGAGGGTCTGCATACAAAAAGGCCAGGCTCTAGATGATCCCAGGAGATCTAAAGATTTTGTGGAAAATCAATATTTACGTTCGCCAGAAGAAATGAAAGAGCTTTTTATAGATTTGCCTGAGGCTTTAGAGAATACCGTAAAGATAGCTGAAAAATGCAATCTAGACTTAGAGTTAGGTGAGTTTTATTTACCTGATTTTGACGTTCCTGAAGGACAAACACGAGAAGAGCATTTAAAACAACTTTCTTATGAAGGTTTGAATAAAAGGATTTTACAGATTAATTCTTCTGTAAATTCTTATCCAATTGATGAAGACCAATATTTCGCTAGGCTGGACTATGAGTTGGATATGATTTGTAAGTTAAATTTTGCAGGTTATTTTCTTATCGTTTCAGATTTTGTGAACTGGGCGCAAGTTAATGACATACCAGTAGGTCCAGGTAGAGGTTCAGGCGCTGGATCTATCGCAGCCTACGCTTTAGGAATTACTGCCATAGACCCAATTAAGTACGACCTACTTTTTGAGAGGTTCCTTAATCCAGAAAGGGTAAGCAACCCTGATTTTGATATAGATTTCTGTGTTGAAGGAAGGGATAAAGTTCTTGAATATGTTACCAATAAATACGGAAAAGATTCGGTTGCGCAAATAAGTACTAGAGGCACTATGGCAGCTAGAGCAGTACTTAGGGATGTCGTTAGAGTTTTGGGAAAACCGTATGGATTCGGAGACCGTTTGGCAAAAGCAATTCCTGATGTTCTTGGAATTTCTCTAGAAGAAGCTTATGAAGTAAAAGAATTCCAAGAAATAATAGATGCTAGTGATGAATCTAAAGAAGTTTTTGAGATGGCTCTTAAGCTTGAAGGGCTATCAAGGAGTGTTGGTACTCATGCTGCTGGAGTGGTTATTGCTCCTACTGCTTTAACAGATTTCACCCCACTGATTCTTGATGAAGAAAAAGGAACCATTGCATCTCAGTTTGATATGGGAGATGTTGAATCTGCCGGACTAGTGAAGTTTGATTTTCTAGGATTAAAAACTCTAACCATTCTTGATCGGGCAGTTAAGAGAGTGAACGAGAAGAAAAACCCCGATGAAGTCAAAGTAGATATAGAAAATCTCTCTTTAGATGATCCCAAGACCTTCGAGCTTTTACAACGAGCAGATACCACGGGAGTTTTTCAACTTGAATCAAGGGGCATGAGAGATTACCTGAGACAATTAGTGCCTAATAATTTTGAAGACATCGTGAGCATGAATGCATTGTATCGTCCAGGTGCATTAGGAATGAACATGGTCGACTCTTATATTGATAGAAAGCACGGAAGAGAAGAAGTCACATATGGTCATGATGCTGTAAAGAAGATCTTAAGTACTACTTATGGCGTTATAGTTTATCAAGAACAAGTCATGCAAATAGCTCAAGAATTATCAGGCTTTACTTTAGGGCAGGCAGATATTTTAAGGCGAGCCATGGGTAAAAAGAAGAAAGAAGAAATGGAAAAACTTCGATCTACATTCATAGAAGGAGCTGTTTCTAAAGAGGTTAATCAAAACTATGCTGCTAATTTATTTGATCAAATTGAACAGTTTGCAGGCTATGGTTTTAATAGATCCCATTCTGTTGGTTATGCACTTATCGCCTATCAAACCGCATGGCTGAAGGCTCACTATCCTGCGGAATTTATGTCCTCTGTTTTATCTTGTGAGATGGACTCAACAGATAGGATTCAATTGTTTGTCGATGATTGTCGCTCAATAGGCTTGAAGGTAATTAAACCTGATATAAATAATAGCGTTTATAAGTTTATTGACCTAGATTCCAAAACCATTCTTTATGGCTTAGGAGCAATAAAATCTATAGGTGAGTCATTGGTGAATCAAATAACTTCTTCTAGAGAAGATGGGCCTTTTTTAGACTTAGTAGATTTTTGTTTAAGAGTTGGCAGTAACAGAGTAAATAAGAGAGTACTCACAGCTCTAATTGGATCTGGGGCTATGGACTGCTTTGGTAAAAGAGAAGATCTATTTAATCAAATATCTTCTGCTCTAAAAAAATCTGAGCAAGTAACCGAAAGAGACAAAAGTAAAATAAAAGACTTATTTGGAAATAATGAGAAAGTGTTAGATGAAGTCCATGATAGATTAAGTGATTCTGAGACAATTGATCTTCTTGCCGCGGAATGGAATTCCTTAGGGTTTTATCTTGAATCTCATCCAATAGATAAGAAAAAAAGAGAAGTTCGTAAAATGTGTGGTTTCTTTATTTCTGAGTTAGAAACTGAAACTCATTCGCAGCGTGTTGCTGGAATGTTAATGCACTTAAACGTAAGACAGGGAAGAAAGGGGCGATTTGCTTTTGCGACGATAGACGACTCTTCAGGAAGACTTGAAATTTCTATATGGGCCGATATCTTTGACAGGCACAGAGGTATTCTAAAGAAAGGCCAACTGATCGTAATCGAAGGTGTGGTAGAAAAAGATAATTATTCTATAGGAGCTGAAAAGCCAACATTTAAGATGGTAGCAGATAGAATCTTGACTTTTGATGAAGCAAGAAATGAATACTTGAAGCACATAAGAATAACCCTTGATCCAGATACAGCGAATGTAGAAGAAATTGCTACCGGCATAAAAGCACTCTCAAATAATCAAGAGGGCAGTCCTGTTTTAATAAGTTTTCTAGGAAAAAAAGCAAAGGCAGATATTCTGCTTTCTAAAGAATATTCCTTTTATGTTGATGATAATTCTATGAAAAGTTTATTTAATTTATGCGGTAAAGAAAATATAGATTTGGTGTATCATTCGGGTTCTCATGTGAACTAGTTTTTTTATTTATGTCGCAAAACTATCTAGATTTTGAAGAACCAATAGCAGTTTTAGAAAGAAAAATTGAAGAGTTGCAATCTTCAGATACTTTGTCGCCTGAGAAAATTTCTACAGAAATTTTAAAGTTAAATGAATCAGCAATAAAGCTTACTGAAAAAATATACTCTAACCTTTCCGCTTGGCAGAGCGTTCAAGTAGCTAGACACCCTCAAAGGCCTCATTTCTTAGATTACGTGGAGAAGATATGCGATGACTTTGATGAGCTGCATGGCGATCGTCATTATGCAGATGACAGGGCTGTTATAGGGGGGCTTGCTTCCATTGGCGACCATAAGGTGATGCTCATTGGTCACGAAAAAGGCAGAACAACAGAGGAGAAGGTTAAGCATAACTTCGGCATGTCTCAGCCAGAAGGATATAGAAAAGCATGTCGTTTGATGGAACTAGCAGAAAGATTTAACATTCCAGTCGTCACTTTGGTTGATACACCAGGAGCTTATCCCGGAATAGACAGTGAAGAAAGAGGTCAAAGCGAAGCTATAGCCCATAACTTAAGAGTAATGTCTTCTCTTAAAACCCCTATCTTAGTTAATGTTGTAGGTGAAGGAGGTTCAGGAGGTGCTTTAGCGCTGGCTGTTGGTGATCATATAACGATGATGCAGTATGCAACTTATTCAGTTGCTTCGCCTGAAGCTTGTGCTTCGATAGTCTGGAGAGATTCAACAAAATCAGCTGATGCCGCTGAAGCAATGAAATTAAATGCTCACAATATTTTAGAACTTAATCTTATTGATGAAGTTATAGCTGAGCCTTTAGGAGGTTCTCACAGGAATCATGATCAGGCAGCATTGATTCTTAAAAATTCTATTATCAAAAACTTGAAAGAATTAAGATCATTGAAGACAACAGATTTATTAGAAAGGAGATATGAAAGACTCATGGGTTATGGATCTTTATAGTTCATGTTTATTTCTAATAATATTTCCTTAGAAAATTTAAAAGAATTTAAAAGGATAGGGATAGGATTCTCTGGAGGGCTAGATTCTTATGTATTACTTCACTCTCTTTTAGTTTCTCTTGAAGACACATCTAAGCTTGTTGTCATTCATATAAATCACGGAATTAGTAAAGACTCCGACTTGTGGGAAAGAAAATGCAAAGATATAGCCCGCGATCTTAATATACCTTTTTACACTAAAAAGTTAGATTTCAAAAATTTAAATGTATCAGAAGATGCTTTAAGAGAAGCTCGCTACAAAGCTTTTGAAGAGTGGGCTCAAGAAGACGATTTAATATGTACTGCGCATCATAAAGATGATCAACTTGAGACTGTATTCTTTAGGTTGATGAGAGGCACAGGGATTGAAGGCTTAAAGGGAATCCCGGTTTGGAGGAAAGTTTCTGGTTTGTCTTATTTTAGACCGTTCTTAGATTTTTCAAAAAAAGAACTTTTAGAATATGCCGAGCTGAATGGTATTAAATGGATTGAAGATGAATCTAATTTAGATGTAAAATTTTCGAGGAATTTCATAAGAAACTCAGTCTTCCCTTTATTACTGAAGGTCTGGCCAAGATTTGGTAAATCTCTTCAATTTTTATCTAAAGAGGCGCTCCACTCTCAGTCTATTCTTGATGAAATTTCTGAGAATGATTTAGAGTCTTGCCGCTTGGGAGCTTCTAAAGAATTATCCGTCCTTAAGGTTAATGGCTTTTCCTATCAAAGGATAAGAAACTTACTTTATAGGTGGTTATCAGAATCTACTTCTGTGAGTCCTTCGGTGAAGCAATTAGAAGAAGTTATAAATTTAATTACTCGCAAGCAAGATAGCCAAGATCATGTAATTTTAATTAGCTCAAAAAATAATAATAACTCACATGATTTAAGAATGTTTAGACAGGTCTTGTACCTGCTTCCAAAAGAGTATTGCACTGAGTTAGATCAATACGAAGAGAGTGTCTGGAATTTAGAAAATGATTTATTGTTGCCAACAGGAAAAATTGGATTAAAGGAAACAAAAGGCAAGGGGCTTTCGTTAATTCATAAAAGCAAGAAGATAACAGTGAAGGGCAGGGAAGGTGGAGAGCGATGCAAGCCATTCGGAAGGGACAGGTCTCAGAAGCTAAAAAAACTTCTTCAAGAATCTGATATATCACCTTGGTTGAGAGATAGGCTGCCCTTGATTTATGTGGAAGAGGAGCTTGCCGCAGTTGCAGATCTTTGGGTGTGTGATAAATTTCATACTCATCCTGAAGAAGTAGGTATCACTTTCTCTTGGACTGATAATATAAATAAATAAAATAAGGATAGAGTTATGGAATTAGAGACAGTAATTTATGAAGTGCAAGGTTCGGTTGCCACCATTTCTTTTAATAGACCAGAAGTAAGAAATGCTTTCAATGCACAGATGACTGTCGATATTTTAAGCGCAGTTAAAGAAGCAGAGAATGATAACAATATTCGATGTGTAGTTTTAACAGGAAAAGGCCTGGGTTTCTCAGCTGGAGCAGATTTAACTGCTAGGGATGGGGATTGGGAAGATACTGAAGATGCACTTATAAGAGGCTATATGCCAAGCTTACAGACTATTATGAACATGCCTAAGCCTGTTATCTCTGCAGTAAATGGAGCTGCTGCAGGCATAGGTAGTGCTTACGCCATGGCTTGTGATCTGACTGTTATGGCTGAAGATGCATATATTCTCCAAGCTTTCAGCAACATAGGTTTAATCCCTGATGGAGGTGCCAATTGGTTCTTAACAAATACAGTTGGCTATAAACTTGCGTATCAAATAGCCATTGAGGGCGAGAGATTGACTGCTTCCAAATGCCTAGACTTAGGATTAACAAATAAAGTAGTTCCCAATGATGAGCTTATTGATTCAGCTCAAGAATGGGCCTTAAATCTATCAAAGAGGTCTCCGCAATCTCTTAAGCATACTAAAAAAGTTATGCGCAAAGCTCTCAATAGCGGATATGAAGATATTTACAAAATAGAAGCTAATACTCAGAATGCTATTTCAGGTTCTCCTGATAATATTGAAGGAGTTAAGGCTTTTATTGAAAAGAGGGCCCCTAACTTTAAATAATCTAATTTGATTGCTCTTCCAGTTCCTTTCTTAGCTCAATGTGTTTTTCTTTTGTGAGAGGGTAAAACCAAGTTAAGAAAAGAGCTGGCAGGAAAAAGGCTGCACATCCAATACAATAGAAGACCCTTAAGGCCATCATGGCTGAATCACTGTTCTCTGTTCCTGGAACAAACCCAAAGGCATCAATTAATCTAGCCGCAGCCCATACTGCAAGCATGGAAGAAACTTTTGCTATCATTCCATTTAAAGCAAAGAAAGTACCAGCTCTTCTGCCTCCTGTTTTCAATGAATCAAGATCTACTACATCAGCAAGCATAGATGCAGGTAAGAACTGAAGTCCACCAAAACAAGCTCCTTTCAATAAAAACAGTATGTGAAAATAAGCAAAGTCACCCCTTTCTAAGAAAAAACATAAAAAGCTTACGCTACCAGTACCAACTAGAGTTATACAGAAAGCTCTGTGTTTTCCAATAGTTTTGCCAAGCCACAGCCAAAAAGGAATGGCTATGAATCCTGCAATAAAATATCTTGCGTAAGATGCCCCGACAGTTTCTATTCCTATAACGTCTCTAACAAACCATAAAGATAAAGTATTTCTAAATGATTCACCGGCTATGACTAGAAAGATAATTAAAAGAATTCTTACAAGGAGGGGATTTTCAGCTGCAAATTTAAGACCTTCTTTAAGGGGTATCTTTTTTTCTACTTTAGGCATTGGATCTGGAACTTTCCAAAGTGCCAATGCTGCAAAGAAGGGAAGTAAGAGAATGATGCCCATTCCCATATAAGCAAGTATGTCTCTCATTTTTCCCGTAGTAGAGAAATCTTCAAAAAAGAAAACTGCCCGAAGCATTTTATTTATGGACTCGCCAATAGACTGGCCACTACCTGACACCTCAATGGAGAGAGGAATTAGAGCAGAAATTAAGAGTCCTATGAGTGTCCATCCTTCTCTGCCGCTAACAATCCTCGATCTCTGGTGGTAGTCAGGAGAGATTTCAGCTCCCCAAGCTCCATAAGGTATACCGATTATTGTAGATCCTAGATACATCAGCATCATCCATACAATAAAATACATCACAGAAACTTCAGCTCCTGGAATGAATAATTTATAGATGGCAAACATCATCAAAGGAACACCAAGAATTATCCAAGGCTTCCTTCTTCCTATAGAAGTTTTTGTGGAATCACCTAGCTGGCCTAATATCGGATCAGTAATTACATCTGTAAATCTGGCCAATAATAGAATATTAGCTATCACATAGAGTTCTATCCCTACTACTTCTGAATAAAAAGGTATAAGCCAGATAGCTATTGGATAGCCAATCATTGCTAAAGGAGTGGCAAGTCCTCCATAAGATAATATTGTATTTCGATTAACCGGTTTTGCACTTTCCATATAACTCCCCAAGTTAAAAAAACTCTAAGCGACGTGGACTATACTAAAGATTTAGTCTATATAGACAATCTATTTAACCCATTAATAACAGAAACATATCCTGCTATAACGGTATTTTGATGCATGCCTATGCCCCAGACTGATTGGTCTTTGTAGAGGATCTCAGAGTAAGCTACAGCTTTCGCATCAGAGCCAGAGCTAACAGCATGTTGATGGTAGTCAGTTATACTTATATCAATATTCAAATTTTTATTTAATGCATTAATTAACGCATCTATTGGTCCATTACCAGAGCCCTTAATAGATACTTCTTCATTGCCACATCTCAGTAGGACTTCTAATTCATCTATTTGGATACCTTCTTTACTTACTTGAGAGTTGATGTGGTGTTTTAAAAACAAGAAGTCTCCGGATTCACTTAGATAAGTTTCTTGAAAAGTTTGCCAAATGTCTGAAGGAGATATTTCTTTACCGGTCTCATCAGCAATTTTTTGGACAACTTGGCTAAATTCTATTTGAAGCCTTCTTGGCATACTTAATCCATGATCTTTTTCCAAAAGGTAAGCGACACCTCCCTTTCCTGATTGACTATTGATTCGTATTACAGCTTCATAAGATCTGCCTACATCACTAGGATCAATAGGAAGATAAGGGACTTCCCAAATTTCTTGGTTGGAGTTCCTTAGATCATTCAAACCTTTCTTTATAGCGTCTTGATGAGATCCAGAAAAGGCAGTGAAGACCAAGTCTCCAGCATAGGGATGTCTTGGGTGCACTGGTAGTTGATTGCAATATTCAACCTCTCTCATAATTGGATTAATGTTTGAAAAATCTAAATGAGGATCTACACCTTGGGTAAGCATATTTAAAGCTAAAGTTACTAAATCTACATTGCCTGTACGCTCACCATTTCCAAACAAAGTACCCTCGATTCGATCGGCACCAGCCATCACTCCAAGTTCGGTTGCTGCTACTGCAGTGCCCCTGTCATTGTGGGGATGAAGACTTATAATCACATTTTCACGATTATCTATATTTCTGCACACCCATTCTATTTGGTCTGCATAAATATTAGGTGAAGCCATCTCCACTGTTGCAGGAAGATTTATTATAGATTTATTTTTTTTTGAAGGTTGCCAGATTTCATTTACTGCATTACAAACCTCTACAGCATAAGGAAGTTCTGTGCCGGTGAAGCTTTCTGGACTGTATTCAAAAGTCCAATTAGTTGCAGGATATTGTTCTGAATATTTTTTTACTTCTTTAGCTCCTTCAACAGCTATTCTCTTTACGCCCTCTTTATCACTGTTAAAAACTACCCTTCTTTGTAAAGTTGAAGTTGAATTATAGACATGAACTATAGCTCTTGGTGCTCCTTCTAATGCTTCGAATGTTCTTTTAATTAACTCTGGTCTGGCTTGAGTTAAAGCTTGTATAGTGACATTTTCAGGTATTAGTTTTTCTTGGATAATTTTTCTAACAAAGTCAAAATCTGTTTGTGAGGCCGAAGGAAAACCGACTTCTATTTCTTCAAATCCAATTTCTAACAACATCTTAAACATTCTTAACTTTCTTTCTTCACCCATTGGTTCGATCAATGCTTGGTTTCCATCTCTTAAGTCCACACTGCACCATGTAGGGCTATGAACAATTGAATTATTGGGCCAAGTTCTATCAATTAAGTTGATAGGCTCAAATGCTTTATATTTTGATGCTGATGTATTAATTATTTTAGTCAATGAAATTTCCTCAAAAGGTAACCGTTTTTAGTGATTTAGTTGTGACGCTTAGGGCTGCTAAGCAGATAGAGATAAGCCCGGCTATCCTTGTGTAACAAGGACCGGGTCAATAAGTCGTAAACTTAATATTATGGTTGTGACTAAAGTCATTGATACTAGGATATATATGCCTCAATAGCCGGTCAAGTTGAGAGTTTAATCAGTTAAAGTAGAATTCATTACATATGAGTTTAACAACTATAGAAAAATTAGAATCTTTGGGCTTTCAATTCTGGGAGAAAAAATCTTCAGCAGGCTCTAATGCAAAAGAAACTAAGGCTTATTTTATAGCCATTAAATCAATTCTTTTTTGTTTTTCTAATCAAACTCCTCTTGATAAAACTTTTGTGCATATTGAGAGGTTTATGCTATCTGTAGCTAAAGCTCTTAATTCTAAAGAAGCCGTTAAATTTTTAGACACCCTCCCGAAAGGCGAACTTATAAAAAAGATAATTTATTTTGGTGAGAGTTGTAAAAAGGATTCTTTAGAAAAGGAGTTTCCGGATGCTATTCTTACTTCTTTAGAACCCCTTGAACATTTACTGAGCAATTCTCAATCCAAACAAGATTTATGGTTATCAATAAAAGACTAAAATATGGCTATAGAAGAAAATAAATTCAAGGACCAACTCGACTATCGTTATATGACTGAGTCTGATTTAGAAGCAGTTCTTGAGATAGAAAGATTATCAAATCCATTTCCTTGGACGGAACAGAATTTTATCGATTGCTTGAGAAGAGATTATTATTGCCTTATTCAAACTCACTCAGATGGGGTGTCTGGTTTCGCCATACAATCAATAGCATTGGATGAAGCTCATTTACTTAATATAGGAGTTAGTTCTAATAAAAGAAGGCAGGGTTTGGGTTCAGATTTATTAGAAAAAATTATTTATGCCTCGGAAGCCATGGGGAGTAACAAAATATTCTTAGAAGTAAGAGTTTCGAATGCAGCTGCAACTAATCTTTATTTAGACTTTGGATTTAAGCAAATAGGAGTGCGCAAAGATTATTATCGACTTCCAGAAGGAAAAGAAGATGCATTGCTTATGTCTAAAAGCTTAAGAAAAGACTGGAAGGATAGATTTTTTAGTAATTAATAATTAATCCTTAAGCAGGTTCTCTATTTCTTTAGAGATTTTTTCTGGTGTAGTATTTGGAGCAAACCTGGCTATAGGCTTTCCCTCTTTATTAATAAGAAATTTAGTGAAATTCCATTTTATAGATTCCGATCCCAGCAAACCCTTCTTCTCGGAAGTGAGATATTTGAACAAAGGATGTGCATCTTCCCCTTTCACGTCAACTTTTTCAAAAATTGGAAAATTTATCCCGTAATTTACTGTGCAGAATTCTTGGATTTCTTCTGAAGATCCAGGCTCTTGCCCACCGAACTGATTGCAAGGAAAGGCTAAAACTGAAAAACCAGAGTCTTTAAATTTTTCTTGAAGTTCTTGAAGTCCGTTATATTGAGGAGTAAAACCGCATTTACTTGCAGTATTAACAATTAGCAGAGCCTGGCCTTCAAAGGCAGAAAGATTTTGTAAATTTCCCAAATTGTCATTACACGAGTGATTATAAATATTATCTTTTATTTCTGTCATAGCTTTCTTAAATTTTATTTCGCTATTATAGTGCTTTTATTAAATTAGATGGAGTAATTGAGTGGAGTACAGAAAATTAGGTAGGACAGATTTAGATGTAAGTTTGATTTGTTTAGGAACCATGACTTGGGGTCAACAAAACACAGAGGCAGAAGGCCACGAGCAGATGGATTACGCTTTTGAAAAAGGTATCAATTTTTTTGATACAGCAGAACTGTATCCAATTCCTCCTAAGGCCGAAACTCAAGGAAGAACTGAGGAGATTATAGGTACCTGGTTTAAAAAGAGTTCAAACAGAGAAAAAATTATTCTCGCTACTAAAGTTGCTGGTAGAAGCCCCATGAATTGGTTCAGAGGTGGTGAGACTAGATTGGATAGATCCAATATAGAAGAAGCTTTAAACAATAGTTTAAAAAGGTTACAAACTGATTACGTAGACTTGTACCAACTGCATTGGCCAGACAGGCGCATAGCGATGTTTGGTTCAGGTGGGATAGGTTACAAGCATATTGAAGCTGAAAGTATAGCCATATCAGAGACTTTAGAGGTACTGGGGGATTTGGTTAAGAGCGGAAAAGTAAGGCACGTTGGCTTATCTAACGAAACTTCGTGGGGTTTGTCAGAGTTCCTCAAGTATTCAGAGAAACAAGATTTACCGAGAGTGGCGTCCGTGCAGAATGCTTACAATTTTCTAAACAGAACATATGAAGATGCTCTTTCTGAATTCTATTATCAGTCCGAAGTTGGCCTCTTAGCATATTCTCCTATAGCGCAAGGTTATTTATCAGGTAAATATATAGATGGGGCCAGGCCAGAAGGTTCTAGAACGGCCTTGTTTAAGAGAGGCGATAGATATGAGGTTCCTGGAGCAAATGAGGCAATAAAATCATACGTGGCTTATGCAAATAAGATAGGAATGGACCCTTCAGTCTTCGCTAATGCATTTGTGAATTCTAAAGAATTTGTTACTTCTAACATCATAGGAGCAACAACAATGGAACAATTAAAGCTGGCCGTTGGAAGCGCAGATATAAATTTAACAGAAGAAGACTTTAAGGCCGTTGATGCAATTCACAGAGAGTGCCCCAATCTTTGCCCTTAAGAGTGACTATTGAAGACATATCTTGGATTTGGAAGTCATATTCTGAGTTAAAAAAAGACGAGCTCTATGAAATCCTAAGATTTAGACAAGAGATTTTTGCAGTAGAACAACAGTCTTGGTATCTAGATGCCGATGGGCTTGATCAAGATGCGTTACATTTGTTGGGGACTTCTAATAATGATTTAGTCGCTTATGAAAGACTTTTAGTCCCTGGAATAAAAAATTCACATGCCTCTCTTGGCAGAATCCTCGTACATGAAAAATACAGAGGTCTAGGTCTGGGTCATCATTTAGTAAATGAAGGGATGAAAAAGAGCAAACTTATTTTTCCTTCAATTTTGATAACATTATCAGCTCAAGAGCACTTGGAAGAGTTTTACAAAGAACACGGTTTTACAAAATGCGGTGATCCATATATTGAAGATGGAATACCTCATATAGAAATGATTTCAAATGAGTAATAAAAGTTTTATAAATACAATCCTAGTCTTGGGAATTATTATAGGTGTTTCCTTAGCTTCAATCTCCCTCATTAAAAGAGTAAATTTTGAAACAGCTGGGGATTGGGTGGCAAATATAGAGGGAGCTAAGATAACCAAAGAGAAATACCTCCTTCAATTAGAAGGCTTAAGATCTGACAAACGTTCACCTTTAACTCAAAAAGATAAAGAATTCGTCTTAGAACGAATGATCGAAGAAGAATTACTTATAAAAAGAGCTCTGGACATGGGCATGCTAAGAACCAATCCCATGGCACGAGGTACCATCGTCCAGCAAATGATTAATAGAATTATTTCTGATAATGACATGGTGGAGGTTTCAGAAGCAGAATTAAATGAATTCTTTAACAACAATTTAGGGTTTTTTACAAATGCAAATAGGTTGCGAGTAAAGCAAATCTATTTTCAAGATCAAGAGGACGGAACTACTTCTTCTTCTCAGAAAGCGAAACAGGCATTTGATAAGTTACTGTCTGGAGATACTTTTGAAGAAACTAAATCTTTGGGAACTCAAACTGCCTTAGAGGTTCCTGATACGCTGATGACTTTATCAAAAGTCAGAGAGTATTTAGGACCGTCATTGATGTTGATAGCAGGGCAATTAGAACCAGGCGAATTTACCACTCCTAAAAGAGTATCTGGAGGTTATAAGATTATTTATTTAGTTGATAAAGAGAATTCAAAAACACCAGATTTAGCAGATATAAAGAACCAAGTAATTTCAGAATTTAAAAAGCGAAGAGATGACCAGTCTTTAAGAAATTATTTAGAGGATTTAAAGAGTTGGTACGATATTTCTAGAAATTTAGATGAGTAAAGAATGTATAAAAGATCAAGACTTTACCTCTTTCTCTTAATTTTCTTATCAAGCTCTATAGTTGCCCATCAAAGAAGCGAGTCTTACTCTAAGGTGTTGATTAATCACTACGACAATAGTTTTGAAGTAGAGACTGTTTTCTCTATTCAACTTTCTGTTTTATCTAAAATGCAATGGCCTCTTAGCAGTAATTGGGAGCAAGAAGTTTTGAATCACGTGAAAGAGAACTTTTATATAGGTTCTGAATGTGAATTTAAACAAATACCCAGAATATTCACTTCCACTTCAACCGGTTACACTCGTTTGAGTTGGAGTGAAAAGTGTAAAGGCGAAACTGTTAAATTAAGGAATAACGCATTTTTTGATTTAGATCCAACGCATGCGCATATTTCTACTTTCAAGATAGATGGTAAATCTTATCCGGAGAAGCTATTTACTAATCAATCCAGGGCTTGGGAGGAGGGTGATCTGGGCTCAGATATAAGCAACAAAGAAGAAGGTTCAATATGGGATTATTTTCTTTTAGGTATAAAACACATCTCCACAGGTTATGACCATATAGCCTTTCTTCTTGGGATTATTCTACTTAACAGAAGAAAACGACTGTTGGCAATTGCGATCACAGGTTTTACCTTGGGCCACAGTTTAACTTTGGCTTTGGGAGTAATGAATTTTGTAAGCCCATCTACAAGCTTTGTAGAGTCATTAATTGGATATTCAATTTTATTAATTGCATTGGAATTTTTGGCAAAAGAAACTAATCAATACGTAAGTTATTCAAAAATATTTTTCTATACGTCTATACCATTCCTTATTTTTTATAACTTTTTTGGTATTGATTCTTACCTTATAGGACTGTTTGGGATAGTGCTCTTTACAGTTTCATACTTTAATTTAAGTAATAGCTTAAGAAGTTCTAATTTATCTTTAGGAGTAACAGCCTTATTTGGTCTAGCGCATGGCTTTGGATTTGCAGGAACCCTGGCAGAAGTGGGCTTGCCAGAAGATAGAATAGTGTCGGCTTTACTGGGTTTTAACTTAGGAGTAGAGGCAGGGCAGATAGCAATGGTTTTATTATTTCTTTTAGCAGCCTCATTGGTTAGAAATATTCCAATCATGAAAAATCTAAACCTAGAACCAACTGCAGCAGTATTCTTAGCTTCTTTAGGGTCTTTTTGGTTTATTGAAAGAATCTTCTAGTCTTAAATAATTCTGATATTTTCAGCTTGGGGACCTTTTTCAGAATTCTCGACAGAAAATCTAACCTTAGTGTTTTCTTTTAGCTTTCTTCTGTCTGAGGGTTGAACTGCTCTAAGGTGAACAAACAAATCCCCACCTTTATCTCTTATAAGAAACCCGTACCCTTTACTTGGATCAAACCACTTTATAGTGCCAGTTTCACCTCTAAAGTTTCTTTTTATCTTTCTTCCGTAAGTAAATCCTAATATAGATAAGAAGCCAAGAGACCAGTATATAAATAAAACATACCACAACGTAGTGTTGTTAGTTCCATCAATCAGATAGGATGTGGCTAAAACATAGACTAGCGAGATTATAAGACTTGTTATGAAAGCTCTAAAAAGCATAATTTTCTTCCTTTAATGAATTATAAAGCATCTAACTCAGATCAATAACTAATTAAATTAGCTTTGATATTTCATTGAGTTGATCTTCGAGGTTACCAATTTCCATGACTATATTTTCATGCCTTTCTTTTTGATCGTTCACAAGTCCTTTAGGTGCGTTCTCTAGGAATTTTTTATTTTCTAGTTTTCCAGAAATCATAGATCTCTCTTTTTCTAATTTCACGATGGTTTTTTTAAGCCTCGAGACTTCATTTGCTGGATCAATAAGCCCCTCCAAAGGAATCAAAGTTTTAAGATTATCTTGAATATAAATAGCGGAAGGGGGAGTCTCTTCTGTCTCTAACCAGGTTAGCTCTGAGAGACCACCCATCTCAATTATTAGACTTCCAAATTTTTTAATATTGTTCTTATCCGATTCATTCCCATCTTTTATTAGACATTTAACTTTGACAGAAGGTTTAATGCTTAATTCACCTCTTATATTTCTTATTCCAGTTACTTCTGCCTTAAGCCACTCTACCGAATCGTAACTCTCTAAATCTAGATTGCTTTCAGTTGCTGGAAAGCTAGAAATCATGATGCTCTCACATGGAGTTGGATTGAAAGCTTTATGATGCTGCCAAATTTCTTCTGTTATAAAAGGCATAATAGGATGAGCGAGACGGAGGGTTTTTTCTAATGTGTTTATTATTGATCTCATTATTTTTGCTTTCGAATCAGCACTGATTGATCCACTGGATAATCTAATTTTTGATAGCTCTATGTACCAATCACAAAATTCATACCAGATAAATTCGTAAATAGCTTTGATCACTAAATCAAATCTATAATCCTCAAATGCTCCTTCAACTTTTTTTGAAGTTTCATTAAGTTTATAGTTTATCCATTGATCTACATCATCTGTAGATTCTTCATCAGAAATTTCATACTTTTCTAATTGAAGATCGATGAACCTAGAAGCATTCCAAAGCTTGTTGCAAAAATTCCTGTAACCCTCAACTCTCTTCATGTCAAAGTTGATGTCTCTGCCTCCAGAGGCAAGTGAGCAAAAAGTCAGCCTTAAAGCATCTGTGCCATAGGCATTAATACCCTCTGGAAACTCTTTCTTTGTTTGCTTTTCTATCCTCTCTCTCATTTTTGGTTGCATGAGACCTTCGGTTCTTTTTTCCAGAAGTTTTTTGAGATCGATTCCATCTATAATATCCAAAGGATCAAGTGTATTTCCCTTGGATTTAGACATTTTCTGCCCTTCAGAATCTTTTATAAGCCCATGGATGAAGATTTTTTTAAATGGCACTTCTTTGATGAAGTGCGTTGTCATCATGATCATTCTTGCTACCCAAAAGAAAATAATATCAAAACCAGTAACGAGAACATTGGTAGGGTGATAACGCTTTAAGAGTCTAGAAGATGTAGGCCACCCAAGCGTTGAGAATGTCCATAGTGAAGAAGAAAACCAAGTATCCAAAACATCATCTTCCTGTCTTAAGATTACTTCTTCTTTAATACCATACTTTTCTCTGGCTAATTTTTCATCTTTCGCTACGTAAATATTTCCATCATCATCATACCAAGCCGGTATTCGATGACCCCACCATAATTGCCTGCTTATACACCAATCTTGTATGTCATTCATCCATGAGAAATAGGTATTTTCCCAATTCTTAGGAACAAAACTTGTTTCATCATTTTTCACAACTTTTATGGCTTCTTTAGATAATTCTTTCTGATTTACAAACCATTGATTTGTTATAAGCGGTTCTAGTACAGAATTGCTCCTATCTCCTGTAGGAATGGTAATCTTGTAAGGTTCAATTTTTTCCAAAAGGCCTAATAATTCCATTTCTTTAATAACTTTCTTTCGAGCTTCTTCTCTTGTTAGGCCAACAAAATCTCTCGGAACATTTTCATTTAGAGTTCCATCAAGTTTCAGTATATTTATTAATTCCAGGTTGTGTCTTTTACCTATATCAAAATCATTGAAATCATGTGCTGGTGTTATCTTTACACACCCCGTGCCAAATTCAGGATCGACATAGGCATCACCTATTATTGGTACTTTTCTGTTTGATAGGGGCAGGTTTATGGTTTGACCTATCAGAAAGTTATATCTTTCATCTTCCGGGTTAACAGCAATTGCAGTATCACCCAGCATTGTTTCAGGCCTCGTAGTAGCAACTGTTATAAATCCATTATCTTTTAAAGGATATTTCAGAAACCATAAAGAACCTTGTTTCTCTTCAGTTATCACTTCCAGATCTGAGAGTGCTGTTTGAAGGACAGTATCCCAATTAACAAGCCTTTCGCCTCGGTATATAAGTCCTTCGTCATAAAGTTGTATGAACACTTCTTTAACTGCAAGGCTCAAATCTTCATTCATAGTAAAGGCTTCTCTGGACCAATCTGGAGAAGCACCAAGTCGTCTCAACTGTTTGGTAATTTTGTTCCCAGATTTCTCTTTCCATTCCCAAACTTTTTTTTCAAATCCTTCTCTTCCTAGGGATTCTTTTGTTATTCCATCAACTTCTAATTGCCTCTCCACAACCATTTGTGTTGCAATTCCTGCATGATCAACTCCTACCTGCCATAAAACATCAAAGCCAGACATTCTTTTGTACCTGATTAAAGCGTCCATTAATGTGTTTTGAAATCCATGACCCATATGCAGGGTGCCTGTCACATTAGGAGGAGGTATCATTATGCAATAAGGTTCTTTGTTGCTATCAGGGTCTGATTTAAAGAAACCGGAGTCTTCCCATCTTTTGTAAATAGGTGCCTCTATATCTTTAGGATTGTAGTTTGATTTCATCGCCATTTCTTGAATTCAGGTTCAAGCCCTTCTTTTTTAGCTTGGCTCCAAGTTTTTGCTGCTTCCTCTCTTAAAACCGAACCGTCTTCAATTACCATTTGGTAATAACAGTTATAGTGTTTTATATTTAAAGGATAATCAGAACTTAGATTTATCAAAGATCTATCTTCACCCTCATTAAACTTTGTCCCCGGGTACCCTATATTAATTCTAACCTTTGAATCTCCGGCGTGAATTAATTGGTGGGGCAGTAGAGTGTTTGCAGGTTTACACCACATTTCTTTGTCTAAGCTTTCCGCCTGCTCCAGAGTATCGCATTTAAGATCTATCCATTTAGTAAATAAATAATTATCTTCTTCTAAGAGAATTTTTGCAGTCAGTTCACAAGCTATTTCCACAACAAGATCTAAATCAGAGCCAATTGAGATGAACTCGGCTTTGAGCATTAAGAATTATCTATAAGATACTGGCTTAATAAAGGAACAGGCCTGCCTGAGCCACCTTTGGCCGCTCCTTTGTATTGAGCCGTACCAGCTACATCAAGATGAGCCCATTTATAATCTTTAGTAAATCTAGACAAGAAGCAGGCTGCTGTTATGGTTCCGGCTCTACCTCCAATATTTGCTATGTCTGCAAAATTACTGTCTAAATCTTTTTGATAAATATCCCAAATTGGTAATTGCCACGCTCTGTCGGTTGAGTTTTCACCCGCGGAGATAAGTGCTTTCGCTAAATTATCATCATTACTCATTAGGCCGGAAGTGGAATATCCAAGAGCCATAATTACAGCACCAGTCAATGTTGCTATGTCTACAACAGTTTTTGGTTTGAAACGTTTTGCATAAGTTAAAGCATCTGCTAGAACTAATCTGCCTTCTGCATCGGTATTTAAGATTTCTACAGTAAGTCCTGACATAGTTCTTACAACGTCACCTGGTTTGGTTGCTTTGCTTCCTGGCATGTTTTCAGCACTAGCAATTATACCTACCACATTAATAGGAAGTTTCAATTCTGCGGCCACTTGTAAAGTTCCAACTACACTGGCAGCTCCACACATATCAAATTTCATTTCATCCATTGCACCGCCTGGCTTAAGACTAATTCCTCCAGTATCAAAAGTTATTCCTTTGCCCACAAGCACGTGAGGTTGGTCTCCTTTTTTTCCGCCTTTATATTCTATTGTGATTAGTTTGGATTCTTGAGCACTACCTGCACCTACAGACAGCAAACAATCCATGCCTAATTTCTTCATTTCCTTTTCTCCAAGGACTTTGCAGGTGAGTGACTGATAGTTTCTTGCTGCAGTTTTAGAGGCATTAGCAATATAAGTTGGTGTGCAAACATTGCCTGGGAGGTTGGCTAGATCTTTAGCTTCATTAGAGCCCTGCCCAATTGTTTGACCTACTTTTATTGCCTTTCTTAACTTAGCATCAGAAGCAGTAGAGCTCAGAGAAATTACGACTTTCTTTAATTTGTTAACCTTTTTATTTTTCTTATTTAGCTTCGCATCGTAAGTGTAGACTTGATGCTCAAGCATTCTGCTTAATTGATTTAACACCCATTCATCTCCCTCTTGAGTTTTGATTGAGGGGAGGGCAATTGCAACATCAGATACACCACTGGATATAGCAACTCGGACGATATTTGATAACATTTTAATTGTTTGATCTTTAGAAAGTGTAGAGGATTTCTTTCCACAGCCTATTACATAGACTCTTTCAGCTTTACTGCCTTCCAAAGAGGCAATGTATAAGCTTTGCCCTACCTTGCCCTGAAGCTCTTCTCTGGATATAAGTTTTTTTAAGACACCGTTACTTAAGCTATCTAACTTTTTTAATTCTTCATTAACTGATTTAGCTTCATAAAATCCCGTTATGAGGGCCATGGTTTTAACCTTTTCAAGGTTCTTTGATTGATCCTGGTTGAGGCTTAATGCCAATCTTTTTTTCATCTAACTTCTCCTTAAATATTCTGTTATTGGTGTATTCTAATACTTTATGATTTTAACGATAGATAAAATCTAAACTCATTTTGTATTTTGTTGTCTAATTAGAAGTAGGATAGAGGATTAACCAGTGTGTAATTTATAGCCATGATCTTAAACCGTTACTTTCTTAAAGATATATTTCTATATACAGCTTCGGTAAGTTTTGTATTTCTTTTAATCGTAGTGTCATCTAGATCTATTCAATATCTTGAACAAGCTGCTGTTGGTGAAATCAATCCTGAAGTAGTAGCTTGGGTTATCCTTTATAGGCTTCCTGAATTTTTTCAACTCATTTTACCTTTAAGCTTCTTCTTGAGTTTGGTATTAACGGTCGGAAAATTTAGTGCTAATAATGAACTAAACATCTATGAACAAAATGGATTCACTGCAAAAAGGCTTATTGCAATATCTTTGATTCCTGCAAGCTTGGTAGCGGTAGTAAGCATGTGTCTTTCAATATGGATTTCTCCTGAAAGCAATATAAGGGCGGGTCAATTACTTGAAGAGCAAAGTTTTCAAGATAAGTTTAGATCTATACAGCCAGGAAGTTTTCACAGGCTTAATGAAGATTTATTGATTTATGCAAAAAAAAGAGAAGGAAGAATTTTGAAGTCTGTTTTCATCCAAACAAATCCAAAAAAACAAACTGATACAGAAACAATAGTGACAGCAGTCAGTGCTTCTTTAGATGCAACTAACCCTAGTCTTTTGTTACTAAATGAAGGAAAGCTGTATTTTAGGCAAAAGAATTCACAGTCTTCAAGAATGTCTTTTGAAGAATTACAGATGAATATTGAGACCAATACTTCTGTAAAAGTTTTAGATCAAATAACAGAAAAGACAAGTGTACAATCTAAACTCCAGTGGAGTATCTCCTTAGGACTTATGTCTCTTATTGCTGTGTTACTTGCTATTCCGATTAGTAGGGTTCCTCCAAGAGAGGGCAGATACAAGAGAGTCCTTCCAGCCATCTTTGTCTTTATATTTTATCTTGGACTTTTGATAACTAGTCGAGGTTGGGTGGAGACAGGAATAATCCAAGCCCTTCCTGGAATGTATTCAGTGCATTTAATATTTATTTTACTGGGACTTTTTCTTTTAAACAGAGCTAACTCTTTCAAAAAACAGAAATGAAATTCTTATTAGGTGATGCGGTCGACAGAAACATAGCTTTGCAAGTTGTTTTGAGCTTGATGGCGGTTGTTTTAGTAATAGGTGCGGTTGATTTCATATTTTTAGTTCTTTCAGAGCTTTCTGATATATCTAATTCTTATAAGCTTATTGATGTTTTAATTTATTGCGTTTCTAAAGTGCCATACTCGCTTTACGACTTAATGCCCTACCTGTGTTTGATTGGAGTAATGGTTGGACTTGGGAATTTAAGTGATCAAGGCGAGCTAGTGGCTTCAAAGATATTAGGAAAATCAAATTTGAGTATTCTTTTAAGTAGCATTAGGCCGATCCTTGTATTTCTCTTACTAGGACTAGTAGCTTCAGAGTTTTGGTTACCAGGCCTTTCTCAAAAAGCCGAAGAAAGCCGTCTAATAAAGCAAGAGGTAATAAATTCTGACCAAGGTTACTGGTTAGCAAGTAACGAAGGGTTTAGTTATTTTAGATCAACTCCTTCTAAGAATTTAATAGAAGAGATAACGATTTACAGCATGAATTCAGAGTTTCAATTACTAGAAATTACTAAAGCTAAAAAAGCAACATTAGTATCGGGAGATTGGAAACTTAATGAAGTAGAGATAGAGAATATTTCTGAAGGTTTGATTCTGAAAGAAAAAGAGATGGCTTGGAAAACCGGCCCAGAGGAAAGTGATTTTAATTTAATTCTTTCTCCAAAATATTTCCCTTTAAGCCTGCTTAAGCAACAAATGTCTAATGATGTATCGGAGTACAGAAGGAACTTATTGGCATTGGAATTTTGGAGAAAATTATTACAGCCTTTTGTTGCTTTATCATTAATTCTGTTAGCCGCTTCGTTTATTTTTGGCCCCATGAGAGATCAAAAATCAGGCCAAAGAATAATCATAGGAATAGTTTTAGCCTTTGGGGTTAATATAATCAAAAGTCTTTTTGAAAGCATTTCAATGGTCTCTAATATGACACCCTTTGTTGCTGTGATAGCACCTATAGTCTTAATCCTTACAATTGGATTATTCTTGATTAAAAGAACTAAAGTTATTTCTTGATTTTAATTATCCTTGTGTCGGTATAAATATCTGACCAGGATCTGTTTTTTTTATCAATAATTATTATCAAATAACCAAGGCCCATCATTAAGAAAGAAAGAAATGAAATAAGACATCTTGTTAGTGAGGTTTTAACCGTGAGGGTCTCTTCATTGCAAGTTACCAGCTTAATCTTCCAAGCTTGCATGCCAAGAGTTTGACCTTTATTTTTTTGCCAGAAATAACAATAAAAAACTGGGCCGCTGGTTACGGCAATGAATAGTTGAATCACAGACAGAAAAGTTCCTGGCTCGGGTGCTTCACCGTTCATCACATTGAGCAAGAGAGATAAGCATATAACAACAGCAAGTACGAAGAGCGTGTCATACATCAACGAAAATATTCTTCTAAAAAATCCAGCTGGTTCCATAAGTATTAGTCAGTTAGCAAAATTTTGATTATTCTATAGTCAAATTATAGAGAATATTATGACTGAAACTACTCAAGATTATGGGGATTCCTCTTTTTTTGGCCACCCTAAAGGTTTGATAACTTTATTCCTAACAGAAATGTGGGAAAGGATGTCTTTCTATGGAATGAGGGGGTTGTTGGTTTTGTTTATGACAAGAGAGGTAACTGAGGGGGGGTTGAATCTAGAAACTGGTGAGGCTATGGCTATATATGGAATATATGGAGCATCGGTTTATTTCTTGTGTGTCCCTGGAGGTTGGGTAGCAGATAAAATATTTGGAGCGCAGAAATCCGTCTTGATAGGGGCAATAATAATAACTCTTGGACACTATGTCTTAGCAATGCCCTTTGAAAAAACCTTCTTTTTAGGTTTGGTGTTGGTGTCTATAGGCACGGGTTTTTTAAAGCCAAATATTTCTACAATAGTTGGTCAATTGTATAAACCGGGAGATATTCGTATTGATGCAGGTTATACGATTTTTTACATGTCCATCAATATAGGCAGCATGTTGGGCTTTTTAGTTTGTGGCTACTTAGGAGAAAAAGTTGGCTGGCATTATGGTTTTGGAGCAGCAGGAGTCGGTATGACTTTTGGAGTGATCCAGTATATTTGGACAAGAAAGTCTTTAGGGGAAGCTGGATTGAAACCCAATTTAGAGGTCAATGAAGATGCATCGCGATATAAATCATTTTTTTATATAGCCATGACTCTTTTGGTATTGATTATAGGTACGAATTTTCTTGGACTTTGGAGTATTGACGCGCAAGTTTTAAATCAATTGACGGTCTATTTGATAGTCTCTGTGGCTGTTTCGTATTTTATTTACCTGTTTTTCTTTGCCGGACTAAATAAAAAAGAAAAAGAAAATATCTCTATGTTTTTACTGCTTTTCTTGGGTTCGGTTCTCTTTTGGGCCGGATTTGATCAAGGCGGTTCTTCTTTAAACTTATTCGCTAAAGACTACACTGATTTGTATATCTTTGGATGGGAAATGCCAGCCACCTTTCTACAAGTCGCCAACCCTTTGATGGTGGTTATTTTTGCCCCTTTCTTTGCAAGTTTTTGGATAAATCTGGGCAGGAAGAACATGGATTTTGATACACCAGAGAAATTCGCTCTGGGCTGTTTTTTAATGGCAATTGGATTTTGTGTGATCATTCTCGGAGTGGAAGTTGCTCTTGAGAATGAGAAAGCAGGGGTTAAGTGGTTGCTGATAACCTATCTTTTCCACACTTTAGGTGAGTTGTGTTTAAGCCCTGTGGGTCTCTCTGCTACTGCAAAGTATTCTCCTAAGAGATACAAAGGCCAAATGATGGGTTTATGGTTTTTATCTTCTTCTTTGGCTGCAGGTGTTGCTGGGTTATTAGCAAGTAAGTCTTTTGAGTCAGGGATATCTAGTATGCCGGCTTTATTTAATCAGGTTATATTTGGTCTCGTGTTTATAGGCATAGTCCTTTTGATTGCTAATAAATACATAAAAGGACATCCCGAAACAGAGGAATCATAATTCATTGGTCGGAGGTTGTTTAATCTTTTGTTAAGAGCCTAACTAGGATTTGATTATAAATTTCTGAAAGAGTGATTAGATCTTCAGATCTAATGCATTCATTAACTTTGTGAATAGATTCATTTACAGGGCCTAGCTCAACCACCTCTGCACCAATTGGGGCAATAAACCTTCCGTCCGAGGTCCCTCCATCAGTTGAGGTTTCAGTTTCTATGTCTGTTACTTCTGATATTGACTGTTTAACCGCATCTATCAGAGTTCTCTCTTTGGTCAAAAAAGGATTTCCGCTCAGGCTCCAGCTTACTGAATAATTTAAGGAATGATTGCTTAGTATTTTTTCAACGGATTCTTTAATTTCCTTCTCTGTTGTTGAAGGGGAAAATCTGACATTCAAATCAAAATTAAGGTCTCCCGGTATAACATTGGAAGCACCCGTTCCTGAATTAAGGTTAGAAATTTGTAAGACACTGTCTTGAAATTCACCAGTTTCATCTTTCCAAGCTAGTTTAGAAATTTCATTAATTGCACCTAATGATTCGTGTATAGGATTGAGGGCTTTTTGCGGATAGGCTACGTGTCCTTGTATCCCTTGAATTTTAATGGAAGCACCCAAGGAACCTCTCCTGCCAATTTTTATGACATCTCCAACTTGATTGTTTGCTGTAGGCTCTCCGACCAAACACCAATCTATACTTTCTTGCCGACTTTGAAGTTTTTTAATAACCCTTTTTACTCCATTCACTGAAGGTCCTTCTTCATCGCTCGTTAGCATGAGCCCAATGCGTCCATTAAACTCTTTGTTCTGGCTTATAAAATCTTCTATGGCCGTCACAAAGGCAGCAACACTTCCTTTCATGTCTGCTGCTCCTCGTCCAATTAAAAAACCGTTTTCTTCCAAAGGTAAGAAAGGGTCATGTTTCCAATCTTCAATGGGTCCAGTAGGAACAACATCGGTGTGTCCCAGGAAAATAAAAAGAGGTCCTTCTTTTCCGTAAGTAGCCCATAAATTTTTTACTTCTTCAAAAGGCATGTGTTCTATATTGAACCCAATTTTCTCCAGTCTTCGCGCTATAAGATCTTGGCAGCCTTCATCCAAGGGTGTTACAGAAGCTCTAGATATAAGCTCCTTTGCTAATTCTATTGTAGAATTCATAAGAGTGAGTTCAGTCGTTTGAGTGCAGTTGATCGTTCAATACAACACTTCTTTTATTGGGTTTACACTGGATTGCGCCACTAAGTGAATTTCTTATAAAAAGAAGATCAGGTTTTAAGGATAGTTCAGAAGCTTTGACTGTTTCTATTAATTTATTACTTTGATCTAGGACTTCAACTTTAGAACCTCCGGTTAAATATAGTCCTGCTTCTACGATGCATCTGTCTCCTAATGGAATTCCTAGACCAGAATTGGCTCCTAAGAGGCAATCTTCTCCCACGGATATCTTTACATCATTGCCACCAGAAAGGGTCCCCATGGTGCTGCATCCTCCTCCTAAGTCTGAATTCTTGCCAACCACAACGCCTGCGGATATTCTTCCTTCAATCATTGCTGGACCAAGTGTACCGGCATTAAAGTTTACGAAACCTTCGTGCATAACAGTAGTTCCTTCACTTAAATAGGCACCTAATCTTATTCTGGATGCGTCTGCAATTCTTACGCCAGGAGGAATAACATAATCAGTCAAGCAAGGAAATTTATCTAATGATCTAATATATAAGTGATCATAACTCTCTCTTAGTATCTCTACATCGTCGGGATCCATTGGCCCATGATTAGTCCAGGCAATATTTGGTAGTGCATTGAATATACCGTCTAAGTTTATAGAATTTGGTTTTGTTATTTTTTGAGAAAGGAGATGTAATTTTAAGTACGCATCTTTTACGTCATTAATAGCTTCATCATTATCAATTTTATGAATAAGAAATTTCTTTCTCTCAGGGTATATTGATTCTTTATTGAGTGAAAACTTGCCTCCTGCTGTCATCCATTCTTTTATAAATTCTTCAATTTCATTATCATTAAGATCTTTGAACTTATCATGCAACTCTTCGAGCTCATCATATGAAGAGCTTTCGTCATATAGAGGAGGTGGATTAGACAGACCTTCAGGCAGCCGAATTGTTTTATCATTTTTAAGCCTTATTTGCTCATACCTAACTTCTAGAATTTCTCCATTAAGATTAGTGGTACAGGTTCCTACAGCTATAAGAGGAAATATATTCATCTTGCTATTATAGGTATTAGATGTGGTTAATGGTATTTCGAAGTTATTTTTATTAATCTTCGTAGAAATATTCCAAAGTTTTATTTATGCAGGAGGCTGCTTCTCTTAGCGTTTCGACATCATGAACAATCGCTACTCTGATAAATCCTGAGCCAGGGTTCTGGCCTTTATTATCTACACCCAAGAAAGAACCAGGCAAGACAATTACGTTATGTTCTTGGAAGAGTTTCTTGGTGAAAATCAGATCATCAACTGGAAGCTTGATCCAAAAATAGAAACCACCACTGGGCCTTGTCACATTAAATTTTGGATCTATTTGTTCCAGAGCGACAGCGTATTTCTCGTCATAGTTTTTTCTATTACCTTCAACGTATGCATCGTTAGACCAAGCCCAACTACTGGCTTTTTGTGCAGGCACTGAGAGGGTGGCACCATGATAGGTCCTGTATAAAAGAAGTTTTGTAATGACTTTCTCATTTGCACTAACAAAACCAGATCTCAAGCCTGCTAAATTGGAGCGTTTTGATAAGCTGTGAAAAACAACCGCCCTTGAACTTGGATTGGTTAGGTCACAACATTCAATCAATCCTACCGGAGCTTCTCCTGAAGAAGGGTACAGATCTATATAGCATTCATCTGAGCAAACAAGGAAATCATATTTTTCGGCGAGCTCTAGAACTTTAAGGTATTCTTTTTTCCCCATGGTGTATCCAGTGGGGTTGGAAGGTGAACACAAGATAAGTAACTGACAGTCCAGCCATGTTTCTTCAGGTATTGATTCAAAATTAGGCTTAAAACCCTCTTCTTTTGAAGAGTTAACGTAGTAAGGTTTGCCACCTGCTAAGTGGGCAGCCCCTTCATAAATCTTATAAAAAGGATTTGGCATTACAACCGTAGGATTTTTTTGGCTTGTATCCAGAGTGGCTTGAATAAAAGAAAAAATTCCTTCTCTAGTCCCACTTACAGGAAGAACATTTTTATCTGGATCGACTGGGCTAATTACGTCAAATCTCCTGTTAAGATAATTAACATATGACTCTCTGAGCTCAGAAGTTCCTTTGGTAGTAGGATATTGAGACAGTAATTCTGAGTATTCATTAAGCAAAGAAAGAGCTTCTCTTGGAGGAGTATTTTTTGGCTCCCCTATTGATAGATTAATAGGCGAATCTCCTTTTGGCTTTGTCCCTTTTAACAATTCATTCAAATGAAAAAAAGGATATTCAGATAGTGTTTCTAATTTGTAGTTCAATTTTATTAAATTTTAAGTGATTTTTCTAAATCAGTTATTAAAAGACTCAACTCTTCTTTTTTTATAAAAGGGGTGTCTTCTTTCGAAGATATGCAAAATCTATCTTCGGCTCTTTCACCGTAAGTTGCAATCCTGGCTTTTTTTATTACTGCTCCATGTTCAACAAATACTTTACTGACATTAGCCAGGATTCCAGGCCTATCTTTGGTTCTTAAGTCTAATTGAGTCCACCTATTGGTCATGTCATGCTTCACGCTGATCGAAGTTTTAAGATTGAAATGCTTTAGATTTTTTGGAAGACGTTTTTGTACCAACTTAGGAATTAAAGTTTCTTCATCGAGCAATTTTGTAAGTCTATTTCTTATCTTTTTTATTTTCTCTCCTTTTTTTGAAAGAGCATTTCCATTTCCATCAGAGATTTTTAAACAATCAAAGCAAAAGCCATTTTTCATTCCAAATAACTTTGCATCCAAGAAATTAATATCTTCAGAATCTAAGATACCTATTGTCGCTGCGAAAACATTTGGTCTGTCTTTTGTATAAATAATTAGTGTTGTATTGCCTTTTTCATCTTCAAACAATTCAACTTTTGTAGAATTTTTTGTTTTTAAAAGAATACGGGCATGCTCTACGAGTTCTTTCGCTTCAAAGCTTTCAAAATAATTTGAATAGAAGTTCTTCCACAAAGAATGTAAATCTTCTTCGTTTACTTCCTTCTCATCTAAAAGAGAATTCCGTGCTATTTTTAAATTGGTCGACTCATTTCTTTCTTCTTTATTTTCAAGGAAATTAGATGCCTTTGAGTAAAGCTCACCTAGAAGGGTTGAGTTCCAAGAGTTCCATAAATTGGGATTGGTTGCACTTACATCAGCCACAGTTAAGCAGTAGAGGTAATCAAGATTTTTTTGATTTTGAACCAGTTCCCCAAAACTCTTTATTACAGCTGAATCTGAAAGATCTTCCTTTTGAGAAGTTTTGGACATTAATAAATGATTTACAACAAGCCATTCTATTAATTTCCTGTCGATATCATTGAAGTCATGGCTTTTGCAAAATCTCCTCACTATGGTTGTCCCTAAAGTTGAGTGATCTTTTCCACGACCTTTACCAATATCATGGTAGAGACCCGCTATATATAAAACTTCTAGCTTAGGCAGGGTGTGAATAATTTTTGAAGCCAGAGGATACAAATCTGCAGATGTTCCCAAAAGCATGCGTCTCATGTTTTTAAGAACCTGAAGTGTATGAGCATCAACCGTGTATATATGAAAAAGATCATATTGCATCTGCCCAGTAATTCTTCCAAATTCCGGCAGGTATCTCCCTAAAATTCCAAGCTCTTTCATATTTTCTAGTTGAGTAACCATCAGACGTTTAGACCTTATGAGTGACAAGAAGAGTTTTATATTTTTTTTCTTTTTTCTAAATTCAGAATTGATAAGATCTCTGTCTTCTTTCAAGAAACGCAAAGTGCGAGATTCTATGCCTTTAAGGTGAGGGTGTTCAGTTAATTTTACAAAGAGATCAAGCAACAATGATGGGTTCTTTCTAAATCCATTAGATTCCTTCAATCCTATAAGGCCATTTTTTTGATAAAAGTTACTATCAATAACTTTCTTTCTACTGAACTTAGTTTTATAAAGATTCTCTTTAAAAGACTGAATAACTGTCGAGTTAATTTCTGATATGGTCAAGGCAGATCTGTAATACCTGTGCATCAGTTTTTCCGCTGCAGAATTCGGGTTCTCTATTGTAGGAAAGAGTTTCTTAGCTATTGCAATCTGATATTCAAATAATAGTCTGTCTTCCTCCCTGTTGGCTTCTAAGTGAAGTAGATATCTTATGATCCATAGCCAGTATTTAGCTTTCTTAAGTTCATTTCTTTCAAAAGGAGTAATAATATTTGATAGATTAAGATCTCCTCTTTGTGTGTTTCGAGAGTAATTTCTTAACAACCAATCAATAGTATGAATATCTCTTAAGCCACCCGGAGATGATTTTACATCTGGTTCAAGGTTGTATTCGGTGTCGTGAAATTTAGTGTGACGTTGTATTTGTTCATCATATTTAGCTTCAAAAAATTTATTTTTAGGCCATAGGCTTTTTGCCTCTAAAACTTTAAGGAGCTCATGCTCCATATCCACATCACCAGATATTAATCTTGACTCAAGCATGTTGGTCATTGTTTTGATGTCCGCTCTGGCTTGAATTTTTGAATCTTTTAAAGTTCTAACGCTATGGCCAACGTCAAATCCAATATCCCATAAGTGGCTAATGAATTCAGTGACCATTGACTGATTGTTCTTGGAAAGGGTCTTCTTACTAAGAATCAATAAATCAACATCCGAGAAAGGGTGCAGTTCAGATCTACCGTAACCTCCAACTGAAAACAAGGCTATATCTTTAGTCTCTTCTAAACCCAGATGCATCCATATTTGTTTTATGAGTGAATCTGAAAGATTTGATCTCATTTCTAGAAAATTAGAAATACCTTTAACCTGACGGCCCCTATCTCCTGTGAACCAATTATTAAATTGCTCTTGTATCTTTAGATTATTTTCTTTATTTACTTTAGAGAAGAGTTCATTCATTAAAAATTAAGATTCTTAGAATCTTTCTTCTTTTCTTCTCGTCAGCACTTCACATCCGGCTTCAGTAACAGCAAGCGTATGTTCCCATTGCGCTGAATTTCTTCCGTCTTGAGTCTCCACGGTCCATCCATCAGAAAGAGTTTTGGTGTATTTTGTTCCTAAATTTATCATTGGTTCTATGGTAAAGCACATTCCTTCTTTTATCTCCAGGCCGGTACCCGGCTGACCATAATGCAATATTTGAGGCTCATCATGATAGATCTTGCCTATTCCATGACCACAATATTCTTCTACTACAGAGTAATGATTGCTTTCGGCATGAGTCTGAATAGCATTGCCGATGTCTCCTAAAAAGGCGCCCGGCTTAACTACTTCTATTGCCTTGTAAAGACACTCTTGAGTGACCCTAACCAACCTTTCATTGTGAGGTTTTGATTTCCCCACTGTAAACATCTTTGACGTGTCTCCATGCCAGCCATCTTTTAAGACTGTCACATCAATGTTAATGATGTCATCATTTTTAAGAATCTTATTTTTGTTAGGAATTCCATGACAGATGACCTGATTTACACTTGAGCAGACAGTCTTTTCATAACCTTTATAGCCAACGTTAGCTGGAATGGCATTTTGAGTGTTGACAATATAATCATGACACCTTTGGTCCAATTCTTCAGTGGAAATTCCAGGGACCACGAAAGGCGTAATCATCTCTAAAACTTCAGCAGCAAGCTGTCCTGCAATGCGCATTCCATTAATTTCTTCTTTTGTTTTTATCATTTTGTAAATTAATCTTACTAATATCAGTTTTTTAAATGGACATCATTCCATTGTTTTATTATAGTGCGGTTTTAATGCCAAATGGCTTTAAAAAACATAAATGCGAATTTCAGATTTTCTTCTGGTTCGCTTTTTTTTCATCAATTTTAAACCCTCTCCCTTCTTATGAAATCTAAATCTAAGGCGATTATAGCCTTGGCTGATGGCACTATATTCAGCGGTACGAGTATTGGAGCAGAAGGAAAAACCAAAGGTGAGATTGTTTTTAATACTGCCATGACGGGTTATGAAGAAATCCTAACAGACCCTTCTTATAAGAGCCAAATAGTTACTTTGACTTACCCTCACATAGGAAATACGGGAATAAATACTGAAGACTTAGAATCAGATGATGTTTGGTGTTCAGGGCTCGTAATTCGCGATTACCCCTTCAAATCCAGCAACTGGAGAAAAGAAGAAGATTTAACAGAGTTTTTAATTTCAAGAAATACAGTCGCTATAGCTGATGTAGATACTAGAAAATTGACAAGATTAATAAGAAAAAAAGGAGCTCAATCCGCCTCTATAATTTCACTTCCAGACATTGATGAAGACGAAGCAATTGAGTTTGCTAATAGTTTTGGAGGACTGGATGGGCAAGATCTTGCAGCAGAAGTTAGTACAGAGAAGAAATACAACTGGTCTGAGGGAAGTTGGCTCAGCACCCAAGTAAAGAAAAAACACAAAGTTGTAGCGCTTGATTTTGGAGTGAAAAAGAACATTCTCAGGCTTCTGGTGGATCAAGGTTGTGAAGTGGAAGTTGTCCCCGCTAAAACAGATCATAAGGAGATTCTTTCTTTAAATCCAGATGGATTGTTTCTTTCAAATGGACCAGGCGATCCTGAGCCTTGTGGCTATGCTATAGATACCATCCGAGAAATTGCAGAGACAAGACTTCCAATCTTTGGTATTTGTTTGGGGCATCAATTATTGTCTTTAGCTTTTGGAGCAAAAACTAAAAAGATGAAATTTGGTCATCACGGAGCAAACCATCCCGTTCAAGATTTATCTACCAATAAAGTGTATGTGACAAGTCAAAATCATGGCTTTACAGTCGATGAGGACAGTCTTCCAAATTCACTCGGAGTTACTCACAGATCCTTGTTTGATGGAACCATACAGGGAATTGAACACGAAAGTTTTAAGGCCTTTAGTTTTCAGGGCCACCCTGAGGCAAGCCCCGGTCCTCATGATTTAATCTATCTTTTTAAGAAATTTATAAAAAATATGGAAAGCAGAGATGCCTAAGAGAACTGATATAGAGTCCATATTGATAATAGGAGCTGGTCCTATAGTTATTGGTCAGGCTTGTGAATTTGATTATTCAGGAGCACAAGCTTGTAAGGCTCTCAAAGAAGACGGCTACAGAGTTATTTTA
Organism: uncultured SAR86 cluster bacterium; assembly: GCA_937773605.1. GTDB lineage: Bacteria > Pseudomonadota > Gammaproteobacteria > Magnimaribacterales > Magnimaribacteraceae > CAJJAM01. Next base: position 193,409 of record CALJVP010000002.1, on the reverse strand, counting down.
ATTAATTCTAATCCAGCCACTATTATGACTGACCCTTCCATGGCTGATTCTACTTATATTGAGCCCATTCATTGGGAAACAATTGAAAAAATAATAAAGAAAGAAAAACCTGATGCCTTACTTCCTACTATGGGTGGACAGACGGCTTTAAACGCAGCTTTAGATTTAGACAGCAGAGGTATTTTAGAAGAACATAATGTCCAAATGATCGGAGCGTCCAAAGAGGCTATAGATAAAGCAGAAGATAGAGACCTCTTTGCAAAAGCCATGCGAAGAATAGGTTTGAATGTACCTCAGGCTGAATTGGCACATGATGTTGATCAAGCCCATGAGATTCTTGGCAGGATTGGATTCCCTTGTGTATTACGACCAAATTTTACAATGGGAGGATCGGGCGGAGGTATTGCATATAACAAAGAAGAGTTTCTTGAAATATGTCTTAGAGGTTTTGATTTATCTCCTACTTCAGAAGTATTTATAGATAAGTATTTGGGTGGATGGAAAGAGTATGAAATGGAGGTTGTGCGTGACAAAAATGATAACTGCATTATCGTTTGCAGTATTGAAAATCTAGACCCAATGGGAATTCATACTGGGGATTCAATTACTGTTGCCCCCGCTCAAACTCTAACTGATAAGGAATATCAACGAATGAGAAATGCTTCAATTGATATCCTCAGAGAAGTGGGGGTAGAGACAGGAGGCTCTAACGTTCAGTTCACTGTAAATCCAGAAGATGGCGAGATGTTGGTCATTGAAATGAATCCCAGAGTTTCAAGATCATCTGCTTTGGCTTCAAAAGCTACGGGATTTCCCATAGCAAAAGTAGCTGCAAAACTAGCTGTTGGTTATACCCTTGATGAGCTTAAGAATGACATAACCGGTGGAATAATACCGGCATCCTTTGAACCTTCAATTGACTATGTTGTGACAAAAATACCAAGATTTAATTTTGAGAAATTTCCACAAGCTGAACCCATATTATCTACTCAAATGAAATCCGTTGGTGAAGTAATGGCCATTGGTAGAACTTTTCAAGAATCATTGCAGAAAGCCATTAGAGGTCTTGAAACTGGAAGGGATGGATTAAATGAAATCTACAATCATGATGAGGGAGATTTAGAATTTCTCAAACAAGAAGTAGCTAAAGCTAGCCCTGATAGATTGTGGTATTTAGCGGATGCTCTAAGAGCAGGACTGAATGAAGAGGATGTTTTTAATTTAAGCAAAGTAGATCCCTGGTTCATCTATCAGATATCAGACTTAGTTAAAGAAGAACAAGAAGTTTTAAAAATGGCGTTAAGCGACTTGGATCAAGAAAAAATGTTGTCGTTAAAGAAAAAAGGTTTTTCTGACTCAAGGCTAGCTACTTTATTGCAAGTTGATGAACTTGACGTCCGCAATAAGAGAAAAGAGCTAAATGTTTCGCCAGTATTTAAAAGAGTAGATACGTGTGCAGCTGAATTTGAATCTTCAACAGCCTATATGTATTCAACTTATGAAGACGAATGCGAATCTTTGCCGAGTAGTAATAAAAAAATAATGGTTTTAGGGGGTGGTCCAAATAGGATAGGCCAAGGCATTGAATTTGATTATTGCTGCGTGCATGCATCGATCTCCATGAGGGAAGAGGGGTACGAAACCATAATGGTTAACTGTAATCCAGAAACAGTCTCAACAGATTATGATGTTTCAGATCGTTTGTACTTTGAACCCATTACTGCAGAGGATGTTTTGGCAATTACCGAACTTGAAAAACCTGATGGAGTGATAGTTCAGTACGGCGGACAAACCCCTCTAAAATTAGCTGAAGAGCTTGAGAGGAATGGAGTGCCTATTTTAGGAACTTCTCCAGATTCAATTGATCTTGCAGAAGACAGGGGTAGATTTCAGGACTTTGTTAATAGATTGAAATTAAAACAACCACCCAATGGCTTGGCTACCAATTTAAATGAAGCAATGGAAGTTTCAGAAAAAGTTGGATTCCCTCTGGTTGTTAGGCCTTCTTACGTTCTTGGTGGGCGAGCTATGGAAATAGTCTATAAGAAAAGTGACCTAGAAAATTATTTAATTGACGCAGTCCAAGCTAGCGAGAAGAGCCCAGTTTTATTGGATGGATTCTTAAATCAAGCTACAGAGTTAGATATCGAAGCTGTTTGTGATGGCAAGAATGTAGTTATAGGAGGCATACTCCAGCACATCGAGCAGGCAGGAATACACTCAGGAGATTCAGCTTGCTCCTTGCCACCTTACAGTTTAGATAAAGATATTATTGAGCAAGTTAGCGATCTAGTTAAGAACATAGCTTTAGAGATCAAAGCTATAGGGTTGATCAATGTGCAGGTGGCAATACTAAACAATGAGATATTTATATTGGAAGTTAATCCTCGTGCCTCTAGAACTATACCTTTTGTTTCAAAATGCATTGGAAAATCCATGGCTAAGATAGGAGCCAGGTGCATGGCCGGAATCAGTTTAGAAGAACAGGGATTTCTTGAGCCAATAATTCCAGATTACTTTTCAGTTAAAGAAGCTGTTCTTCCTTTTGCAAGATTTCTAGGAGTAGACCCTATTTTAGGCCCTGAAATGAAATCAACAGGAGAAGTTATGGGAGTGGGGCAAAGTTTCTCTGAAGCTTACGCCAAAGCACAATTAGGTGCTGGGGAAAGGATTCCTCAAGAAGGCTCAGTATTTTTAAGCGTCAGGGATTCTGACAGAAACGTTCTAAGTTCGTTAGCTAAAGAATTTCATGAACTTGGTTTTAAATTAATTGCCACTAAAGGAACTGCAAGAGTTATAAAGAATGAAGGCATTCCTGTAGAAATAGTTAAAAAAGTTGCTGAAGGCCGACCCCACATCGTCGATCTAATGAAAAATAAAGAAGTTAATTTAATAGTCAACACCACAGAAGGCAGACAATCTATTTTAGATTCAGCCTCAATAAGAAGAACGGCCCTAGAAGAAAAAATTTATTGCACAACTACCATTGAAGGTGGAAAAGCAGTCTGTTCCGTTGTAAGAAATAAAGATTCTTGGGGGGTTGAGCGACTACAGGATCTTCATGGTAGACTAGAAAAATAATATTATGCACCCAATGACATTGGAGGGTGAAACCCTTTTAAAAGAAGAGCTTCAAAGATTAAAATTTGAAGACAGGCCATCTGTTATAGACGCGATAGCTACTGCTAGAGAATTTGGAGACTTAAAAGAAAATGCAGAATATCATGCGGCTAAAGAGCAACAATCTCTTATCGAAGCCAGAATTAAAGATATTGAAATTAAGCTTTCTAATGCGCAAGTCATAGATTTAAGTCAGATAGTGCCGTCTGACAAAGTAATTTTTGGCACAACAGTATTGATTGAAGATCTTTCTGATTCTAGCCGGATAACATATAAGATAGTTGGCGAAGACGAAGCAAACATTAAAGAGGGAAAAATCTCAGTGATTTCTCCAGTTGCAAAGAGTTTAGTTGGTAAATTCGAAGGGGACACAGTCAAAGTTGAAACTCCCAGTGGCATCAAAGAATATGAAATTATCAATGTCAAATACATTTAAGAGTTGGGTAAGAAATCTAAATCAAACTATCGTGACGGAGATTCTTTCTCAAGAAGGGCTAAATTAGAAGGTTACAGATCCAGATCGGCTTTAAAACTCAAAGAATTACAAAAAAAAGATCACCTCATAAAAAAGGGAATGTCAGTTTTAGATCTAGGATCTTTCCCGGGGGGGTGGTCTCAAGTTAGTAAAGAGTTTGTTGGCAAAACAGGAAAAGTCGTCGGAGTAGATTTACAGGAAATGAAGGCAATTGAAGGAACTTCGTTTATTCATAAATCAATTATTGATCTGGAAACTAAAGATTTTGATGGTATTTTACCTTTTGATATTGTTTTATCCGATATGGCCCCCAATATAAGTGGTATACAGGATAGAGATAATGCGCAAATGATAAATCTTTTAGATAAGGTTGAACATTCAATTGAAAATTTCCTAAAAACTGGTGGCTCAACTATAATCAAGGTTTTTCAAGGTGATAGTTTGGATCATGCCAAGATGTTCATTAAAGATCATTTTTTGGAAGTTAAGATAAGGAAGCCCAATTCCTCTAGACCAAACTCTAATGAAACGTATATATTAGGTATAAATTTAAAATAAAATGAGCGAAATAATAAAAAATTTACTTATGTGGTTATTCATTGCAATAACTATGTTTTCTGTTTTTAGCAATTTTTCAAACGAGCCTTCAACCACAGAATTAAGTTATTCAGAATTCATCTCGCAGGTGGAGAGTGATCAAGTCCTGAGCGTAGAGTTCATGAGTGATAATTACACTTTGAAAGGAAAAACAGTTAACGGTGAGAGCTTCACAACAGTCAGACCACCTTTCTTGCAAGACGACTTAAGCGAGACGCTCTCTGAGCATCGTGTTGCAGTTACTGGAGAAAAACCAGAAGAACAGTCAATACTAAAACAGTTATTAATTGCTAGCTTCCCTATATTAATAATTTTAGCTGTTTTCATATTTTTTATGAGACAAATGCAGGGCGGTATGGGAGGAAAGTCCGGTCCAATGAGTTTTGGTAAAAGCAAAGCCAAGATGCTCGAAGGAGGTAAAGTAAAAACAACTTTTTCAGACGTTGCTGGCGTAGAAGAAGCAAAGGAAGAAGTTCAAGAAGTTGTAGATTTTTTAAGAGACCCTAGCAAATTTCAAAAGCTTGGAGGGAAGATACCTACAGGAATACTCATGACAGGGTCTCCAGGAACAGGAAAAACTCTTTTAGCTAAAGCGATTGCTGGAGAAGCTGAAGTACCTTTCTTTACAATATCAGGGTCTGATTTTGTAGAAATGTTTGTTGGTGTGGGAGCTTCTAGAGTCAGAGATTTATTTGAACAAGCAAAAAAACAGGCTCCTTGTATTGTATTTATAGATGAAATAGACGCCGTTGGGAGACATAGAGGCGCAGGGATGGGCGGTGGTCACGACGAACGAGAGCAAACTTTAAATCAACTACTAGTTGAAATGGATGGTTTTGAAGACAACCAAGGAATTATCATTGTTGCGGCAACAAATAGACCTGATGTACTAGACCCGGCATTGCTTAGACCTGGTAGGTTTGATAGGCAGGTGGTTGTTCCTTTACCTGATATTAGAGGAAGAGAGCAGATTTTAAAGGTTCATATGAAGAAAGTTCCTATTGCTGATGATGTAGAACCATCTTTCATTGCAAGAGGCACACCTGGTTTTTCTGGAGCAGACTTGGCTAACTTAGTTAATGAAGCTGCTCTTGTTGCTGCTAGAACAGCAAAAAAACTTGTAGGTATGGAGCAACTAGAATATGCAAAAGATAAAGTGATGATGGGTGCTGAAAGGAAATCCATGGTCATGTCCGAATCAGAAAAATTAAAGACTGCTTATCATGAAGCTGGACATGCAATAGTAGGAAGGTCGTTGGAAGAACATGACCCAGTTTATAAAGTCACTATTATTCCTCGCGGCAGAGCTCTAGGTGTAACCATGTTCTTACCAGAAGAAGATAAATACAGTTACAGCTATCAAAGTATCCTAGACAGGATTTGTGGTTTATACGGAGGGCGTATTGCTGAGGAGCTCATTTATGGCCAGAAAGGTATAACTACAGGGGCATCCAACGATATTGAAAGGGCAACTGAATTAGCAACTAATATGGTTACAAAATGGGGCTTGTCATCAAAACTTGGACCTATTAAATACGGAGACGAAACCGATGAACCTTTTTTAGGAAGATCAGCAGGTACTGCCAAGCAAGGCATATCCGATGAAACTGCTGCAATTATTGATAATGAAGTCAAAGATATACTTGGAGGCTGTTATAAAACAGCTACTTCTATACTTTCTGACAATCTAAAGCAGTTGCACTCAATGGCAAAAGCACTTGTTGACTACGAAACATTGGATAAAAATCAAATAGAAGACATCATGGCCGGAGGTGAACCAAGAGCACCAGCTTCTTATGAAGATTCTTCGGAAACTAAAAAGAAGCAAGATCCAGAAGTTGGTGATGCAGCTGAACAAAGTTAGATTCAGACTGCTTATTTTCGCTCTTTCTTATGTCTCATAACTTTCGAAAAAAAAGAGTGACAAATACCCTCACTCAAGACAGAAAATTTGGAACTGATGGCATAAGAGGGCCAGTAGACACAACTATGAATCCCTTATTTGTGACCAAATTAGGATGGGCTGCAGGAAGTGTTTTAAAGGAAGAAGGTATCTCCAGAGTGTTAATTGGAAAAGATACTCGTATATCTGGTTATATGCTTGAATCTGCTCTTCAAGCAGGCTTTATATCAGCAGGGATGGATGTTACTCTCATGGGTCCACTTCCCACGCCCGCAGTAGCTTATCTTGCAAAAAAGAATAACCAGGCCGGTGTAGTGATAAGTGCTTCACACAACCTCTTTGAAGATAATGGTATTAAGTTCTTTACGAAAAATGGTCATAAGTTTTCTTCTAGACTTAGAACAAAGAATTGAATTAAAAATTACTCAACCCATCTCCACTGTAAAGTCCATCACTCTTGGAAAAGCAAATCGATTAAACGATGCTCAGGAACAGTATGTAGAATTTTGTAAATCTACCACTCCTGATCTAGACCTAACGAATGTCTCAATTCTTCTTGACTGCGCTAACGGAGCTACCTATTCAGTTGCACCAAAAGTTTTTAGAGATCTCGGAGCTGATGTCACTGCCATTGGAGCTGATCCTGATGGAATAAATATAAATCAAAACTGTGGCTCAACTAGTCCAGATTTCTTGGCAGGGAAGATGGCTAAAGGAAGCTATGATATTGGTATAGCATTTGATGGCGACGGCGATAGAATCTTAATTATAGGTAAATCAGGAAAAGTATTAGATGGTGATGATTTATTGTACCTATTAACTTCTGCGAGCAGTCATACAAGTGAAGATTTCCAAGAAAAAGGTGTCGTTGGAACTTTGATGACAAATAAAGCTTTAGAAAATCACTTTAAAGATTCAAATATCAATTTTACTCGCACCGACGTAGGTGATAAACATGTGCTTGAGGAATTATTGCGCAAAAAGTGGTCCATAGGTGGTGAACCTTCCGGCCATATTATCTGTTTGGATTCTTCTTCTACTGGAGATGCTGTCATAGCGGCATTAAAAATTTTAGAACATACTAAAGATCAATTATTTGACGTTGAAAAAATATTACATGAGTTTAAAAGGTTTCCTCAAACTTTAATTAATATAAATGTAAAAGATGTTAATGAAGTGATTATGAATAATTCTTTTCGAGCTGCATTAAAAGACACTGAAGCTTCTCTTGGTGATTTAGGAAGGGTATTAATTAGACCTTCAGGTACTGAGCCCTTAATTAGAATAATGGTGGAAAGTCAAAATGCAGAAGTTGCAGATGAATCTGCACGCTTTCTTGCCGATCTGGCATCTTCAATCTAAAGATGAATAATTTTAAGATCATCGCTAATTGGAAGATGAATGGTTCTAAAGAAAAGGTTAATGATTGGATTACAATTTTCAATGATCATGTTGAATATGAAAATCAATCAGGTTGTGTTTTTTGTCCTCCTTCTTGTTTTCTTGATAATGCAAATGAGATCATCACATCTTCTAATCTAAAGCTTAATCTAGGTTCCCAAGATCTTGATGCGGACGCAAATAATCCTTCTACTGGGGGGATAAATGGAAAGATGTTGAAAGAACTTGGATGTAATTACGTATTAATTGGACATTCTGAACGAAGAATACATTTTAATGAACACGAAGACTTATTGTTAAAGAAGCTTACTTCAGCTGTTCTAAATAATCTTAAGGTTGTTTACTGTGTGGGCGAAACAAAGAATCAAAGAGAACAAGGGGTTGCAACGGAAGTTATCAAGGCTCAATTACAAGCTCTTAAAGAATTGCCTCTTAATCTTATCTCCGTTGCATATGAACCTATTTGGTCAATTGGAAAAGGCATCACTCCATCTTTAGATTCTATACAAGAAATGCACCAATTCATTAAAGATGAGTTAAAATCCATTCTTAACACAGAAGAAAGTATTGCAGTTTCTTATGGTGGGAGTGTAACAGCAGATAATGCAGCACCCATTGCATTATTAAATTCAGTTGATGGACTCTTAATTGGGGGCGCTTCCCTTGATCCAGAATCTTTTTCTAAAGTGGTAAATAACATAACAATACAAGACTAATTTTATGGAAAACTTATTAATATTCTTCTACATACTTATTTCTGTGGTTCTTATACTCATGATACTTCTTCAACAAGGCAAAGGCTCTGATTTAGGAAGTGCTTTTGGTTCCGGGTCCAGCAATACTATGTTCGGTCCGAGTACTGCCGCCAATCCTCTTACCAAGATCACGGCATTTTTATCAGCAGCTTTTTTAATATTAAGCCTGACTATTACTTGGCAAGCTAGAAATGCTAACCAAGAAGTAATTTTACAAGAACAACCAGAAGACATAGTAGAGGAAGGTATCTTACCTGACTCTATACCAAAAAAATAAAGCCGAAGTGGTGGAATTGGTAGACACGCTACCTTGAGGGGGTAGTGAGCTTTGCTCGTGGAGGTTCGAATCCTCTCTTCGGCACCAACTTTATATCCTTGACCCTTTGACCCCATAAACCTATACTTCGCCCCCTTTGATGCGGGGTGGAGCAGTCTGGTAGCTCGTCGGGCTCATAACCCGAAGGTCGTAGGTTCAAATCCTGCCCCCGCTACCAATATAAGCCCTATATGGGCTTTTTTATTAGGTAAATAGTATGGATTCTAGACATATAGAACAAATTTTAGAAAAGGATATAAATTCCTTTGGTTGCCACATATGGGGAATAGAATTCTCTGGAAAAATTACCAATCAAACTTTAAGAGTTTTTATAGATAAGGACTCTGGTATATCCATAGACGACTGCGAAGCAGTTAGTAGGCACATCAGTAAGGTTCTTGAATCTGAAGAGGAAATTGGAGAAGATTATTCATTAGAAGTCTCCTCACCAGGTTTGGATAGAAAATTCTTTAAGGACAGTCAATATAATGACTATCTTGGACATATCTTAAAAGTAAAATTTTTAGGTAATGATGGTAAGTTTATGACTATTAAAGGGTTATTAATTAGAACTTCAAAAGAGAGCATATTCTTGGAAGACAACAATAAAGAGCTAGAAATATATTTTAAATCTATAAAAAAAGGTAGTTTAGAAATAACAGAGGTTTAAACATGCAAAATGAAATACTACTAGTAGCAGAAGCAGTTTCCAGTGAAAAAGGCCTGCCTAAGGATTCAATTTTTGAGGCCATAGAAATGGCTCTTGCAACTGCAACTAAGAAAAGGTACGAAGAAACGTCAATTATTGAAGTGAATATAGATAGGTCCACCGGTGAGTATGAGTCTTTTAAATGTTGGGAAGTAGTAGCAGAGGAAGAATTTGAAGATTCTGAATTTCATCTACAACTTGATGAAGCTAAGGCTAAAGATGATTCATTGGAACTAGGCTCAATATACAGAGAGCAAGTTGAAAACATCGAATTTGGAAGAATAGCAGCTCAAGCAGCAAAACAAGTAATTGTTCAAAAAGTAAGAGAAGCAGAAAGAGCTCAGGTAGTTGAAAAGTATAGGTCTTTTATTGGTGAATTAGTTAATGGAACGGTAAAAAAGGTATCAAGAGAATTTTTAATAATTGATTTGGGAGACGGCGCTGAAGCTATCCTTTCAAGAAATGAGTTAATCCCTGGAGAAGTTTTTAGGATGGGAGATAGATTAAGGGCAGTATTGCAAGAAGAAGAGCGAGAGAATAGGGGGCCACAACTTGCCTTAAGCAGAAAATGTCCGGAGATGGTTGGAGAATTATTTAAGCTAGAGGTGCCTGAAATTTCAGAACAGGTGATTGAGATTAAGGCCATTGCAAGAGATCCGGGATCAAGAACAAAGATAGCCGTCAAAACTAATGATAATAGGATTGATCCTGTGGGAGCGTGTGTCGGCATGAGAGGTTCAAGGGTTCAGGCCGTTTCAAGTGAATTAGGAAATGAAAGATTGGATATCGTTATATGGGATGATGATCCTGCTCAGCTTCTCATTAATTCGATGGGCCCTGCCGAAATAACCTCTATCGTATTAGACGAAGTTAAAGGAACTATGGAAGTGGCAGTAACAGAAGACACACTAGCTCAAGCAATAGGAAAAAGTGGTCAGAACGTAAGATTAAGTAGTCAAATAACGGGTTGGAAATTAAATGTAATTGACCAAAATGCAGCTTCTGAAAAAGGCGAACAAGAGAGTTCTACTTTCGTTACAAGCTTGGTTGGTTATTTAGACGTAGATGAAGATGTCGCTAAGGCATTGGTTGAAGATGGCTTCACGAATTTAGATTTAATTGCTTCGTCTTCAAATGCTGACATAGCTAAAATTGATGGATTTGATGAAGAAATAGCAGATCTTCTAATTGGTAGATCAAAGGAGGCCTTGCTTACTTTAGCCATGGAATTATCTTCAGATACAGATGATGACTCTAATGACTTAATGTCATTAGAAGGGGTGGATATGTCTCTGGCCTTAGAACTGAATCAAAAAGGAATTACTGACAGGGAAGAGCTGGCCGAGCAATCAGTTGATGAATTAATACAACTTGTTGACATGACCGAAGAAGCAGCGGCTGAACTAATCATGCAAGCTCGTGCGCATTGGTTCGAATAGAAGGTTATATATTAAATGGCAATATTGACAGTAGAAAAAGTAGCAAAGATAGTCGGTACGCCGGCTGAAACTTTGCTTTCTCAAATGAACGAAGCTGGACTTGACCATTCAAGTATTGCTGATGATGTATCGGATTCTGACAAAAAAATCCTACTAGAATTTCTCAAAAATCAACAAGCTAAGGTTGGTAAAACCATTTCCTTAAAAAAGAAAGCTACTACTGAATCAAAAGCTCCAATACCTTCAAATACTGTTGCTATTACAAGGAAAAAAGTTGTACAAGATAATAATAGCACGTCAGCAGATAAAGAGGATTCATCAGGAATAGACTTCACAGAAATTGAGAAAAAAAGAGTTGCAGGAGAAACCTTAAAGAAAACAGAAGAAGAAAAAAGAAAAAAAGACCTAGAAAGTAAAACGCTGGTCACAAGAAGAAAAGCAAAAACAATTGAAGATAAGCCTTCAGAAAGAACGAAAACCACGGTATCCACATTAACTCAAAATAAAGTTGCTCCTAAACCAAAAACTCCGCTAACAAAAAAAGAGCAAAGAGAGATAGAAGGAGAAAGCTATTTTGGTAAAACTGATTCACAACACGGATTCGAGAGACCAACTGAAACAGTAACAAAGACAATTCAAGTACCTGAAACCATGACAGTTAGTGATTTAGCTCAGAGCCTTTCTGTTAAGGGAGCAGAGGTCGTTAAAAAATTAATGGATATGGGTGTAATGGCAACACTTAATCAACCTTTAGATCAGGATACGGCAATTTTAGTTACAGAGGAGCTAGGACACAAAGGAGAGCCGGCTGAAGAAGTGGAAGTAGAAGATAAGCTCATGGAATTGGTGACTTACGAAGGAGAGGAAACCCCTAGAAATGCGGTTGTTTCAGTATTAGGTCATGTTGATCATGGGAAAACTACTTTATTGGATTTTATTCGGAGTACTAATGTAGCAGCAGGAGAAGATGGAGGCATAACTCAAAAAATTGGTGCTTATCAGGCTAATACTGCTCATGGAACAATAGCATTTATTGACACTCCTGGGCACGCGGCATTCTCAGAGGTTAGAGCAAGAGGAGCTAACTCTACGGATATAGTAATTTTAGTTGTAGCAGCAGATGATGGACTTCAGCCTCAAACTGAAGAGGCAATCAGTCATGCTAAGGCAGCGGGTGTACCGATAGTGGTAGCAGTCAATAAAATGGACAGAGAGGAAGCAGATATAGAAAAAGTTAAAACAGCTTTGTCTAACAAAGACCTGATACCTGAAGATTGGGGCGGTAATACTCAGTTTTTGCCCATTTCTGCACTTAAAGGAGATGGTATAAAAGAACTTCTAGAAGCAGTTGCTCTTGAAGCTGAAGTTCTGGAATTAAAAGCTCATCACAAAGGTCCTGCATTTGGAGTTGTTTTGGATTCAACAACCGAAAAAGGTCAAGGCGCAGTTGCAACAATACTTGTACAAAAAGGTACTTTGAAGAAAGGAGATAGCATACTTGTTGGAGAACAAACTAAAAAAGTAAGAAGTTTGGTAGACGAAAATGGCAATATCTTAAAAGAAGCAGGCCCATCCGTACCTGCTTTAATAAGTGGTTTGGATTCTCCACCAAAAGCTGGAGAAGAATTTGTCGTGGTTACAAGCGAAAAGATGGCCAAGGAAATTTCTACTGAAAGATCAAAGAAAGCCAGAGAAACTAGATTAGCTCGAAACCAAATATCTAACTTAGAGATGTTATTTGAGTCAGAGTTAGCCAACCACACTATATTAAACATAGTTATTAAGGCAGACACTCATGGCTCTTTAGAGGCTATTATTGGTTCGATAAAGAATCTTGAGAACGAAGAAGTAAAGATCAATATTGTTCATGAGGGTGTCGGTGCAATCAATGCTAATGACGTTAACCTGGCATTAACAACAGATTCTTTTGTAATAGGTTTCAATGTTAGAGCAGACGGCGCTTCAAAAAAATTATCGGAAAAAGAATCTATTGAAATACTTTATTACTCAATTATTTACGACCTTATAGATGGAATAAAGAAATCAGTAGAAGGACGCCTTGCTCCAGAAGTTAAAGAAGAAATACTTGGAACAGCTGAAGTTAAAGACCTATTTAAGTCTCCTAAATTTGGACTGATTGCCGGATCGATGGTAATCGAAGGAACTATTAAAAGAACTAAACCCATAAGAGTTATCAGAGAAGGTATTGTTATATTTGAAGGTCAGCTGGATTCTTTGAAGCGTTTTAAAGATGATGCAAATGAAGTTCCTATGGGTACTGAATGCGGAATTGGAGTGGCAAATTATAAAGATGTCCAGGTGGGAGATAAGATTGAAGTGTTTGATCGAATAGAAATAAAAAGGACATTGGATTAATCAATGCCTTCTTTAGATTTTAAGCGTTCAGATAGGGTCTCAGATTTAATCCACTCAGAAGTAGCTAAAATATTTTCGACCGAAGTCAGGGATCCAAGGTTGGCAGGAATAACTATCATCAAAGTGGAGATGACCCCCGACATGAAAAAAACATTTATCTACTATTCATCCTCTAATAGTTTTTCTGATGTTGAAAATAAAGATTTATTAATTGGTCTTAGTAAAGTTAAAGGTTTTATAAGAAGCACTCTAAGTAAACGATTAAATATGCGAAGAACTCCAGAAATTAATTTTAAGGAAGATATTTCTGACCTTGAAGAATGAATGGTTTTCTCCTTATTGATAAACCTTCTGGTCGCAGCTCTGCTAGTTGCGTTTACAGCTTGAGGAAGATTTTAAAAATAAAAAAAATAGGTCACTGTGGGACCCTAGACCCTCTAGCAACAGGAGTTCTGCCTCTCTGCATAGGTGAAGCAACAAAATTCAGTAACTACATATCTGACCAATCAAAAGAATATGAAGTTCAAGTTCTTTTTGGAGTACAGACAAGTACAGGTGATCTAGAAGGTGAAGAAATCTACAATAAGCCTTTCAATTTAGATCATGATGAATTGAAGCTATCCTTACAGAAACTACTTGGAATGCAACATCAAGTGCCTCCCATGTATTCTGCTATCAAATTTAATGGAAAGCCCCTTTACGCCTGGGTAAGAAAAGGAGTCTATTTTTTAAGGAAATCCAGAGAAGTTTATATATCTAGCTTAGAAATTCTGTCTTGCGAAGGGTCTAAAGCAAAAATACGTGTCAATTGTTCAAAGGGGACCTACATTAGAACTTTAATTGAAGATCTTGGTGAGATTTTGTCCACCAAAGCTACGGTTATAGATCTTAGGAGAACAAGAGTAGGCGATGTAACTAAAGATAAACTGGTGCCTTTTGAAAGCACTGATATTGAAGATTACAAAAGCGCCATAGTGCCTTACGATTCATTACTAGGTCACATACCTGGAATACACTTGGATAAAATAGATACAAAAAAGATTAGGAATGGTCAGTTAGTAGACTATAATGCCCCACAAGAATTAAAAGGAATAGTAAGAATATACGCAGATAACGGTTTATTTGTAGGAATTGGAAGTATAGATTCATCAAATACAGTCTCGGCAAAGAGACTACTTAGTGATCCATCCATGTAATGTATACCCTTATAAAATAAGAGGAAAAGATTTTGGCTTTAAGTACAGAGAATAAGAAAGAAATAGTTTCAAATTTTGGACGAACAGAGACCGACACAGGTTCTCCTGAAGTCCAAGTGGCATTGTTAACAGCAAACATTAATGCTTTGCAAGATCACTTTAAAGATAATGCAAAAGACCATCATTCTAGGACAGGCCTTATAAGAATGGTTAATCAACGAAGAAAACTTCTTGATTACATAAAAGGTAAGAAACCTGAAGTTTATAGCAAGCTTCTAGGTGATCTAGGCTTACGTAGATAGTTCTACTCATCAAATAATCAAAAAAACAATAATGTCTAATTCAAGGCATTTAATAAATAAATAAATATTATGGAAAGTTATAAAAAAACAGTCAATTTAGGGAATCATGAGATTCTATTAGAAACAGGAAAAGTAGCACGACAAGCTACCGGTGCAGTATTAGCTACTTGTGGAAATACACAAGTTTTAGCAACTGTGGTCGTAGGTAAGGCACCAGGGGAACATCAAGATTTTTTTCCTTTAACGGTTAACTACCAAGAAAAAACTTATGCTACAGGAAAGATTCCTGGCGGGTTCTTTAAACGAGAAGGAAGACCTACTGAAAAGGAAACTCTTACATCACGTCTTATTGACAGACCCTTGAGACCACTCTTTAATTCAGATTTCCTTTATGAAGTCCAAGTCATCTGTACGGTTATGTCATCAGATAAAGACGTTGACCCAGACATTCTATCTTTTATAGCTGCATCTGCTGCTGTTGCTATTTCTGGCCTTCCATTCAATGGACCGCTTGGTGCTGCAAGGGTGGGATTTATAGACGGTCAATATTGCATTAACCCAACAAGAACTGAATTAGAAGAATCTGATTTGGATATGGTTATAGCTGGGAGTGATGCGGCTGTCATTATGGTGGAGTCTGAAGCTAAAGAATTATCTGAAGATCAAATGTTAGGTGGAATATTATTTGCGCAACAAGAAATGCAAGGAGTGATAGAGGCCATTAAAGAAATGGCAAAAGATGTTGGAAAACCAACTTTTGAGTATGAGCCGAAAGTTTTAGACGCGGATCTTCTGGCTTCTGTAGAAGAGTCATACTCTGAGGCAATAGCCGATTCTTATAAACTCCAAGACAAACAGGAAAGAGTTCAATCTTTAAATGTCGTAAAAGACACAATTGTTAAATCCATGATATCCGAAGATGAAGATTCTCCAAAAAAATCTGACTTAATGGATGCGGTTAAAAAAATAGAAAAGAAAATTGTAAGAACAAAGCTTATCAAAGGTGAGGCCAGAATAGACGGAAGAGACTTAGATACAGTTAGGCCTATATTTGTTGAAACAGGTGTTCTTAAGAACACTCACGGCTCAGCATTGTTTACTCGAGGTGAAACACAAGCCGTTGTTACTGCAACTTTAGGGTCACCAAGACAAGCTCAACTTATCGATGCAATTGAAGGAGAATTTAAAGACCAATTCATGCTTCACTATAACTTCCCTCCTTATTCAGTTGGAGAAGCGGGCTTTATGTCTGGTCCAAAAAGACGTGAAATAGGTCATGGAAAACTAGCAAGAAGAGCTTTAGAAGCCGTCTTGCCTAGCCCAGAGGATTTTCCTTACACGATAAGGGTTGTTTCAGAAATTACTGAATCAAATGGTTCCAGTTCTATGGCAAGCGTTTGTGGCTCAAGTTTAGCTCTAATGGATGCTGGTATACCTGTGCGTTCACCAGTGGCTGGAATTGCTATGGGCCTTGTAAAGGAAGAAGAAGGGTTTGCAGTAATTACTGACATCTTGGGTGACGAAGATCACCTAGGAGATATGGATTTCAAAGTTGCTGGAACTTCAGAAGGAATAACAGCATTGCAAATGGATATTAAGATTGATGGTATCACAGAAGAGATATTTGAAGTTGCCTTAGAAAAAGCGGAAAAAGCAAGAGCTCATATTCTAGAAAAGATGAATGAAGTAATTTCATCTTCAAGAGAAGAGCTTTCTGACAAGGCACCGCAGGCAGTAGTAATTCAAATTAATACAAAGAAGATACGAGACGTTATAGGAAAGGGCGGAGAAACTATCAGAGCTCTTACTGCAGAGACAGGTGCTATTATTGAAGTAGAAGATGATGGAAAGGTTACTATTTATGGAGACACTCCTGAATCAAGAGCATCAGCTCTAAGCAGAATTGAAGAGATTACGGCAGTACCTGAAGTGAATAAAATTTACACAGGTAAAGTTGCAAATATCATGGACTTCGGAGCTTTTGTAACAATCATGCCTGGTACGGATGGGCTTGTTCATATCTCAGAAATTTCAGAGGAAAGGGTTGAAAAGGTTACTGATCACTTAACTGAAGGAGATGAGATAAAAGTTAAGGTCCTTGAAGTCGATCGTCAGGGAAAAATTCGCCTTACAATGAAAGGTGTGGAAGAGTAAAAATATTTGTAATAAAGAATAATTTGTGCTAGCAAATTTTTGTTTTAATTACCTCCTTGCTGTTAAATGAGTTAGTCCAGAATTTTCTGGGCGTTTGTTTAGCTAAAAATATGGGTGAAATATGAATGCTTTAAATATGTTGAGAGACGTTATAGGCTCGCTTACTGGGATAGTAGTATCTTTAGTAGGTTTGGGTGTAGCAGCTGGAGTTGTTTTCGGGGATGTTGCTTTTGTAGGCGATGTGCTTGGTAATTTACTAGGTTTAGTAAATACTCTAGGTGGTGAAGGAATTGTTGGATTGGTTGTATTGGCTGTCCTGCTTGACCTTTATAGATAAGTCTCAAACTTAGCTATTTAAGAAGGGGGGCCTCTAAGGTACCCCCTTCTTTTTTTATAGAATAAAAAAAGAGGTTCGAATGACTGATTTATTTAACAACATCAAATATTGGTTATGGGAAGTAACTAAGATATTAGGACTGGTAGTTGCTGTGGCAATATTGGTAGCAATACTGTTCGGTCCAAATGCACCTTTCTTGGGTGGAATTTTAGGGAATGTGGAAGGAGTTGTTGCTGCTCTTGGATCGGAAGGTCTTGGAGTTATTATTGCATTACTTATTATTTTAAGTGTTTGGAATAGCCGCTCTTCATAGAGAAGGATCTAAATAAAAGGCATCATTTTCTGATGCCTTTTTTTTTGAAGAAAACTTATAAATATTATGAAAATTCAAGATGGCCAAGTAAAAATCCAAGACGGAGTTGTTATCGGTAAAGCGGGTGAAAGAGATTTACACGCTGATTTATTCTTACCTCCAATTGATAGTAGTGAAAGACCGGCAATATTATTTGTCCATGGGGGTGGATGGAGAGAAGGAGATAGAACCCAACTTAGAGGTTATGCGATTTTATTAGCACGTTTAGGGTTTGTGACTCTTTGTACTTCTTATCGTCTTTCAACCGAAGCAGTATGGCCTGCTCAAATAAAAGATATTAATTGCGCTTTAAGTTATTTAAGAAAAAATTCTGATTCACTGGGAATAGACAAAGAACGAGTAGGAGTAAGTGGAAATTCTGCAGGTGGACATCTTGCATTGATGGCAGCAACTAAGATTAAGAAATTTGGAGGACAGGGTTACAATAATAATGAGTCCTCTTATGTAAAGGCTGTTTGTGCAATATACCCGCCTGCAAGAATTAAAAAATTAGATAACACAGATCCATTAGATAATGCATTCCTGGCTTTAATGGGAGAAGAAGCTGAACAAAGTGATTACGATGCAGCTAGTCCTATTAACTATATAAATAAGCATTACGTTCCAACAATGTTGGTTCATGGTTCTAAAGACAATGTAGTCAGTCTTCGGGATAGCAATGACCTGTATAAAAAACTACTGAAATATAATATTCCTGCTGAGATGCATATATTCTCAGAAGAAGATCATGCTTTCGATGGTAAGAATGAATATGGTAGAGTAGTGGCTGATCTTCAATCTCTATTTTTTTTAAAGTATTTGTAATGAATAAAATAAATATACAGCCAGTCCCAGGAAATGTAGGAGTTGAAATCCAAGGAGTAGATCTAACAAAAAAAGTACCTGAGTCACTGTTTGAAGAAATTAGAGAAGCATTTATTGAGAATGGTTTAATTTTCTTTAGGAATCAAAATCTAACACCGGAAGACCAGATTCGATTTGCTGAACAATGGGGAAAGATAAATATAAATCGCTTTTTTGCTAAAGTTGAAGGATATGATCAGATAGCTGAAGTAAGAAAAGAGCCAGATCAAAAGGGGAATATTGGCGGTGAATGGCACACTGATCATTCCTATGATCAGATTCCTGCTTTGGGCTCTATACTCTTAGCAAAAGAAATACCTAGTAAAGGAGGTGATACTTTATTTGCCAGCATGTATAAGGCTTACGAAAATTTGTCTGATGGTATGAAAGTAACTTTAGAAAATCTTAATGCTATTCATTCAAGTAGACATATATTCGGAGACGGTTCCGTTTATTCAAAATCATCTAAAGGCAGAATAGTAAATTCTGAGCTTGCAACTCAAGATGCCATACATCCAGTTATAATTACTCATCCTGAAAGTAAAAAGAAAGCCTTGTATGTAAACCGTGCTTTCACATTAAGATTTGAGGGCTGGACTGATGAAGAGTCTAAACCGTTATTAAATTATTTATATGATCATGCTGCCTGCGAAAATAACACAACTAGGTTTAAGTGGTCTCCAGGATCTATAGCTTTTTGGGACAACAGGTGCACTTGGCATAATGCTTTAAATGATTACCATGGAGAAAGAAGGTTGATGCATCGAATAACCATAGAAGGTTCTGCTTTGGTCTAATTAGTTAAATTTTTCTTATCTAGAGATTCTCTTATTATTCTGCACTCTTCTTCGTTAAGTTTAAACTTGGTTAAGAGATACGCTCCTATGAGGCAACAGGCAAGAGGAAATAGACAATAGAGTGTTGCTAATACAAATTTAACTTCAAAGGTTTGATCTTGATTTGGAATAAAACCAGCAAGCTGAAGACTAAAGCCAGTTAATAAAAGCATTACACCTGCCGAAGCTTTATAAATAAAACTCCATGCAGCAAAATAGGAACCTTCTTTCCTTTCTCCAGTTAAGTTCTCATCATAATCTATTACGTCTGCCTGAATAGAAGGGCCTACAGTGCTGCCACAACCATTGGCAAGTCCAGCAAAAAAAGCAGCTACCAATACATAAATAATTTTTGTATTCACATCATCAATAAAGAGTATTAAAAACATGGATCCAAACGAGACACCAGTAAGGGTCATTGATGCAATCCAGAGTCTGACTTTTCCAAATTTAATGGACAGGGGAAGCCAAAGGGGAACAGAAAATGCAGAAGGTATAAGGTAGCAAAGTATAAAAAGAGGCGCCCAATGAGCTGCACCGACAATATATTGCGCAACATATAATGTTAATACAGCTATTGCTGCACTTCCTACGTGCTCTATAAATGTAGCTATAATTAGTAATCTAGCGTGTGGGTTTTCCCAAACATCTTTATAGGCTCTGTAAGGATTTTTTAATTCACGGTTCGAGTAGTCGGATCTTTCTTTAAGTTTATAAACTGAATAAAGAATTAGAGTAGACGTAATTATGACGGCTATTATTGAGTGGTTAAATATAATCTCTCTGAGTGACTCTCTGTTATTTTGCTCTGCAGTGATAAATAAATAAAAGCTAATTAGTGATAAAGCTGAACCTACTGTGTAGAAAAAATGGCGTACTCCAAAAATTTTACTTCTTTCATGATAGTCCGATGAAAGTTCTGCACCCAATGAAAGATGAGGAACAACGAATATAGTCATCGAGGTATAAAAACCTAGAATGCCAATTGCAAACCAAAAAGTAAGAATCTTTTCATCTTCATATTGAGGAGGGAAGAAAACCATGAGGTAAAATATAGATATTGGTACTATGCTTATTAGTAGCCAACTTCTCCTTCTTCCTAAGGCCCATTTTGTTTTATCAGATAAATAACCAACCAGAGGATCATTAATTGCATCCCAAACTCTAGAGATACTAAAAATTAACCCAACTATGGCAGGAGCTATTAATAAAATATCAGTTGCAAATTTCATTACATAGATCGCCATTAGTAGGTACATGTACCCAGCGCCTATAGCAGGAGAGCCGTAGATGAAACTATCTTTAAAGCTAAATTTAGATATTTCTTTATTAATCATTTTTAAAGAGATTACAGTTAAAAGAGTTAACTGTATGAACTAAAAATTTACGATTTTAATTATTGTTTATTATTTAAAGGTTTTTACTTTGCTTTGAAGCTCTTTAAGAGTGAAGATTGTTTATTTATGCTAATTATCTTGAGAGTCGTGGGAAACCTCTTCATAGGAATCAGGTTCTAAATTTTTTTCTGATGTTGGGGGATTCATTATTTCTTTCAATAAACCCCAAAACCAAAGAATTATTCGGCTTGTTAAATAACCAAAAGCCAAAAATAATACTAAAAAAAGAATCCACTGAATTAATAACCACAACATAAAGCTCCCCTAAAAACTCACTTTATCTTATATTAGATGAAGACTTTAATAAAGTTTGAAGCTGGTGGTTATGGGTGGACTTGAACCACCGACCCCGGCATTATGAATGCCGTGCTCTAACCAGCTGAGCTACATAACCAAGATGCGGATTTTATGAGTCTGAGACTATAAAGTCGAGTAAGGATTACACATTAAATCTAAAATGAATAATATCTCCATCTTTAACAATATATTCACTGCCTTCAGACTTAAGTTTTCCTGCTTCTTTGGCTCCAGATTCGCCGCTGAAGTTTATAAAATCTTCATAACCAATTGTTTCAGCTCTGATAAAGCCTTTTTCAAAATCAGTATGAATTTCGCCAGCAGCTTGAGGTGCTGTTGCACCAGATTTTATAGTCCAGGCTCTAACTTCTTTTACTCCTGCTGTAAAATAAGTTTGTAATGAGAGCATTTCATAACTTGCTCTTATGAGTTTGTTAAGACCGGGCTCATCCATACCCAAATCTTCTAAGAATTCTTTGCCTTCTTCTTGGTCTAATTCTGCGATTTCGGCTTCTATTTGGTTACAGAGTATCAGTACTTGAGAGTTACTTGATTTTGCATAATTAACTAGGTCATCAACTAAAGGGTTTTTTTCTCCTAGATCCTCAACGTTTGCTATATAGAGACATGGTTTTGTTGTTATTAGCTGTAATTCTTTAAAATATTCTGCATTTTTGATATAAAAATCTGAGTGTCTGCCGAGAACCCCTTTATTTAATTCAGCTTCTAGAGATTCAAGCCTTTCCTTGGCAGCTAATACTTCTTTATCGCCACCTCGCGATGCCTTTTCAAGTCTTTGTTTTGCATTTGAGATAGTCTCAAGGTCTGCGAGTAGTAATTCTGTTTCTACAGTCTCTAGATCTATAACCGGATTTATTTCATTATGAACATGAGTGATATCATCATTTTCAAAGCACCTTACGACATGGATAATTGCTTGCGTTTCTCTGATATGTGAAAGAAATTTATTTCCAAGACCTTCTCCTTCTGACGCACCTTTAACTAACCCAGCTATATCAACAAATTCAGTGGTTGTAGGTATGACTTTTTCAGGGTTTACAATTTCAGCTATAGAGCTGAGCCTAAAGTCAGGAACCGGGACTATTCCTTTATTCGGTTCAATCGTACAAAACGGAAAGTTTTGTGCTTCTATGCCAGCAGAAGTAAGGGCATTGAAAAGGGTGGATTTCCCCACATTTGGTAAACCAACTATTCCACATTTTACGCTCATAGATTAACTGTCCATATTTGTGTGCAGTTTCAACAATGCTTCTTGCCATTTAGACTGAATAACCAAATCTATAGTCTCTAAAGAATCTCTCATGTTTGTTTCTATTAGATCTCTTTCTTTACTAGTTGGTTTTGTTAAAACATATTTTGTTACATCCTTTTCTTTGCCCGGGTGTCCAATGCCAATTCTTAACCTTTTAAACGATGATTCTCCGTTAAGATGGTCAATTATGTTTCTTAGACCGTTATGACCTCCATGACCTCCCATCTCTTTAAATTTTAAATTACCAGAAGGTAAATCCAAGTCGTCATGTACTATTAGGATCTGGTCAATAGGGATGTTTAGAAAGCTTTTTGTTTTTTTCACCGCGATCCCACTTTCGTTCATATAGTGGTCTGGTTTCAGTAAGTGAAGCGTTGTGTTAAAAGCTAATACTTTTCCGTAACTGCCTAGAAATTTCTTTTCTTTCTTTAATTCAATGCCGTACTTGTCAGCAAGAATATCTATAAAGTCTTCGCCAACGTTATGTCGAGTATGTTCGTACTGTTTACCGGGGTTTCCTAGCCCCACAATGAGTATACTCATGAATAGATTAGGGAAGTAATCCAGAAGCTCTTATTATTCAGAGTCACCTTCTGTACTTTCAGAATCCTCAGAACCTTCTTCACCTTCACCTTCCTCACCTTCTTCACCTTCCTCACCTTCAGATTCAACAATTTCAGGTTCAATCTCTATAACTTTAGCTTCTGTAACAGAAACTACAGCTTGGTCTCTATCTTCACCTAAAGCTAATATAGGAATTTCAACTCCCTCAGGTAGCTTCAGAGCTGATAGAAATACTGAATCACCTATGTCCATTTCTTCCACGTCTACTTCTAAAAACTCAGGTAAGTTCGATGCAAGACAACTAATATCAATATCGTTGATTAGATGAGATACAACCCCTCCGTGCATCTTCACTCCGACACAAGATTCTTCATTTATAAATCTTATGGGTACAGAAATACTAATTTTTGTATCCGGGTTAACTCTCATCAGGTCTGCGTGAAGAACTCTTTCAGTAGCAGGATGACGCTGGATCTCTTTGATAATTACATTTTCTTCTTTTCCTGCGACTGAGATACTAAGAATTTGAGTCGTGAATCCAGGTACCGACGATGCTTTAGAAATATCTTTTTCAAGAATTGAGATCCTTAGAGGTTCTTTAGATCCGCCATAGATAACAGCAGGTACTGAGCCACTTCTTCTTAAAAGTCTACTTGAAGACTTACCTTCTATTTCTCTATTCTCAGCGTTTAAACTTACTTGCTCACTCATCTCTTGTCTCCATATCTATAAGAACATTGCGCTTATAGATTCTTCGTTATTAACTCTTCTAATTGCTTCTGCCAAAGTAGGTGCCATAGTGATTATTCGAATCTTCTTACAGGCCTGTGCTTCTTCAGAGAGCGGTATGGTATCCGTTACAACCAATTGATCAAGCTTTGATTTAGAAATTTTTTCTATTGCATTGCCCGATAACACAGGATGAACAATATAAGCATAGACTTTAGTGGCTCCATTTTCTTTTAATGCTGAGGCAGCATTGCATAAAGTTCCAGCTGTATCAGCTATATCATCAACAATAATGCAGTCTTTATTTTCAACATCGCCAATCACATTCATGACTTCTGATTGGTTGGCTTCATCTCTTCTTTTATCAATAATGGCTAGATCAGAAAGTCCCAGTACCTTAGCTAGTGCTCTAGATCTAACAACACCACCTACATCAGGAGAAACCACCAGCTGGTTATCTGAATTCATTTTTACTATATCGTCTCTCATTACTTTCGTTCCGTAGACATTATCCACCGGTATATCAAAAAAACCTTGGATCTGCTCAGAATGCAATTCCACCGTTAAGACACGATCTATACCTGATCGTTCTAATATATCAGCCATAACTTTTGCGCTTATCGGAACTCTTTCAGACCTTACTCTTCTGTCTTGTCTGGCGTATCCGTAATAAGGAACAACGGCCGTAATTCTTCCGGCAGAAGATCTTTTGAGTGCATCTACCATTATTATGAGTTCGAGGAGGTTATCTCCAGCCGGAGCGCAAGTAGGTTGAATTAAGAAAACATCCTTTCCTCTAACATTTTCCTGTATGCCAATACTAATTTCACCATCGCTAAAGGTATCTACTTTAGCTTCCCCCAGTCTAATTCCTAATTCTTTAGAAATTGCTTCAGATAGGCCTTTATTTCCATTTCCGGAGAACAAAACTAACCCATTTCTTTGAGAATTCATCATATCTATCTTCCCTCACAAAACTTGGCTGGGGTGGATGGATTCGAACCATCGCATGGCGGCATCAAAAGCCGCTGCCTTACCGCTTGGCTACACCCCAATTCAATGGCGCGTATTTTATTCTAAAATCTGTAATAAAGGTGAATGATCTAAACTTTTTACTAAAAAAGCTTCAGGTAGGCCGATCAGCTTACTTTCCGCATCTTTTTTTGAACCACATTCCATAAAAATTGCTGATCCTGTACCTGTTAGCTGAGGATTCCCCAATAATTCAAGTTTTTGAAACAGAATATCTAGTTCCTTGTAATTTTCCCTAGCCCACTCTGTAAAAGAATTTACTCTGTTTCCTTGTAAGAAATCATCCTTAGAGATGACGGTTTCATTAGCCACATCTAAGCTGTTAAAAGCTATTTTTGTACTTATCTTTGTTTTAGGTAAGAACAATAAGAACCAACTTTCCTTCAATTCCAAAGAAGAGAAAATTTCTCCACGTCCCTCTGACCAACAAGAATAACCGTTGATAAAGAAAGGAATATCCGAACCTAACTTTAGACCTAAAGCTTGTAATTCCTGTTTACTATAATTTAGATTCCATATTTTATTCAGAGCAATGAGGGTGGCAGCAGCGTCAGAACTTCCACCACCTAGACCTTTTTGTTGAGGGATATTTTTTGACAGATTAATCTCTACTCCTAATGAGGAATTAGAGTCATTTCTTATTAGCTCTGCTGCTTGGATTACAAGATTATTTTCTATAGGAGGGGATTCATTTAAAACAATTTCACCTTTAGTTAAGTAAAACTCTAAGACATCAAAAAGGTTGATGAAACTAAAATAACTTGAGATGTCATGATAACCATCACTTCTTTTTCCTAAGACTTGCAAATGAAGGTTTAGTTTTGCTGGAGCTTTTATTGACAGCTTATTCAATGTAATTTTTATTAATTATCTCTAGTTGCACTTCGTTATTCTCAATAATAATCTTTTTGGGTAACTTAAACCCATTAACAGAGCTAATACCATCTGGGTACTTGACGTTCCAATTTAAGGAAAGTGTCTGCTCTTGACCAAGTAAGTTTTTAAGAAGGTTCTTTAGAGAAAGACTCTCTTGACTAAATTGATACTGGGTATTAATTTCATTTTCATAGAATAAATCACTTATATTTAATTTTTCATCCAATAGAAAATAAATTTTCTTTTCTGGAAGTAAATAGTTTTTTCCAATTCTCAATTCAATTGAATTTTCAATCTTTTTTATCACAAAATAGCCTGTTTCCTTGATATCGTTGATCGAAGCCTTAAACTTGCCTTCAAGAGTGTAGTTAGATTGGAACTGAATATCTTTTAATTCCGAATTCTTTATTAATTGAGGTTTGGTACTGCAACTAATAAGAAAAAGACTAGTTATAATAAAAAATAGTAATAATCTAAAATTTAAATAATGAGAATTCATAGCTTAATAACAAATCTTGAAGGTTTAACGGGATGATTGAAAGCATTTTATCTAAATTATCAGAGATTGCTTCTAGATATAGAGAAATTGAAGACTTGCTTAGTCAGCCAGATGTTACGAGCGATCAAGAAAATTACATAAAAATTTCAAAGGAATATTCAGATCTAGCACCGGTAGTTAACGGCTACAATGAATACCTGAAAGCTCAGAATGGCCTTGAAGAGGCTCTTGCTCTTTCCAAAGATGAGGACCCGGAAATGAGGGCGATGGCAGAAGGTGAGATATCAGAGTTAAAAGAAAGAACCCTAGATCTTGAAGGAGAAATTAAGAAACTTCTTTTGCCTAAAGATCCAGATGATTCTAAGGATGTATTCTTAGAAGTAAGAGCAGGAGCTGGTGGCGACGAGGCTGCTCTGTTTGCAGGGGATTTATTCAGAATGTACTCAAGATTAGCAGAACGAAATAATTGGAAAATGGAAGTTGTCAATATACGAGAAGGAGATCACGGAGGCTATAAAGAGCTTGTTACTCGAATAGAAGGTGCGGATGTCTATAAGCAACTTAAATTTGAAGCCGGTGTCCATAGAGTGCAAAGAGTGCCTTCTACTGAGTCTCAAGGAAGAATTCATACTTCAGCTTGCTCAGTAGCTGTTCTTGCTGAAATGGATGCTTTACAAGAAATTGTTATTGATAAGAGCGACCTTAGGGTGGATACATTCAGAGCTTCCGGAGCTGGAGGTCAGCATGTAAACAAAACAGACTCAGCTGTCCGTTTAACACACACTCCTTCAGGAATAGTTGTTGAGTGCCAAGATGGAAGGTCGCAGCACAAGAATAAAGAAAAAGCCATGTCCTTGCTAAAAGCTAAACTCTTGGATTCAGAAAAAGAAAAAAAAGATGCTGAGCAAGCTGAAAATAGAAAGGTGATGGTGGGCTCTGGTGATAGATCAGAAAAGATAAGAACATATAATTTTCCTCAAAACAGGATAACGGATCATAGAATAGAAATGTCTGTGCATAATTTAGCTGGTTTTCTTGACGGCGACATGGAAACGATGATTTCTTCTTTACTAGAAGAGAACCAAGCCAGAGCTTTAGCAAATTTAGAAAAAAGTTCTATATGACAAGGCTTCTTGCTTCCGATTTACTGAAAGAACAGATTTTAATAAACAAAAATACCAACTGTGATCGTGTTGATTTAGAGCAGATATTTCTTTTTATATTAAAGGTAACTAGGTCAGATTTTTATAGCAAATCCCACTATCTTAGTTCGGAAGATTATAAGAATTTAGGTGATATGATAAATAGGCGAAATGATGGAGAGCCTCTAGCTTATATAGTAGGAAAGATAGGCTTTTGGAATATTGATTTAAAAGTTAATAAGCATGTTCTGGTACCAAGACCGGAAACTGAAACTATCATGGAGCTGGTTTTAGATTCCTTTGACCAGCAATCAATTAAAATCTTAGATGCTGGAACTGGTAGCGGAGCAATTGCCCTTGCGTTGGCATCTGAGAGAAAAAATTGGTTAATTTATGCATTAGAAAAATCCGAAAATTCGATAAAAATTGCTATAGATAACATGAATAATCTTGGACTCCGTGTTGGTTTCTTTAGGTCAAACTGGTTAGACGCGATTCAATCATCTTCTCTTGACGTTGTTGTTAGTAACCCTCCTTATATTGATGCTAATGATCTACGATTAAAAGCAGATGGAGTTTCTAAGGAGCCAATAGAAGCTTTAGTTTCAAAAGATCAAGGCTTTGCAGATTTAAATAAAATAATAAAAGATAGTTTTAGATGTTTAGTTAAGGGAGGAAGGATCTTCGTAGAGCACGCTCCTGAACAAAGCGATTTAGTCGAAGAATTTTATGAAGAATCTAACTATACTGCCATAGAGGTACATAAAGACCTTAACGGTGATAATAGAGTTTCAAGTGGAATAAAAAATTAAAAAAAGAGGGTATTGAATTGTTTCTTGAAGGTTATTTAGAAGGCTATTATGGCAGGTTGTTGTCTTGGAAGGACAGATCAATATTGTTAAAAACACTCTCTCAGCTTGAAATGAATACGTATATTTATGGGCCTAAAGAAGATCCTTACCACAGAATAGATTGGTTTAAGCTTTACCCTGATAAAGAATTAAAAAATCTTAAAAACTTTAAAAAAGAAGCAACTAAACTAGGGATAACGCCTTATTTCTCTTTATCACCTGGCCTTTCTTTCAAAGGTGATGAAGAACTCGATTTAAAAAAATTGAAAAAGAAATACGCTCAACTTCAGTCAATCGGTTTTAAAGATTTTGCTATTTTCTTCGATGATATTGAGTCTGAGCGTGATGAAGGATTAGGAAAAATGCACGGCCTTGTAGTGAAAGAACTGTCAGAATTTTTAAAAAAAGATTCTTCAAGCTCTTTGATGTTTTGCCCCACGGTCTATTGCAATAGCTTTGCAAATGACAACATTTCTAATTCTACATATTTAAAAGGTTTATCTGAAACAGTCCCAAACAATCTACCGATGCTTTGGACAGGCAAACAAGTGGTGAGTCAATATATAGATGATCAGGAAATTGAAGAATTAAATAAAGTCATAAGTAACCCAATAGTTGTTTGGGATAATTATTATGCAAACGATTATTGTCCTACTAAGTTCTATATTGGATCTTACCGAGGTCGAAATATTACTAAAAAGGCTATTCAAGGCATAGGGTTAAACCTTACCGGTTTACCGATGACAGATAGTATTATTTTACACCACTTAAAAGGCAACATGAGTACCGAGAAAATTTTAAAGAAGTTCGGAGTTCCTCTAGATTTCAACGCTCTTATACCTTTCTTCGATGGACCATTTGAAGATTTACCTGAATTGAATACCCTCGAGGACATTCAAAACTTAATTAACCTTTCTAACGAGTTATGTGTCAAGTGGAAGAGCCCTCTTCAGCTTGAATGGTCACCTTTTTTGTGGGATTTTTTCAATCAGTTACATTTCTTAAAAAAAATTAAATCTGGTGCTGATAAAAAGACACTTGAAGCTTGGGCTTCCCGAAGATATTCTGGTCCGCTATTTAAATCTATATTTATTGAAAAGAACGAAGAGAGGTAAGAAATGTTAGGAAATATGATGCAAGGCCAATTATTAATATCTGGTCTTATAGAACATGCTGAGGCTTATCATGCAGATGCAGAAATTGTATCGAGGACGGTTGAAGGGCCTATACATCGTTACACTTTTTCAGATGCAGCCAAAAGGTCTCGTCAATTGGCTAATGCTTTAACGAAGTTAGGTCTTGAGAAGGGCGATACTATAGGAACTTTGGCTTGGAACACTTATAGGCATTTTGAACTGTACTTCGGAGTTTCTGGAATAGGGTGTGTGGTCAATACCGTGAACCCGCGACTTTTTCCTGAACAACTCACTTATATTATTAATCATGCAGATAATAAATATTTATTTATAGATTTATCATTTGTGGAATTATTGGAATCTATTTCTGCTAGTTTAAATGGCATCAAAGGAGTTGTGATCTTGACGGATAATGACAACATGCCAGAAACAACTTTAGAAAATGTTATTTGCTACGAAGACTTAATAGCGGCTGAATCAGAAGATTTCTCCTGGCCTGAATTTGATGAAAATACTGCTTCAAGTCTATGTTATACCTCTGGGACCACAGGAGATCCTAAAGGAGTTTTATACTCTCATAGATCTACTATTCTTCATGCCTGGATTGTTAGTACAGGCAATGTAGCTAACGTTTCGAGCTCAACAGTCATATTGCCTGTAGTCCCGATGTTCCATGTCAATGCATGGGGAATACCTTATGCGGCTGCTATGTTAGGAGCTAAATTAGTGTTTCCAGGACCAGCCTTGGATGGAGCTTCTGTTTTTGAGCTGATAGATTCTGAAAAACCAGATTTATTGATGGGCGTTCCTACGGTTTGGTTAGGTTTACTTCAATACCTTAAAGAAACTAACCAAACTCTCGATTCTGTTAAGAATGCTCTTGTGGGAGGGGCAGCAGCGCCAAGAGCCATGATTCAAGAATTTGAAGAGAAGCATGATGTTTTCTTGATGCACGGATGGGGTATGACCGAGATGAGTCCACTAGGAACGGCAACTAGCAGGACTGATGCAATGGATGATATGGATATTGAGGATCGTTACGACCTACAACAAAAACAAGGGAAAGCTTTTTTTGGTCTAGAAATGACGATAGCAGATGATGAAGGCAATGAATTACCTAAAGATGGAGTTGCTTTTGGCAGGTTATTGGTTAAAGGGCCAACAATAGTAGAGAGGTACTTTAAGAGTAATCAGAGCGCGATGGATGCGAATGGCTGGTTTGATACTGGTGATGTAGCAAAGATACATCCTGAAGGTTATATGGAGATTGTAGATCGTAGCAAAGACGTAATAAAGTCAGGCGGGGAGTGGATAAGCTCCATAGATCTTGAGAATACTGCTGTTGGGCACCCTGGAGTAGGAGAGGCTTGTGTTATAGGTGTATTGCATGAAAAATGGGATGAAAGACCAGTATTATTAATTGTTAAAGCAGCTGATGCAGATCCTACTAAAGATGACATACTAGGTTATTTGGAAGATAAGGTAGCTAAATGGTGGCTCCCTGATGATGTCATTTTTGTCAATGAATTACCGCATACAGCCACTGGAAAACTCTTAAAAACAAATTTAAGAGATGAATATAAGAATTATTTAATAAATAAATAGGAGAATGCAATGATTGGATTAGTACCAGCAGAAAAATTAGTAGATTACGTAGGACAAGATATAGGGTCGTCTGATTGGTTTGAAGTAGATCAAGACAGAATTAATATGTTTGCTGACTCTACTTTAGATCATCAGTTTATCCATGTTGACACAGAAAAGGCCACGCCTTTATTTGGATCTACTATAGCTCATGGCTTCTTATCTTTGTCTCTACTGCCTCATTTAACTTCACAAGCTGTTCTGGCTCCTGAAAATTTAAAAATGGTCTTTAACTACGGACTTGATAAGGTTAGGTTTATTAACCCTGTAAATGTAGGTTCTAAAGTAAGAACTCATAGTAAGTGCGTATCTGTTGATGATAAAGGTGATGGTCGATACTTAATGAAGACTGAAGTCACAATGGAGATAGAAGGGATTGAAAAACCAGCCTACATAGCTGAAACGCTATCTATGTTTATTACATAAATTGATATGAAAAAACCTGCATCTGCAGGATAGATTATTTTTCTAATTTAGATTTAAGAATATCGTTAACTTGTTTCGGGTTAGCTTTTCCTTGAGAAGCTTTCATTACTTGCCCTACAAAGAATCCAAATAACCTATCTTTCCCTGAAAGGTATTTTTCAAGTTGATCAGGATTCTTGTTTATCACTTCTTCAACCATCTTTTCAATTTCTGAAAGGTCAGTCACTTGTTGCAAGCCTTGTTCACTTATAATGTCATCAGTGTCTTTTGAGGATGCCCACATTTTCTCAAAAACTTCCTTGGCTATTTTTCCTGAAATTGTGGAGTCCTCAATTCTTCTAATTAAAACACCAAGCTGTTTTGCAGAAACTTTAGATTCAACAATGCTTAGATTTTCTTTATTTAATTCTGCTAAGAATTCACCCATTATCCAATTGGCAGATAATTTGGGTGAATTAGACTCTTTAGTTACTTCTTCAAAGAAGTTAGCTAAATCTTTGTCAGCAGCTAAAAGGCTAGAGTCATATTCGCTGAGCTTATAGACTTCCATCAGTCTAATTTTTTTCTCGTTAGGCAGTTCCGGCATTGTTTCTTTTACTGAATTTATGAATTCTTCATCTAAAATAACAGGTAAAAGATCTGGCTCTGGGAAGTAACGATAATCATTAGCAAATTCTTTAGATCTCATGGGTCTCGTAGTATTTTTTTGAGAATCATACAACCTTGTCTCTTGTGCAATTGTATTGCCTGATTCAATTTCATTAATTTGTCTGTTTATCTCGTAATGGATTGCTTTCTCGACAAATCTAAAAGAATTGACGTTCTTGGTTTCTGTTCTTGTGCCTAATTCAGTTTCACCTACTTTTCTGACTGAAACATTGGCATCACATCTCATCGAGCCTTCTGCCATATTTCCATCCGATATATTTAGATATCTAATAATCGAATGTATAGACTTAAGGTAAGACACGGCTTCTTCAGGAGAGCTGATCTCAGGCTCTGAGACGATTTCAATTAGAGGAGTGCCGGCTCTGTTTAGGTCTATGCCCGATTGACCTTCAAAGTCTTCATGCAGTGATTTTCCGGCGTCTTCTTCAAGGTGCGCTCTGGTCACTCCTATCCTTTTTGTAGAACCATCTTCCAGTTCAATATCTAAATGCCCATTTTCTACTATAGGTTTGTCCATTTGACTTATTTGATAGCCTTTTGGTGAATCAGGGTAGAAATAATTCTTTCTTGCAAAGCTAGTTGGGCTATTTATCTCAGCGTTCAAAGCAATTCCCAGTTTGATAGCCATTCTAAGTACTTCTTCGTTAAGAACGGGTAGCACTCCTGGCATTGCCAAATCAATATTACAAGCTTGAGTGTTTGGAGAAGCACCAAAATTAGTACTGGCTCCTGAAAAAAGCTTTGAATTTGTGGAGAGCTGAACATGAATCTCTAATCCAATCACCGCTTCCCATTGATTTTTATTAATCATATTTTCTATAATTCCGGTGATTCTTTGTGCCAGTTGGTCACTTTTTGAAAGTGATGAGCAGCGGATAGCAATTTTCCTTCTTCAAGGGAATTGCCTACTAGCTGGAGTCCTAAAGGTAAGCCGTTATAACTTCCACAAGGAAAAGATATTCCTGGTAGTCCAGCTAAGTTTGCAGGGATAGTAAATATGTCCTGAAGGTACATATCTATAGGATCATTTTTTTTCTCGCCTGTCTTGAAAGACGTACCTGGTGTTGTTGGAGATAAGATCATGTCTACAGATTTAAAAGCCTCTGTGAAATCATTTGCAATTAATCTTCGACATTTTTGGGCTTTGAGGTAATAAGCATCGTAATAGCCGGCAGACAGAGCATAGGTGCCGATTAGTATTCTGCGTTTTACTTCTGATCCAAAACCTTCACTTCTAGTTCTCATGTAAAGATCTTCAAGACTTTTAGGTTCTTCACACCTAAATCCGTATCGAACTCCATCGTAGCGTGACAAATTAGCTGAGCATTCAGCAGGTGCTAAAACATAATAAACAGGAAGTGAGAGATCTATATTAGGAAATGATATTTCTTCTATTGTCGCTCCCAAGTCTTTATAAACTTCTATGGCTTCTTCAGTTGATTTCCTAACGTAGTCTGGCATTTCTTGCTCAAAGAATTCCTTTGGCAGTCCTATTTTTAATCCTGAAATATCATTATTTATCTCTTTAGGGTAGTCAGGTACTTCAATGTTAAGGCTTGTTGAATCTTTTGGATCATGTCCAGACATATCAGAAAGTAATAAGGCAGCATCTTCTGCAGTTCTAGCAAGAACACCTCCCTGGTCGAGACTGGAGGCAAATGCAATCATGCCATAACGAGAAACCCTACCGTAAGTAGGCTTTATGCCAGTTAATCCGCAAAGGGCTGCTGGCTGTCTAATCGACCCTCCAGTGTCTGTAGCAGTAGCAGCTGAAGCTAATCTAGCAGCAACACAGGCTGCAGAGCCTCCCGATGAACCTCCAGGGACATAATTCAAGTCCCAAGGGTTCTTCACTTCACCAAAGAAGCTAGTTTCATTGGATGAGCCCATGGCAAATTCATCCATATTAGTTTTACCAAGCATCACAACACCCTGATCAAATAGTTTTGAGACAACTGTTGAGGAATAGGGTGCTTTAAAATTAGACAGCATCTTAGACCCGCAGGTCGTTAATACATCTTCAGTACAAAAGATATCTTTATGAGCAATAGGAATGCCATCAAGTGTTAATGCTTTTCCTTTGCTGTATCTATCATCTGCTTCATTAGCTTGTTTTAATGCAAGCTCTTCAGTGACTGTTATGAAGCTATTTATGGAAGGATCTTTAGATTTTATTCTTTTTAAATACTCCTGGGTAAGTTCTACTGAGCTAAAAGATGATTCTCTTAGGCCATCAAGTTGTTGTTTTAGTGTTAGTTCATGAAGTTCCATTCTAGTTTTCACCTTCTATCACTTTAGGAACTAAAAAAAGACCTGATTGAACCAGTGGAGCAGATTCCTGCATTTTCTCTCTCTGATTAATTTCTGTGACTTCATCTTTCCTTGTGGGTTGAGATAAATTTAGGGGGTGAGACATAGCTTCAACACCATCTGTATTCGCTGAATTGAGCTTTTCAAAAAGGCCCAATATCTCATCTAACTCCCCCTTTAATGATGGAAAGCTATTTTCATCTATATTTATTCTTGCTAGATAAGCAATTTCTTTTAATTCTTTGTCTGAAAGTGACATTTAAACATTACCTTATTCCTAAAAAACGCTAATGTAGCACATTGTTGCTTGCTCAAAAACTATGCTGTTGCTAGAGTTACAAATCTGTTATCTTCAAATTTAGAAATTACGTTATTTTAGAACTATGTTAAAACGCTTAAGAGGCCTGTTTTCAAACGATTTATCAATTGATTTAGGCACTGCCAACACTTTAGTTTATGTAAAAGAAAAAGGAATCATCTTGGATGAACCCTCTGTTGTTGCCATAAGAACCGTTAATGGCCAGAGAACAGTCGTAGCCGTAGGCACTGAAGCAAAAAAGATGTTAGGCAGAACTCCGGGTAATATTACAGCTATTAGGCCACTCAAAGATGGTGTAATTGCAGATTTTCAGGTCACTGAAGAGATGTTAAAGCATTTTGTCCAAAGAGTTCACGACGACAGTTTTGTCAGACCCAGCCCTAGAGTCCTAGTGTGTGTCCCTTGTCAATCAACTCAAGTAGAAAGGCGAGCTATACGCGAATCTGTTCTTAAGGCTGGAGCCAGAGAGGTTCGACTAATAGAAGAACCAATGGCTGCTGCTATAGGGGCAGGACTTCCTGTTGAAGAAGCAAGTGGTTCCATGGTGGTAGATATTGGAGGAGGGACATCTGAAGTGGCAATACTGGCTTTAAATGGTGTTGTCTATGCAAATTCTTTAAAAGTAGGAGGAGATAAGCTTGATGAGTCAATAATCTCATATGTAAGAAGAAATCAGGGCGTATTGATAGGTGATGCTACCGCAGAGAGAATTAAACACACAATTGGTACTGCCTCTCCTGACTCTGAAATTATAGAGATGGAAGTGAGAGGACGTAACTTAGCAGAAGGCATACCTATAACCTTTCAGATGAATAGTAAACAAGCTTATGATGCTATGCTAGAACCTCTTTCTGCAATCGTTCAAGCCATAAGAACTGCTCTTGAACAATCGCCACCGGAGCTAAGTGCTGATATTTCTGAACGCGGTATTGTTTTGACTGGGGGTGGGGCGATGCTTAGAGATTTAGATATCCTTATATCAAATCAAACCGGGATTCCAGTATTGGTCGCAGAAGAACCTTTGACTTGTGTTGCTAAAGGAGGAGGAAGTGCACTTGAAATTATGGATAAGTACGATATTGACCTTCTCTCAACAGAATAGTAAATAAAAGATTTCCATATTATTTTAGCCTGAGTATCATTCGATAATGCTCAGAAAAGAACATAAGGTTTCTCACATAAGTAGCGAAGCTATTTTTGCTATACCTACGATGAAGCCTGCCAAGGTCCTACTCTCCCTAGTTTTCTGTTTCCTCCTTATTTTGACGGACATTAATTATAAATCTTCAGAGATTTTAAGAGCTTACGGTAAAGATATGCTAACCCCAGTAATTTATATCGCTAAGACTCCGGTTTTTATTTTCAACACAGTAATAGATTTTTTCAATACGAGACAAGATTTAAGATTGACCATTAATGCACTGGAACAAGAAAATCTTAAACTAAAATCTATAAATTCTCTTATGAATGAGATTTCATTTGAAAATAGACGTTTAAATTCTTTAGAGGATTCTATTGAAGATAATCCAGATGATTACTACTTAGTCAAAAAGAAGTTTCTTTCTACTAATGATCTTAAGCCTGTGATGACAGTAAGTGTAAATTCACGAGAGGAAGTCTTTGCTAAAAATAATGCAGTGCTTTCTGAAAAAGGACTTTTAGGAAGAATTGTTTCCCAAGGTCTTTTGAATGCAGAAGTCATGTTGGTTCAGGATTCAAGATCTCTAGTCCCTGTCGTATCATCTACATCAAGGTTGCATGCCATTCTGCAAGGCTCTGGTTTAAGTCGTTTAGGCCATTTAAATAATATAAAGAAATCAGCTGAATACAAAATAGGGGAGGAGCTCTATTCTTCTGGTCTGGGGGGTGTTTATCCTTCTGGGTATCCCGTGGCTAAGATAAAGGCTATTAAGGATAATCCTGATAATGAATTTTTAGACATTCAAGTCGCTTTCCTTCAATCCCCCGTTGATCAAGATTATTTCCTAGTAAAAAAGAATATTCAAGCTGATGAATAGGGCATTAAAGAATAGATTATTAATATACCTATGTCTTTTCATGGGACTTATTATTGATTCTTATAATTTCTCTAGTAATTTCCAGTTTATAAAACCTTCATTTGTCTTACTGATTTTAATTTACTGGAATATGGCACTGCCCGATAAAGTTGGTATAACTACGGCTCTTTTATTTGGAGTGTTGATAGATTTGCTGCACAGCTCCTTGCTGGGCCTTCATGGGTTGCTGTTTGTACTCATAACGTATCTTTGTCAGAGGTTCTTTTATCAATTTAGGATTACCCCTATATGGCAACAGTCTTTTCTTATTTTTATTCTAGCAATAATTGTCAAGCAGATTTTAGCTTTTGATTTTCTAGACTCTGAAGTCAATAGAACAAATCTTTCTGATAATTATTATTTTGTAAATACCTTCTATTACGCAATTTTGAGCTCTCTTTCATGGGCTCCTGTTTACTATCTTTGTCGACTCTATCGCAGACGCTGGATAAAGACTTAATAATTTGAATAAATTGTTTAAATACACTCTCAGGACTGCTGCAGTTGGAGTGAGTTTTATTTTTTTACTTTCTACTCTGCTTTCTTACGGTTCATTTAATGCTTTTGTACTTAAGAATGCATTTAATTACTTTGATTATGAGTTTGCATATAAAAAGATAAATACAGAATGGCATCCTTACAAGCCTTATGTTGCCATTGAAGGCTTAAGCGTCTTAGACATTAGCAATAAACAAGAAAAATTATATTTTTCTAAAGTAGAATCTAGATTTAATTTACTAAGGTTGTTTTCTTTTAAACCTCTTCAGAGCCTGAATGTAAGTGGTGGATCCGTAACGATAGATACCCCAGAAAGAACATCTTTATCGCCAAGCTATCAACTCAATGGTCTGTACGGAATTGAGGGTATCTATTTAAAAAATATTTCTTTAAATATAACAGGAATTAATTCAAAAGTTTTTATAGAGAAGGTTTATGCCAATCTTTCTTCTTCCTCAGATTCTATTTTCTATGTTTCTATAAAAGATAATGCCAGGCTTGGCAGCTTAACGATCTCTTTGCAGCCGCAATTTAATCAATCTATAACTGATTCATTCTTGGGTGAGGTCAACATAGCCCAAATAAATTTTAATGATCCATTAATAAAATCTCTTTGTGATGCTTGTTCTAGTTTAGGAAAAGCTGACGGGCTATTAAAGATAGGTTATTTAAATAATAGACTCATAAATCTATCTGGAGAAATAAATCTACAATCTCCAGGCTTCTTATCAGATGAAGGAAAATTAACTGCTAAAATCGGTCTCAGCAATTCCATTGCATCTGCTTTTTTCATTAAATCTTCTTACACCCTTAAAGAAAGAAAATACGTTTTGCCCAATATTTTATTATCTTTGGTAAATAAAAAAATAAAAATAGATGTTCCTGAATTCAAGCTCTCAGATCCCTTTCTTCAGTCGCAGTTAAATGCATTGTTACCCACTTTCAGTAGAGACTTTTCATTAGCCGGAAAATTTAAAAATTTTACGGGAATTTTTGGCTCAGAAGGAGAATATCTACTTTCTTCAAATTTCACTGATATCAAACTTCAAGACAGACTAAGAGGCTATTCTTTTTCCGGCTTAGAAGGAAAAGTGATAACTTCTAATCAAGAAAAATTTATAGTCAGAGCGGACAGTCCTTCTTTAAGAGTCATTTCTAAATATTTCTTTGATGAAGAGATTGTTGCTAATAGTTTAAAGGGAGATTTCTACATAACTCGTAACAAAGATAAGTACGAATTAATTAATGAATCTTTTAGTTTTTATAGTGGAAATTCACCATTTAGAGGCAATATTTCTTTTATCCCTTCGTCAATGCACACGCTCGGAGATCTCGCATTATTTCTTGAGCTAAAAGATATTAATACCGAGAAGGTCTCTGACTTTATTCCTAACTTATTAGCAACAAAATATATAAAGCCATGGATAAATAACAGTATTGGCTGCGGTATTTTAAATTCTGCTTCCCTTCTTTACAGGGGTCCAGCAGATTATAAGTTTACAGATAGCAGTTCTTCTTTCCAGATGAATTTATCCTTAGAAAACGCTTGCTTAGCGCTTGCTTCCACTAACATAGAAGAAATAGCTTTAATGGGAGAATTAGATAATACAAATTTTAAGGGAAAAATTATTAGAGGTGAAATATTTAATTCTGAAATAATCGCTGATGTTGAGATTTCTAGAGATATAAAAAAAACCTATAATTTAGTAATTGAAGGAAAAAGTCATGGGCCGTTCAGCACGATATTAGATCTATATGATTCATACAATTCAAGCTTTGTAGGAAAGAGCCTTTCAGGTGAGCACTCAACTGAATTTAGTTTTTATACCCCTCTTACAAATGAACTTAGTCTTCTGGGTGGTTCTAGCTTACTTAAAGTAAAGACAGGTATCACAGATGCCTCTTTAGTTTTAAAAGATGAAAATTTTTTAATAGAAAAACTATATTCAACAATAGACTTCAAAAGTGATCTGGGTTTTAAAAAAAGTTCACTATCTTTTAATCTTAATTCTATACCAGTGGAGTTTGATATATCCACGAAGAAAATAGAAAAAGAAATTCGAACTGTTATTTCCTCTGAATCCAAACTCAAGCTAAGTCAACTGTTCTCATTTCATGATTACTCAGAATTCTTAAGTGGTAGCTCACAATTTAATATTGAATTCATACTTCCCGGATATATCAGAGGTCATGCTCTTGCTAGTTCTAGAGCAACCATTGAATCCCAGCTCAAGGGCACGGCAATTCAACTATTTAGCCCATTTAAAAAAGATTCTAAATCAGAAATACCTTTTAAATTAGATCTCACTGAGTTAGATAAAAAAAATCAATTTAAGTTTGTTTATGGAGATATCTTAAGAGGACGATTTATATCAAGAGATGATAAATTAGAAGGTTACGTTATTGCTGGACCCAAAAAACAATCCGTCTCTGTTCGGGCTAATCAAATAAAACTGATCGGATCATTTGAAGAAATGGATTTTAGAAACTTAAGTAAATTTAAGATTAACTCGAATTCATTGTCTGGCAACCCTTTTACCATAGACAATCTTAATATAGGGCAGATAAAATTATCTTCAACTGTAATTATAGATACAGATATCAGAATGAACCCTTCTCCGGATGGGCCTATTTTTACTTTGAAGAATAGAGACTTTTCTGGATCTGTATTACTAAAAAACAATCAAGAAATCGATTTGAAACTTGATTTCCTCAAACTTAATATTGATGAAACACAAGAAAATAACTTTTTCATAAGTATTTTTAATAGCATCAATAATCCGATTTCATTTTCTGTTGAGAGTTTGTTAATTGACTCTAAATCTTTTGGTAACTGGAGCTTTAGACTTTTGCCTTTAAAAGATTCTCTTGCATTTTTAGATATTCAAGGGAGTTATGGGCGCTGGGGGGTTGCAAAGAATAAGGAGAATCAGAAATCAGAACTACTGATAACCAAGAATTCTTTTGGATGGGATTCAAGATTAATAACTAGGATTTACTCAGGTTCTCCAGAGAAAGCTTTTAATCAGATAGGTCTAGATCTTAACTCTTCAATAGGGGAGATAGAGTTTTATCCGGACATCAAATGGCAAGGTTTACCATGGGATTTCGAATTTAATAGAATAGTGGGAGAAGTGGGGCTAAGTATTGTAGATATAACTATTCAAAACAAAGACGCAGACATAGAGACACCAAATAATTTATTACGATTAATTAGCATCTTTAATGTGACGGATACTTTTGAGAAAGTTACCAGTCTAGATTTTAGAAAATTATATCGATCTGGATTTAGCGCCGATAAAGTAGAAGGCAATCTTTATGTCGATTCAAAAAGCGTAAAGACGATTAATCCTCTTTTTTTCAAGAGTGGCTCTAGTGAATTCAAATGGATTGGAGCTGTTACTAAAGACAAGAATGGTAAATTTAATCTTTTAGATTTAGAAGTAGTGATGACTCTCCCTCTTAGGGAATATTTACCTGCTTATGCTTTAATCCTTGGAGGGCCTTTGACGGCCGGCGTTGTTTATATTGCCGGCAAGGCTTTTGAAAGAAATTTGGATAAGCTTAGTAGTGGAAAGTGGACTATTTCAGGTAGTTTAGAAAATCCTAAAACTAATTTTGAAGGATGGTTCGAGGAGTAGGTGACGATAGAACTAATATTCTTGCCAGCCTCAAGATATAAACAAACCCTGGAACGTATTTAACAAGACTTATTTTGTTAAAGATTGTTTCTTCCTAAGACGAGCTATTGGTATATTAATTCCTTCTCTATATTTTGATATGGTTCTTCTAGCAATATCAACTGAGTAAGATTCTTTTAGTATATATCTTAAGTTTTCATCAGTATGCGGAACCTGTTTATCCTCTTCAGAGGTTAATTTAACTAGAAATCTTTCTAACTCTCTTGGAGAAATATCTCTACCATCAGACTTAGCATTAACTCTGCGTTCCAATAAAGAATTTAGGGAAATTAACTTATCAGGTAATTGAATATATTTTGATTGAACTACTCTCGAAATGGTTGATTCACTAAGTTCTAAAGCTTCTCCTATCTCCAGCAAAGTTATTGGTAATGGATATGTTTGCTTATTCAAGAAATCTTTTTGTTTCTTTAAAAGGTATTCACTTACAAGTAAGAGAGTTTGTTGTCTTCTTTCAAGGCCATTTAAGAATGATTTAATTTCTACTTTTTTATCTGAATCCAGGCTATTTAATTTTCCATTAATATTTTCTAATACTGCTTTAGGCATATAAGAATCATTAAGGGAAACAAACCAATCATTATTTTTCTTTATTGCCACAAGGTCAGGCTTTGTATAAAAAGTATCTTCTGATTCAATTGTTAAACCAGGATGGTAGCTTAAACTTTTGATGATCTCTTGAATCTCTTTATCAAGCTTATCAATGGTAGTTTTGTGTTGGCTAATGTCATTTACGGCTTCAGTAGTCGATAAAATCAGCTTTTGTTCTATATCAAGATTTCTTATTTGTATGGTTAATGATTCTGTTATTGATCTATAGCCACAACCTTCTGGTTCTAATTCTTGTATTTTATTGAGAACTCTTTCAATATCATGGTCTGAAATCTTTTCCTTAAAAGATTCAAAAACAAGAAGTTTAATATCGTCATAGTCTATCTCAGGATCTAATCTACCATCAGGTTCAATTGAATCAATAAGGTATTCTCCGATTAAGTAATCTGATTTCTTGAGAGTAAGTATCATAAATTGATCAGCTAAGTTGGATCTGAGATCTTTAAAATCTACTAGATCCGGATTCTTTTTTATTTGAGAAGGTCCTTGAAGGAATTTTCTATAACTATCAATTAGAATTTCATCCCTGAAATGTTTTATTGATTTTTTATCTAGATCTTCGTCTGGCTCATCCAAAAGCCTATTAAATTCCTCACGAATATCTAGTCCAGTAAAACTTAAGAGCTTAATTTGGTTCTGAAGAGCAGGAGTGAGTGTTAAGGAAGTTTTCTGATTTTGTTTGAGAACTTGTTTCATAGCTTAGGCTAAGAAATCTTTACCCAGATACACTTCCTTAACTTTTTTATTGTTGCTGACTTCTTGTGGAGATCCGTCTGCAACAATCTTTCCTTCGCTCATGATCAGAACTTTATGGCAGATTTGCATTGTATCTCTTACATTATGATCGCTAATTAAAATTCCAAAACCAGAGTTATTTAAAGATTTAATAGTTTTCTTAAGAGCTGAAACAGCAATAGGATCTATGCCTGCAAAGGGTTCATCTAGTAGTAAGAATTTTGGGTTTGAAGCAAGAGCTCGGGCTATTTCAACTCTTCTTCTTTCCCCTCCAGAAAGCTTAATACCTATTGTTCCAGAGAACTCATTAAGATCAAATTGATTTAATAAATCTTTAAGTTTTTCTAATCTTTCTACTTTATTTAGGTCTAGCCTTTGCTCCAGTGCAGCTAAAATATTTTCTTTTACAGATAGCCTCCTGAAGATAGAAGGTTCTTGAGGCAAATAAGATAGACCTGATTTTGATCTAGAGGCTATTCCTTTATCAGTTATGTCTTCTGAATCAATAAAGATTTTTCCGGTGTCTACGCCTAATAACCCAACAATCATATAGAAAAAAGTTGTTTTCCCTGCACCATTTGGACCTAGAAGGCCTACTGTCTCACCTGCGGATACCTCTATAGAAACTGAGTCCACAGCTACTTTCCCTGCGTACTTTTTTTTAAGATTCTTAGCTACTAATTTCATTGGGAATTATTAATGATTGTTGAATTCACAGATTTAATAATCTTTTTATTATCCGGGTCATAATGAATTTCATCGGCATACACAGAAACAGTTTTATTTTTGATTACAGCCAAACCTTTCATTACTAAAATACCAGAATCTAAAGAGTAATTGATTTTACTGGCACTACCTAATTTTTCACTTGTATCCGGATTTATTATTTTTCCATCTACAAAAACAATTTGATTTTGGTCCGTTGAAAAATCTCTTATGATGAGTTCTCTTGAGTTAATATTAAAATTATTTGATTTGAAGTACGTGTTCGTTTTGGCGGTGACTAAGTCATCATCTTTATTCAAAATTAATTTCGTAGTATTGAGCAGTAAACTCTGAGAATTTGAAGAGATTTTTATCTGAACATTGTCTTCGAATACAATTAAATTATTTTTTTTATTAAAGCTAGCCGCAGAAGCATTTATAGTTTTGTAGTCGTTTTCTTCTGTTATTGAAAACGACGGATCTAAAATATAAAATTTCTCTAAATCAGGATCTACATTTAATTGGGGAGCAGTTAATTCAGTTTTTATTTTATTTTCATTTGAAGAGTATCTTATTTTATCTATTTTTAATTGGGTTTCTATTCCAGCTTGATTTGCAGTTTCCGGTATCTCCTGTCCTGAGCTTAAAGGTAGAAAAACTAACGAAAGATTGATTAAAAATAGAAATAATTTCATTAAAAATTAAACTAAACCAGACTTAAGGAGGTCATGCATTCTTATTATTCCTGTAGGCTTTTTGTCTTTACGAATTGCAACCAAAACGTATATTTCATTTTGTTGCATAATTTCTATGGCTTTAGTTGCCAAGGAAGACTCATCTATAGTTTTTACTTTCTTAGACATTACATCAGTAATTTTAGTTTCGTGAATTTTAATCTTAGAGTTAAGTGCTCTTCTTAAATCACCATCTGTGAAAACTCCTATTAACTTATTACTATTGTCTATCACTAGAGC
The DNA here is from genome assembly GCA_937773605.1 of uncultured SAR86 cluster bacterium. GTDB lineage: Bacteria > Pseudomonadota > Gammaproteobacteria > Magnimaribacterales > Magnimaribacteraceae > CAJJAM01. Next base: position 149,831 of record CALJVP010000002.1, on the reverse strand, counting down.
TATTCCTAGGCCCTTTGAAGAAACCTCTAAAAGCACTTCAGACAATAAACTGTTAGGACTTACTCTAGGCATTTCCTCGCCTTGATGCATAATATCTTTCACTTTCAGTAGTAACCTTTTACCTAGCTTGCCTCCTGGATGAGACTTAGCAAAGTCATCTGATTGAAAACCTTTTGCTTCCAATAAGGCAACTGCTATAGCATCTCCTATAGCTAGTGCGGCGGTCGTACTCGTTGTGGGAGCAAGATCTAAAGGACATGCTTCTTCAGAAATGCCAGTGTCTATATTTATTATTGATTGTTGACTTATAGTAGATTGAGGATTGCCGGTAATTGAAAAAATATTGCATTTCACATTCCTTAGCGTCGGAAGTAATTTAATTACCTCATCACTTTCACCTGAGTGCGAAAAGATTATGACGCTGTCTTTTTTAGTAATTGCCCCGACATCTCCATGCATTGCTTCCCCAGCATTGACGAAGAAGGCAGGCGATCCAGTGCTAGAAAGAGTGGCAGATGTTTTATTAGCGATATGTCCTGATTTTCCAACACCAAGGCAGATTATCCTGCCTTTAGAATTCAAAAGATATTCGCATAAGGCTGAGAAATCTTTATTGAGAGATTTTGCTACTTTCTTAAGAGCTTCCGATTCTAAGTTTATGGTTCTTTTGGCTGATTTTAGATAATTTATTTGTTTCATTTTTTCATTCTAGTACGCAAATCCAAGTGATATAAAGTAAGTACTTAAGAACATAATACCTAAAACTAGATTAGCTTTTTTTGGTTCTTTGGTCAGTTGATAAATATAGACTGTAAATACTACTGTTATAGATAAAAGAATTAACAATAAAGATGACCAATCTGCATAATTCCAACTCATTGACATCTCAGGTCTGTTCATCAGACCCGGGATTGCTAAAACACACAGTCCATTGAATATATTTGATCCAATAAGAGTTCCTGCTACCGTTTCGTAACGTCCTTTGATAGCTAAAGAGCTGGCGGCAGCTATTTCAGGAAGGCTTGTTCCTATGGCAAGAACTGTATAGCCAACAAATAACTCCCCAAGATCAAGTTTATTTAATATATTTGTTGCGCCTTTAGTAATTAACCAGGCAGAGAAAATAAGAAGTGAAAGAGAGCCTATTAATTTTAGAGCCACAAATCTTTCAGAAGATTCTTCTAAATTTTCTTGAAAATCGGTGCTGTTTGTCTTATACCAAAAAGTAATTACAGCAATTAAAGCAAGTAATAAAACTGCAGAGGTTCTTAGAGAAAAAGGATTTGTTGCTATGAAGAACCACATAAGAAGAGTAGCAGCTAACAAAATAACTAGATTTGGAATGATAGAAATATTCTGAAGAATGGTTTGTTTTCTAAGGGCAATTATAAAGAGTGTTGTTCCAAATACTAAAGACAAGTTTGCTACGTTAGAGCCTATTACGTTGCCTATAATCATAGAACCTTTATTTTCAAGTCCAGCAAAAAAGGTAGTTAGCATTTCCGGCGCTGAAGTTCCAAATGCTATGATCGTAGAGCCAATAAAAAAAGGTGACATCCCAAAGTCTTTTGCAGCAATTACAGAGTATCTTTCAAGCTTCTCAGCACTGATCCAAATTAATGCTATGCCTAAGGTTATTGGGAGTAGGGTTGTGAGAATCATTCGTCAGACTATAAATAGACTCCAAGTATAAAACTAAAGATATGTATTACCGATGCTATAATAGATCAAAATTATAGTTATATTCTAATTATCTCTGCCTATTATGCGTTCTCTAAATTTAAAGATATTAATACTTATTCTTTTCCAACTTCTTTTCTTGGGTGGCTTAAATGCTAAGTCTGCTCACGAATATGCAGAAAGCACTCACGTGGAGATCATTAACATTATCAAGACAGAGCAGCAACTCTTCCTTAGTAACCCTGAAGAGTTTACCTCCATCATTAGCAATGCCTTTAGTCCTATAGTAGATTTCAATAAGATAGCTAGGAGTGTTATGGGCAAGCACTATAAAGAGGCTTCTGATGTTCAAAGAAATAGGTTTAGTGAGGCATTTAGATCTAGTCTTTTAAATACTTACTCTAAGACCCTTGTTGAATTTCAAAATGAAAAAATTATAGTGCTGCCACCTGAAAAAGTTTCTAAAAGACCGGACAGAGCAAAAGTTTATATTGAGATACATACTTCGACAAAAAAATATAAAGGCACTTACAGTATGTATCTTGATGAAAATGCAGATTGGAAAATTATAAATATTTATATAGCAGGAATTGATTTAGGTAGAACTTTTAGGAGTCAGTTTTATTCTTTAATGGAAAGGAATTCTTCCGATATAGATCTTGTAATAAAGAAATGGGAGACATCTTTGTAATTATGGATAAGCTTCTTATTAAAGGTGGAAATAGGTTGGAAGGCGAGATCTATGCTTCGGGAGCTAAGAATTCCGCTCTACCTATTCTTGCAGCCTCGTTGTTGGCAGATAGTCCTCTTAAAGTAGGAAATTTACCGCACCTCAATGACGTTACAACGATGATTGAATTATTGGGTTCAATGGGTTTGGATATTACCCTCTCGGACACCGGTGAAGTTGAAGTGGATGCCTCAACAATAAATAATCTCAATGCAAGATATGAACTGGTAAAGACCATGAGAGCATCAATTCTTGTTTTAGGTCCTTTGTTATCAAAATTTTCAAAAGCCATAGTGGCACTTCCAGGAGGTTGTGCTATTGGAAGTAGGCCCGTTAATTTACATGTAGATGCCATGAGGTCTATGGGTGCAGAAATTGTACTTGAAGAAGGCTATATTAAAGCTTCTTCTGAAGGCAGACTTAAGGGAGCAAAAATTGTTTTTGATCCTGTGAGTGTAACGGCTACTGAAAACGTGATGATGGCTGCAGTGTTAGCTGATGGAGTTACTACTATTGAGAATGCGGCAAGAGAACCTGAAGTGGTTGATTTGGCTAATTGTTTAAGAAAAATGGGAGCAATTATTTCTGGAGAAGGAACAGATATTATTTCTATTGAAGGTGTGAAATCTCTTTCAGGATGTGAATTCTCAGTTATGCCCGACAGAGTGGAAGTTGCTACTTACCTTACAGCGGTAGCCATGACAGGAGGGAAGGTTAAGATTAAGTCCTCTGATGCAAGATCATTTTCTTCAGTTATAGATAAACTGGAGAAAACAGGAGCCGTATTCTTAACTGGAGAGGATTGGGTCTCTATTGAGATGAATCAAGATAGGCCTTTATCTGTGAGTTTAACCACAGGACCTTATCCGTCTTTTCCAACGGATATGCAGGCTCAATTTGTAGCACTCAATTCTATTGCAAATGGGAATGCAACAGTTACAGAAACGATTTTTGAGAATAGATTTATGCACGTTCAAGAAATCGCTCGAATGGGAGGTCAAATTTCTTTAAAGGGCAATACAGCTTTTATTGAAGGTGCTGATTTTCTGGTAGGAGCCCCTGTTATGGCTACAGATTTAAGGGCTTCAGCTAGTTTAGTTTTGGCAGGCTTAGTGGCTTCAGGTGAAACAACTATAGATAGAATCTATCACATAGACAGAGGTTATGAGCGAATTGAAGAGAAACTTAAACTACTCGGAGCGGACATTGAAAGAATTTCCTGATTGCAGATGATTTCAACTCAAGATAATTTAATCGTTGCTCTACCAAAAGGAAGGGTGCTAGAGGATTGCCTGCCTTTAATTCAGACCAGTAGATTTAAATTGGTAGACGACCCTAAGGAAACCAGAAAGATCCTTTTGGATACTGCAATGCCTGAAGTTAAAGTTTTGGTTATTAGGGGCTGGGATGTTCCGACTTATGTCACTTCGGGGGCTGCCCATGTCGGTGTTGTAGGGAAGGATATTCTCTTAGAGAAAAGTTCTGAAGAATTTATAGAATTAGAAGACTTAAATATTGGAAAATGCAGGATCTCTCTTGCTGGAAAAAAAGAAATGATTGAAGGAAAAAAAAGATTAAAGGTAGCTACCAAATACCCGGAAACTGCAGAAAAATACCTTGAATCATTAGGTATACAAGCTGAAATAGTTTATCTGCATGGATCACAAGAAATCGCCCCACTAATAGGTCTATCCGAAGCAATTGTTGATTTAGTTGATTCTGGCAAGACGTTAAAAGAAAATGGCTTAGAAGAAATAGAAATAATCCGAGATATATCTTCAAGAATGATAGTCAATAAAGCTGCATTAAAAACAAAGAATGAATTGATAAAAGAAATACATTCAACATTAATATCTTAGGAATTATCTGTGTTTGGATTAAGCCTTAAAAGCAAAGATAGGGATTTCAAGGAAAATTTTAATTCCTTCTTGCAAAATAAGAATTCCCTCAATAATTCTGTAAAAGTTGATGTGCATCAAATTATCGAGTCAGTTAGGAATGAAGGAGACCAGGCGGTTCTAGAGGCTACAAATAAATTCGATGATAGAAAAGTCTTTTCAGTTGATGACTTGAAGATCTCTGAAGATATTATTGCTTCAAGTTTAGACCGTGTGGATAAGAAAATTGTTGATTCCATGTATTATTCCTTAGAGAGGGTATTAGATTTTCATAAAGATCAACTTTCTGGCATTCACTTAAATTCTTCTAAAGGTCCTATTGGAAGAAGATCAAGGTCTCTTAAAAGAGTTGCAATGTATGTACCAGGAGGAAAGGCCTCTTACCCTTCAACTGTATTAATGGCAGCAGGGCCTGCAATATCTGCAGGTGTTGATGAACTCTTTCTCACAACTCCTTGGCCTCATGGCTCTGTAAATGATCTCACATTAGCAGCGGCTTATGTTGCGGGAATTAAAAATGTTTATTCCATTGGAGGTGCTCAAGCAATTGCTGCTTTTGCCTTGGGTACAGAATCAATACCTAAAGTACAAAAAATTATAGGCCCAGGAAACCAATTCGTCGCTGAAGCTAAAAGGCAGTTATATGGTGAAGTCGGTATAGATTCAATAGCAGGACCTTCTGAATTAACGGTGTTGGCTGATTCTCACTCTGATCCAATAACTGTATCTTGGGATCTAATGGCACAAGCTGAGCATGACGAAATGGCTTCCTCAGTTTTAGTTTCAACTTCCGAGGAATTTATTACTGAGGTAAAAAGCTTAATTAAAAAAGAAGTCCCATTGCTTTCTAGGTCAAGTATTATTAAAAAATCCTTAAGAGAGAGAGGGGCTGCTATATTAGCTGAGGATACTGAGCATGCTATAAGCCTAGTTAACCAGATTGCTCCTGAGCATGTTCACGTAGTTACTAAAGACGCTTTAAAAGACTCAAGAGGTATAATTAATGCAGGGTTAATTCTATCTGGTAGTGATTCGGCTAATGCTCTATCAGACTATGTTCTCGGTCCTAGTCATATTCTTCCTACATCTGGCTCTTCTGTCTTCAACTCTCCATTATCTGTTGAAGATTTCATAGTCCATTCTAGTTTTATTAATCTTGATGAGAGCTCTAAACTTGATGAATATGACGAGCTTGTAAAGAACACATCCATTCTTGCTAGGGCTGAAGGTTTAACAGCCCATGCTATTTCAGCGGAGATAAGAAAAAAGAAAGATTAGTCTTTATTTGAATTAGATTCTGCAATTAACTTTATATTTATTACTTCGTCTTCTCTGAGTACAGATAAATTAATAATATTTCCGGGTTTTAACCTTGCAAATTCTTTAAATAATTCGCTATAACTAGCTTCAACATCATTAATTTTAATTATTCTGTCTTCAGCTTTAATACCTCCTTTATTCGCAGGACCATTTTCTACGATTTGTTCTATCACTAACATATTTTTTTGAACAAGCTGTTTTCTGTCTATTGAAAATCCAAGCCAGCCCCTTTTAACTTCACCAAATTGTATTAAATCATTAATAATTTGAAGCACGGTAACAGAAGGAATGGCCAGTCCAATTCCTTCAGAACCCCCGGAAGAAGATCTCATAAGGGTGTTAATGCCAATCAATTTACCCTGGGTATCTATCAGAGCTCCTCCTGAGTTTCCTTTATTAATTGAGGCATCAGTTTGTAAATAGTTTGAGTACGGGTTATTAAACTCTCTTCCAGTTGCGCTAATTATTCCCATACTTACAGATTGACCCAGCCCGTAGGGGTTGCCAACAGCCAGAACTATATCCCCAATTAATAAAGAATCAGAATTACCAATTTCTATTGCAGGAAGATCTAGATTTTCCGGTTCTATTTTAAGAACCGCAAGGTCTGTTTCTTTGTCAATTCCCACTACCTTTGCTTGAGTCTTACTGCCATCTAAGAGTTCAATTGTAATGCCCGATGCTTCATTTCCAATAACATGTTGATTGGTAAGAATGTATCCATTTGAACTGAATATAACCCCTGAGCCTAAGCTAGATGACTTTTTTGAGATATTCTGACCAAAAATAGAATTATTTCTTCTAGAACCGCCTTTTCTAAGAGGTTTTGAAATTTGTTCAGTATAAATATTGACTACAGCAGGAGCAGCTTTTTTTACTGCAGAGTTATAACTATTGCTACTAATATCATATGATCCCTCAATAACAGAGTTTGAGTTACTAGAATCAAAGATATATAGACCAATCAATCCTATAAAAGACCCAATCAAGAATGCTGATAAGATTTGGTAGTCCAGCTTTGATGTAAAAAACTTCATGAAAGTAAGACTAATGTAAAAATTATAAAAGAACAAAGAGAAATTCTCTTAAACTCTTTTTAAAAAATAACACAATTAAAGTGAAGTTCTAGTTGAATATAACCCATGTAGTAGATTAAAATGCGCGCGCTACAATTACAGGCAATTCCTTAATGAATACACAAAGTTTTAAACAGTCGGATATTGAAGAATCTTGGATCATGGTTGATGCTAAGGAGCAGACGTTGGGTAGGCTTGCTACCAAGCTTGCATTTCGATTGCGTGGCAAACACAAACCAGAATATTCCTCAAATGCTGACCTCGGTGATTTTATTGTAGTAGTGAATGCAAAGGATATTCATGTCACTGGTAAGAAGATGACTCAAAAGATGTACTATAGACATTCAGGTTATCCCGGAGGCATTAAGTCAAAACCTTTAAATGAACTTTTAGCATCTTCTCCTGAAGAAGTTATAAGAGCAGCAGTTAAGGGAATGCTTCCAAAAAATAAACTTGGAAGACAGATGATAAAAAAATTAAAGATATATGCTGATGATGTTCACCCTCATCAAGCGCAAAACCCACAACTATTAGACATATAAGGTAAAAAAATTGGATCAAATTTTAACAGTAGGAAGAAGAAAAACTTCAACAGCTAGGGTCTTTTTAGAAAAAGGTACTGGTTCAATAATTGTAAATAAAAAGAAGCTTGAAGATTACTTTGGAAGAGAGGTTGCTCAAATGGTAGTAAAACAACCATTAGAAACTGTAGAGATGCTAGATGGTTTTAATATAAAGGCTACTGTTGCCGGAGGTGGTAGCTTTGGTCAAGCCGGTGCAATTCGTTTAGGAATAGCAAGGGCCTTAGTGCAATATGATGAAGATCTTAAACCTGCCTTGAAAAAAGAAGGTTTCCTTACTAGAGATTCAAGGAAAGTTGAGAGAAAGAAAGTTGGTTTAGTTAAGGCGAGAAAATCCAAACAATTCAGTAAAAGATAAAATTAAATGGTTCAGCCTAAAGCTCCTTCTAACCCTGGCCGAAGAAAGTTTTTAATTAATGCAACCTCCGTTGTGGGTGCAGGTGCAGTTGCAGGAGCGGTGGTGCCTTTTATAGGTTCATGGAATCCAAGTGCTAAAGCAGAGGCCGCAGGGGCTCCTGCCAGAGCAGATCTTAGTAAGTTACTCCCTGGTGAGATGATGATAGTAGAATGGAGAGGGGTCCCCGTTTATGTTGTAAAACACACTCAAGAATCTATGTCAGTTCTAAATAAGAATTTATCAAGACTTTCGGATCCAGACTCTCTAGAAGACCAACAACCCGATTACGCAAGAAATGAATTGAGATCGCGAAAGAAGGGAATATCAGTACTTACTGCAGTGTGTACGCACTTATCTTGTGCTCCAAAGTTTTACCCTGAATTAGGCACTACGGATTTTGACACTGATTGGCAGGGGGGATTCTTTTGTCCTTGTCATGGCTCTAAATTTGATTTGGTTGGCAGAGTTTATGCTGGCGTTCCTGCTCCAACCAATTTACCTATACCTCCTCATTACTTTGAAACTGAGGATATTCTTATCATTGGAGAGGATGGAGGTGCTGCGTAATGGTAACTAAGATAATGAGCTGGTTTGATGAAAGGTTGCCTATAACTGCAACAATAGAAAGACATCTTACTAAATACCCTGCGCCTATAAACATGAATATCTGGTACTTAGCTGGATTCTTGTTAATAGTGGTTTTGGTTATACAGTTAATCTCAGGTATTTGGCTTTTAATGAGCTACGAACCAACCGCAGAAGGTGCTTTTGCATCTATTCAGTACATCATGAGAGATGTTGAGTACGGTTGGATGATACGCTACATGCATACGACAGGAGCTTCAGCTTTTTTCGCTTTGATTTATCTGCATATGTTCAGGGGGATGATGTACGGTTCCTACCAAAAACCCAGAGAATTACTATGGGTTATTGGTTGGTTTACCTACTTACTTCTTTGTATGCTTGGTTTTACAGGATACGTTTTGCCTTGGGGACAAATGTCTTTCTGGGCAGCTCAAGTAATCATGTCGCTATTTGGTTCTATCCCATTCTTTGGAGAAGAGTTACTAACGTGGATAAGAGGCGACTACTTAATCTCTGGTATCACTCTAAACAGATTATTTGCCTTACATGTAGTTCTCCTGCCTTTAGCTTTGATAGTAGTCATTTTTGTTCATATACTTGCATTACATGAAGTTGGTTCTAATAACCCCGATGGAGTAGATGTTAAGAAATTTAAAGACGAGGATGGAGTTCCTTTAGATACGAAACCTTTCTTTCCCTATGACATTGTTCACGATTTGTATGCTGTTGGAGTATTTTTGATTTTCTTTTGTTTCATCATGTTCTTTTACCCTGACGGGGGTGGTTACGTAATAGAGTATGTAAATTATGAAGCGGCTGATAATCTAAAAACACCCGAACATATTGTTCCTTCGTGGTACTACACGCCATATTACGCAATGCTTAGGGCAATAACTTTCCCACTTTTTGGCTTATCCGCTAAATTCTTAGGATTTGTTGTAATGGCAGCAGGAATAGCTATTTTCGTTGCCTTGCCATGGTTGGACAGGAGTCCTGTTAAGTCTATTAGATACAAAGGAGTCTACAGTAAATTCTTCCTTACTTTATTCGTAATAAGTTTTTTCGTTTTGGGTTATTTAGGTTCTGTTGCCTCAACTCCCATCAGAACAATATTGGCACAATTCTTTACCTGTACTTACTTTGCTTATTTCTTGTTAATGCCCATTTATTCAAAGTATGAAAAATGCAATCCAGTTCCTGACAGAGTCACCCTATCATGAGGCTTCTAACTCTCATTCTATTATTGTTCTCAGCTAACTTTGTTGCTGAGAGTGCAGCTCCTTGTGGTAATTACATTGGCGATGATTTAGATCATATTGGGACGTGTGATGATGCTAAGGTTGACCCTACAGATATAGCTTCTCTTCAAAGAGGTGCTCAGATCTATATGAATTATTGTTTGGGTTGCCACTCGCTTAAATACGCTAGATACAAAAGAGTTGCTGAAGATTTAGAAATTCCACTTGAGTTATTTAAAGAAAACCTTATTTTTGGAGATCAAAAATTAGGAGACTTAATTACCATAGGTATGGAGCCCAAGGAGGCGAAGGCTTGGTATGGAAATACTCCGCCTGATTTAACACTCGAAGCTGGTTTAAGAGGACCGGATTGGATTTACACTTACCTAAAAAGCTTTTATATAGATGAATCCAGACCCCTTGGTGTTAATAACATGGTTTATGAGAATGTTGGCATGCCTAATGTCTTATTTAACATGCAGGGCGAGCAGAGGCGCGTCTGTAAAGAAGTGCCTGCTAAGGCTTCTAATGGAGGTTTAAAACAGGATCCCCTTACCGGTAAAGTATTGTCAGTTGAGAAATGTGGTTTTTTAGAGCTAGCCGAAGGAACGGGAGAAGTTACCAAAGAACAGTTTGACTCTAATATGAGAGACCTGACAAATTTCATGGCTTACATGACTGATCCAGCAAAAGTAGAGAGAGAAACGGTTGGTTTTTACGTTATCTTTTATTTAATTATATTCACTGTATTGGCTTATTTGCTCTATAGAGAATTTAAAAAAGACTTACATTAATCAATCTAGGAGTTTTTATGGTATCTCTAAGTAACAGAACATCTATGGCCCTTTTTTCTGATCCTTTGGATCATTACAGCCATAGAGTGAGAATAGTAATGGCTGAAAAGGGCATCACCAGTGAAATTATTGATTCTGATGTTGATGATTTAAGTAGTGAACTTCTTGAGGTAAGTCCTTATGGTGAACTTCCTGTACTAGTTGATAGAGATGTATGTTTATACGACTCTGTTGTTCTGATGGAATATTTAGATGAACGTTTTCCACATCCGCCTTTATTACCTGTGTACCCTGTTTCAAGAGCGCAAATTAGACTCTTTATTCAGAGAATACAAAAAGATTGGTGCAATACTTTTGATGACCTCCTGGGAGGGAAATTAACAGAATCTCAATCTAAAAAAGCTAAGCAAGAGTTTAAATCTCAAATCTTAGGCTTATCGCCAATTCTTAAAGAAAAGCCATTTTTCATGTCAGAAGATTTTAGTCTGGTTGACTGTTGTATAGCCCCAATATTATGGCGATTACCCTTAATAGGCATTGAATTACAAAAGGACACTAAAACAAAACCAGTTTATGAATATATGCAAAGGGTCTTTACTAAGCCGTGTTTTATAGAAAGTCTATCCGAACTAGAAAGGGACATGAGGTCTTAGTCGCTGTAATCTTGATATTCTAACTTCCCATTTATTACTTTCGCATGAAGTGATTTTTTTTGAATTGAAGGGTATTTATTAGTTATAAGACCCGTTAAACCAAAATAATTGAAATCTCTTCTGGAGCTGGTATCTAATAAAAGGACTAATTCATAAGCATCATAACCAATTGCGAAGTTTCTAGAATTATTTCTTGAATTGGTTTCTTGAAAACTGGTATTTGTGTTGAGCAGGAATGGCATTTCACTAATAACCACTTTCTCTAGATCCAACTCGTTATCGGTTAGGTTTCCCTCTTCTCTCCAGCTTGGGATTAAATACACTGATATATTATCAGCAAAGTTATATTCAAGTGCTGGCTTGAGACTCCTTGCATTTGAAAGGGATGTAGATAGAAAGATAGAATCGATGTCTTCTCTTTTTCTTGGTTCGTTTTTAATTTGAAGACCTATTATCCGAGAAAGCTTTCTGCTTCTCACTTTACTCTGTTCCAATAAAAGAATTTCTGCTAACAACTTTTGACTACTTATTTTCTTTTCTGATGAGACAGAAGAGACCACTTCACCATCCATGTTATTCCATATTTTTTCAATTAGCGCCTTATCTCTTGTTGTTGAGTCATCAATAATTATTGCCCTCATGCTTCCGTTATTTTTTGCAATATCAAGTAAGTTTGTTATATCTACTTCTCTACTAATATGGAATTCTCTTAATTTTTGGTCTTTGATCCCCATGATTTTATTTTTTGTGACCAGAAGACCTCTTAATTTTAAGAGCCTCTGATAGCAATTATTATCAAGCAAGGAGTAATCCTCATTGAAAAGTAGGCCTACTGAGAATGACTCATTTAATAGAGTCATATTCTCCATACAATAAGCATTATCAGAGAAATCAATAAAATTTAATTCCGGCGCATATCCAATTTTTTCTTTGTAATAATAGTAATTATCTGTGATGCCTTGAAGCAGAGACGAGGTACTATCTGGATCAATATCTGAATTTAAATAAAATACATTTATTTGCTTTGGAAGATTTTTGATATTAAATGTAATTTCAGGCTTTGTAATGAAGATATTCTTTTTTGGATCAATTGGTGATTTAGGATTAGAAGAACAGCTTAATAAGCATAAGAATAAGAGAAATAAGATAATATCTTGTTTAAGTTTAAACATAACTCATGAATTCTAAATCAGGCACTCTTTATATAGTAGCAACTCCTATAGGAAATCTTGAAGATATATCTTTAAGAGCTTTAAGGATTTTATCAGAAGTTTTTATGTGTGCAGCTGAAGATACAAGAAAAACAAAAATTCTTTTTAATCATCATCAAATTAAAACAAAACTAACTTCATACCACAGGTTTTCTGAGAGAAAGAAACTTAATTATTTAATAGGTTTATTAAAAGAAGGTAGCGATTTAGCGCTTGTAAGTGATGCAGGCACACCATTAATATCAGATCCTGGGCTTTTGTTAGTGAAAGAAGCCATTTCTCTTGGAATAAAAATAAGTCCCTTGCCTGGGCCTTCATCCGTTACAGCCGCTTTATCTGTTTCAGGTTTTAATTCCGACAATTTTATATTTGTTGGATTTCCTCCACGAAAGAAAAACGAAAGACTTAGTTTTATAAAGAATTTAGTAAAAGAACAAAGGACATTGATCTTATTTGAGTCTGGTATTCGTATTAAGAAGCTTCTTGAAGATATTTCAGAAAATTCTCCCCAAAAGAATATCTTTATTGCTAGAGAAATCAGCAAAATGTATGAAACTTTTTATAGAGGCGAAATTAAAGAAATTATTAATGAATTAAGTAAGTCTAAATTTGGATCAAAAGGTGAATTTGTTCTGGTATTTGAAGAAATCAGCAAAAAGAATAACTTTGATACTGAATTGTCTGAGGAAGGAGTCAGAATCTTAAACCTGCTTGTTGATCATCTTCCTAATAATGATGCCATGGTCCTCGCTTCTAAAATACTAAATATTAAAAAAAATATTCTCTATAAAGAATTAATAAAAGGTGATTGAGATCTTTTCCCTTTGGATAAGTTATAATTAGTTTGAGCTAACTAGATAATCGCTCTTTTTAAGAGAGGAAAGTCCGGGCTCCATTGGACAAGATGCCAGGTAACACCTGGGAGGCGCGAGTCTACGGAAAGTGCAGCAGAAAATAAACCGCCTATTAATTAGGTAAGGGTGAAAAGGTGCGGTAAAAGCGCACCGCGTAATTGGTAACATTTTACGGCATTGCAAACCCCGTCTGGAGCAAGACCAAATAGAGGTTCTTTAGTCAGTCCTGGCTGAACCTGGGTAGGTTGCTTGAGTTTTATGGTGACGTAAAACCTAGATGAATGATTATCCTAGACAGAACCCGGCTTACCGGTTAGCTCACTCCTTTCAAACTCTCATATTCGAAATTTACCTAATGTCTTAATTCCGAGTGCAACGAAATAAGAATCAGTTCTAGTAATTAACAAAAAAGTGTGTAAAAGTGTTCTAAAGTGGAATAAAATGGAGCTTTATTTTTTAATTAGTTATTAAAAAAAGGATATTAGAAGTGAGTTTAGGCATTTATGGATCCAGTGCACTTACCTTAGATACTAAGGGAAGAATAGCTATTCCTGCTCGCTATAGAGATCTATTAAGACAAAATTGTGAAGGCAGTATAGTTATAACAAAAGACCCCCAATACCCAGCACTTATGATATATCCAGGAAAATTATGGAAGGATATATCTGCTAAATTTGAGGCCTTAGGAGGCCTTAATCAGAAGGTAAGATCTATTCAGTGGAAGATACTAGGAAACGCCTTTGTGACGGAATTTGAGGTTTCTGAAAGAATGACACTGTTAATTCCACAGATCCTAAGAGATTTTGCTGGTTTAAAAGCAAAGGAACAGGTTGCCCTTGTAGGGATGGGCTCTAAATTTGAATTATGGAGTTTAGAGAATTGGGAAAAGAAACAAATTGGACTCCAGGTGGAAGGAGAGGACTTATCTTCAGATTTACCAGCAAGTTTAGAGGAGATACCTTTTTGATTAATAAGACGCATGAAGCTGTAATGGTTGAAGAAGTTCTAACCTATCTGGTTATTGATAAGAATGGCGTTTATATTGATTGTACTTTTGGAGCAGGGGGTCATTCTCAAGAGATATTAAAAGAACTTCAAGATGAAGGCAGACTTATAGGTATTGATAGAGACGTCAATGTAAGAGACAAGGTCCCATTAAATTTAAAGAGTGATAAGAGATTCTCTTTGATAAGCGATCGGTTTAGCAATTTAAAAGATCATGTAAAAAAAGATTCTATAGATGGAATTCTTGTCGATTTAGGAATCTCTTCTACTCAGCTAGATGATTCTGATAGAGGTTTTAGTTTTCAATCTAAAGGGCCTTTGGATATGAGAATGGATCAAACAACTGGTATTTCAGCTGAAGAATGGATCAATACCGCATCAAAAAAAGAAATAGAAGATGTCTTTTGGATTTTAGGTGAAGAGAGGGCTTCCAGAAAAGTAGCAAAGATTATTTGTGAAAAGCGTATCAAACAACCCATAACCTCCACTCAGGAACTTGCTGAAATAGTTCTGTCATGTATCCCAAGGAGGGGCAAGAAACATCCTGCAACTAATATCTTTAGAGCTATCCGAATGCAGGTTAATGAAGAGATAAAAGAACTATATTCCGTTCTTGAAGTTGCAAGTTTTATTCTTAGAGATGGTGGAAGGTTGGCTATTATCAGTTTTCACTCTATTGAAGATAGAGTTGTAAAAAGATTTATTCAAGGGAAAGACAGAATATCATCTTCCGTTAATTTTAAAACAGTAGGTGGAAAACATCTAAAACCAAGCAAAGAAGAGATAAAGGAAAATCCTAGAAGCAGAAGTGCAATTCTAAGAGTAGCAGAGAAGGTAGCATAAGATGAATATATTGAGGACTGCTCTTTTTCTTAGTCTTTCTATATTGGCAATTTCAGGTTCCTTGATGGCCATCTGGCAAACTTATGAATATAAGATCGCATTTTCTTTAGTAGATGATCTTAAAATCAACAACAACGAACTATCTTTTCAATCAAATATTCTAATAGAAGAGGTTCAGTATTCTAGGAATCAATTGACCTTGAGACGAGTGGCACAAAACAACCTGGGCATGAGAGCTCCAAGATTGAGTGAAAAAGTTATCATCAAGGTAGAGGGCAATGGGTAAACTAAATTACATTTTATTAATAGCAATTCTAAATATTGTAATTGGATGTTCTAAAGCTGATGGTTTTGATATCAAAGATAATAAAGATATAAATATTTTTTCAAAACATGCTTTTATTTCAGATTATGTCCAAGTTAATCAGAAGGTTTTAGAGTTTATAGAATTAGGACTTTTAGATTTAAATTCAAATTCTGAAATTTTTACAAATACCTGGGTTCATTCTTTTCACTATAAAAAGAGATGGCCAAATGTTTTAGATATTGAGATTGAGGAACACCAGCCATTTGCTAGATTGTCTAACAGCAATTATTTAACTCATAGTGGCCATATTATTTTTCCAGAGAAAACAGACACAACCATTGATGTTTTGCATATAGATGCTCCAGATGATGAAACTTTAGAAATATTGTATCTGTCGAGAGATCTTCAATCTTTATTCAATAAGCTAAAAAGAAAGTTAGAAAAGATGGAGTCAAAAAATAATGGTCTAATTGAAGTAACAGATGACAAAGGGGCAACCTTTGTATTTTCTAAAAAGGATTTCCGGGTTCAGCTCGAACGTCTCGAGGATTTTATCTCGTTCGAGCTGAGCTCAGGAAAATTGGATCGTATTAGAAATATAGATTTTAGGTATAACAACGCAATCGCTGTAGATTTTAGTTAAAGAAGGAATAGAAATGAATAATTTAAGTAAAAATGAAATGTTAGTCGGAGTTGATATTGGAACTTCTAAAGTAGTAGCGGTAGTGGCTGAAACAAGAGGCGAAGATAATATTGAGATAATAGGCTTAGGAACGCACCCCTCAAAAGGCTTAAAGAATGGTGTTGTTGTAGATATAGAGTCGACTACCCAAGCTATAAAGAAATCTATTGCAGAAGCAGAGGCTATGGCAGGATGTCATATAGGTTCGTGTTATGTGGGGATCTCGGGCAGTCATATAAGAGGTTTGAATTCTGAAGGAGTTGTACCTATAAAAGATGGTGAAGTGAGATATGGAGATGTAGACAGGGTCATAGAAACAGCTCAAGCAATGGCAATACCTGCCGATCAAAGACTTCTGCATGTGCTACCTCGTGATTACATCATTGATAAACAAGATGGAATAAAAGAACCTCTTGGCATGGCAGGGTCAAGGCTGGAGGCAAAGGTTCATTTGGTGACTTGCAGTGAAAATTCATCACAAAATATTCATAAATGCATTAATGCCTCTGGGCTTGATGTGGAGGCTTTTGTTCTTGAACAGTTGGCTTCTAGTTATTCTGTCTTAACACACGACGAAAGAGATTTAGGTGTCTGTTTAATAGACATTGGTGGCGGAACAACGGACATGGCTGTTTTCATGGATGGTTCAATTGCTTTTACGGATGTCATACCAATAGCTGGAGACCATGTAACTAATGATATTGCACAAGCACTTAGAACCCCTCCGACACAAGCAGAGCATATAAAGCAAATGTATGGCTGTGCTGTAAGTTCATTAACAAAACCTGAAGAAGTAATGATGGTACCAGGAATGGGAGGAAGACCTGAAAGAGAGCTTTCAAGGCAGGCCTTGGCAGATGTTTTAGAAAGAAGGTATGTGGAAATATTTAGCATGGCTCAGCAGAAACTGAGCCTCAGCGGATTTGAATCTTTAATTCCTGCAGGAGTAGTTTTAACAGGTGGAGCTGCCAAGGTGGAAGGAGCTGCAGAGCTAGCAGAAGAAATTTTTCATGCTCCCGTTAGATTGGGCTCTCCTCATTCGATAGAGGGATTTTCTGAGATCATTAATAACCCTATCTACGCAACATCAGTTGGACTGCTTTTGTACGGACAGAAACAATTACAAGAAGATCATTTAAATTACATCCATAGAGATAAGAATATTCTTAACAGACTATCTAGATGGTTTGGTGGAAATCTATAAAGGAGAGGTATCAAATGAGTGAATGGGAAATAGTAGAAGAAATTACGGGTAATGCTTCAATTAAAGTAGTGGGCGTTGGCGGTGGCGGCGGTAATGCTGTTCAGCACATGGTAGATGTAGGAATTGAGGGAGCAAATTTTATTTCTGTAAATACTGATAAGCAGGCGCTCGACAAGAATGGAGCTGGAACTAAATTAGTATTAGGTATGGAAATTACTGATGGATTGGGTGCCGGAGCTAATCCTCAGGTTGGCAGGGAGGCAGCTTTAGAAGACAGGGACAAGCTAAGAGAAATGCTAAAAGGGACTGACATGGTTTTTGTCACTGCTGGAATGGGAGGGGGAACAGGAACAGGTGCTGCTCCAATAGTTGCACAAGTTGCTAAAGAATTAGGCATTCTTACGGTTGCAGTAGTTACTAAGCCTTTTGAATTAGAAGGCTCTAAGAGGATGAAAATTGCACAAGAAGGTATTAAAGAGCTCATAGAAGAGGTTGATTCCCTTATAACAATTCCTAATCAAAAGCTTTTAGAGGTATTAGGTGAAGATTGCAGTATGTTGGAGGCTTTTAAACAAGCCAATGATGTTTTAGCTGGAGCAGTAAGAGGTATATCAGATATTATTATTAAACCCGGTCTTATAAATGTAGATTTTGCAGACGTGAAAACAGTAATGTCTGAGAAAGGAACAGCAATGATGGGAACAGGAACTGCAAGTGGACCAGATAGAGCTAGGATAGCCGCAGAGCATGCTGTAGCAAGTAAACTTTTAGAAGACATCAGCTTACAAGATGCTAAAGGCGTATTGGTTAATATTACAGCCGGTCCAGAACTTTCTCTTGGTGAAATAAAAGCAGTAGGAGATTGTATTAGTGACTTTGCTTCTGAAGAAGCAATCATAGTAACCGGAACAGTGTTAGATGACACAAGGGGTAATGACCTTATTGTTACAGTAATAGCTACAGGTCTTAGTTCTTCTCTTCAAACAATTTCAAAACCTTCAGGCCAAGTCAATATGCTGAACGATAGAAAGCCCCTTCCTTTAAGCGATGCTGCTAGGAAAATGCTTGAAAACCCACCTAAAGTTGAGAAAATTAAAGAAAAGAGTAAGGATGAAGAGGATTACTTGGATATCCCTTCTTTTGTAAGAACTCAATTAGATTAATCTTCTAAAAAATGCCTCCATCTAGAGTAGCTCTTTTCTCGGGGCGGATGCTCTTCATCAGACTGCTCCTATTGGGAGCTTTTTTTATTCTGGCTGCAAGATTGATATTTTTACAGATTTATCAAGATAGCTTCTTAGATAAACAGGTAATAAGTCGGTCACATTCTGAATATTCTCTCTTAGCAAATAGAGGAAAAATATTAGATAGAAATAACAATGTTTTGGCTTTAGACGTCAGAAGTTTTTCTGTAGGCATTGATTTAAAGAATTTTAAAGGCAATATTCTTAACATAGAGTCTTTAGAAGAAATCTTAAGTGTCAAGAAAGAAACTATTAGTGGATTAATTAAAAATAAGAAAACAGGGTTTAAAGAAATAAAACGTCATGTTTCAGGAGCTTTAAGAAAAGATATTGAGAATCTTGAACTGGAGGGTGTTTTCTTTAGGGAAAACCTAAGAAGAAGCTATCCGCAAAAAGAAGCAAGTTCTCATGTGGTGGGCATTACTGATATAGACCGTAAGGGCATTCAAGGTTCTGAATTAGTATTTAATAACACTCTAAAAGGCAAAAAAGGTAAATTTACTGGTATTAAGGGCAGTGGAAATAAAAAAATAGAAGGTAATCGAATAGAACCTCAAAATGGAAAAGATTTATTTTTAACTGTAGATATCCGACTACAATCAATAGCATTTGAAGAGTTGTCTAAGGCCATAGAGGAAACCGGTGCTGAGTCAGGTTCGGTGATAATCATAAATCCTCAATCTGCTCAAATATTAGCCCTGTCAAACTACCCGTCTTTTAATCCTTCTGACAGAAAGAATATTAATGACCATTCTGTTTTTAGAAACAGAGCCACCATAGATGTATTTGAACCAGGTTCCGTTTTAAAACCCATAGCAATGTCAGCTATTTTAGAATCCAAAAGAGTTGGGTTAAAACACACTGTCGATACAAGTCCTGGATGGATTGAGTTTGCAGGTTATAAAACAAGTGACTTTAAAGATTATGGATTGCTGAGTCTGAGTGAGATAATTTCTTTTTCAAGTAATGTCGGAATGGTAAAACTTTGTGCCGAACAAGAGATTGAACACTTAACTAGATTTTTTAAATCTTTCGGAATTGGCAGGTACCCTGTTAATTTATTAATTCCTTCTAGAGAAGGTTTTTTAGCACACCCCTCAGAGTTTACTCTAAGGGATAAAGTGAGTTCTTGTTATGGCTATGGTTTGACGATGTCTGCAATCCAGATAGCCCAAGCTTATTCTGTATTTGCAAACGATGGCATTTTTAAAGAGTTAACTTTATTTTTAGATGACCAGATTTTATCTAACTCTATTGAAGAAAGAGTTATAAGTATAGAGACAGCTAGTATAGTTAGGGACATGTTAATTAAGACAGTTAATGCACCAGCTGGTACTGCAAGAAATGCCAAAATAAAAGGGACAATCGTTGCAGGTAAAACAGGAACAGCCATTGAGAATTCTAAAGATCTTTCATATACGGCAACATTTGCTGGCTTTGTTCCAGCAATAAATCCTGAGTTGCTGGCTGTAATTGTTTTGCATGGTTTGCAAGGTGAAGACCACTCAGGAGGAAGAGTAGCAGCTCCTGTCTTTTCAAAAATAGTAGGTCAGTCATTACATGTCCTTAAAGCGGGGAGTTGAATTGATTGAATCACGAATATTATTAAGAGAACTTTCAAATCATAAAGAATTTACAGATTTCAATGTAAGAGCTTTGAGCTTTGATAGTCGTAATGTGGAACATGGAGATATTTTTTTTGCTCTTAAGGGGATTAATGTAAACGGAAGGGATTATATTGCAGAAGCCAAAAGCAAAGGTGCTAAATTAATCCTTTCTGAAGACCATATTGAAGGTAGCGAAGTTATACAAGTCAACAATTTAAGAAATTATATGGGAGAGGTGGCCTCTAGGTTTTATGGTGAACCTTCTAGAGAACTTACGACGATCTGTGTAACTGGTACTAATGGTAAAACATCTTGTGTCGAATCTCTTGCTAAACTTGCTTACAAATCAGGATCTAATTGCGGCTACTTAAGCACCATAGGTGTTTCTTTGGATGGTTTTGATGTAATTAGAGATTCAGTACTCACAACACCTGATTCTATTAATTTACAAAAAACATTTTCTGAGATTCTAGATTTTGGTTCAAAATTTGTTGCTTTAGAGGCTTCTTCACACGGTCTGGAGCAAAAAAGACTAGGAGGTACATCTGTTAAAACTGCAATTTTAACCAGTTTCTCACATGATCATTTGGACTATCATTTAAGTATAGAAGACTATAAGAATGCAAAATTATCTTTATTTAGAGACTTAAATCCTGAAATATCTATTATCCAAATTGATAATGACTGCGGAAAAGAAATATACACCGAATTATTGAACAAAGATAAAGCTGTTTATAGCGTTTCTAATAAATATGCAGCTGATTTTAAGTATTCATTCACTAGAAATAGTGGAAATAGATTAGATATGGAATTGACCTCGACTGAAGGGAATTTTTCTTTCTCTTTAAATACGCTATCAAGTGTCCTGGCTTCCAATATTATTTGCTCAATTGCAGCACTTACACTTAACGGCCTTAATATTAGTAATTTAATTAGAAATGTTGAGAATCTGGAACTTCCCAAAGGCCGTATGGAATTAATAAAACTTAAAAATAATAACTATTGTTGCATAGATTATGCGCACACCCCTGATGCTTTAGAGTCTGCCCTTAAGGAACTTAGAAACTCTTTTGATGGAAAATTATGGTGTGTCTTTGGGTGTGGGGGAAATAGAGATAAATTAAAAAGACCTTTGATGGGTTCTATAGCGGAGGAATATGCTGATGTAATCGTTTTAACTAATGACAATCCTAGATCAGAAGATGAAAACCTAATCTTCAAAGAAATTTTATCCGGTGTAAAAAAACCAAATAATATTTTAACTCTTGCCGATAGGAGAGAGGCTATACTTCATAGTCTTGAGTGTGCGGATCACAAGAACTCAACAAACATTGTATTGGTAGCAGGGAAAGGCCACGAAACATATCAACAAATCAAGGATAAAAAATTAATATTTGACGATAGAGAAGTCATTGATAAATATCTAAGTGAGCAGAATGTTAAATAAGTTTGATATATCTGAGATTGCCATTAAGGGTAAAGCAGAGTTGCATGGTGAATCTTTAGAAGTAAATGGTTTCAGTATTGACACAAGAACGTTATTGAATGGTGATCTGTATATAGCTCTAAAAGGTAAAAATTTTAACGGTAATGATTTCATAAGCGAGGCAATTGCCAAAGGAGCTAAAGCCATAGTGGCCGATCATTACTTTGAATCCAAGGTGCCTTTGTTGGTCGTGGATAATGCTGAAACTTTTTTACAGAATCTAGCAATAATGAATAGATTGGCATTTGAAAGCCCAGTGATAGGAATAACAGGAAGCAATGGAAAAACTTCTTCTAAAGAAATAGTGGCTGCTCTACTTTCTTCAAAAATGAGTTGTCACAAAACAATTGGAAATAAGAATAATCAAATAGGACTGCCTTTTTCTTTGGCTGACTTAGACAGTTCTTATGATTGCTCTATCTTAGAATTAGGAACAAGCTTCCAAGGTGAGATTGGGTTCCTAAGTGCTATAGCTAAACCAGATATAGCACTTATAACAAATGTATCTGAAAGTCATCTTAGTGGATTGGGGAGTTTAGAGTTAATTGCTAAAGAAAAGGGAGATATTGGTTGTTTTGAGAATGACAAAGGTGTGATAGTTCTTAATAAAGATTCAGAGTATTTTGACTTTTGGAGCAACACTACCAATGCTAATAAAGTCATTAGCTTTGGTACTAAGGAAGGTTGCGATTTACAAGTCCATTCAACAGATATTGATTTTAATAACAACCAAACTAATTTTATTCTTACTCATCAAGATAAAGAATTTAAATGTATCATGAATGGAGTGGGTTTACATAATTCACTAAATGCTGCAGGTGCTTTAGCTGTTTGCAGTGGCTTGGGCTTGGCTTTAGATGAGATTATAGATAATTTACAGAGGATAGAATTGCCCCAGAGAAGGCTATCGCTTTATAGGATGTCAAATGGCTCTTTATTAATAGATGACTCTTATAACGCAAATCCTGAATCAGTAAAACAATCAATAGATACCATGTGTGTTTCAGGTATTAATAAAAAAATAATGGTTTTAGGAGAGATGGGAGAACTTGGTAATGATGCAGCTAAACATCATAAAGAAATATCTGTATATGCAAAAACAAGAGTAGATAGTTTTCTATGTTTAGGTGATTCGTGGCAAGAAGGTGTAAAACTTTTTGGAGAAAAAGGAATTGTATTTTCATCTAGGGAAGAGCTTGTTGATCATGTATCTTCTATACTAGAAACTGATACAGTTATTCTAGTTAAGGGCTCTAGATCTACTAAAATGGATATAGTTGCTGATAAATTAAAGGAATTCTAATGCTACTACCTTTATTCGATTATCTCGCCAATTTTTTTGGACCCTTCAGGGTTTTTGAATTCATCTCCGTTAGAGCTATTGCAGCTACCTTAACCGCTTTACTCTTTTCATTATTATTAGGCCCAAGGTTTATTAATAAAATGAGAGATAATCAAGTGGGACAAGTAGTGAGAGAAGAGGGTCCAGAAACTCATTTAATAAAACAAGGCACACCCACAATGGGAGGGACTCTGATATTAAGCTCAATTCTAATCAGCTCTCTTTTATGGGGAGATTTATGGAATAGGTATTTGTGGGTGGCAATAGGAATGACGACCTCTTTCGGAGTCTTGGGTTGGTTTGATGACAAATTGAAGATTAAACACAAATCAAGTGACGGAATTTCAGCAACGCAAAAAATTCTTTGGCAGAGTGTCTTTGCTTTAATTGGTTGTTCTTATCTTTTTTATAGCCATGCAAATATTGAAGAGGTAAGTTTAATAGTCCCTTTCTTCAAAGATATTTCTATTGCTCTTGGAATTGGCTTTGTTGTACTTTCTTATTTTGTTATTGTTGGAACCAGCAATGCAGTTAACTTAACTGATGGCTTGGACGGTTTGGCAATTCTACCTTGCGTTATGGTTGCTGCAGGTCTGGGCCTGATAGGGTATGTCTCTGGAAATATAATTTATTCGGGTTATTTAAATATCCCCTACTTGCCTGGTACTGGAGAAATGTTGGTTTTTTGTGGAGCTTTAATGGGCTCTGGCATTGGTTTTTTATGGTTTAACACTTATCCTGCACAAGTCTTTATGGGAGATGTAGGTTCTTTGTCACTTGGAGCTGCCTTAGGTACCGTTGCCGTAATTATAAGGCATGAATATGTACTGATCATCATGGGCGGATTGTTTGTTATTGAGGCACTATCTGTGATAGTACAAGTCATCTCATTTAAATTAACGGGTAAAAGAGTTTTTAAAATGGCCCCCCTGCACCACCATTATGAACTGAAAGGCTGGCCAGAACCTAGAGTAATAGTCAGGTTCTGGATCATAACTTTTATGTTAGTGCTTTTGGGCTTAGCCATGCTGAGATTACGTTAATTCTTTAGTCACTTGAACAAAAAAAATTTAATTCTGGGCTTTGGTCAGACCGGTATAAGCATTGCAAAATATTTGCATAAGCTGAGAATCCCTTTTGAAGTAATGGAGTCTAGAAAAGATCTAAAGGGAATTCAATGGCTTACAGAGCATGGATATAAATGTACTAGTGAGTTTAATGTTGATGCTCTAGAGAAGATTTCTAAAGTATATGTAAGCCCAGGAATATCAAAAAATAATCCTATCTTAAGGCAGGCAAATTTCTTAAATATAGAGACAGAAACAGATATTGATATTTTTTTAAAACTTCATTCTTGTACCAAGATTTTAATAACAGGAACCAACGGGAAAACAACTGTTACATCTATGTCACATAAACTCTTTTCTCACTTCTTAGGTAAAAAAAGAGTTGAAGCTTTAGGAAATATAGGAAACCCGGTTTTAGATAATATTGATGAAGATATTGATATAGCTCTTATAGAGGTTTCCAGCTATCAACTAGAGTTAAGCTCTTCAATTTCTTCAGATATTGCCGTCTTATTAAATGTCACTCAAGATCATCTAGATAGGCATTCTTCTCTTGAAGAATACAAGAGTATTAAGAATAAAGTATTTATACAAAGTAAATTAGCAATTAGAGAAGGTCAATCAAGTTCAAGCACTGAAAAATGTATTTATTTCCAAGAAATCTTTAAAGACTATGATTATTGCTTCGATGACCTTAAGTATGAATGGCCTTTGCATGATGTAGAGAATATTAAGGCTACAATATCTATACTTTTTGCTTATTTAGTTCTTAACGAAGAAATAAATTTTTATGACAAACCACAAAGAGAATCTTTTATAAAAGATTGTTTGAGGATTCTGAATTCATACCAAAGGCTTCCTCACAGATACGAAATTCTTGATTTAAAAGATGGTGTGACTTTTATCAATGATTCGAAGGCAACTAACGTGGCTTCCGTTTTAAAGGCTTTGGAATCTGTTTATGATAAGTACGGAGAAGGTAAGGCAATCTTAATTTGTGGAGGTGATTCTAAGGGTCAGGATTTTCAAGAGCTAACAAATATCCCAGAAAAGTTACTAAAGAAAGCTTATATTTTTGGAATACACAAAGATCTCATTGCTCCTTTCTTAATTAATACAGATGTTGAATTAGTAGAAGATATGAAAGAAGCTATGAAAAGAATCTCTTTGGATGTTGTAAAAGGAGACGTAGTTATCCTTTCTCCCGCTTGCTCTAGCACAGACATGTATAAAGATTATGAAGAGAGAGGAGAGGAGTTTCGTAGTTTGGTAGGTTCCATCTAATCGAATGTTAAACTTTAGAAGCTTATTTGGACCTATTGATTTTTCAAAAGTAGACTTTTTCCTTTTATCTATATTCTTTTTAGTCTCAATATTCGGTTTAATAATACTTGCTTCTGCCTCTGTCCAGTTCTCAGATTCTATTTCTGGCTATCCATTTAGTATGCTAATTAAGCAGTCATTTCATTTCATTGCAGGGTGTTTATTGCTGTTCTTAATTAGCATTACACCACTCTCATTCTGGGAGAGGTTCGATAAGTGGTTACTTTTTTTTGGTATGCTTTTATTACTGCTTGTTTTTATGCCCGGGATAGGAGTGGAAGTTAATGGAGCAAATAGATGGATAAGGATTGGAGGTATTGGATTGCAACCCTCTGAAGTGATGAAGTTCATAAGTATTGTGTATGTATCTGCCTACTCAGTAAGAAGAATTACTGATTTACAGACGCATTGGTTTGGGTTTTTTAAGCCAGCTTTTCTTATAGTCTTAGTAGTCTCTTTAATACTTCTTCAGCCAGATTTAGGAACTTCTGCAGTAATTCTTGCGACCGTCTTAGGAGTGCTTTTTTTAGCAGGAGTCCATTTAAGGCAATTTTTATTAGTTTTGTTTCTAGCTTTAATAGGAATCTTAGCTCTAATTATCTTTGTGCCATGGAGGTGGGAAAGAATAATTTCTTTTACTGATCCATGGAGTGATCCCTTTGGGACCGGGTATCAATTAACATTGTCTTTGATGTCTATAGGAAGAGGAGACTGGTTTGGAGTAGGTCTTGGAGAAGGTTTAATGAAAATGGGATATCTTCCAGATGTGCACACTGATTTTATTTATTCTGTGGTAGTTGAAGAAATGGGTCTTCTTGGAGGAATAGTGATCATAAGCCTTTTATTTGGCTTGGCTTTTAGATGCTTTTACATAGCAAAACAAGCGTTAATAAAAAACCAGTATTTTGGTTTTTTTGCAGCCTATGGAGTAGCCATCCTCTTAGGTCTCCATACGTTTATCAACGTTGGTGTTGCTACAGGCCTTCTACCGACAAAAGGATTGACCCTCCCTTTTATCAGCTATGGAGGAACAAATCTATTGGTGATGTGCTCTCTCATAGGTTTGGTACTAAGAATCGATTATGAAACAAAAGTAGCAATGCCTGTAGCTCATGTTTCTAGAAGAGCAGCTTTTTAATGAAGATTATTGTTGTAGCTGGAGGAACAGGTGGGCATGTTTACCCAGCTTTGTCTGTTGCAAGGGTATTTAAGGAAAACTCTGCAGAAGTTATTTGGGTAGGAAGAACAAAATCTCTTGAGGAGGGTATTGCCAGAGAAGAAGGCTTTAACTTTATAACGCTTTCTGTGTCAGGTTTCTTGGGAAAGAAATTTATTGAAAAAATTAAAGCGATATTTGAGCTCTGTGTTGCTTATATTAAGGCTATTTACTTATTAATTAGCTTTAAACCAGATGCTATTTTTTCAACGGGAGGCTATATAAGTCTTCCGATTGGTTTGGCTGCTCCTCTTTTAAGAATTCCACTATTTATTCATGAGCAGAACAGTGTGGCTGGCCTATCAAACAGAATTCTAAACAAATTCTCAAGGATAACTTTTGAAGGTTTCCCGGAAACGTTCAAGGCTGATAATAGAACTGAGTTTGTGGGCAACCCTCTCAGGGGTGAACTCTTTAACGAATCACAAGTTGTGAGTAAGATTAGTCAAGAATTCAACATCCTTGTTCTTGGCGGGAGTCAAGGTTCTTCGCAATTAAATAAGATTTTTATTCAAGCACTAGAAGAAGCTGAAGATTATGAGCATTGGAATATTGTTCATCAATCTGGTCCAACTGATTTTCCTTCTTTAAAGCAAGCATATCTAGGGTTATCAATAAAACATGAAGTTTTAGATTACATTAAGAATATTGGGCAAGAATATGAGAAGGCTGATTTAATAATAGCCAGATCAGGAGCAATGACAATAAGTGAGATAGCAGCCTTTGGTAAAGCCTCAATATTAATGCCTCTACCATGGGCTACAGATAATCATCAGTACTATAATGCACTTTATTTAAAGAGCTTAGGTGGAGCAGAAATAGTAGAGTCAAAATTAGATAATTCTTCTTCTCTACTTGATCTGATCTCAAATATAGAAAAAGATATTAAAAGAAGAGAAGAGATGGGCTTGAATGCAAAAAAAGCTTTTAGCACTTCATCGGTAAAAGATATATATAAAATAATTAATGAAAAAATATAGATCAAGGTTATCAAAGATCTTTTTTGTTGGAATAGGCGGCAGTGGTATGAGCGGCATAGCTGAGGTTTTAATAAATTTAAATTATGAAGTCTCTGGTTCTGATATTTCTGATTCAGAAATAATTGATAGGTTGAGATCTATGGGTGCTGAGATTCACATAGGTCACGCGGCTTCTAATATAGATACAGCTGACATGATAGTAATATCAAGCGCCATAGATCACGGTAACCCAGAGTTAATTGCAGCCAAGTTAAAAGGAATACCTGTTCTCGCTAGAGCAGAAATGTTATCCAGTTTAATGAACATGAAAAGAGGTATAGCAATAGCAGGTACCCATGGAAAAACAACCACAACAAGCTTAGTGGCATCTATTTTTACAGAAGCAAGCCTAGATCCTACTTTTATAAACGGAGGAATTATTAATAGTTTTGCTTCAAACGCTAAATTAGGGAAAGGCGATTACCTTGTTGCCGAAGCTGATGAGAGCGATCAGTCTTTTTTAATGTTACAGCCTTCAGTTTCTATCATTACCAATATAGAGGAAGACCATCTTATTAATTACGGAAATGATTTTGAGAATCTGCGCAAAGCCTTCTTGTCATTTGTAAAAAAACTTCCTTTTGATGGGCTTCTAATAGCCTGTGGTGATGATCCTGAGGTTCAGAAGCTTTTACCCCAATGTTCAAGGCCTAATGTGACTTACGGCTTCGACGAAACAAATGATTACGTTATTAGCAATTATGAGCCTTCTGAATTTAGATCCCATTTCTTATTAACTTATTCTGGTCAATCAATTCAAATTGATCTTAATATGCTAGGAAGGCATAACGCTCTCAATGCATCTGCAGCTTGTGTGTTGGCAATAGAAGAAGGTATTGATACATCCATCATTCAAGTTGCCTTAAAGAACTTTATGGGTATCAGCAGGCGTATGCAGGTAGTGGGCAATATGAACATTAAAAACTCTAATCTAATCTTAATAGATGATTACGGGCATCATCCTTCTGAAATCAAAAATACAATTGAATCTATTAGAGAGTCTCATCCTAAAAAGAAACTGACAATGGTGTTTCAGCCTCATAGATATTCTAGAACTAAAGATCTGTTCGAAGAGTTTGTTGAAGTCTTACAATTAGTTGACCAATTGATATTGTTGGATGTTTATCCAGCTGGAGAAGATTTAATTAAGAATTACGAAAGTAAGGATTTATTAAAAAAATTAAAAGATACCACTCTAAATGTTTGCTTATCAGAAGAATCAAAAGTAAACATTGCTATAGAGGAATCTCTAGAAAATCATGAGGGCATTATCTTGATGCAAGGCGCCGGGAATATTTCAAAAATTTCAGAGTCTTTGATGAAGGCTTACGGCAATTAAATGAAGAATAGAGATTTATCTTTTTTAGGCAATAAGAAAGTGGCCGTCCTTATGGGCGGTTGGTCCGCAGAAAGAGAAATATCATTGAAATCAGGAAATGCTGTTTTAAAAAGCCTTACAGAGATGCAAATAAATGCAAAAGCAATAGACCTTGTTTCTCCTGAAGAATCTAAATTACAACTAGAGGGTTTTGATATTGCCTTTATAGCTCTTCATGGTAGAGGGGGTGAAGACGGTTTCATTCAAGATTTATTAACTGATAAAGGAATATTGTTTACCGGTAGCAAGGCTGCGGCCTGTAAATTGGCAATGAATAAAGTAGAAACAAAAAAAGTTTGGAGAGAAGTTTCTTTGCCAACTCCGGATTTTGTAGAAATTACAAATGCGGGTAAATCAGATATGGAAATAACCCCATTCTTATCGGGTTCTGATGATATTACTGCTCTAGATAAGGCTTTCGTAGTAAAACCAGCTAACGAAGGTTCGAGCTATGGTATTAGCATAGTGAAACCAGGAGAAGGGAGCTTAGAAGAGGCAATTACAGAGGCAATAAAGTACGATGATACAGTCCTTGCTGAAGCCTTCGTTGATGGTGTTGAGATTACAGTGACAATTTTAGGAGATCGCGTTTTGCCTCCTGTTGCTATAGAAGCAAAGGGAGCTTTCTATGACTATGAAGCAAAATACCTAAGCAAAGAAACCAAATATACCTTGGCAAGCATAGAGCCTGATAACTTAACTACACTTAAAGATTTTTGTTGGCATGCATTTAAATCTTTGGGGTGTGAAGGATGGGGGAGAGTAGATCTTATAAAAGATAATAATAATAACTTCCAGCTCATCGAGATTAACACAGTACCTGGCTTAACTGAGACTAGCCTTGTACCAAAATCAGCTGCACTAGAAGGCATTGGCTTTAATGACTTAATACTTGAGATACTTTATTTGGCTTGCGCTAAGTCTTAACGTCAAATAGAATGCCTCTTTTTTAATACCTTACTCCACGCTTAAGCGGGAGTTAATAACCAAGGGGTACACATGCGACATTATGAAATAGTT
Source organism: uncultured SAR86 cluster bacterium (assembly GCA_937773605.1). Lineage (GTDB taxonomy): Bacteria > Pseudomonadota > Gammaproteobacteria > Magnimaribacterales > Magnimaribacteraceae > CAJJAM01. The sequence goes on along the minus strand of CALJVP010000002.1, from coordinate 120,071 downwards.
TTTCTAGTTCATCCTGATCAATCCGATCAAGCACCTACGATAATAACGAAGCTTTCTTCAATAGTTACAGATTCTGGAGGAACGGTTCATCGTTCTGAGAATATTGGCAATAGAAGGCTTGCTTATCCTATACAAGATCAATTTAAAGCAGCTTATGCACTTTTAAATATAGAATGCGGTCAGACCGCTATTGATGAAATTAAGAATTCTTTTAAATTCAATGATTCGGTCATAAGAAATCTCGTTCTTAATACTAAAGAGGCACATTCAGACTCCTCAGCTTTATTAGCGCAAACCAGAGAAGACAGCGAAAAAGAGAGCTATGAGGAAGAAAAACAAAGAAAATATCAAGAAGAAAAGGCTTTGAAAGAAAAGAGTAGAATGAAAGAAACTGCACGAAGAGCAGCCGAAGCAGAGGCTAAGCAAGAAGCTGAACCAGAACCAGAAGCAGAAGCAGCTTCAGAAGCACCAGAACCAGAAGAAGCTGAAGTAGTATCAGAAGTAGAAAATGTTATAGAGGTGGCATCAGAAGAACCTGAAACAGAGAAATAAAATGGCAAAAAAGCAAAAGAAAAATTTTAAAAGAAGAAGAACAGATTTTGATAATCGTCCTAAATATTGTAAATTTACATCGCTTGGTATTAAGGAAGTAGATTTTAAAGACATTAAACTATTGAAGGAATACATTACGGAAACTGGTAAAATTATTCCTGCAAGGATGACAGGTACTTCAGCTAAATATCAAAGACAGTTAAACAAAGCAGTTAAAAGAGCGCGTCACTTGGCTCTCATACCTTACACAGATTCACACTATCACTAAGAATTATGGAATTAATACTATTACAACAAGTTTCACAACTCGGAGAGCCAGGAGATCTAGTTGATGTTAAATCTGGTTACGGCAGAAATTTTTTAATTCCCTCTGGTAAGGCTATTAGAGCTGACGAAAATAATAAAGCTGAATATGAAGCAAGAAAATCTGCTCTTCTATCTGCAGAGTCGGATAGAAAAGAAATTGCCTCTAAATTAGCTACGCAATTAGAAGAGATAAAAATAAAACTTGCAGTTCCGGTTTCCGAAGAAGGAACACTCTATGGGTCTATAGGAACAAGAGAAATTTCAGATGCAATAATTGAGCAGGGACTGGAAGTTGAGAAGAGTTCTGTAAGACTTCCTGAAGGTGCATTAAAAGAAGTTGGGGATTATAAAATAGATATAGAACTTCACCCAGAAGTTGTTCAAACGATTTCAATTACGATCGAAGCTATTTTAGAAGAATAAGTATTAAATATTCATTGATTTATTCTCTATCAATGGGAGAATAAAAGATCGTCACTGAAATAACTTCTCTTCTGTTTTATGGCCCAAGAAATATTTAAGAACAAACAATTACCTTTCTCAATTGAAGCAGAAAGAGCCGTCTTGGGTGGCATTATGCTGAAGAATGAGGCTTGGGACTTAGTTCATGTTGTTATTAGAGAGGATGACTTTTATAAAGATGAACATAAGTTAATCTTTAAGACTATTTACAACCTTCAAGATGAAGGCAAGCCTGTAGATGTGATCACTGTTCAAGAAGCTATAGAAGGCAATGGAGATCTTCCTAAGTTAATCAATTCTGGTGGAAAGGACTACTTAACGCTGTTGGCAAGAGAAACCCCAAGCGTAGCAAATATTGAGAGTTACGCAGATATAATTAAACAAAGATCAAATCTAAGAAGACTGATAATTACCGCAGAAAATATCTCACAGATTGCAAAAGAATCTGATGCTTCAGGTAGTGACAGGGTTATTGATGAAGCTGAAGAAAGTATTTTAAGTTTAAGAGATGATGTAAGCAGGTCGATAGGTCCAAGAACAGCTAAAGAATTATTAGGGCCAGTGTATGCTGAGATTCAAGAATCAGCTGAGAGTGGCAATTCACTGGTTGGAGTAAGCACAGGTTTTGCAGATATTGATGAGATAACTCTAGGGTTACAAAAATCAGATCTAATTATTATTGCAGGAAGGCCCTCTATGGGTAAGAGTGCTTTAGGATTTAATATAGCTGAGAATGTAGCTAAACAAACTGATCAAACGGTTCTCCTCTTCAGTATGGAAATGTCCTCAGAGCAAGTCATAAGAAGGTTTATTGCAAGTATTTCAAATATAGACATTCAAAGAATTATGAGAGGGCAATTGCAAGAAGCAGACTGGGAGGGAATTGACAAAGCTTTATCAATCTTAAGTCAAAAGAAGATTTTACTTGATGATACTCCTGCCTTATCTCCATCTGAAGTGAGAGCAAGAGCAAGAAGAGTAAAGCGTGAAAATCCAGATTTAGCTCTAATAGTTATTGACTATATAGGTTTAATGCAAGTACCTGGAAGAGGAGATAATCGGGTACAAGAAGTTAGTGAGATAAGTAGGTCTTTAAAGGCGCTGGCTAAAGAATTAAACGTTCCTGTTGTGGGTCTTTCTCAATTAAATAGGGCCGTAGAATCTCGACCTAATAAAAGGCCAATTCTTGCAGATTTAAGAGATTCAGGAGCTATTGAGCAAGATGCAGACCTTATAGCATTTGTCTATAGGCATGAATATTATGATGAAAGTGATCTCGAAAGTAGAGGTCAAGCTGAGATTAACATTGCTAAACAAAGGAATGGGCCTACCGGTACGACTAAATTAGCTTTTAGAAGAGAAATAGCTACTTTCCAAAATTTAGCTAAGAGTGATAGGTTCCCAGGCCAGTTTTATGATGAAAATGAGGATGACTAAGGATTTAATATGAAAGTAAAATATACAAAAGAGACTCCACGTAAGATTCTTGATTACAATGAAGAAGAGTTAAAGCTTAGCTCTCAAGATGTTGAAGATGTTGCTGAGATCTTCAAAACTCCTCTTACTGGGGCTTATAACTGGGATTACACAATTCAAGATAATAGGATCGCCAAGCTATATGAACTTGGTAAGAAATTGAACTGGAACGTTTCGTTAGACATTGACTGGAATAGGCCGCTTGTAGTTTCTGATGATATACCGGTGATGTTTTGGGACGAATATCCTCCATATAAGAATTTGAGTGATGATAAAAAAAGAGAATTTCTAAGACACAGAGGGGCTAGTCAATTTAGTCAATTTCTCCATGGAGAACAAGGCGCTCTATTAGTTGCTTCTCAATTAGTTTCTTGTGCCCCTACCTATCAAGCAAAATTATATGCTGCCTCGCAAGCATTTGATGAAGCGAGGCACGTAGAGGCTTTTACTAAATATATTCAAGAACGCTCTAAACTTATGTACCCAATAGGCTCAGGTCTAAAAAGTCTTCTTGATAAGATTTTAACTGACGAAAGATGGGACCTGAAACTAATAGGTATGCAAATTATCATCGAAGGGCTAGCTTTAGCCGCTTTTAATACTGCCAAAGCAGTCACTCCAGACCCAGTATTAAAAGATGTTCTTCATCTTATTATTAGGGATGAGGCAAGACATGTTACTTTTGGAGTGAATTATCTTGAAGAATACATTGAAAATTTATCAGAAGAAGAAAAAGAAGATAGAGCTATGTTTGCTTATGAAGCTTGCGTTATTAGTAAAGAAAGATTATTTCCTACAGATGTATTTAGAAGGTTTGGTTGGGATGAAAATGAAGCAAGAGATTTCTCAAACAATGCAGGTTTTGCTCTTGAATTTCAAAGGTTACTTTTTTCAAGGGTCGTTCCAAATCTATCAAGAATAGGACTATTAACCGATAAAGTAAGACCTCTCTACGATAAGCTTGGAGTTCTTGAGTTCGAGTCGCATTCTACAGATGGTGATATTTCTTGGGCAGAATTAGAGAAGCCATTAGATTTAACTGGCTAAAAGAATAGCTTTCTCTTGTTGTAATTTAAGGTTTTTGTTAACCTGTCCTCCCATCTTTAAGAAGATTTATTTACTACTCTTCTTATGGCTATATTAGATGGAAAATACTGAAACTCGATTTATATTTGTAACTGGTGGTGTTGTATCGTCACTTGGAAAAGGAATAGCTTCTGCCTCTTTGGGAGCTATCTTAGAAAGTAGAGGTCTTTCCGTTACAATCTTAAAATTAGATCCTTATATTAATTTAGATCCCGGGACTATGAGTCCGATTCAACATGGCGAAGTTTTTGTTACTGAGGATGGTTCGGAAACAGATCTTGATTTAGGTCATTATGAACGTTTTCTTAAAACAAAAATGTCTAAAGTAAATAATTTTACAACAGGACAAATTTACGAAAGAGTTTTAAAGAATGAAAGAAGAGGAGACTATTTAGGAGGAACAGTCCAGGTTATACCTCACATAACAGATGAAATAAAAAGAAAGATAGTAGAGGGCGCAGGAAGATCTCAAGTAGCTATAGTAGAAATAGGCGGAACTGTAGGGGATATCGAGTCTCAACCTTTTCTTGAGGCAATAAGGCAGATGAAACTGCAGCTAGGTCAAGAAAGAACTTTATTCATACATTTAACTCTGGTTCCTTATTTATCTTCTGCGGGAGAAACAAAAACTAAACCAACCCAACACTCTGTCAAAGAGATGCTTTCACATGGACTGCAACCTGATTTATTGATATGCAGGTCAGATAATACAATGTCTGATGAAGATAAAGAAAAAATAGCTTTATTTACTAACGTCCAAAAGAAAGCTGTTATTTCAATGCCTAACGTAGATTCTATATATAAGATTCCTTTAGAGCTAAACCTTCAAAATGTAGATGAGTTGGTGGTAAAAAAATTAGGAATTCAATGCCCTGATGCCGATTTAACAGACTGGAAAAAAGTTGTTAAAGCTGATTTAAACCCTAATGGCATTGTTGAAATTGCTATGGTGGGTAAATATACTGAATTGGTAGATGCTTATAAATCATTGAATGAAGCTCTTAAACATGGAGGTCTTCAGAACCAATTAAAGATTAATATTAATTATATCGACTCTGAAACACTAAATAGAAATAATGTTAAAGAGCTTCTTGAGGGCTCGCATGCTGTTCTGGTGCCAGGAGGTTTCGGTGAAAGAGGAATTGAAGGGATGATACTGGCTGCAGAATATGCGAGAGTAAATAAAGTCCCCTACCTTGGTATTTGCCTTGGCTTACAGGTAGCTGTTATAGAGTTTGCAAGAAATGTACTCAATTTAAAAGATGCAAATAGTAGTGAATTTAAACAAGATACTAAAAATCCTATTATAGGTTTAATTCATGAATGGATAGATTCGGATGGAGCTATAGAAAAAAGAGATGCCACTTCAGATCTAGGAGGAACCATGAGGCTGGGGGCGCAAGAATGTCTATTATCAGGAGATTCAATAACTAGATCTTTATATAATCAAGATATTATTAATGAAAGACACAGACACCGTTACGAGGTTAACAATAATTACATAGATGACCTTTCTGCATCAGGGTTAAATATCGTTGGTAAATCAAAAGACAAAAACCTGGTTGAGGTGGTAGAGTTGGTTGACCATCCTTGGTTTGTTGCATGTCAATTCCATCCTGAATTCACTTCCAATCCCAGAGAAGGGCATCCTTTATTTTCTGGGTTTATAAAAGCTGCAGCGGAGTGGAAAAGAAAATGAGTAGCATAAAGATAAAGAACTTCACTATTGATAATGACAAGCCGTTTACTTTAATTGCTGGCCTAAATGTACTTGAAACCGAGGAAACAACCGAAGAGGTCATCTCTGAATGTGTATCAGTTTGTAAAGAGCTAGAAATACCTTATATCTTTAAGGCTTCTTACGATAAAGCTAATAGATCTTCTGTTGATTCATATAGGGGCCCGGGAATTAAAAAAGGGATGCAAATATTATCTGACTTAAAGCACAAGTACGATGTGCCTATTATCTCAGACGTTCATAATGAAGAAGAGGTGGAGGTTGCAAAAGATGTTCTTGATATCATACAAATACCTGCTTTTTTATGCAGGCAAACTGACCTTGTCGGAAGCATAGCTAGATCAGGAGTCCCAGTGAACATAAAGAAAGCCCAGTTTATGTCTCCAACTGATATTGAGAATGTCATAAATAAATTTAAAAGTTTTGGAAATAACCAACTCTTGTTATGTGAAAGAGGCACCTCTTTCGGGTACAACAATCTGGTTGTTGACATGATAGGGCTTGCCAGTCTTAAAGCATACAATCATCCAGTTATTTTTGACGTTACCCACTCTCTTCAAAAGCCTGGAGGTTTGGGGGATAAAACCGCAGGTAGAAGAGAAAGCGTTCTTGATTTAGCTAAATCTGGAATGGCATTAGGTTTAGCTGGGTTATTTTTAGAAGTTCACCCTGATCCAGATAAAGCCATGTGCGATGGTCCTTGTGCATTGCCTTTAACCAACTTAAAAGAGTTACTTCTTCAGATTAAATCTTTAGATGCCTTAGTTAAATCATTTAAAACAGTTGATTTAAATTAATATGAGCAATAATTTCATAAAACAAGTTCGTGCATACGAGGTATTAGACTCTAGAGGCAACCCCACTGTTGCAGCAGAAGTTATACTTAATAATAATGAAAAATCAATGGCTTTTGTTCCTTCAGGAGCTTCAACTGGAAAGTATGAGGCTAATGAAAAAAGAGATAATGACGACTCTAGATATTTAGGTAAAGGCGTTTTAAGTGCAGTCAATGCTATAAATAGTGAGATTAATTCTATTCTTAAAGGCAAAGACCCTATCAATGTAAAAGAAATAGATAGTCTATTAATAGAATCTGATGGCACTCCAAACAAAAGTAATTTTGGAGCAAATGCTATATTAGGTGTCTCCATGGCTTGCTCTAAAGTAGCAGCCCAAGTGCTTAATTTAGAGTTATTTGATTTTATTCATCTTCAAGCTAAAGAAAACTTAGGTGCTGAAGTTAATCAAAAACTTCCAATCCCCATGATGAATATTCTTAACGGAGGAGCTCATGCTGACAACCCAATAGATTTCCAAGAGTTTATGATACAACCAAGTGGCTTTGAGTCTTTCTCTGATTCTTTACGTTCCGGAGTAGAAATCTTTCACACTTTGAAGGAGATATTGAAGAAAAAGAATTTAAATACTGCAGTTGGAGACGAGGGAGGTTTTGCGCCAAACCTAGACTCTCCTCAAGTAGCATTAGATCTGATAATGGAATCAATTGAGAAGGCAGGTTATGTCCCAGGAGAACAGGTTTTTCTTTGTCTTGATGTTGCAGCTACAGAGTTCTATAACGACTCAATCTATAACTTAGAGGGTATGGATCAAAAATTCTCTTCAAATGATATGGTTTCATATTTAAAAGATCTAAGATCAAATTACCCTATCTCATCTATAGAAGATGGACTTGATGAAGATGATTGGGAAGGTTGGATTAATTTAAATTCGGAGTTAGGAGCGGATACACAAATAGTAGGAGATGACTTGTTTGTGACTAATCCGTTGAGAATAAATGAAGGCATTGAAAAAAAAGCAGCCAATGCTGTTTTAGTTAAGCTAAATCAAATCGGTACTCTTAGTGAGACCATAGATGCCATTCAAACTGCCTCGAGCCATAATTTCAACTCAGTTATTTCTCATCGCTCTGGCGAGACGGAAGACTCATTTATTGCTGATTTTTCAGTAGGCATGGGAAGTGGTCAGATCAAAACTGGCGCACCTTCCAGGTCGGATAGGGTAGCGAAATACAACAGACTTCTTATAATTGAGAAACAAACTTCCTTATGCTTTGGTTAAACAAATTTATACAAAAGACTAAGTCTAAAGATCTAAGATTTTATATAGCTATTTCTGTCTTATTTTTAGTTGTTGTCTTTACTCAGAAAAATATTTGGTTTGGAGAACAGAGTAGGTCTGATCTGAGAGTCTTAGAAAAAGAGATATCGGCACTAACAGAAGAAAGAATAAGGCTTGAAAATGAAAATAAATTGTTAGAAGAAGAGAAGATTAAACTCAGCTCGGGAAGAGAGACCATCGAAGGTCTTGCAAGATCTGAATTAGGTCTAATAAAACCTGGAGAGAAATTTTATATTTTTGAAGCCACTCTTGAAGAAGATATCTCTATTTCATCAGAAGTAAATTGATCTATCCATTTGTAGCTATATTGCCTTCTGCGGGTGTTGGTAAGAGATTTAAATCTGACAAGCCCAAACAATATTCTCTGATTGATAATAAGACAGTAATGGAGATTAGCTTAGAGCCTTTATTGGATTTTTCAGAATGCCTCGGTATTTGTATACCTGTTGCTCCCGAAGACACTCATTGGAAATCTATTGAGTCATTAGACAATCCTAAAATTAATTTTATAAAAGGAGGAAAAACCAGAACAATATCAGTACAGAGGGCTGTTAACTATTGGAAGACCTCTTCAGTTGATTATCAGAATATATTGATTCATGATTCCGCAAGACCGTGTGTTAGAAGTTCTGATATTAGAGCAATGCTTGAGGATTTTTGTAGTGGAGGTCATGATGGTGCCGTTTTAGGAAGTCCAGTTTCCGATACGTTAAAAAAGATTGACCCAAAAAATCTTGATGTAATAAGAACTGTCGATAGAAAAGACCTTTGGAAGGTTTATACTCCTCAAGTATTTGAAAGAGGAATCCTAGAAGCTGTCTTTGAGAAACTAGAAGAAGGGAAGGAATTTACAGATGAATCTGGAATGTTAGAAGAGTCTTTAGGACAAATAAAAACCCATTTAGGATCCACTGATAATATTAAAATTACTCACCCAGAAGATCTAAATTTAGTAAAATCAATACTCACTGCGCAAGGAAGAATATTTTAATGAAGATAGGTCATGGGTACGATGCACATAGATTAATTGAGGGCAGTGGCGTGATCCTTGGAGGAGTTGCTATAACTTGCAATTACTCTATCGATGCCCACTCTGATGGAGATCTAATTGTTCATGCACTGATCGATGCCTTATTGGGTGCGGCAGGCTTTGGTGACATAGGAACGCTTTATCCTTCTGAAGACAATAAATTTAAAAATATATCAAGCAGAGAATTATTACGAGATGTGGTTTCGAAAATAAAAGATGCAAATTATTTAATTCAAAATATTGATATAACTTTTATAGGTCAAGAACCTAAATTAAATAGATTTATAGGTAAGATTAGAGAAAATCTATCCCAAGATTTATGTATAGAAATAGATTCAGTCAACTGCAAAGCTACCACTACTGATTTTCTTGGTTTTGAAGGAGAAAAGAAAGGTTTGTCTTGTCATGCTGTAGCTTTGATCGATTAAACCCATGCTAAAAATTCTTATCTCAAATGATGATGGAGTAGATGCTCCAGGTATAAATTGCTTGTATGAACATTTAAAAGAAATAGCTGAAGTTTTTGTTGTTGCGCCAGAAATAAATCAAAGTGGAGCTGGCTCATCAATTACAACAAATAGGCCAATGAAAGTTAAAGATGTGAAGCAGAACTTTAAGTCTTTAAATGGACGACCTGTTGATTGTGTTCACTTGGGTATTCATGAACTTTGTCCTTGGAAACCCGACTTAGTAATTTCAGGTATAAATCTTGGAGCAAATATGGGTGAAGACCTTTTGTATTCAGGTACAGTGGGTGCAGCCTTAGAAGCATCAGAATTAATGTTGCCTTCAATTGCAATTTCCTCGGCCGCTTTTGGCCAGCCAGGTTCTAAAGGAGAGCAAGAACCTAATTTTGAGACGGCAGGTCTTGTAGCACAACATCTCATTTTACACATTGAGTCTTTGATCCTAAATCCAAGCATCACCTTGAATGTTAATGTTCCAAATATTCCTTTTACAGAAAATTTAAAAGTAGTTAAAACAAAAGTTGGAACTTGGGGGTCAAGAAATCCACCTAATAAGATAGAGAATTCAAAAGGCCAAGTTGAGTATTGGACTTCACATCGTGATAAATATCCATCAAATGATATCGACTCTGATATAGCTACTTTAGAGAGAAATGAAGTATCAATAACACCAATTTCACCTGATTTTCTTTATAGCGATTCTTCTAATTCATTACATAACTGGTTAAAGGAAGTTTTTAATAAATGAGAGCTCAAGAAAAGATTTCAGGAAAAGGGATGACTTCCCTTAGAACCAGACAGCGTTTAGTTGAGCGATTAACTGACCAAGGAATAAGTGATGTCAGGGTCTTGGAAGTTATGAGAGATACACCAAGACATTTATTTTTAGATGAAGCTCTGGCTTCAAGGGCTTATGAAGATTTAGCGTTACCTATAGGTCATCAACAAACAATTTCTCAACCTTACATCGTTGCTAGGATGACTGAACTGTTAATTCAAAATGAAAGACTGTCTCAAAGACCTTTGGGTGCTGTTCTTGAGATTGGGACAGGTTGTGGTTATCAAACGGCTATTCTCTCTAAGTTTTCTGAAAAGGTTATAAGTATAGAACGTATAAAGCCTCTTCATGAAAAAGCAAAACATATCCTAAAAGATTTAAAAATAAGGAATGCTGAACTTCTTCATGATGATGGTTCTAAATTTGAGAACAAAACAAAAAAATATGATGCAATCTTATTAGCTGCTGCTCCGTTAGCTGTACCAGAATACCTCTATAAATCACTTGAAATAGGGGGAAGGCTTATTTCTCCGATAGGCAATGGATCAACTCAGAAACTAACACTTGTAACCAGAGTTGCCGTTGAAGAGTTTAAAACTGAAGAGCTTGAAGAGGTTCTATTTGTTCCTCTCTTAGGGGGTCTGATAGACTAATTCTCAGTAATGAATATTCACCTCAAAGTTTTTTTTAAAGGTTTCGCTATGGGAATAGCTGAGATTATACCCGGTATATCCGGAGGGACAGTTGCTTTAATTTTAGGGATTTATGTGAGGCTTATTAATTCATTAAGTGAGTTCAATATTAGTTTTTTGACTAAGCTTATGTCTGGAAAATTTAAGGATGCTTTTGACCAAATAGATCTTTATTTTCTCTTAAGTCTGGCTTTAGGCATGATTTTTGCCATATTTTTATTATCAAATCTAATTGTTTTTTTATTATCTTCCTATCCTATTTTTTTTAAGTCTTCTCTATCGTCCCTACTTTTCTTTTCTTTGTTTATAGAGCCATTAAAACCAGAAAAGATAAATATTGATTTATTTTATGGATTGATTATATCGGCAGTTGTGGCTTCAATCTTATTTGCAACTCCTTCAATTAATCCATCAGAGGTTAATCTTTTTTACCTTTTTATTTCTGGTTTCATAGCAATCTGTGCTCTTGTGCTTCCAGGCATATCTGGTAGTTTTATCTTGTTACTTTTAGGGGTCTATACAACCATCGTTGGCGCTTTGAAGAATTTTGAAATGACAATTTTATCTGTTTTTATCTTAGGATGTGTTGTCGGTCTTTTTTCAAGTGTAAGAGTTATTAGAAGGCTATACGAGAGTAGGCAGAAACTTATTTTAAGCACTTTTTTTGGATTGGTTTTATTCAGCATCCCTATTATCTGGAAAGAAGGTGTATTTGATTTAAATCTACCGGAGTTTACTGAGAATGTATTCCCTGTATTAGGGGGATTGCTGGTAGGCTCTATATTAGTTTATATTTTAGACAAGAGTAGGGAGTAACTATTTCTCTATATACCCAATTTTATTTTTAACCTCTCTCCACTTATCTGAATCTTCCAAAGGGGCTTTTTGTTCAATAATATTTGGCCATTCCATACAAAGTTCTGCGTTTAATTCAATATAAGGTATTTGATCTGCAGGGACTTCATCTTCAGAAAAAATAGCATCTATCGGGCATTCAGGTTCACATAAAGCACAGTCGATGCATTCATCAGGGTTTATAACTAACATGTTTGGCCCTTCATAAAAACAATCAACAGGACAAACTTCAACGCAGTCTGTTAACTTACATTTCACACAAGAATCGCCAACTATAAATGTCATATTAGATAATTAAAGAACCAATTTTATCAGTTAAAGTATTCAACGTAACTAGTATCTAGACAAAGACTTGTTTTCTGTTCTAATTAACCCCTCATTAACCTAAAGAAAACATTGAATTTAGAAAAACTGGAATCATTAAGTGCCGAGCTTGGTGAATTGCTCACAGAAAAAAATCTCTTGTTTACTTCAGCAGAATCTTGCACCGGGGGATGGGTTGGACAATCAGTTACCGGAGTACCAGGAAGTTCTAAGTGGTATGGCACTGGGTTCATAACTTATTCAAATACTGCTAAAACAAAAGTGTTGGGAGTTAAGAAAGAAACCCTAAGGAATTATGGAGCTGTAAGCGAAGAAGTCGTTTGTGAAATGGTAGAAGGAGCCTTAAGTCTCAGCAACTCACAATTAGGTGTTGCTATAAGTGGAATTGCAGGACCGGGGGGAGGCACAAAAGAAAGACCAGTTGGAACTGTTTGTATCGCCTGGTTGAGAGAAGGAGAGGAGGTTCATAGTACAACTGAGCTTTTTTCTGGGAACAGGAACGAGGTGAGATATGCTACTGTAGAGTGTGCTTTAATCAATGCAATACGGTTGGTAAAAGAAAATTAAATAATACTGTTTATTTATACAGTATTTTGTATAATAGTCATAATAATTCATTGGGAGAAAATTATGGCTCAAAAAAAGGTGACAGTTATCAAAGAAGTCGATAAAACAAAACAATTAGATACCGCTCTTGGTCAGATAGAAAGGCAGTTTGGGGCCGGTACAGTTATGCGTATGGGAGAAAAGAGGCATGAAAAAATACCTTCTATCCCTACTGGTTCTCTGGGTTTAGACATTGCTCTAGGAATAGGCGGGTTGCCCAAAGGCAGAATATGCGAGATCTATGGACCTGAATCTTCTGGAAAAACTACTTTAACCTTAGAAGTCATAGCACAGTGCCAAAAAATGGGAGGCACGGCAGCTTTTATAGATGCAGAACATGCTTTAGATCCAATATATGCTGAGAAGTTGGGTGTTAATGTTGATGACTTGTTGGTATCTCAACCAGATACAGGTGAGCAGGCCCTAGAGGTCGCAGACATCATGGTTGCTTCAGGTGGAATCGATATACTGGTGATTGATTCAGTAGCAGCGCTAGTCCCAAAGGCTGAGATAGAAGGAGAGATGGGAGATCATCATGTTGGGCTGCAGGCCAGGTTAATGTCTCAAGCCCTTAGAAAAATAACAGGTAATGTCCAGAGATCTAACACTTTAGTGATTTTTATAAATCAAATAAGACATAAGATAGGAGTCATGTTTGGTAGCCCTGAAACTACGGCTGGAGGAAATGCACTAAAATTCTATGCTTCTGTGAGGATGGACATCAGAAGAATAGGTACCGTAAAGGATGGAGATGAAGCTGTTGGCAATGAAACCAGAGTTAAAGTTGTAAAAAATAAAGTCTCACCACCATTTAAGCAGGCTGAATTTCAAATAATTTATAATAAAGGAATTAATAGATTAGGTGAGATAATTGATAGGGGAGTTGATCTTGATATTATTGAGAAGGCCGGTGCTTGGTATAGTTATAACGGAGAGAAGATTGGTCAAGGGAAAGCTAATTCAATTGAATTTCTAGAAGAGAATCCAAAATTACAGAGCACAATTGAAAAACAAGTGTTAGATGCTATCAGCAGTAAAGACTAGATATTTCATAGGGTTTTTCTTTTCTTATTTTTAGTATAGGATCAACTCCTATAAAAGCATCCTTTCGTAAAGATAGGGTGCTTTCTTATTACAAGGAGAAAAAAAATGGGAAATGCGTATATAGTTGGTGCGGTAAGAACGCCAGGTGGAAGAAAAAATGGAAAATTAAGTGGTTGGCATCCTTCTGATTTAGGAGCCTTAGTTTTAGACGAACTAGTAGAAAGGACAGGAGTTAAAGGTGAATTAATAGATGATGTTATCTTTGGTTGCGTAAGTCAGGCTGGTGCACAGTCAGGTAATGTTGCAAGAAATGCTGTTTTAGGTTCGTCATTACCAGAATCTGTTCCAGGAACAACTGTAGACAGACAATGCGGTTCTTCTCAGCAAGCTATACATTTTGCAGCGCAAGCTGTTATGTCTGAAACACAAGACATAGTAATAGCTGGTGGAGTTGAAGTCATGAGTCAGGTTCCAATTGGAGCAGCTATTGTAGATAGTTATAAAGCTGGCCATGGTCAACCTTTTGATGGCAAAGGCATGACTAAAAGATATCCTGGAGTTCAATTTAGCCAATTTGCAGGTGCAGAAATGATGGCTGATAGATGGAACTTATCAAGAGAACAATTAGATTCTTTTGCTTTTGCTAGTCATCAAAAGGCAATTAATGCTACTGAAGAAGGTTATTTTGATAGAGAGATAGTGCCAGTGGAAGGAGATTTACCTTCTGGAGAAAAAGAAATGGTAACTGTCGATGAAGGCATCAGATTTGATGCTAGTCCAGAAAGTTTATCAGGCTTAAATGTTCTTTCTGAAGATGGCGTATTAACAGCTGGAACATCCAGTCAGATTTGTGATGGAGCAGCCGCCATTATGATAGTTAATGACGCTGGATTAAAAAAATTAGGCATTAAACCTCGTGCTAAGATCATTGCTCTAGCACTTGCAGGTGACGATCCAGTTATCATGTTAACTGGCCCTATACCTGCTTCTAAGAATGTTCTTAATAAAGCTGATCTTTCTATAGAAGACATTGATCTATATGAAGTAAACGAAGCTTTTGCTCCCGTTCCTCTGGCATGGGCTCATGAACTAGGAGCGGACCTAGAAAAACTCAATGTTAATGGCGGTGCAATGGCTCTTGGGCATCCCTTGGGCGGCACAGGTGCCAAATTGATGACAACTCTTCTACATGAACTAGAAAGAAGAGAAGCTAGGTATGGATTACAGGCTATATGTGAAGGCGGCGGAACAGCTAACGCCATGATTATAGAAAGGCTTAGCTAATTTCTGATAATTTCTGAAGAATGTCTTGAGGGGAAACTCTTTCTGTTTTCTCCTCAAGCCTAACTTTAATTTCAACTTTATTATCTTCAGTTGATTTATCGCCAATAATTATCATTATTGGAATACCTATCAATTCCATATCTGTAAATTTAACTCCTGGCCTTTTATCTCTGTCGTCCCAAAGCACATCTACATTATTTGAAGCTAGGAGTTCATAGACCTCTTCGCAGGTGTTTTTAATGCTTTCTTTTTTCTTAGGATTGGCTTCAACTATAACAACTTCATATGGACACAAAGACTTAGGCCAAATTATCCCTTTTTCGTCATGATTTTGTTCAATTGAAGCTGCAATTATTCTTGACGCTCCAATACCATAGCATCCCATCTCAGGATATACGTCTCCATCATCACCTTGAACCCTTAGCTTTAAGCTTTCTGAATATTTTCTTCCCAACTTAAAAATATGGCCAACTTCGATACCTTTTTTTAATAGTAGATTCCCTTTTCCATCAGGGCTGGGTTTTCCTTCAAGTGAATTTGGGTCTTGCTCATCCTGAAGTTCAACTAGTAACTCAGCATTGATGGCATAATCACTAGAGTCACTAAATGCTAATAAATCTTCACCCGAGTCTGCAAGTATATGAAACTCTTCAGAGTCTGAACCTCCAATAGCACCGCTGTCAGCTTTTACGATTCTATATTCCAGGCCCAGATTATGAAATATATTCAGATATGCTTCTTTCATGGTTGAATAACTTTTGTCTAGGCCTTCCGGGGATAAATCAAATGAATAGGCATCTTTCATAATAAATTCTCTTGATCTCATAACACCAAATCTTGGTCTTATTTCGTCCCTAAATTTAGTTTGTATTTGGTAAAGCGTTATCGGAAGTTCTCTATGACTTTTAATAACATTACGACATAGATCAGTAATTACTTCTTCATGAGTAGGTCCTAAGCAAAAGCTCCTTTCATGTCTATCTTGAAATACTAATAATTCTTTTCCATATTGTTGAATTCTTCCAGATTCTTCCCATAACGAGGTGGGTTGGACCATGGGCATAAGTATTTCTTGTGCACCTGATGAGTCCATTTCTTTTCTTATGATTTCTTCAACCTTCCTCAAAACCTTCTTACCTGTGGGAAGCCAGTTATAAATACCTGCTGCAACTTGACGTATTAGACCTGCTTTAATCATCAGCTGATGACTAACGGTCTCCGCATCTGAAGGATTTTCTCTTTGAGTTGCGAGCAGTAAGTTGCTTGTTTTCATAGTTAACTTGGTTTTTCATTAATATTACCATATCGGTATTAGTTAAGAAGGTATTAAGCTTATATTGCTATAATTACTCAATATTTGAACAAATTTAAGATTTATATACTTTATTTAAGTTAGAAAACTTAAAATACTAAAAAATGCCTACTTATATCTTTAAGAATAAAAAAACAGAAGAAGTGTTTGAATTACAAATGCGTATATCTGAACTCGATGCTTATAAGTCAGATCATCCTGATTTAAAGCAAGTTCCAACCGCTCCTAATTTTAGGCTAAAGGGAACGGGCTGGTATGAAACTGATTTTAAAACTGGAAATAAAAAGAATATTGCTAAGAGTGATAATGATAATCAAAGCACGGTTAATGGAACTGAAAATAAGAAGACAACTAAAGATGAGCCTGTCAAATCAGACTCATCAAAATAAGTAAGGTTTAAGTTATGACATTTAGAACTCATTATTGCGGGTCAATTGATAAAAAAAATATAGGTCAAGAAGTTGCAATAGCCGGATGGATCCATAGAAGGCGAGATCATGGCGGTGTTATTTTCTTTGATATTAGAGATGAAACAGGCTTAGTTCAGGTTGTTTATAATCCAGATAACAAAGACTCATTTAGCTTGGCAGAGACTTGTAGGTCTGAATTTGTCTTATTGTCTATGGGTACTGTGCAAGAAAGACCGGAAGGGACCATAAACCCAGACCTTTTATCTGGAGAAATTGAAATAAATGCTTCAGGCTTAACCATATTAAATAATTCACTAGCTTTGCCTTTTCAGCTCGATGAATATACCTCTGTTGGAGAAGAGACAAGACTAAAATATAGGTTTTTGGACCTTAGAAGAGATGCTATGCAGGCCAAACTAAGACTAAGGGCAAAAGTATCTCATTCTTTAAGAAATTTTTTGAACGATGAAAACTTTCTAGAGATAGAAACTCCTCTATTAACTAAAGCAACTCCTGAAGGAGCAAGAGATTATCTTGTCCCAAGCAGAACTTACCCTGGCTCTTTCTTTGCATTACCTCAATCTCCTCAATTATTTAAACAAACCCTTATGGCTTCAGGATTTGAAAAATACTATCAATTTGCTAGATGCTTTAGAGACGAAGACTTAAGAGCAGATAGACAGCCAGAATTTACCCAGATAGATTTAGAAAGTGCTTTTGTTGAGGCCAATGACATAATCGAATTAGTTACAAGAATGATTTCTAAGACTTTCAAAGAGACTATGAATGTTGATTTAGGAGAATTTCCACATTTAACTTATGCAGAAGCAATAGAAAAATACGGCACAGATAAGCCAGATTTAAGAAACCCTTTAGAGTTTATAGAGGTAAAAGATTTATTTATTGATTCAGACTTTAAGGTTTTTAGTGAGCCAGCTAACTCAGATGAAAGTAGGATAGCAGCGCTTCGTGTTCCGAAGGGTGAGTCTCTTTCTAGAAAACAAATAGATGATTACACGGATTTTGTAGGAACATTCGGAGCAAAAGGTTTGGCTTATATAAGGGTTGAAGACCCTTCCAAAGGAAAAGAAGGGCTCCAATCACCAATCATAAAATTTATTGATGAAAATATTATCAATCAAATTTTAATTACTTTAGAAGCAAAAAAAGGAGATATTATTTTCTTTGGAGCCGGTAAACGAAAGGTGGTAAACGATTCTTTGTCAGCTTTAAGAGATCTCGTAGCTAAAGATTTGGATTTATTAGTTTCAGAGTGGGCGCCTTGTTGGGTTGTGGATTTTCCTATGTTTGAGATAGCAAGTTCAGGACAAATAACTCCGTTGCATCATCCTTTCACCGCTCCTAGGTGTTCTATTGAAGAATTAAAAGACAACCCCCTCTTGGCCTTAACTGATGCATATGATGTGGTTTTGAATGGGACTGAGCTTGGTGGTGGCTCCGTCAGAATACATGATCATGAAATGCAATCTGAGGTTCTTAAGATTTTAGACATTGATCACGAGGAGGCCCAAGAAAAGTTTGGATTCTTAACGTCTGCTCTTCAGCATGGGTGTCCTCCTCACGCTGGTTTAGCTATTGGATTTGACAGAATGATAATGTTAATGACGAAGTCAGATTCCATAAGAGACGTTATAGCGTTTCCTAAAACACAGTCTGCTTCTTGCTTGATGACTGATGCACCTGGTGCAGCGTCTTTTGAGCAACTAAATGAATTGAATTTAAAGGTTCAAGATCTAAACAAGGAGACTTAAGTGGCTGGACACTCTAAATGGGCCAACATAAAGCATAGAAAGGGCCGCCAAGATGCTAAGAGAGGAAAGGTCTTCTCAGTCTTAATTAGAGAGATCACCGTTTCCGCCAAATTAGGTGGAGGAGTGCCTGATGACAACCCTAGGCTCAGGACTGCAATAGACAAGGCCTTAGCTGCAAATATGACAAAAGACACCATAGAACGAGCAGTTCAAAGAGGGTCAGGGGGAGAAGATGGCGAA
Source organism: uncultured SAR86 cluster bacterium (assembly GCA_937773605.1). Taxonomy (GTDB): domain Bacteria; phylum Pseudomonadota; class Gammaproteobacteria; order Magnimaribacterales; family Magnimaribacteraceae; genus CAJJAM01. The sequence goes on along the minus strand of CALJVP010000002.1, from coordinate 101,498 downwards.
AATCTTGAAGAAGTTTCTTTTGAAGGGTATGGCCCAGGTGGAATTGCCATATTAGTTGAATCCATGACTGATAATAATAATCGCACAGTGGCCGAGGTTAGGCATGCATTTACCAAAGCAGGTGGTAACTTGGGCACAACAGGTTCCGTTGCTTACCTCTTTATAAAAAAAGGAATGATTCAAATTACTTCCAGTAAGGATGAAGAATTAATCGTTGAGTTGGCTATAGACTCTGGTGCGGAAGATATCGAGGTTAGCAATGAAGGTTTAATATCAATTTCAACCTTGCCAGAAGATTATGAGAATGTACGAAGAGTGCTTTTAGATAATTCCATTGAATTGATAGATTCAGAAATCTCTTTAGTGCCAGAGACAGCAGTATCCATAGACCTAGAGACTTCCTTGAAAGTGTTTAGACTTCTAGAGGCTCTTGAAGACTTGGATGATACGCAAAGTGTTCATTCTAATGCTGATTTTCCTGATGAAATGATGGAGCATTTAGATTCGTAATGGCTAATTCTAGAAATAAGGGTGCTTCTTTTGAAAGAGAGATTGCGAATTTGCTCACCGCTGATCTCGGTTTAGAGAAAAACATCAGAAGAATATTAGAACAAACAAGAGAAAAACATCTTCCAGATCTGATGATAGGACAATGGTATATAGAATGTAAGCGATACGCTTCAGGGGCAGAGCCTTTAGAAGCTTGGTGGCAACAAGTCTTAGACGCTACAAAAACTAAAGGAATTCCTGCGTTGGTCTACAAATTTGATAGGAGGCCTATTAAAGTAAGAGTTCCCCTTGGCGCAATAAATCCGTCTCTGCATCTAGATTCACCTTTTAATGCAGATTTACTTTGGGATGATTTCATTTTTTTACTAAAAGAGCTTTATAAGGATGATATCAGAGAGCATGACCTTGAGGATTGATGCATAAATATAAACTGAGAGTTTATTATGAAGATACCGATGCCCAAGGTGTTGTTTATTATGCAAATTATCTTAAATTTTTTGAAAGAGCTAGAACAGAACTCCTAAGAACAGCTGGTTATGAACAGAAAGCTCTTATGGAATCTGGAGCTATATTTATAGTGAGAGATCTAAACCTTATCCTTCAAAAACCCGCCAGACTTGACGATGAGTTAATAATTAAAACAAGCCTTATCAAGCTGGGTAAAGTTACTTTTGATTTTAAGCAAGAAGCTTACCGAAATGATATGCTACTTTGCAGTGGTGATATAAGATGCGGATGTATTGATGGTAAGAATTTTACACCTTACCCGCTTCCTCAGGAGCTATATTCGAGAATGAGAAATTTACTTTAATATTTATGGACACTTCAATCTTAACTCTTTTTCTAAATGCTAGTTTTGTAGTCAAATCAGTAATAGTTATATTAATTATTGCTTCAATCTTATCGTGGATGTTTATCTTTGAAAGATGGATTTTTATCAGCAAATCAAAAGATAATTTATCTTCTTTTGAAGACCTTTTTTGGTCTGACCTCGGAGTTGAAAGAATTCTAGAAATAGGTAATGACGAAAAACACGTTCCTTTTGGAGCTGAATGCATATTTAGATCGGGGTACACCGACTACAAGAGGTTAAGTTCACAAGACCTTGAAGCTGAAGTTGTTATGGAAAGTGTTTTAAGAAATATGAAAGTTTCATTATCAAGAGAACAGATGCTTCTTGAAAATCATCTCCCTTTTTTAGCCACTGTGGCTTCAGTTAGTCCGTATATAGGCTTATTTGGCACCGTGTGGGGAATAATGAACTCTTTCAGAGGACTTGCAGGCGCAAACCAAGCAACTTTAGCTGCTGTAGCTCCAGGTATATCAGAAGCACTAATCGCAACAGCAATAGGTCTTTTTGCTGCCATACCAGCGCTTATAGCTTACAACCGTTTCATATCTGAAAGTGATTACCTCTTGTCGGGCTATGAAAGCTTTATGGATGAATTTGCAGCTGTATTGCATAGAGAAATACACTCAAGGTAATAGGCATGTTAAAGAGAAGAAGGAACTTGATTTCAGATATCAATGTAGTTCCTTATATTGATGTCATGTTGGTTCTTTTAGTTATTTTTATGGTGGCAGCTCCTTTGATGGTTCAAGGTATATCAGTTAATTTACCCGAAGTATCATCTGATGCGCTTCCAGTAGAGAATTCTGAACCCCTCATTATTTCTGTAAGATCTGATGGCTCTTTCTTTTTAGAAACAGATGCTACAAGGAATCAGCCTTTGACACTTGACGAGATTTCACAAGAGATTTCGAAGATATTAAAAGCAGACAAGAATATGCAGGTAGTCATAAGAGGAGATGAAGAGGTTAAATACGAGAAAGTTATGACTTTAATGGCTCTTCTTCAACAACTAGGATCAAAAAATATAGGCCTAATAACTAAGCCTCCTAAATCAGAATAATGCAGAATCTTTTTGCAGGATTCTTCATTTCATTATTAATTCACATGGGGTTGGTTTTATCCTTATCCAATATTCTAAATATAGATTTATTGGATTTTCAAGCTGAATACTCAGCCCCAATACCTGCTTATCTGGTCTTTGAACAACCGGCATCAATATCTAAAAAAGAATATAGAAGAATTGTCATTAATGAAGTTACCCCAGAATCAAAAGCTCAAGTAGATATCAATGAGATGGTTTTAAAGCCGAGTCAGGAGATTCTTATTCTAAAAAGTAAGACTGCCAGGCCCACTATTGTCAAAGAAAAGAAAATAAATTTAAACGAAAAAAATAGAATTTTAATCTTCTCTTCCATCATCGAAGAACAGATAAGGGCAGTGTGGAAAAAACCGATCGTTCCTGAAGGGTTGAGTGTCGAGCTAGTACTTTCTTTAGTACCAACAGGAGAAATACTGGATGTCAAAATTAAGAGACCAAGCGGAAATGAAGCTTTTGATCGCTCGGCGTTAATTGCAGTTGCCAGGGTTAACAAATTTGAAAATTTATCTATGTCAGCAAAATTATTTGATGATAATTTTAGAAACTTCACTCTAATCTTTAAACCGTAATGAAGGAATGAAGTTTTTAAATAAGATTATTTTATCCCTTCTAATTTTTTCAAGTTCTTATTTTTATTCTCAACTAAGAATAGAAATAACAGGTGGAACAGACGAACCCATTAAAGTTGCAATGGTTCCCTTTGAATGGACTCTTGAGCAAGCTCCCCCTCTCTATCTTCATGAAATTGTTAAAAAGGATTTGGAATCTTTTGCTGAGTTCTCTGTATTAAGCCCCGAGGACATGTTGAGCTATCCAACTTTAGAAGAAGAGGTTTCTTATAGGGATTGGAGACTACTTAAAGTAGATTACTTAATAGTGGGTTCAGTTCTGAAATCAGAGACAGAGGGAGAAGTGAATATTTCTTATTCGATATTAGATGTCTCAAGGCAAAAGAATGTTCACAAAGCTATAATGATGGGTTCCCTAAAATCTCTCAATAGAATAGGTCATAATATAAGCGATAGAATCTATGAAAAAATTAATGGCATACCTGGAATCTTTTCAACGAGAATTGCTTATGTTGATAAGCCAGCAGCAAATAAAGAAAGTTACGATTTAAGAATCACTGATATTAATGGAGAGGGAGACCTGTCTTTATTTTTATCCAGCCAGCCAATACTTTCTCCTGATTGGTCTCCTGACGGTAAGCAGATAGCCTATGTTTCCTTTGAAGAAGGAACTTCCAGAATATACACACAAGAGCTATCTACCGGTAATAGGCGAGCTCTTAAACATGAAAAAGGTATAAACAGTTCTCCTTCTTGGTCTCCCGATGGAAAATCCTTGGCGGCAGTGCTTTCAAAAGGTGGAAACCCTGATTTATATTTGTATGATTTAAAAAATAACAACTGGAGACAATTAACAGACCATTATGGTATCGACACAGAACCAGACTGGTCTCCAAATGGTAAATCTTTAATTTTTACTTCTAACAGAAGCGGATCGCCTCAAATATATGAATTAAATGTTTCTTCGATGAGAGTTAAGAGAAAGACATTTGAAGGTACCTATAATGCAAGAGCCAGATATCTTCCGGATGGAAAAAAAATAATTTACGTGCACAGGAAAAAAGGAGTATTCCACATAGCCTTACACAACCTAAAAACGGGTAAGATTTCTATACTTACAGATACTTTTCTAGATGAATCTCCATCAGTCTCACCCAATGGGAATGTAATTATTTATGCTACAAAAGATAAAATCGCTGACACAGATGTTTTGGCAGGAGTGACCATTAATGGAAAGACTAAATTTATATTGCCCTCGGCTTCTGGAGGGGCTAGAGAGCCAGCTTGGTCACCCATATTAGATAAGTATTAAAATAAAGTATAATAATTAAAAAGGAGATCACCATGAAATTACAGAGAAGATTTTTAATATTTACTGCTATTGTGTTTGGCCTAAGCGCTTGTACAAGTACGTCCATTGAAAGAACAAGCGACGCTACTGCTGTATCGGCTAGCACCACTAATGTTTATTCAGAATCTAGTCTGACTTCATCCAGCACAGTCTATTTTAGTTATGACAACTACAATATAGATTCTATTGGTTCTGATAAGATCAAAAATCTTGCAGCTATAGTTAAAAAGAATGGATTGAATGTGAGAGTAGAAGGGCATTGTGACGAGAGAGGCACTAGAGAGTATAACTTAGCATTGGGAGAAAGAAGGGCAAATGCCATAGCAGAACTTTTGATAATCAATGGAGTGTCTAAGGCCAATATAATGACGGTTAGTTATGGAGAAGAAAAGCCTTCTGCCAGAGGGTCAAACGAAAGTTCTTGGTCAAAAAACAGAAGGGCTTTAATTAAAACTTTCTAATTAACATAAGCTGTTGAAACTCTTGTATAAATTACTTTTTTTATGTTTGCTGCAAACGCAGTTTATATTCTCAGATGATTCAGAAAAAATTGAATTACTTTATAAAAACATTGCTGCCTTGGAAGAAGAGATTGTTGTTTTAAGGAATTTGGTTGAAGAAAACTCTTATCTTATTGAGAGGCTGCAAGAGTTAAATCAACAACGTTACTTAGAGACAGATAAAAGAATTTATGATCTATCTTTACTTAAGAACAATAAAGATATTGATCCAGAAGATATTGAAAATATTCTAGAAGACGAAGAGATCCAGAATATTGATTTGATATCATTTACGGAAGCTTTAGAGCTTTTTGAAGCTGCTATGTATGCGGAAGCCCTGGATAAATTCAGAAAAATTATCATAAGCTCACCGGATGGAGAGTACACCCCGGATGCCTATTTTTGGTCTGGAGAGTTATTTCTAGCTCAAAAGATGTTAGAAGATGCCAGAGAAAGTTATTTGATTATCATCGATAAGTACTCTGATCATAAAAGGGCGCCTGATTCACTTTATAAATTAGGAGAAATTGCAGTTAGTCTTGGAGAAGGTTTGGCTGCTGTGGATTACTTTAAATCTGTTATTGATACCTACCCCAATAGTGCCGTGACACAACTTGCAAAAAAATCTTTAGAAAATATTCAAGAAGAGTCGAATTTAATTGATTAAACCTATAAGATACGCTTTTTTTTTCGGGCCGTTAGCTCAGTCGGTAGAGCAGTTCGCTTTTAACGAATTGGTCCTGCGTTCGAGTCGCAGACGGCCCACCACTTCTAAATGAAATTTCTTTTAATTGGTATAGGAGGAGCTCTGGGAGCTCTATCCAGGTCTTACTTATCAGAATGGATAGAAAAACTAAATTTTTTACCAATGCCTATGGGCGTACTTTTGGTAAATTTTCTGGGCTGTTTTTTTCTTGGATTAATGATCAACTCATTGGATCCCAAATATCAAGAAATTTATCAACCCCTTGTTTTCATAGGTTTCTTAGGAGCTTTTACAACCTTCTCTGCATTTTCAAGAGAATCATTGGATTTACTCAATCAAGGTCAAGTAGCACTTGCTGCCCTGTATGTAGTTCTGACCGTGCTGGTTTGTTTATTAGGAACTTGGGTTGGTGTGTTCTTAACCAATAGATAGTAAATCTGATAAAGGAAATTAAATGTATTTATTCCTCAAGATTTTAATCACTTCAATTGTTGTTGTTTTGATTTCAGAAATTTCTAGGCGCTCAACAATTTTTGCAGGCATTTTGGCGTCTATCCCTCTCACCTCACTACTTGCCCTCAGTTGGATCTATATTGAAAGACAAGATGTAGAAGAGATAACTTTATTGTCCACTAATATAATGCTTATGATTCCTCCTTCTTTAGCTTTTTTTATCGTTCTTCCTTATTGCCTGAAGTTAAATATTGGATTTGTACCGTCACTATTTATTGCTGTATTGATAACAGCTATGGTTTATTCGCTCTATATTTACTTATTAGGCTTATTTGAGATTAGGCTTAAGTAGTTTTAAACTTTAGATAATAAAAAGGAGAAAAGATGAATTTATATATGATGCACGTAGGTTTTTATGACCATTCAATTGGTGAAGGTATTTATGAATCCCATATAAATTATTTCATTGCTGCTTCTGATCCAAAAGATGCTAAAACTAAAGTCTTAGCTTTAGAAGAATTTCAAGACAGGAATATGCATATAGATGGTATAAAAGAGATTTCTGAAGTTGATGGCTATGAGGTTAGATTGGTTCAATCTTCGGAAGCTAAAGATGGTAAAGTTTTCTCTTATGATGAATCATCTGATTTATAATAAGATTTTAGCTGTAAATGAATAATGTCCAGAATTATGACTGATACCCTTTTTCAAAAGATTATAGACAGAGAGATACCAGCAGAGATAATTTATGAAGATGATCTTTCTATGGCTTTCAAGGACATAAACCCAGTTGCACCTAATCACATCTTAATAATTCCAAAAAAAAATATACCCAAGATTTCAGATGCGGTTCCAGAAGACAAAGATCTTTTAGGCCATTTAATGTATGTGGCAGGTGAGGTCGCAAGAGATTTAGGAGTTGAAGACGCTTTTAGGTTGGTTGTTAATAACGGAGCTGAAGCACAACAAACGGTTTTTCATTTACATGTACACTTGATTGCAGGAAGGCCTTTTACTTGGCCACCGGGTTAATTAGGAGAAATCTTTTAGATCCTCCTTGGCCTGATGAGCTCTTTCAATCCTATTATAAATAGATTCAGAAAGTTGAAAGTTGTTGCCTGATAACTCTAAAGCCCATCTCAAATGCTTAATAGAAAGGTCGTAACTGCCTGTTAAGAAGAAATATTCTGCTCTTGATTGATGCAATCCTATTATGTTTTTTGCTAACCCTTGAATTTCAGCCAACCAATACCACACTTGAGGGTCAGTATTTCTAGTTAGAGATAATTTTCTTATGACTTCTTCGGCTTCTTCAAATTTTTGATTATTTGTAAGGGTTTTTGAGTAAAACACTGTAAGAGGATAGTTTGCGGGGTTAACTTCAAGTAAAGACTTAGATAATGCTTCTGCTTCAAGATTATTTCCTGCATTTAAATGGACTTCAACTAGAAGCATCTGCAATAAAAGATTTTCTTTATCTAAAGCCAGTGCTTTTCTTGAGAAGGTTAGGGCATTTAGATCATCACCACCTTTAGAGTAAGATAAAGCAAGACCATACAATGAAGAGATTCTTTGCCTTTCTGACTTAGACCGCCTGAGATCTTGTTTAAATTGAGTTATTGCTTGCCTTGGTTGCTTAGTAAAATGGACTTTAGATCTGTTCCTTACAAGATCATAATCTAAATTATTTCTATAATTTCTACCGCTAACTTCATTTGCTCTAATTTTTGAGTCACTAATTCTCTTTTTGGTTAAGGGGTGAGATCTGAGAAATTCAAGGTTATCTGAGCCTGATAGACGGCTAAGAGATTGAAGAATTTCGAACATATTTGCCATACTTTCAGGGTCAAACCCCGCCCTAACCATGGTTGTGAACCCAACCCGGTCCGCTTCTTGTTCATTGCCTCGGCTGTAAGCTAACGATTGTTGATTAATTATTTGCTGACCAGCAAGAATTGCTTCTGGGTTTGTGGCAGCAGCGACAGCAACACTAGCTAAAATTAGCAGAGCATTGGCTAGGCTTCTGTCTTTTTGTCTTTGGAGTCTTCTAGCAAAATGTCTTTGACTTAAATGCGCTATTTCATGTGCTAAAACTGATGCAAATTCACCTTCCGTTTCTGCTTGATATATTAAACCGCCGTTTATTCCGATAACTCCCCCAGGAGCTGCAAAGGCATTCACTGATTTTTGATCTATTAAAGTGACCTCAAGTCTTCTGTCTTGTAACTGGCTATACTCGGCAAGTCTATAAATAAGGTGCTCTACATAGTCCTGAGTTATTGGGTCATCATAACCAGGCACGCTCCTTCTTATTTGGGCCATATAAAGCCTACCTAATTTAAACTCTGAAGCTATAGATATGGCAGACGAAGAAGCATTGCCCAGTTCAGGTAAGGTTTCTTCTTCTGAATTAATAAAAACAGAATAAGAAATTAGAAAAATTAGAGTTGCCCATTTCATTGATTTAAAAAAATCTATCATATTTATTGATCAAGGTATAATAATTATATTAGTTTTAGTAACTTAGGGTTTAATTAGACAGCGTTTAATTTAACCAGTTCCTATTTTAATATTATGAAAGATCTTTTAGAAAAATTTATGGCGAGATTCTTCTCTAATGAAGAGTCTATTTTTTTTGGTCTTTTATTGTTGTTATGTTCAATCTTCATACTGCTTTTTGGAGATATCCTTTTACCAGTTTTCATAAGCATTGTTATCGCTTTCTTGTTGAATGGATTATTAAAAAGCTTTGAATCATTAAAAATCTCATCGACAATTTCTTTACTTCTAACTCTGGTTATTTTCTTTGGTTTCTATCTGAGCATTTTTATTACTTTGCCCTCTTTAGGGTCTCAAATAAATTCTTTGCTACAGAATCTACCTACAATCGTAGTAGCCTTCCAAGAAACCTTAGGGGAACTTGCTGTGACTTATGGCGATGTATTTTCAGAAGAAGATATTAATTCTCTATTTCTAAATTTTAGTGATCAGGTAAATAATCTGTTGAGTCAAGCTTTGGGCCAGCTAGCAGGTACCATTTCTTTTATGTTCAGTGCTGTCCTTTACGCGATCCTTATTCCCATAATGGTTTTCTTCTTTCTCAAAGATAAAACTATCCTATTACCAATGCTCACTGGATTCTTGCCTAAAAAGAGAGGTTTCATGAATTCAGTATTTTCTGAGATGAATGGTCAATTGTATAACTACGTAACCGGCAAGGTAATAGAGATGACAATTGTGGCATTATGCTCTTATGTAGTATTTGCTCTATTTGGTTTGCCTTATGCTGTTTTGATGGCCATTCTGGTGGGTTTGTCGGTCGTAATACCTTTCTTTGGGGCCATCCTGGTAACCATACCTGTTGCTTTTCTAGGCCTGTATGAATGGGGGTTAAACAGCCAGTTCTTATGGTTCATGAGCTCTTATCTTTTGATACAAGTCCTGGATGGGAATGTTTTAGTTCCTTTTTTATTTTCTACTAGGAACAACTTACATCCGGTTGTGATAATTATAACGATACTATTCTTTGGCGGGATATGGGGGTTTTGGGGTTTATTCTTTGCAATCCCATTAGCAACTTTTATAAAGGCTATTTTTAACTCATGGCCAGAACCAAAAAAAATTAATTCAACTTTGAATGATTAGATCTCCTTCGCTGCTAATAGAACTTCCTCGGCGTGCCCAGTAACTTTCACTTTTCTCCATTCTTTTACTAGCTTTCCTTTTTCGTCTATCAAAAAAGTACTTCTGTCTATGCCCATGTACTTTCTTCCATACATGCTTTTTTCCTTTATCACATCGTATTGTTTACATATTTTTTCATCAGGGTCACTGATTAATTCAAAATTAAAACTTTGTTTCTCTTTAAAATTTTCATGTGATTTTATGGACTCACGTGATAAACCAAATATGACAGTATTTTCTTTATCAAATTTCTTTTTTAAGTCTCTAAAGTCTTGGCCTTCAGTCGTGCATCCAGGGGTGCTGTCTTTTGGATAAAAATAGAGCACAACTTTTTTCCCTTTTAACTTTGAAAGATGAGCAATTTTTCCTCCGGTGCATTCCCCTTTAAAAATGGGAGCTCTTGAATTTATTTTCGGTGCTGGCATATATCCTCCTATACAATCCGCTTATAATAAAGTCTTGATAATACTTTTTAAACCACTGATTAACATTTATATAAATGTATAAACTTAAAGGATCAATTGTTGCCTTAGTAACACCCATGGAATCGGATGGAAGCATTGCTTGGCAAAGCCTTTTTGATCTAATAGATTGGCATGTAGAGTCAGGAACATCGGGCCTAGTTTTGGTTGGTACTACAGGTGAGTCAGCCACCATAGATGTCGCTGAGCATGTGCAAATAATAGAACAGTCTTCTAAGCACGCCAAAGAAAGAATTCCTATCATTGCTGGAACAGGAGCAAATTCTACTAAAGAAGCTATTTATTTAACTTCTGCGGCGAAGAAAGCTGGGGCTGATGCTACTCTCTTAGTCACTCCTTACTACAACAAGCCGACTCAATCAGGATTGATAGCCCACTATTTAGAAATTGCCAACGAAGTAGAAATACCACAAATTCTCTACAATGTGCCTTCTAGAACAGGTTGCGATTTACTACCCGAGACTGTTTTTAAGCTTTCTACTCATGAGAATATTATTGGTCTAAAAGAAGCGACGGGGGATTTAGGTAGATTGGACATTTTAAAAGAAGGTTTGAAGGAACAAATTGCCGATGAATCATTCTTATTGTATTCAGGAGACGATCCCACTTCCACTGAATTTATATTGAAGGGGGGTTCGGGGACTATATCTGTAACTGCAAATGTAGTTCCAAGTTTGATTTCAGAAATTTGTACCCTTGCACTTCTGGGCGATAGGGAAAAAGCTATATTATTAAATTCTAGATTAGAAAAATTAAATGCATTGTTATTTATTGAATCTAACCCAATACCTGTAAAATGGATATTAAATAGGTTGGGAAGAGTACCTGAAGGGTTGCGGCTTCCACTAACAACTTTAGACGAAAAATATTATGACCAAATGGAACTTCTTTTAAGCGAATTAAGTCTATTAAATTAATGAACACTATGATTTCAACAAGAACACTAATATCAGTAATTCTTCTGTTTAATATTTCAGGTTGTAGTTTAATGTTTGATGATGGGATTGATGATTATCTTAAGGAATCTGAGTCAAAATCTCTGGTGGTTCCGGTTAATTCAAAACCAGTTGTTGATTTTTATCCCTTACCTCAAGGGGCATCCAGTGGTGTAGAAGATCTTTATGAAGTTCCCTTGCCACAACAAGTCTTTTCTTCAGGAACTACCAATGAAGTTAGGTTGCATAAGTTAGGCGAGATCAGATGGATATACGTTGAGACTCTCCCTAGTAGCGCTTGGCCAATTATGAAAGATTTCTGGAGTGGTAATAAGTATGGCTTGTCAGAAGAAGATCCCAACACAGGTGTAATAGAAAGTAAGCTTGTCAACTTAAACGGTCTTCAGACTAAGCTGGTTATGAAAATAGAGCATGGAATAAGACAAGCTAGCTCTGAAATCTTCATCTCGCATGTTTCTTTAAATGACAGTGATGAATGGATAAGAATAGCAGGAGAAAATAACCTTGAAGAAAAGGTCTTGTTATCTGCCCTAGATTTTTTATCAGAATCCTCCTCGTCCGGAGGAACTTCTTTAGTTGCCTTAAATCTTAACGTAGGACAAAAAGCTATACTTAAACAAAACGAAGACTCTTCCAGCTTTATTGAATTAAATCTTGAGTATGCTAGAGCATGGGCTGCTGTAGACCGGGCGCTCAAAGAGGCCCTTATAACAGTTGTTGACTTAGATAGAGAGGCAGGAGTTTTCTTTGTTGATTTCTCTAACGAAGAAGAAAAAGGTTTTGTTAGGAATATGTTTACTAGGAGTAAATCTTCTGGAGGAAGTTTTAAAATATCAGTTGAGAAGGTTGGTACTAATAAATGTATTGTTACTGTTGGAGGAGATAGCGAGGATTCAAAATTATTTGAACGTGACCTCTTGTCTGAAATTAATCAATCACTATCGTAATTAAATAAATAAAAATATGGATAAAGGAACTTTAATCACCACTGGGAAAGCTAAATCATTATATGAAACTAATGATTCTGATTATTTAATTCTTCATTATCGAGATGACACTTCTGCCTTTGATGGTAAGAAGGTTGAAAGTCTTGAAGGCAAGGGAAGTATCAATAATAGGTTTAATGCATTTATCATGGAATTTCTTGAGAAAGAGGGCATACCAACGCATTTCGAAAGGTTGCTATCTAATACAGATAGTTTGGTAAAGAAACTGGAAATGGTCCCTGTAGAGTGTGTAATTAGAAACGTAACTGCAGGAAGTATATGTAAGAGATTGGGTTTAGAAGAAGGCAAGGATTTAGACCCTTCTACATTTGAATTTTTTTATAAAGATGATGAATTGGGAGACCCTATGATCAATGATTACCATATAAGATCTTTTGGTTGGGCTACTCAGGATCAAATTGATAAAATGCAAGAGTTAACATTTGCAGTTAACAGGTCGTTGCAGAAACTCTTTTCTGATTCTGGAATGATATTGGTTGACTACAAATTAGAATTTGGATCTTACAAAGGAGACTTATTGTTGGGTGATGAATTTACCCCAGACGGATGTAGGGTGTGGGATTCTGAGACTAGAGAAAAGCTCGATAAAGATCGTTTTAGACAAAATTTAGGTGATGTAGTTGAATCCTATGAAATTATAGCCAAGAAATTAGGAGTTATTTAGTTATTCTTTTATTTCAGGTTGTCGTTTATGTCTTTTAGAGCTGATTTACCAGGACACAATTGTTCTTGAGTTAGTGTATTTAAAGGCTGATCGGTAATATTCAATATCTCTTTTAAGTCTTTAGCACTTGGATCTGCATAAAGAAGCCCGGTAAGTACCTTTCCATCCCTTTGTGATTCTTGGATATTTTTTATGGCTATTATTTTATCAGTGGGGTCGTAATCTAGAGCAAGCTTAGTTAAAGATAAAGTTGAACCGTCATGCAAAGAAACTTCAGAACTTTCTCCCGGTTCGTAACTAGTTGTTATTTCTTTACCTAAAGGGACAAAATCTGGCTTAGATAAAGCTTCGTTATGTTCCCTTATGTAATCATAGCTCTTTGTTGAAGTGTTATGATTATTAAAAGTTACACAAGGAGAGATAATATCTAATAGAGAAAAACCTTTGTGACACATTGCAGCTTTAATCAAAGGAACTAATTGATCTCTGTCTCCGGAAAAGCTTCTGGCTACGAAACTAGCTCCAAGCTGTATTGCCATACTAGGCAAGTCGATGGCAGGAAATAGGTTTTCATCTCCATATTTACTCTTTGATTCTAGATCATTGGTAGCTGAGAATTGGCCTTTAGTAAGGCCGTATGTTCCGTTATTTTCAACAAAGTAAGTCATATTTAATTGCCTTCTGGCGCAATGAATAAATTGACCTATTCCTATTGAGGCACTGTCTCCATCGCCCGATACTCCTAAATACAGTAATTCATGATTAGCCATAGCTGCTCCAGTAGCAATTGAAGGCATCCTTCCGTGAACTGAATTAAAACCATGAGATTGGTTTAAAAAATAAGCAGGAGCTTTAGAGGAGCAGCCTATACCTGATAGTTTAGCAACGCGATAAGCTTCTATGCTTAATTGAAAACAAGCTTCAACAATTGCTGCGCTGATAGAATCATGCCCACATCCTGCACATAAAGTAGAGACTGCACCTTCATAGTCTCTTCTTGTTAAACCCAACTTGTTAGTTTCTAATCTGGGATGATGGTTTATTGGTTTGGTAATATAAGTCATCTTTTTCTCTATTAAGCTATTTTTGCTGGAACACCTGACAGGTGAGCATTGATTTTATTCTTTATGTAGGAGGCGGTTATAGGTTGGCCATCAAAACACAAGATGGATACTAATTTATCTGGAATAATTCCACCTTCGGCCATAATTAAGGTTCTCATTTGACCATCTCTATTTTGTTCTACGATGAACAATAGGTCATGATCTTCTATAAATTCCCATACTTCTAAATTAAAAGGGAAAGCACGCAGCCTCATGGCATCTACATTCAGGTTTTCTTCATCAAGTTGATCAAGTGTTTCTTGCATAGAGCAATCAGTACTTCCGAAATATATTATTCCTATTGAGCTAGTGCTTTCTTCTTGATTAAAAACTGGCTTAGGTACAAGCTCAGAAGCTGTTTGGTATTTCTTTAGTAACCTAGACAAGACTTCAGCATTTTTATCTCCGTCCTCTGTATATCTTGCGTACTCATCATGAGATGTCCCTCTAGTGAAGTAGGCCCCTTTGTCTGGATGGGTTCCAGGATAAGTTCTATAGGGTATACCATCTCCATCAACATCAAGGTATCGACCAAATTTTTCCATACCATCCAGATCTTCCTTAGATAATACTTTCCCTCTGTCATATTCTTTAGAATCATCCCAATCAAATTCTTTAGTTGACCAGTCATTCATTCCTAAATCTAAATCTAATAAGACCATTACAGGAGTTTGCAGTCTATCGGCTAAATCAAAGGCCTCTATAGAGAAATCAAAGCACTCTTTAGGATCCGAAGGAATTAACAGAACATGCTTGGTATCTCCGTGAGAAGCATAAGCGCATGCCAGGAGATCTGATTGCTGTGTTCTTGTTGGCATTCCAGTTGATGGACCTCCTCGTTGTACATCAAAAATTACTGAAGGCACTTCTGCAAAATAAGCCAGTCCAATAAATTCACTCATAAGAGATATTCCTGGGCCGCTAGTTGCTGTAAACCCTCTAGCCCCATTCCAATTTGCTCCAATGGTCATTCCAATTGCTGCCAGCTCATCTTCAGCTTGAATAAATGCAAATTTATTTTTATCAGTTCCTATTTCTATTCGTAATTTCTCGCTGTAATTACTATAAGACTCTGCAAGTGATGTAGAAGGTGTTATAGGATACCAAGCGCAAAAGGTAGCTCCGCCATAAACACAGCCTAAACCAGCTGCATCATTACCACTTGTTAATATTAGCCCTTCTGTTTTATCTGATTTATTGACTTTGATATCACATAAACCTTTGAAGTTCTCTTCTGCATAAGAATAACCTATTTCTAAGGCTTTAACGTTTGGTTCTATTAATTTCTCTTTACCTTTAAACTGTTCATTGATAAGAGTTATATAAATATCTTTATCCATCTCAAGTATTGAAGCAAGAACACCTACATAACCTAGATTTTTAAAGAGTAATCTTTGTTTAGGGTTGGAGAATTCATTGACGCAAAGTTCTGTTAGAGGAATTCCAAGAACATTTATATCTTCTCTTCCAAAATCTCGTTTCCAAGAAGAGTCATAAATTAAATATCCACCCGATCTTAGTTCTTTAATATCCTCGCCGTAGGATTGAGGGTTCATGGCAACAGAAATATCTATACCCTCTCTTCTGCCAAGATATCCTTTTTCATTGACTCTCACTTCGAACCAAGTTGGTAGACCTTGAATGTTAGAAGGAAAAATATTTTTTGGACTAACTGGTATCCCTGAACGAAAAACTCCTTTCGCAAACATTTGGTTTGCGCTAGCTGAACCCGACCCATTTACATTAGCAAATTTAATTACAAAGTCATTTACTGATTCTATTTTCTTCATGAATAAGCTTTAGCCTCCTCATATAAGAAATTTTGCATATCCCATGCCCCTGTCGGACATCTTTCAGCACATAAACCGCAGTGGAGACAGACATCTTCATCTTTAATCATAACTCTTGCTGTTTGAAGGAGATTATCTGAAACAAGAATATCTTGGTTTAAGTTTAAGGCAGGTATTCTTAAACTATTCCTTACTTCTTCTTCTGTTCCATTGGATATAAAATTAATACAGTCTGTAGGGCATATGTCTACGCAAGCATCACACTCAATACATAACTCTTCTGAGAATACAGTCTGTACATCACAATTGAGGCACCTATTAGCTTCGTCCAAAGCCATTTGTTCGTCAAAACCTAATTCAACTTCCATCTTTAAATCTTTTAGGGCAATTGTCTTATCTGCATGAGGTACTAATAACCTACTTGCTTGCGATATGTCATTATCATAGGACCATTCATGCACCCCCATTTTTTGGCTAACAAGAGTAGTTCCGGGTTCTGGTCTTTCATAGAGATCGTTCTCATTACAGAATTTATCTATTGATATAGCAGCTTGATGTCCATGTGCAGCAGCCCAGATAATATTCTCAGGTCCCCAAGCAGCATCACCTCCAAAGAATATTTTTGGATTTGTTGATTGAAAGGTAATTTTATCGACAATTGGCATATCCCATTCACCAAATTCTATTCCAATGTCTCTTTCAATCCACTCAAATGCATTATCTTGTCCAATAGCAACAAGAACATCATCACATTCAAAAATTACAGGATCCTCTCCTGTTGGTACTAGAGACCGTTTTCCGTTGTCATCAAATTTAGCTTCAACTTTCTCAAATTCCATACCAACTAATTTATTATTTTGGATAATAAATTTCTTTGGTACATGATTATCATAGATTGGTATGTCTTCATTCATTGCATCTTCAATTTCCCATTCAGACGCTTTCATTTGATCAAAAGGACTCCTTACAGTCACCTTTACATCATCAGCTCCAAGTCTTATAGAGGTTCTACAGCAGTCCATAGCTGTATTTCCTCCTCCGAGAACAATAACTTTCTTACCTATAGATTTTGTATGTTCAAAGGCAATGCTAGTAAGCCAATCAATTCCAATATGTATACTTTTTTTAGCTTCTTCTCTTCCTTCTATATTGATATCTCTCCCTTTAGGAGCTCCGGTTCCGACAAATATTGCATCAAAGTCTTCATTAAGAAGCTCTTTCATACTCGTTATCTCTGTGTTGAAGCGAGTTTCTATACCAAGATTAATTATTTGATCTACTTCTTCATTAAGGACTTCTTCAGGCAATCTAAAAGAGGGGATATTTGTTCGCATAAGACCACCAGCTCTTTTATCTCTTTCAAATAAAACGCACTGATAGCCCATAAGGACGAGGTCTCTGGCTACAGTCAGTGAGGCAGGACCTCCTCCTATTAGTGCAATTCTTTTACCATTTGATTCAGGGGCTGTAGGCAATAAACTAGATATTTCATCTTTATAATCATAAGTAACTCTTTTGAGTCTGCAAATAGCAACTGCCTTATCATGAGTTCTTACTCTTCTGCAAGCAGGCTCGCAAGGCCTGTCACAAGTTCTTCCTAAAATACCAGGAAAAACATTCGATTCCCAATTCATCATATAAGCTTCGTTGTAATTTCCTTGAGCAATCTGTCTTATGTACTCTGGTACAGGGGTATGAGCAGGGCAGGCATGCTGACAATCAACTACTTTATGATAGTACTGAGGGTCTTTTACATCTGTTGGAGGCAAGAATTTCTCCACAGGAGTTTTAGGTAGACCTTCTACAGGTGCAGGATCTAATTGATGCTTCGCAATCTCAATCTTATTTTTGAGATTATCTACAACTTCCCATCTAAGCTCTTTAGCCTTTTCTAGATCGTGAGTTTTAAGAGATTCTCTTAAATCGTAACCAAGTTGTTCTCTTAAAGTTCTAGGTACAGCTAACTTAACCCACCAAGTGTTGTACCTTTTAAAAAGATATCTAGTATCCATACTATTTTCTTAATTTAGTTTATTCAAAGTTTGAATCCCCAACATATGGTACACAATATAACCATATTTGAAAGCACTTTGTATAAATAATTGGAAATAAATATCAATTACTGCTAATAATACAGGTACATGTACCTTTTTTAATTGACTATGTGTACCTATTCTTGACAAATCTTGTCAAGAATATAAAATACCCCACATGCATTTAACTACAAAAGGTAAATACGCTGTTACTGCGGCGTTAGATCTTGCCATGCATGAAAATAACGACTTTATTTCTATTGCAGATCTATCATTGAGGCAATCAATTCCTGGACCATATCTAGAACAATTATTTAGGAACTTAAGAAAAGCAGGTATTCTTACTTCTCATAGAGGCCCAGGTGGAGGATATAAACTATCTAGACCAAGCAATGAGATTAAGATAGGACAAATAATTTCAGCTGTGGAAGATAGAATGGATGCTACTCAATGTTCAGGAGAAGGTAATTGTAGTGCTGGATCGAAATGTTTAGCACATAATTTATGGACGGATTTAAATAATCAAGTTCAATCTTTTTTAATGGACAGATCTTTAGAAGATGTCTTAAGAGATTCCAATAACAAGAGTTTGACTTTAAACAACAATAAAAAGCTACTAATAGCTGCAGGATAAATCAATGCAATTACCAATTTATTTCGATTATGCTTCAACAACTCCAGCTGACCCTAGGGTTGTAAAAAAGATGCAAGAATGCCTTTCTCTGGATGGTAATTTTGGTAACCCAGCTTCAAGATCTCATTCTTTTGGATGGAAAGCTGAAGAAGCAACAGAAGAAGCACGATCTAATGTTGCCAGTCTGGTTAATTGTGACCCTAGAGAAATAGTGTGGACCTCGGGTGCTACTGAATCTGATAACTTAGCTATTAAAGGCTCTGCAAGATTTAATAAATCTAAAGGGAACCATATCATTACTTCAAAAGTCGAACATAAGGCTGTACTTGATAGTTGTAGACAATTAGAAAGAGAAGGGTTCGAAATAAGCTATTTGGACCCCAATTCTAATGGAATAATTACTCCAGAGATGGTTCTTAACTCAATTACAGACAAAACAATTCTGGTTTCTTTGATGCATATTAACAATGAAATTGGAGTTATAAATGATATTGAATCTATAGGAAAAATAACAAGAGAAAAAGGTATTATTTTTCATGTAGATGCAGCCCAGAGCACAGGAAAACTCCCTATCGATTTGTCTAAACTTGAAATAGACTTAATGTCTTTTTCTGCTCATAAAACCTATGGTCCTAAGGGAATAGGAGCTATGTACGCAAGAAGAAAACCTAGAGTTAGACTTGAGGCTCAAATACATGGAGGTGGCCATGAAAGAGGCATGAGATCTGGCACTTTAGCTACCCATCAAATTGTTGGAATGGGCGAGGCTTTCAGGATAGCAAAAGAAGACATGTTTGAAGATAATATACGCATAAAATCGTTGAGAGATAAATTCTGGGAAGGACTAAAAGACATGGAAGAGGTTTATCTAAACGGAGATCCAGAGCATAGGGCGGCAGGGTTTCTTAACGTAAGTTTTAACTACGTTGAGGGTGAATCACTTATAATGGCCTTGAAAGACATAGCAGTTTCTTCAGGCTCAGCCTGTACTTCTGCAAGTTTAGAACCGTCATATGTGCTTAGAGCTATTGGATTGAAGGATGAGTTAGCCCACAGTTCAATTAGATTTGCCATAGGAAGGTTTACAACAGAAGAAGAAATTGAATATACGATTGGTCTGGTAAGGAATGCGGTAGAGAAACTACGAGAATTATCTCCTTTATGGGACATGTATAAGGATGGAGTAGATTTAGATACGATTGAATGGTCAACTAGTTAATGAACTGAGGAAAAAAAATGGCATATAGCAAGAAAGTAATAGATAAGTTTGAAAAAACTCTACAGGAGCCAGAAAAGCATAGTGTTGGAAGGTGGGACCCTTCTGAATCTGATATTGGAACAGGGATGGTAGGAGCGCCGGCTTGTGGTGATGTGATGAGGCTACAAATCAAGTGTGAACCAAGAAATAATTCACATGTTATTAGTGACGTGAAATTCAAAACGTACGGTTGCGGCTCAGCAATAGCTTCTTCTAGTGAATTAGTTGATATGTTGAAAGGAAAAACTCTAGAAGAAGCAAAAGAAATCAAGAATCAAGATATTGTTGATGCTCTTGAACTTCCGGCCATAAAGATTCATTGTTCTGTTCTTGCTGAAGATAGTATTCATCAAGCCATCAAAGATTACGAATCAAAAATATAAGCCACAACAATGACAAGTCTTTCTCAGCCTAGTTCCTTTGATCCGAATAGTTTTGAATTAAGTCCTAGTGCTATAAAACACTTTAAGCAAAATTTGAATAATAAAAATTCAAGTTTAGGGATTAGATTCTCAGTATCAGAATCTACAGGTTGCTCTGGATATACCTACTCTTTGGATTATGTAGATTCTAAGAGCCCGGATGATCTAGTATTTAAATTTGATGAGATATCTGTGTTTATTGATTCCGACTCTTTTTTGTACCTTAAAGGAACGAAAGTTGATTTTGAAAGAGATGGAGTCAATGAAGGAATCAAATTCCACAACCCAAATGTGAAAGCAATTTGTGGCTGTGGTGAAAGCTTTGAAGTAGAAATTTAATCTAGATAAAGATTATTTAAAGAATGACAAAGATAAAGGTAGGTTCTCATCCGGAGATTTGCCCAGATGGCATTGAATTAGAAGTTACTCCCGGCGAAAGTCTTTGCGAAACGCTTTTAGATAACGGTATTTCAATTGAACACGCCTGTGAATTATCTTGTGCTTGTACTACATGCCACGTGGTAGTGAGGAAAGGTTTTTCTGGATTAGATGAAGCATCTGAAGCTGAAGAAGATATGCTAGATAAAGCATGGGGTCTTGAATCTCAATCAAGGTTAAGTTGTCAAATAATAGTTGGTGAAGAGGATCTAGAAATAGAGCTGCCTAGATACACCATTAACATGGTATCCGAGAGTCACTAGAACATGCTTTGGACTGACGTTAATGATATAGCCATTGAACTTTATGAAAAATTCCCTGAAGTTGACCCTCAGTATGTTTTGTTTACTGACTTGAGAAAGTGGGTGCTAGATTTGGAAGGCTTTGAAGATGATGCTGACAGGTCTAATGAAAAGATATTAGAAGCCATACAAATGTTGTGGATGGAAGAGATGAATTAACCTTTTTTTGTATGAATAAGTATAATGCGCGCCTTTAAAACTATAGGAATAATATGTCATTAGAAACAACTCTATCAATTATCAAACCGGATGCTTATGGTAAAGGGCATGTAGAAGAGATTTGCTCAAGATTGGAAGCTCAAGGTCTCAATATTACTCAAAAAAAAGAGCTCCATCTTTCGCAAGAGCAAGCTGAAGGTTTCTATATTGAGCACAAGGAAAGGCCTTTCTTTCCTGCTTTAGTCGAATTCATGACTTCAGGGCCAATACAAGTTCAAGTCTTAGAAGGTGAAAATGCTATTTTAAGTTACCGAGAAATAATGGGCAGTACTAACCCTCAAGAAGCAGCTCCAGGAACTCTAAGAGCTGATTTCGCAGAATCAATAGACGCAAATGCCGTTCATGGTTCTGATTCACCAGAATCTGCTGCAAGAGAGATCGCTTATTTCTTTTCTGACTAGTTTTTAATTGAATGGCTGAACCGCAAGAAGAAAAATTTTCAGGCCAACTCCTAAGTGAGGCAAGAAAAAAAAGAAGGTTACGCTACAAAAGACTCTCTACCGAGTTAAATATTCCAGAAAAATACCTTCAAGCCTTAGAAGAAGAGGACTACGGCGTGATGCCGGGAGGAGATCCATACATAAAAGGTTATTTGAGAGCATATGCAAAAAAATTAGGAATTGACCCTGACTTCATAGTAGAGCGATATTCAGAAAATCTAATAAATAAAAAAGTAACTCCAAGCATTAAGCCTGCAAGAGGAAAAGACATCTTTGTTATATCCAAGAAGTACATTCTAGTAGTTGCTCTTTTCTTATTATTTTCATTGTTTATCTACCTTTCTCCTTCATGCTCAGAAGAAGTGTTAGTTGAGACTCTCGGTTGAAGATCGCGTTGAAGAGAAATTTGTTGAAACATTAATTATAGAAACTGGAATGGAGCTAGAAGAAATTGATTCATTAAAAAATGAAGAAGACATTGCCCCCTCAATTGAACTAATAAATAAAAAAATTGAAGCCCAAACTGCAGAGGAAGCCTTTGTTACGGAAGACATATTGGAATTCTATTTTTTAAAAGAATGTTGGGTATCAGTAGAGAATGAATTTGAAAAATTAGTTTATAAATTAGCTGGAGAGGAGACTTCTCTGGAAGTTAGGTCAAAAGGACCATTTAAAGTTATTGTGGGTAATGCTAAAAATGCTAATTTAATATTTAATGGAATAGTTATAGATTTATTAGAGTCTTCTAATAGGGAAAATAACGTAAGTTGTGTAGTATTGCCTTCAGGAAAATGCAGTGAGTTTCCAAGATCAAAATAATAGAAGAAAGTCTCGCCAAATTAAAATTGGCGATGTGCTTGTGGGTGGAGGTGCAGATATCTCTATCCAGAGCATGACAAACACCAAAACCACAGACGTAGAAGGCACTTTGAAGCAAATAAGACAGTTAGAAGATGCTGGCGCAGATATCGTTAGAGTTTCGGTCCCTGATATAGATTCTGCAAATGCCTTTGCTAAAATAAAGAAAAGCTCCAATGTCCCATTGGTGGCGGATATTCACTTCGACTACATGATGGCATTGGAGGCCATTAAAGGTAAAGCAGATTGCATAAGAATAAATCCAGGAAATATTGGGAAAGAAGAAAAGGTCAAACAAGTAGTTTCAGCTGCTAAGGATAATGGTGTCCCTATTCGAGTGGGTATAAATGCCGGGTCGCTAGAGAGAAAATTACAAATAAAGTATGGTGAGCCTAATGCAGATGCATTAGTTGAATCAGCATTAGGTCATATAAATATTCTTCAGCAACTAAATTTTAATGATTTTAAACTTAGCATCAAAGCTTCAGATGTATTTTTAACAATTGAGAGCTATAGAAAGATCTCGAAACTAATTGACCAGCCTTTGCATTTAGGCGTAACAGAAGCTGGTGGTTTTAGATCAGGAACAGTTAAGTCAGCTGTCGGAATGGGTGCATTGCTGCTTGAAGGTATCGGAGACACATTGCGAGTTTCTTTAGCCTCAGATCCTGTAGATGAAATAAAAGTAGGCTGGGATATTCTAAAAAGCCTTAAAATAAGATCTAGAGGTATAA
Organism: uncultured SAR86 cluster bacterium; assembly: GCA_937773605.1. Taxonomy (GTDB): domain Bacteria; phylum Pseudomonadota; class Gammaproteobacteria; order Magnimaribacterales; family Magnimaribacteraceae; genus CAJJAM01. The sequence continues at coordinate 78,433 of CALJVP010000002.1, read as the reverse complement.
ATTTTATTGCATGTCCTAGTTGCTCAAGAATGAACTTTGATGTTATCGGAACAATGAACAAATTAGAAAGTAGATTAGAGGATATAAAAGAAGATTTAGATGTTGCCGTTATCGGTTGTTATGTAAATGGTCCTGGTGAATCTAAACATACCACTATTGGCGTAACTGGAGGTTCACCCAAAAATTTAATTTATATAGACGGAAAGCCAGATCATAAAGTAGAAAGCGAAGATCTTGCAGAACATCTTGAGAAGTTAATAAGAGATAAGGTGAAAAAAATTAAATCAGACCTAGATTCCGTCATTGTAAGGTCAAATTAAGATGGCAAAAATTAAATCAGTCAGAGGTATGAATGACATACCGCCAGAGCAAGCACTTTATTGGCGTTATGCTGAAGAAATAATCAGTAGCACTTTTTCTTCATATGGCTATCAAGAGATCAGGTTCCCAATCGTAGAGAGCACAGAGTTGTTTCATAGATCCAATCAAGCCTCCGATATGGTTTCTAAAGAAATGTATACTTTTGAAGATAAAGGTGGGGACAGCTTATCCTTGAGACCGGAAGGAACAGCAAGTTGCGTTAGAGCTTGTATCGAAAATAACCTTCTTAGAGTTGACACACCTCGACTGTGGTACAACGGCCCAATGTTTAGATATGAAAGACCTCAAAAAGGAAGATCAAGACAGTTCCACCAATCCAGCGTAGAAGTGTTCGGAATTGAAGGATCTGAAATAGATGCAGAGATTATAAAATTGTCCTCGAGACTATGGAAGAGGCTTGGTATAGAAGACAATGTGTACCTTGAGATAAACAGCATAGGTAATGAAAGTACCAGATTAAGATACACCGAGGATTTACTGAAATACTTTCAACCTCTTAAAGATCAATTAGATGAGGACATCTTAAAAAAATTAAATGATAATCCTTTAAGAGTTTTAGATTCTAAATCGGAAAGAATTAAATCCTTATTAAAGGCTGCACCTAAAATTAGTGATTATCTAGACGAAGACTCTGAGGCTCATTTTAAGAAGCTAATGACAATATTAGATTCGCTTGGAATTTCCTACGATGTAAACCCTAAGCTTGTTAGGGGTTTAGATTATTATAATAAAACCGTTTTTGAATGGAAAACAGACAACCTGGGCGCACAAGACACAATATGCGCGGGTGGAAGATACGATAATTTAATTGAAGAATTAGGAGCAAAGCCTTGCCCGGCTATAGGTTTCTCAATTGGCATGGAGCGACTTATGCTCCTTATTAAAGAAACCATTGACAATAAATATCTACAAAATCAAAGCATAGATTGCTTTTTTGTTTGTTTTGGAGAGAAAAGTATTTTACAAGCAATGATGTATGCAGAACAAATAAGAGATAGAATCCCATCACTGAACTTAAAAGTAAACTTAGGGTCAGAGAGTGCAGGATCCCAATTTAAAAAAGCTGACAAATCTGGTGCAAGATTAGCTCTAATTTTAGGAGATTCCGAATTAGATGATGGGCTTGTTTCTTGTAAGGATTTAAGAGAAAAATCAGAACAAGAGACCATGGACTTAGAAAGTCTAATTGGGAAAATACAGAACACATTTTTAAAGGAAAAATAATGGCTAACTTTTTTTCAGCTTCATCAGACGAACAAATAGATCTTTTATCAGTTTGGTGGGATAAATATAAATATATATTGGGGTTGTTGCTGGCTGCATCAGTTATTTTTATTATTTACAGAGACTACTCAATTTCTTCTTCTGACGCCAAGCAATTAGAGTCTGCGAAGCTTTATGATGATTTCTTAATTTCTAGTACAGAAGACAAGAGAGCAAGAGCTGAAGAAATCATAAACCTTTATTCCGATACATTGTATGCAGATTTTGCAGCATTACACTTAGCTAAAATAGCCGTAGATAACAACAATCTCGAACAAGCCGAAGAGAATCTTAATTGGGTCATTGCGAGATCTTCTTCTTGGGGATCTAAATTCAATCCCTTAGAAAGTATTGCCAAACTAAGATTAGCAAGAATTTATTTGGAACAAGGTAAGGCTGATAGTGTTGTGGACCTTTTAAGGGATGAGCAAGCTTTGACGGCAAGTCTGTATGAAGTAAAGGGCGATGCTGAAAAATCTCTTAATCAAATAAGCGAAGCTAAGTTAAGTTACCTTCAGGCATTAGAACTAAGTAATAGCCAGCCAATTAGATCCTTGATAAGCATGAAAATATCTGACCTTCAAGAGGGTGGATAAATGAAAAGATTTATAAGATTTTTATTTATTTGTACTTTGTATCTTTCATTAGGTGCTTGCTCTACTCTTAGTGGATTAAAATTCTGGGGTGATGATGAAGAAGAAGAAGAGGGACCTGCTGAATTAATTACAATCACTGAGAGCGTGAACTTAAATTCACAATGGAATAAAAAATTTGGTAGCGATAATAATTTTGGACGATTAGTTCCTGCATTTTCTAACGATACGATTATTCACATATCTTCAAATGGTTATTTAGCAGCCATAAACTCTAATTCTGGATCAGACTTATGGACAAGAGAAACTGAAGATTTAGCCTCTGGAGCAATAACGGTAGGTTTCAAGAAAATATTCTATGGAACTTTAAATGGAGATCTTGTTACTTTAGATTTGAGAGATGGAGCAGAAATCTGGCGGTCTCAAACTTCAAGTGAAATACTTTCTCCTCCGGTTACAAATGGAAGTACGGTTGCGGCTCAAACTTCTGATGGAAAAATTACTGGCTTTAGTGTTAAAGATGGAGAGCAAAAATGGGTTCATCAGAATACCATCCCTAAATTAACCTTAAGAGGGACTGCAACCCCAATTCTATCTAAAGGGTTCATATTTACAGGGTTTGCTAACGGGAAGGTGTCCATGATTTATCCTGATTCAGGCGCTATTCGTCTTGAAATACCAGTCACAATAAATGAAGGTAAGTCAGAACTTGAGAGAGTTGTTGATGTAGATGGTAAGTCCATTGTCTCTGATAATATATTGGTATCAGCTTCTTATCAGGGCAATATAACTGCAATAGACTTGCAACAAGGGCAGGTGGCTTGGCAAGAAAAAATTTCTTCAATTCACGACCTTGCGGTCGTAAGATCAAGAATAATTGCTATAGATGAAAAAGATTCTATAAAAGGATTTGGCTTAACATCGGGAGCAATACTTTGGCAACAAGACGGATTAAAACTTAGAGGCATTTCTTCTCCTGCTGCTTTAGGAAGTAATTTCGTTGTAGGTGACTTTGAAGGTTATGTCCATATTCTTGACGCAAAAAATGGATCTTTTGTTGGAAGGAAGAAGGTATCTAATAGACCTATACTGGAAGTTGTCTCTGAAGGTTCTTATCTGGTAGTTTTAGATGATTCTGGAAGGTTATTTTACCTTTCAGTTAGTTAGTTCTTAACTCAAAATTTTTGGTATGTCATGTCATCTGTTGTTGCCATAGTTGGAAGACCAAACGTTGGTAAATCAACTCTATTTAATATCTTAACAGGTTCTAAATCTGCTTTGGTAGCTGATTTTGCTGGCTTAACCAGAGACAGGCAATATGGTCACTTAAACAATTCTTCTACAGTCTTGATAGATACTGGTGGAATTAGTTCTGAGAGTAATGACATATCCGTAGCAGTTAAAAACCAAGCAGAGAATGCAATTCAAGAAGCTGACATATTGTTTTTTATAGTTGATGGCATAGATGGATTAATGCCATTAGATGAAGAGATTGCTTCTTCTTTAAGGAAAACAAATAAAGAAATATATTTATTAATCAATAAAGTCGATGGAATAAAACAAGAAACTAATGCAGTGGAATTTGAAAAACTAGGTTTCAAAAATACACTAATTTTCTCAGCTGCTCATAACCAAGGATTAGGAGATATAAGGCAGACTTTAGAGGACCTTGAAGACAATGAAGACGATGTTATTCAGTCTTTGGAAGGTGGTATAAAGATATCAATCATAGGAAGACCAAATGCCGGAAAATCTACGCTTATAAATAAATTAATTGGAGAAGAGAGAGTCTTGGTTTCTCCGGAATCTGGTACTACAAGAGATTCCATTGAAGTTCCCCTTAATTGGAAAGGTAAAAACATCACTCTTGTAGACACGGCTGGCATGAGAAGAAAAAGATCAATAAAGGAGGAGACGGAGAAGTCTTCAGTTTCTCAATCATTGGAGTCGATAAGAAGGTCTAGCGTAGTTATTCTTGTATTGGATTCTTCTGAAACAATTGTAGATCAAGATATTCACCTCTTAGGCTTGGCTCTTGCCTTGGGAAGACCGGCGATCATAGCTGCAAATAAATTAGATCTACTTTCAAAAAAACAAAAGGAAGATTTGAAAGAAAATATTCATAGAAAATTGAGGTTTGCTAGTTTTTTAGAAACTCAATTTATATCAGCTAAAGAAGGCAAAGGTATCAATGTCTTAATTAAGTTAGCTGAAAAGGCCTATCTTTCAAGTGTTAGAGAACTACAAACTCCTATTTTGAATAAGATTCTTAAAGTTGCCTTGCAAAGACAACCCCCTCCAATGTCCGGAAGGTTTAGGCCTAAATTAAGATATGCCCATGCTGGTGGAAAGAATCCGCCAACCATAATTCTTCACGGCAATAACCTTAAGCTTATTGGAGATTCTTACAAAAAGTTTTTGGAGAATTTTTATCGTACCCATCTAAAACTTGGATCGACGCCACTCATAATTAAGTTTAGTGAAAAGGAGAATCCTTTTAAGGATAAGCCAAATATTCTGACTGATAGACAAAAGAAAAAGAGAGCTCGTCTTGTTCGAAGAAGGAAAAAATAATGAAAGAGTGGAGGGGTGTAAAGAATTTTCTGTTAGTCTGCTTCCTCTTCTCAACTACGAATATAATACAAGGTAAAGAATTGACTGAACTTAAACCACCATCGCCAAAAAAGATTCCATTTTCAATGGAAGCCCATGGAATTGAAAGAATTGATAACTATTACTGGATGCGCGATGACTCAAGAAAAAGTAAAAAAATCTTAAATCATCTTAAGTCAGAAAATAAGTATCTAGAGGATTGGTTTGCTTCTGGACAAGATTCAAGAAAAAAACTTTTTAAAGAAATAACAGATAGGATTCCAAAAAAAGAAGAGTCTGTTCCTATTCGAATGGGTTCTTATGAATATTTCAGGCGATATAAACCCAATAAAGAGCATGCCATAATTATAAGGCGTGCTAACAAGAACGCACCAGAGCAGATATTGTTGGATGTAAATAAACTGGCAGTTAGTACAGATTTCTATCAATTAGCAAATTGGAGCATAGCTCCGACCGAACAGATTTTGGCTTATGCTGAAGACACGACGGGTAGGCGCGAATATTTAATTAAATTTAAGAATTTATTAACAAAAAAAGTCTCTGAAATTAAAATTAGCGGTACTTCAGGAGATATGGCCTGGTCTTCTGATAGTAACTATTTGTTCTACGTAAGAAGAGATCCAGAGACGCTTCTTCCTTTCCAGGTTTATCGACATTTAATTGGATCTAAGCAATCTGAAGATGTTCTGATATACGAAGAAAAAGATCCAACATTCCATGTGTCGGTAGGAAACTCAAGGTCCATGGAATTTATTGAAATAGATATATCCAGTACCACAAGTTCAGAGACACTCTTATTGGAGAGTTCCAAGCCTTTAGAGAGCCCAATCATTTTTTTCCCTAGGACCTTAGATCATTTATATTCTGTAGAGCATGATCCTGAGCAAGATCGATTCTTAATTCACACGAACTGGAAGGCAAAGAATTTTAGGCTCATGGAATCAGCTCTTCGCGAATCAAAAAAAAGATCCAATTGGCAAGAAGTCATTCCACACAAAGAAGACGTTTTACTGCAATCCGTTCTGTCTTATCCAAAAAATATCGTTTTAATGGAAAGGCAATCGGGACTGAGGCGTTTAAGAATAGTTGATGAGAAGGGTGATGCTGAAAAAGTGGTAAGTTTTAACGACCCCTCTTATACGGCCTATCTGGCAGCTAATCCTGAATACGCAAGCAAGAAGCTCTATTATGGGTATTCAAGCATGAGATCTCCAGATGCTATTTATTCTGTTGATCTACAGACTGGTAGAAAAAGAAAACTAAAACAAGCTGAAATAAAGGGTCCTTTTTCCCCAAGCCTATACAAGGTTCAGAGGAAGGAAATTAAAGCTCGAGATGGAACTCTAGTACCCGTCTCGTTTGTGTATCGAAGAGATTTATACAAAAAAGGAAAAAACCCTCTTTTTGTATATGGTTATGGCTCTTATGGGATATCTGTTGATGCAGGATTTAGTTCCACAAGATTATCTTTACTTGATCGCGGATTCATCTTTGCTATTGCACATGTAAGGGGTGGTCAAGACTTAGGAAGGGAGTGGTATGAAGATGGAAAAATATTTAATAAGTTAAATACTTTTCATGATTTCATTGACGTAACGAAAGGCTTGATTAGTCTGGGTTATGGACAGGCAGGCAGGGTCTATGCAGGCGGAGGCAGTGCAGGCGGTTTATTAATGGGTTCAATAATCAATATGGAACCAGATTTATATAATGGAATTATTTCAAACGTTCCTTTTGTTGATGTCATAACCACTATGTCTGACGAAACGATACCACTTACAACAGGTGAGTACGATGAGTGGGGCAATCCTGCAAACAAAAAGGCATTTAAATACATAATGAAGTATTCGCCTTATGACAATATTGATTCCTACTCATACCCAAGCATTCTAGTAACGGCAGGTTTGTGGGATTCTCAAGTTCAATATTATGAACCAGCAAAATACGTAGCGAAACTTCGAGATTACAATACTTCTGACAACCCCATATTATTTAAAGTAAATTTAACAGCTGGACATGGCGGAGTCAGTGGAAGGTTTGCTAGTCTTGAAGAAGTTGCTATGGAGTATGCATTTCTCCTTAGATCAGATAATAATTAATGCAAAATTTAGAAGGATCTAAGAGCTTAAAACAAACAGACAATAAAGTTCTCTCTATCTTAATGTTCATCATACTTTTTGTGAGTATGGGGCAGTCCGTCTACTGGCAATCAATGCCTATCATAGGAAGAGAATTTGGATTTTCTGAGGTTCAGATTAATAGTCTCATTTCAATCTCTGCCGCTATGTTTATTATCTTTACCCCTTATTGGGGAAAATTAAGTGACAAGATAGGAAGAAAAACAGTTTTGATAATGGGGCTATCGGGCTATGTTTTATCTACATTATTTTTTTGTTTCTTTGTTTCTTATGGACTTAGTGGATACTTTTCAGGTCTTAGTCTGCTGCTTATCTTATTGCTAGCAAGAATGCTCAATTCTGCTTTAGGAGCAGCATCAAGGCCGGCCACTGGAGCCTATGTTGCTGACATTACATCAGATGAAGATCGCTCAGCTGGTATGGGAAAATTTGGAGCAGCCAACAACATAGGAACAATAGCTGGACCGGTTTTGGTTGGATCTTTAATAGGAATTAATTTGTTTTCTGTTGATATTCAGAATTTTGGACTGCTTACACCTTTACTAATTATGTCATTTATAATGTTTGCAGCTATTATTTTTGCTTTTGTTTTCCTCCCAACTACTCCAACTCGAACTTTAGAAGATGCTCCATTATCTAGGCCTGTTTTAGATAAAAATCTTAAATATCTTCTTGCAATAGGCGTTATTATTTTTACAAGCTTCGCTATTTTTCAATCTGTTACCGCCTACTACTTACAGGATAGATTTTTGCTATCTTTAAATGAAACAGCTAAATCAACAGCTTTAGTTTTAGGCTCAATGGCTGCAATGTCTATAGTTTCTCAGTTGACTATCGTTCAAAGCTTTAAAGGTTCACCATTACGTTTAATTTGGTGGTCTATACCTTTCTTTTTAGCGAGTTCGATTGTCATAGTCTTTTCATATAACTTTAATTGGGTTCTTATTGGAATGAGCTTGATGGGTTTAGGTATGGGGTTGGCATCACCCGGTTATACTGCTTCAGCGTCCCTAAATGCAGATAAAAACAATCAAGGTGCAGCTGTAGGCTTAGCAATGATAGCCCCGGGTGTAGGTTTTGCCTTAGGCCCTCTCTTAAGCGGTTTTCTTTATCAAGCCAATCTAACCTTTCCTTTTTTGTTCACCATACCCCTTTTTTTGATAGCATCTTTTTTAATTTTTCAATTAGATGAGAAGTCTTTTCAATAGTAGCGTTTTTTATGATGGTATTTAGTTTAATCACAAATTATAATTGTTTGGCTTTAGCGCGCTCAAAAGCAAACCCTATTAAAGATAGTGATAGAAAAAGATAATCGTCCAGTAAACTTAAATTTACTAACTATAAGCTTGCCAGTGATCGGCCTTGCTTCAATTCTTCATAGAATATCTGGATTTGCGTTATTTATATGCTTTCCACTGGTTGTTTGGTTGCTTCACTTGTCTTTGCAATCAACCGAATCTTTCAGTCTATTAAAGGGTTATATGGAAAATAATGTCCTTTTGAAGTTAATGGCTGTGTTTATAGCTGTAGGCTTTATTTATCATATCCTTGCAGGTCTAAAAAAGATCCTAGGTGAAGTTTTTGGATTTGGAGAAACTCTTAAATCTGGCCAGGCCTTGTCTTGGATTGTTTTTGCATTGAGTTTTATTCTCTCTTTGTGGTTTTTAATTTATATCTGGTAATGTCTGTGAAATTTTTTGAGTCAGGTACAAACGAATTTATAATTGTAAGGGCATGTGCAATGCTCATGTTTCTTTACATTATTTACTTGATTTACTTTATAGTTTCAACGCCCAGCATAGACTACAGCCTGTGGAAAACTTTCTTCGAAGGCTTCGTAACTAGAATATTTTCAAGTCTATTTTTAATCTCTTTTGCTGTCCATACTTGGTTCGGAACTTGGGCAATTGGTTCGGATTATTTTACCCCTGCTAGATTGGGTGACTTAAGTAAAATAGTTTATTCTTCTTATAGAATTTTTTGTTTTCTAGTAATTTCAGTTGTACTTATTTGGTCCCTTTTAATTATCTGGTAAAAAATATGAAAGTTAATGAAGTAATAAATGCTAAAGATCTCCCAGTGATGGAATTTGATGGAATTATTATTGGTGGAGGCGGAGCAGGTTTAAGGGCTTCTCTTCAGTTGGCTGAGTCAGGCCTAAATACCGCCGTAATTTCTAAAGTATTTCCTACTCGATCGCATACTGTATCTGCTCAAGGTGGAATAACGTGTGCAATTCAAAGTGACGATCCTGATGACGATTGGAGATGGCACATGTTCGATACCGTTAAAGGGTCAGATTATATCGGAGATCAGGAGGCCATAGAGTATATGTGCAGCGAAGGTCCTAAAGCTGTTTTTGAACTGGAGCACATGGGATTGCCTTTTTCCAGAACCGAAGAAGGAAAAATTTATCAAAGACCTTTTGGAGGTCAATCTAAAGATTATGGAAAGGGAGGCCAGGCTACAAGAACTTGTGCTGCAGCAGATAGAACGGGTCACAGCCTATTACACACCTTGTATCAAGCAAATCTTAAAGCGGGTACAAATTTTCTCAATGAGTGGTTCGCAATTGATATGGTTTTAAATGATGATGGAGCTGTTGTTGGAGTTGTTGCTTTTGAGATAGAAAGTGGTGAAATATTTTATATACGTTCTAAGGCAACTGTTCTTGCTACGGGCGGAGCTGGAAGAATTTACGCTTCAACCACGAATGCTTTAATTAATTCAGGTGATGGAATCGGTATGGCCCTTAGAGCAGGGCTGCCAGTGCAAGATATTGAAATGTGGCAATTCCATCCTACGGGAATTCATGGTGCCGGGACTTTAGTGACTGAAGGTTGCAGAGGAGAGGGCGGGTATTTACTAAATAAAGACGGCGAAAGATTTATGGAGCGTTATGCTCCGAATTCTAAAGATTTAGCAGGTCGTGATGTGGTAGCCAGATCCATGGCCCAAGAAATCCTAGAAGGCAGAGGTTGCGGTCCTAATGCAGATCATATCTTCTTAAGATTGGATCATCTTGGACCCGAAGTTGTTCACAAAAGGTTGCCGGGAATAACTGAATTATCAAAAACTTTTGCGGGTGTTGATCCTGCGGTTCAACCTATCCCTGTAGTTCCTACGTGCCATTACATGATGGGAGGCGTACCAACGAATTTAAACGGACAGGTCATAACTATCAAAGAAGGAAAGGATACTGTAATTGAAGGTTTGTATGCTGCAGGAGAAGTGGCCTGTGTATCGGTGCATGGAGGCAATCGACTTGGTGGAAACTCCCTACTAGATTTAGTAGTGTTTGGGCGTTCAGCAGGTATTCATATAGAGGAGTCCATGAAGCAAGGTGTTGATTTAAAGAAAGCTTCAACCGATGATATAGATAAAGCGCTTGAGAGGCTAAATCGTCTTAACTCTTCAACTGAAGGAGAACAAGTAGCCGTTCTAAAAGAACGAATGCAACAAAACATGCAAAATAATTTTGGTGTATTCAGAAGAGAAGATCTGATGGTGAAGGGCATAGAGATGTTAAATGACTCCAGAGAAGCAGTAGAGAATATATATCTTCAAGATAAATCTGCCGCTTTCAATACCGCAAGAATTGAGGCACTAGAAATGCAAAACCTTTTCGAAGTTGCCGAAGCAACAGCTATAACTGCTAATGAGAGAAAAGAAAGCAGAGGGGCTCATGCAAGGGATGATTATCCAGAAAGGAATGACGACGACTGGTTGAAACATTCAATCTATTTTTCTAAAACTAAAGAGGTCAGTAAAAGAGATGTTAATTACAGACCAAAAACTGTTCAAGCCTTTCAACCTGCGGTAAGGACGTATTAAAAATGAGCTCTGTAATTCCTGTTTCACATCTTCAAACTCTTCGCATGAGTATTTATCGTTTTGATCCTTCAATTGATGATAAGCCGTACATGCAAGATGTAGACATCGAAGTTCCTACCGACAAAGACATCATGGTTTTAGATGCTTTGCATTTAGCAAAAGCCAAAGAACCTTCCTTGTCTTACAGAAGGTCTTGCAGAGAGGGTGTTTGCGGTTCAGATGGTATGAACATCAATGGAAAAAATGGTCTGGCATGCATAACTCCTTTATCAGAAGCTGTAAAAAGAAATAAATTAACTCTGAGACCGATGCCAGGACTCCCCGTTATTAGAGACTTAATAGTAGACATGAAACTGTTTTATGATCAATTAGAGAAAGTACAGCCTTACTTGATTACTAAGACTGATAATCCAGAGAAAGAAAGAGTCCAAAGCCCAGAAGAACGAGAAGAGTTAGATGGTCTTTATGAATGTATTCTGTGCGGTTGTTGTTCTACTTCATGTCCATCTTTTTGGTGGAATCCTGATAAGTTCTTAGGTCCAGCAGCTCTTTTGCAGTCATGGCGCTTTATTGCTGATTCAAGGGATGAGGCCACTGAAGAAAGGTTGGACGATTTAGAAGATGCTTTTAGCCTATACAGATGTCATGGAATTATGAATTGTGTGTCTGTTTGCCCTAAAGGATTAAATCCAACAGAGGCAATTTCTAATATAAGAAACAAACTTATAAGCAGAAAAAGGCAATAGGGAGAGTGGAAAGATGGCTGATCACTTTGATTTAATTGTTATTGGATCAGATCTGAGTGGCTGCATTTCAAACTTTCATAGTCCTCAATTACCTTTAAGAGTGAAATCTTCAGTTGAAGATTTATGTATTACAATCCCCATCAATCATCATGGTCTGAACCAATTCACGAATCTATCTTGTGAGCAAAAGGAAAAGCTATCTAGTTAAACAATAGGAAAAGAAATGAATCTTCACGAATATCAAGCCAAACAACTTTTTAGAGAATTTAACATAGCTGTCTCAGATGGAGTGGCAACTTCTTCTTCGCAAGAGGCTGAAGAAGCGGCCTTGTCTTTGGGTGGTTCCAAATGGGTTGTAAAAGCGCAAGTGCACGCCGGAGGGAGAGGTAAGGCCGGTGGAGTGGAAGTTGCAGACGATGTTGAACAAATCAGAGCTTTTGCAGACAAATGGTTAGGAAAAAATTTAGTTACCTTTCAAACAGACGAAAAAGGTCAGCCTGTTAATCAAATTTTGGTGGAGACATGCACCAGTATTGCTAATGAGTTGTATCTAGGAGCCGTAATTGATAGGGCATCGCAACGGCTGGTTGTAATGGCTTCAACAGAAGGAGGAGTAAATATTGAAGAAGTTGCCGAAAATACACCACAAAAAATCTTTAAAATTGAGATCGATCCAATAAAAGGGACAAATAGTTCTGATGCGGACAAATTGTCTACTCTTCTTGGCCTTGATGAAAAGCAGAGCTCCCAATTTAGAAATATTTATGAAGGTATAGTTCGCCTTTTTTTAGAAAAGGACTTGGCTTTATTAGAAGTAAACCCGTTGGTTGTAACTGAGGCGGGTGATTTACTTTGCTTGGATGCTAAAATAAACGTAGATTCCAATGCCCTTTATCGGCAGGAGGCTTTAACCCTAATGAGGGATGCTTCACAAGAAGATGAAAGAGAAGCAAAAGCAGCTGAATGGGACCTTAGCTACGTTGCTTTAGATGGAAACATAGGTTGCATGGTTAACGGAGCTGGTTTGGCTATGGGGACCATGGATATTATTAAGCTCCATGGGGGAGAGCCAGCTAACTTTTTAGATGTGGGAGGCACTGCAGATTCAGAGAGGGTATCCGAAGCTTTCAAAATTATCTTATCCGATGAAAACGTTAATACCGTTTTAATTAATATTTTTGGAGGTATTGTTCGTTGTGATGTAATAGCAAATGGGATAGTGGAAGCTTTAACTGTGATGGGAGTATCAGTACCTGTTGTTGTAAGACTTGAAGGAAATAATGCCGAGGTGGGACTTAAGACATTGGATGAATGCGATCTAAATATTATTCCTGCTTCAAGTTTAGAAGAGGCAGCTGACTTAGCGGTTAAGGCTTCAAGAGGAGAGCTTTAATGAGTATTCTCATAGATAGGAAAACTAAAGTCATTTGTCAGGGATTTACGGGAGGTCAAGCAACGCAACATTGCGTTCAGTGCATAGAATACGGCACTGATCTGGTTGGAGGTGTTACTCCTGGAAAAGGTGGACAGACTCATTTAGATCTTCCTGTTTTTAATACGGTCAAAGAGGCCGTCGATCAAACGGGTGCCTCAGCCAGCATAATTTTTGTACCAGCTAGATTCTGTAAGGCATCCATACTGGAAGCTGCTGAATCGGGAATATCACTAATTATATGCATCACTGAGGGCATACCAACCATTGATATGTTGGAAGTTAAAGTAAGATGTGATGATTTAGGGGTACGTTTAATTGGACCCAATTGTCCGGGAATAATTACCCCAGGTGAATGCAAGATGGGAATCATGCCCGGTAATATTCACCTTCCGGGCAAAGTAGGTGTAATTTCAAGATCAGGAACTTTAACCTATGAAGCGGTAAAGCAGACAACTGATTTAGGTTTTGGCCAAACTAGTTGCGTGGGAATAGGTGGAGATCCTATACCAGGATCAAGTTTTATTGATATCTTGGGATTATTTCAGGACGATCCTCAGACAGAAGCAATTGTCATGGTAGGAGAGATAGGAGGGACAGCAGAAGAGGCCGCAGCTGAATTTATTCAATCCAATGTAACCAAACCTGTGGTTTCTTATATCGCAGGGGTTACAGCACCTGCAGGTAAGAGGATGGGTCATGCAGGAGCAATAATTGCTGGAGGAAAAGGAACGGCTGAAGATAAATTTAAAGCATTGGAAGCTGCAGGAGTCCACACCGTTAAAAGCCCTGCAGACATTGGTAAAGGTATAGCTGAGGTGACAGGGTGGTAAAAGAATATCAACATTTAAAGATTGAAGATCGTGGTCATTTAGTTATTTGTGTTTTATGTAATCCTCCAACTCATACCTTCACATCAAAAGGGGTTCTAGAGGTTCATGATTTTCTGGATCAGATGGAAAAAAAAGAAGATCTAAGGGTCCTGGCTTTTACAGGTGAAGGCGAAGATGTCTTTATAAAACATTACGAAGTAGGTGAATTAGCTGCTTCTGCTGAAAAAAATATCTCTGAAGGTAATGAAGTCGATTCAGACACGTCTGCTCCTGAAGAGCTTCATAATTTTCATAAGATGCTTCTTCGATTGAGGGAATTAAATGCCATCGTAGTTGCAGGTATTAATGGAAATACGGCTGGAGGAGGTTGTGAATTTTCCTTGGGTTGTGATTTACGCATCATGTCAGACGGGCCTTTTGCTATCGGCTTACCAGAAACATCTGTTGGTATATTACCCGGAGGCGGAGGAACGCAAAGATTAGCCAGATTAATAGGTTCTTCTAGGGCCCTGGACTTAATATTGCATGCAAGACTATTGTCTCCTGGCCAAGCTTTGGACTTTGGAATTGTAAATAAGCTTGTAGAGCATGAGAATTTTTATGAAGAGCTTGTATCGTACTGTTCGGATTTAGCTTCGCGAGCACCGATTGCCTTAAGACAAGTTAAAAAGATAATTCATCACGGTCTTGATGTGTCTTTAGAGGAGGGGCTTATGATGGAACAAAAAGCCTTTGATGTAACCATGAGATCCAACGATGCAGCAAAAGCAATGAGAGCACTACTAGATTCAGATAATAGTATCGAAGAAAAGAATGAGTTCAAATGGGAAGGTAACTAGCTTATTCTTCAGCTACCTTTATAACTTGCTTTCCAAAATTCTTACCAGTTAAAACGTCACGCAAACCTTGTGGGGCATTCTCGAAACCATCAGTGACTGTTTCTCTGTATTTAATTTTCCCCTCTGAAATCCATTGAGACAATTCATCTGTTGCACTTCTCCATTCTTTAAACCACTCGGTGACAACAAAGAATCTGTGCTCAGGAGCAGGATCTAGAGCTCCAAATACATGGAAAGGAGTTTCTTCTTGAGTCATGTCTTCAGAGTTATAAGCAGATATAAATCCACAAATAGGAACTCTGGAACCAGGATTCAAGAGTTTAGCTACAGCCTTACTAACCGGTCCGCCAACATTTTCAAAATAAATATCAATGCCATCAGGGCAAGCGTTCTTCAAGTCTTCTTCTAAATTCCCTGCTTTGTAGTCAATGCAATCATCAAATCCTAACTCATCTTTAACGTAAGAGCATTTCACTTCTCCGCCTGCTACCCCAACCACTCTGCATCCTAAGATTTTACCCATTTGCCCAACCACAGTTCCCACTGCTCCAGAAGCAGCAGACACTACAATAGTCTCTCCTGATTTAGGAAGCCCAACTCTAAGCAAGCCAAAGTATGCCGTTCTTCCTGGCATACCCACAGTACCAAGATAGGTCGACAAAGGAACGATAGATGGGTCAGCTTTAAACAATTGAGGATCTTTTTCATTTGCTACTATGTAGCTCTGCCATCCTTGATGTGTACATAGGTAGTCGCCTTTTATGAATTTATCAGATTTACTTTCAACTACAACACCTACGCTTTCTCCTGTCATAGGTTCTCCTATAGCTGCAGGGGCGGCATAGGATTCTCCGTCATTCATCCTGCCTCTCATGTAAGGATCTATGGATAAGTAAAGAACTTTAATCAAAAGCTCGCCTTCTTTTAATTCAGGAACTTCCTCTTCATTGAGTTTCCAGCAATCATCCGTAGGCATGCCGCTAGGACGTTTATCTAAAAGCCATTGTTGATTAGTGTATGTAGTCATTTAATTCTCCAAATTGGTTTCAATTATATTCTTATCTCTCTTCTCAACAAGATAATAAAATTCTTTATCTTCTATTTTTTTCTCTAAAAGTAAGTGACCTAGAAAATTACAAAACTTTTCTATATCTCTTTCAGTGGTTGGATCAGTAGCAAAGACTTCTATTCTATCACCATGCTTGGCTTCTTTTATGGCCTTATGAAGCAACATAATTGGCTCAGGACAGATTAAGCCTTTAGCATCTAATTTATTGATCATTTATAAATTGGTTGGTAATTTTTCTTACTCTACGAACCATTAATGTGGCCGCAACTATTAAGCCACAACAGATGCCTGTCCACATTCCGACCGCCCCCATGGGTTCTACAATTATATCTGTGATTGAAAGTACTACACCAACAGGCAATCCAACACCCCAATACGAGATAGCCATAATTTTCATAGGACCAAAGGTATCTTTATAACCTCTTAAGGCTCCGATAGCTCCCATTGCCAATCCATCTGCAACTTGGAAAAATGCTGCAAAGGATAAAAGTATTACCGCTAAAGATATAACTTCAGGGTTGTTGTTTAATATTCTTGCCATTGACTCAGCATTTAGAATTATTATCAGACTCGCGATTAATGCACAAAGAATTGCTAAACGAAGTGAAAAATAAGAACTGTATTTAGCTCCTATCATATTATTTGCTCCAACATTATTTCCCACTCTTACAGCGGCAGCGTTTGCAATGGACATCGGGACCATAAAGAATAAGCCTCCAATGGTCAGTGCAATTCCGTTTGCTGCTATTACTTCACTGCCAAATCTGCCAAGTATGATGCCAGCTCCACTAAACATACTTAGTTCTATAAAATTTCCTAAACCAACAGGAATGCCGCCTTTTAGTATTTCTTTTAGAATACGAAAATTAGGAAGGTCAAATTTAGAAAATAATTTTGTAGGCTCAAACTCTTGCCTTATTTTGAGATAAAAAATTAAGAGAATAAACGAAGTCCACGTACCAATAACTGCTGATAGCCCCGCTCCTCTTGCCCCCATCTCAGGAAATCCAAAATTACCATAAATAAAAGTATAGTTACCGATTATTGCGATTATAAGCATCAATATATTTAGGAAAGTTACAGGAAGGGGTCTGGTGGTTCCTTCGCAAAGAGACCTTAGGGGTTGGCTTAATAATATGGCCGGTAAAGCAAATATGAAGTAACTTAGGTATTCTTTAGAGTGTTTTATAATTTCAGGATCTACTTTTGCCAAAGTTAAGATTAAATGAGCTTGAGATAGAATTAACATCCCTACAAAAACTATAGGCATCGCAAGCCAAACTCCTTGTCTGACCAATGGCCCTATTTCTTCATTTTTATTTGCCCCAAAGAGTTGGGCTATCATGGGAGTGATGAAAAATAATACACCTCCAATTCCTACCATGACGGGAAACCAAAGGTTTCCAGCTAACATGATGCCCGCTTGAACATCAGTAGAATAATTACCACTTTGTATGACCGAATTAACTTGAATTAATTGTAAAGCCAGTTGAGTAAAGAACATCGGTGCAGCTAACGCCAGAAACTTCCTAGCTTCTTGCCTTGCCCTCGCGGTACTAGAAATATTTTCTTGTGTTATTGGCTGTTCCATTGAGGGCGCGTATCTTATCATGTCATCTTATAAGTAAACGAGAGAAATTATCAGAAGAGATAACAGACCATATTGGCTTAAAAAACTAACAGCAAGATTGGTTAGACTTTACGTTGATCTTTACGTAGCTCCTCAATTTGAGAGCTTAGGAGAGGGCCCCGTGGTTATGGGGGCCAGATACATAGATGTCTTTGGCAGCAGAGTTAATGTAGGAAAATGTCCGACTTTTGTAGCTTCTTCTGATAACAATATCCATTTAACAACTTGGAACTTGGGAGAATTTGATGGAGTTATTGAAATAGGAGATTACTGTTTATTAACTCCTGGAGTTAGGATTGCAGCAGCTACAAAGATTACCATCGGTGATGGCTGTATGTTTGCAAACAGTGCCTATGTTTCTGATGCTGATTGGCATGGTATTTATAATCGCGCAGCACCAGTTGGAACAACCAAACCAATAGAGCTAAAGAATAACGTATGGATAGGAGATAGGGCGGTTGTAGGCAAAGGTGTGACCATTGGAGAGAATAGCATTGTCGCAGCAGGAGCTGTTGTTGTTAAAGACGTGCCGAAGAATGTCATAGTGGGCGGAAATCCTGCAAAAATAATTAAAGAGCTTGATCCTAACGAAGAAGCTTTTACTAGAATCGATTTATTCAAAGATCCTCAAGCATTAGATGACTTGTATGACCATCTCGATAGAATCGAT
The DNA here is from genome assembly GCA_937773605.1 of uncultured SAR86 cluster bacterium. Taxonomy (GTDB): domain Bacteria; phylum Pseudomonadota; class Gammaproteobacteria; order Magnimaribacterales; family Magnimaribacteraceae; genus CAJJAM01. The sequence goes on along the minus strand of CALJVP010000002.1, from coordinate 60,392 downwards.
TTGGCAGATAATTCAATCTTAGGCTGGCTCAGAAGTATTCTTTTACCAACAAAAAAGAACTAGAATCTTAGCTGCTTTTCCTTAATAAAGTTCTTGCACTATAGTCTTTATTTGAGAGACTAGAAGTCTGGTTGAACCTATAGAATGGAGTCACTATGGGGATACGTTGCTGAAATTTTCTTTGTTTTTCCAGGATGATTTAATATTAACCATGGAGAGACCTATGAATCAAATTTTTAAAGCAACTTCAGTTGCCATCTTTTCCTTTCTTTTTTCTTTAACCGTTTTTGCTGACAACCACATGGAAGCCCCTCAAGATGCTGCTCTTGAAATTTACCAATGTAATTTTTCTGATAACAAAGATTTAAATGACACCAGAAAAGTTGCTGCAAAATGGGATAAATGGGCAGATAAAAATTATACTGTTCCTTATGCTGGATATCTAATGACCCCTTATTATCAAAGGAAATCAGATTTTCCTTATGATCTTTTTTGGCTGGGTGTTACAGAAGACTTCACTTCACTTGGTCAAGCTCAAGATGAATGGGCTGCTAAAGGAACAAAATTAGCTGCTGAATTTGACGCAGCTAATCCTTGTCCTAATCATGCCGCCGTATACTCCTTTACTGTTAGACAGCCAAAGAACCAGACACCTGATGGATATTTAACTATCAGTGGTTGTACTAATAAAGAGGGTGCTTCTCAAGCAGATTTTGCTGCTGCTAACGCAAAACAAAATCAGTATTTGGATAGTATTAATGTTGATAGCGGTATTTATTATTGGTTTATGGGAGCTGGTTCTGGAATTGAACAAGCATACGACTACCTCGAAGTTTACGCTCATTCAACTTTAAAAGAGTGGGGAGTAACTCCAGATAACTTTCTCTCTGGTAATCCTGGGCCTACCGACCTTGATGAACTCAGGGAATGTGATACTCCAAGAGTTTATGCCATAGAGTACGTTGGTGGAAAAACACAAAATTAGTTTTTAATTCAGGAAATATAATGAAAAAAATAAATAAAATAATAGTAATTTCTATTACAACTTGGCTTTCTTTTACTGCTATTGCTGATGGCCACATAGAAGCGCCTACATATTTACCTTTAGAAGGCTTTGCATGTAACTACAATTCAGGAAAAGACTTGGGTGATTTTATGAAAGCCACTGAAAAATGGAATGATTATGTAGATGAAACAGGAGTAGCTTATAACGCTTGGGTTTTCACTCCTTATTTTTATAGTGAAGATCAGAAGGCAGATGCCTATTGGATAGGTGTAGCCCCAACATGGGAAGATCTTATGAAGGGAGCAGAAACTATGGCCTCTTCTAAAGGGCAAAAGTTACAAGCAGAATTCGATAAAATCACTACCTGCTATGACCATTCTAATTGGGGATTAGAGATTGTAAGACCTTCCGCTGAGCTAGGAGATGCAGTTGTAACAATGCAATGGTGTACTTTAAGTGAGGGAGCGACTCCAGAAAAATTACTTGCTGCAGACAAGAAACTCAATGCCTTTATGGATACAGGGGACTCTACTGGAGGAATAAGTAGGTGGTACCCTGGTTCAGGAGTGCCTTCTAGATTTGATGCTGACTTGTTATGGGTTCAATCAGCAGAAAGCATGGTGGCTTGGGGCAAAGGAGCTGACCAGGCTGTTAATGGTGGAGGAAATCAGGTTTCTCAAGAAATTTATGGAGATTTAATGACTTGCAAAAACAGAGAAGTTTTCATAGCTGATGCAGTAAGAGCAATTCAAGCACAATAATTTTTATGAAGGAGAATAAAATGAAACTTAAAATAATTTATATAGCAATCATTGTTGCCATTTCAAATCTTAGTTTTGCAGATGGTCATGATGAAGAAGCATACAAAACTTATACTGGGGAAGTATTGCAATGCAATTTCAACGAAGGTAAAGATTTAGACGACGCCCTTAATATGGTAAGAAAAGATTGGTATAAAATGGCTCAATCTTATCCGGCACCTTACGAGGGAAATATAGTTACCCCTCAGTTATATGCCTCAACAGATGGAGGGTATGACTTATTTTGGGTTGGATTCACTCCAGATAACAATGCAATGGGAGAAGTGACTGATTGGTTTTCAGCAAACGCTTCTAAAGTATTTACTAAATGGCAGAATATTGTGAACTGTGCTTCTTGGAGCCAATGGGATATCTTCGAGGTAAGAGAAAGTAAAGCTGATTTTGAAGAAGGTGATGACAATTATTGGGCATTTCACAGCTGTTCTTTTAAATCTGGGAAAAGCCTTTCCGATATAAGAGAGAATGATGAAACTTGGAATGAATTCTTAGATGGCTTAGGTCATACCGGTGGAGTTTGGAGATGGTGGGGTGCTGGAGGGTCTTCCCTTGAAGAAACGAATGATTTTTATGTAAATATGGGTTTCAACTCAATGACGGAATATGGAAACTATAGAGATGCTAGGTTGCAGAGCTTAGTAGATGGTTCTTATCCTGAAACTATAGCTGATTGTCAGCCACCAAGGGTTTATTCTGTGAATAATATTAAAGCGATTATCAATTAATGTATTTAATATGAAAAACGGTCACTTAGTGGCCGTTTTTTTTATCTATATTGTTCTGATAACATTCTTTACATAATGAGCATTAGAAAAATCTTTTTATTAACATTCCTATTTATTAGTTCTTCTTCTGTATTTTCCAATAATGCAGGAGAATCAAGGTTGTTTGAATATCTTATTCAAAATAATACATCGAGCTTCTTGGTATCAGAGAAAGGAGAAATTTTACTTGAAGAAGAATTTGAAGTTCAAAAGAAATTGAAGCCACAAAGTTTAATGTTTTTTAATTTACTCAGACACGGGTTTATTGAAAACAGAAGTCAAGAGGATGTAGCTTCAATTCAAAAAAGTTTTGTTTCGATCTTAATAGGAATAGCTCAACAAAAAGGATTATTAGATATTAATAAATCGGTTACATCTTATATTGGAAAATGGACTTTGCTAACACAAGAAAAAGAGAATCTGATTACGATAAGGAATTTACTCACAATGACTTCTGGTCTTGATATTGATTTTAAATACGATGCTCAACCCGGATCAAAATGGCTCTACAACAGCAGGGCATACAGCCAGTTAATTTATGTTCTAGAAAAAACCTCTGGCCTTCAAATTAATGAACTTTCATCTCAGTGGCTTTTTGATGAATTAGAAATGAAAGAGACCTTTTGGAAGGAAAGGAAAAAAGGTTTTGGTGGATTTTCTAAAGATTCTGCGAAATATGGTTTGATCACTACAGCAAAAGACTTATTAAAGTTTGGTGAATTTATTCTAAATGGCGGAGAAGTTGGAACCAATCATTTAATCTGGGATATAGATTTTTTTGATGACACTTTTTCAAAATCACAAAATATGAATGAGGCCTATGGATATCTATGGTGGCTCAATAATTCTAAAACCCATATGACGTGGGAAAAAAATATTTCATCAGGTAATTTATTCTCAGAAGTTCCTGAAGAAACTATACTCGCTTTGGGCTTGGGAGGCAGGGTTCTAGCTATCGTTCCAAGTGAAGAGATGATAGTAGTTAGGCTGGGTTCTTTCCCTAATGATCCAAATTTTACAAATAACTTATGGCAATATATTCAAAAATAATATTATTTACCCTGACTGGATTATTCATAAGTTATTCCAGTGCTCAAACTAATATATCTTGGAAAGAGCATATTATAGATGACTCTTCTGTAGGACCTCCTGATTTAGCCGGAAGCGATGGTTTGGTCATGGCAGACTTAGATAAGGATGGGCATCTGGACATTGTTTCTGTTCATGAATTGGATACTGAATACGGGGTTCCTGAAGGTTATGTAAGGATAGCTTGGGGAAGTCAGGATCCTTTAGAGTGGACTTCCACAACTTTAGCTTCAGGTTCAGAAGCGCCTTCTGCTGAAGATGTTGACGTAGCTGATGCTGATGGAGATGGTTGGTTAGATATAGTAGTGGCTTGTGAGTTAGCGCATTTAATTTATTTTCAAAATCCTGGTAAAAATCACCGTTCAGTGAGATGGGAAAGGACGGTTCCTAAATCTACATTGAATAGAGGCTCTTTTATTAGAGTTTTCTTTTCGGATCTGGATGGTGACGGAAGGGTTGAAGTAGTTACTGCCAACAAGGGAGGAGAAAATGCTTCTGGATCCGACTCACCTTTAAATAATGTTTCTTTTTATAAATTACCTCAGAATCCTATAAATGGAAACGAGTGGGAAGAGGTGGTTCTTACTAAAGTAAAAATACCCATTAATTCTCAGCCTGTTGATTTAGATAAAGATGGAGATATGGATGTTGTAATTGGTTCACGAGGAGAAGCAAGAATTCTTTGGATGGAAAACTTAGGTGAATTAAATTTTAAAGAACGTGAAATAAATTTATCTCAGAATCTTCCTTCTGGATCATGGTTAACGGGGTTTAATATGGATTATCAAGACCTTAATCAAGATGGTCGATTAGATATTGTAAGTACAGTGTGGCCATATTACCTAATAGTCCTTTATCAACCCAAAGATCCCAGTATGTCATGGGATATGGATGTCATAGGAAGTATAAAACCTGATCAATTAGTTAGTGTTTCTTTGGCTGATATTGATTCTGACGGTGATTTTGATGCTTTTGTAGGATCTTACAGTCGTGGCAGTAGAGATAAAGATGATGAATCTTCAGAAAATCAGGCTCTCGGTAGTGTGGCTTGGTTTGAAAACACTAAATTAGGCTGGAAAAAAAACAATGTCCTAAGAAGAAAAAGAGGCATGTATGATAAATGGATACCTCTTGATATAGATGAGGATGGCGATACAGACTTTGTTGGTACCAGAGGAAATAGTAAACCTTATGATGGAGTTATATGGTTGGAGCAGATTAGATCAGAAGAACCTCTTCCAGTCTTTAAACAGGCAAGAATTAAAGACAGTATAAGTATCCCTTTTGTTGATTAAATTTTCATCTGTTGAAAGCTTAGCTATAATCAATATATGGCAACAAGTAGCGTTAAGCCTTTAGAGGTTATTTCTAAAGAGCAATACGAGGAAATAAAAGAGAAGCAGGATTGGAGGAATGTCTTGTCCATAAGCTCTAACTGGCTGCAAATGTCTGCAGCTATGGCCCTCTTTTTCTTTTACCCAAATGTTATAACTTTTTTAGTGGCTTTAGTGATCATAGGAAGCAGACAATTTGCTTTAGCTGTTTTAGCACATGATGCCGCTCACAATCTTCTATTTGCAAATAATAAAGTGAATGATTGGGCTGGTCAGTGGTTTTGTGCTTATCCTATTTTCCAAGATAATAGAGTTTATAGGCCATATCATCTTAAGCATCATAGGCATACAGAGACTGACGATGACCCCGATCTAGTTTTGAGCTCCCCGTTTCCTATTACTAAAAGAAGTTTTATCAGAAAAGTTTTTAGAGATTTGACAGGTATCACAGGAGTAAAGCGTTATTGGGGATCTTTAAGCTCTATTTTTAGAACAAAAGGGGACAATGTATTTAATAAAATATCAAAAACTTCTAATAAGCTTCATGGCTTTTTAATTTCTAATTTAATTATTTTTGTTCTTATCTCTACAACGATGCACTGGTCATTGTTTTTATTGTTATGGTGGCTTCCTTCATTTACTTATTACAGTTTAATAATAAGAATTAGAAACATATCTGAACACGCCGTTACCCCTGGAAATAATGACTTTGACAATACTAGGACGACTAAATCAACAGTTTTGACAAGATTTTTAATGGTTCCTCATAATGTAAATTATCATTTAGAGCACCACCTATTTACTCGATGCCCTTGGTACAATCTTCCTAAAGCACATTCCATGATGATAGAAAACGGCTATGAAGATAAGATGTGTTTAGAGACTTCGTATAAAAAAGTATTATTAAAAGCAGTGAGTGCATAAAAAATGAATGATAAAAAAGAAGATTTAAAAACTAAACTAACGCCTGAAGAATACTACGTAACTCAGAATCAAGGGACTGAGCCTGCCTTTAGCGGCAAATATGATGGAGTAAAAACGCCAGGAACTTATCATTGTGTAGTTTGTGATATCGAGCTCTTTAGCTCTGAAACTAAGTACGATTCCGGATCAGGCTGGCCAAGTTTCTGGGAGCCGTCCTCAGCATCCAGTGTTGATACAGAGGAAGATGTTTCTGCAGGAATGATGCGAACGGAAGTTCACTGCAGAGAATGCGAAGCTCATTTAGGTCATGTATTTCCAGATGGACCTCAGCCCACAGGTTTGAGGTACTGTATAAATTCAGTATCTTTAGATTTAAAACCTTCTGATGATAACGAAGAGGATGAAGGCTGAACTCAAGCAGTAATAAAATCGTTCCCCCAAAAAAATCAATTAAGCTACTAATAAGCAGTAGTCTTGTTAGTTTCTGGACCTTTCTTTCTAGACTTTTAGGCCTGGTAAGAGATATTGTTCTTACAGGCCTTTTAGGAGCGGGAGTTGCATTAGATGCTTTTGTAGTTGTAATGAAGATACCGAGTGTCTTCAGAAGACTCTTTGCAGAGGGCGCCTTTAATCAAGCTTTCGTGCCTATTCTCTCTGAATACAAACAACAAAAATCAGAATCAGAAGTTAAGGACTTAATTAATCACACCTTTGCTTCTTTGAGCGTGGTTTTATTAATTGTTACAACCATAGCTTTTTTGGCAGCACCAATCTTTGTTATGGTTTTTGCTCCTGGTTTCTATTTGGAGCCATTAAAGAAAACTCTGGCAATAGATATACTGCAAATTACCTTTCCTTACTTATTCTTCGTCTCATTAGTCGCATTATCTGGATCGATAATGAACACTTATGAACGATTCTCTCTGCCTGCCTTAACCCCATTATTTTACAACCTTACTTTAGTGGTGGTAGCAATATGGATTGCCCCGACACAAGAAGTACCTATTTATGCAATAGCTTGGGGAGTTTTTGCTGCAGGATGCATTCAAGTAGTCATACAAATCTGGCCATTGATAAAATTAGGTCTCTTGCCCAGATTCCGACTAAATCTTAAGCACCCCGGGGTTAAAAGGGTGATGTATTTAATGGTTCCTGGAATAATCGCAGGAGGAGTCAGTCAGCTCAACATGTTGGTTGACACTGTACTTGCATCTCTTCTTCCTACCGGCAGTCCAAGCTGGCTGTACGTATCGGATCGACTAATGCAACTCCCTTTAGGAATATTTGCTATCGCCATAGGAACGGTTATTCTCCCAAAGCTATCTGCTTTGCACAGCACCGGCAGTAGGGATGCATTTTCCAAGACTTTGGATTGGTCTATAAGATTAATACTCTTAGTCGGTATGCCGGCCGTCATTGGACTGATTATGCTTGCAGAGCCAATAATCATTACACTCTTTGAAAGAGGAGAATTCACTGCTATAGACTCAAAAAATGCCTCTTTAAGTCTGATTGCTCTTTCCATGGGGTTGCTTGCTTTCATGCTAATCAAAGTATTAACTCCAGGGTTTTTTGCAAGACAGCAGCCAAAGAAACCGGTTTATGTGGCATTGTTCTCGATGGTTTTAAATGGTTTTCTGGCTTGGTTGTTAGGGTTTCATCTGGGTTATAACCACGTTGGTTTGGCTTTAGCTAGTTCTATATCTGCCTTCTTCACTATCATTGCTTTGCTTTATCTTTTAAGAAAAGAAAAAATATACAGTTTTGAAAAGGGATGGTTCTTATTCTCTGTTAGATTAATTTGCGCTTCTTTGATCCTATACCTCACAGTTGGTCTTATTAATGTAGATATTGAAGTGTGGAGAAATTCTTATGAAGTAGAGCGTTTCATAAGATTATTAGCTATCTTAGCTGCAAGCATTGCAGCATATTTCATGACTCTTTGGGCTTCAGGTATACGCTTAAAGGATTTAACAAATTAATTATGTACTTAATTAGAGGAAGACAAAACATAGATCTTTTCAGATCTCGACACCCAAAGGCAGCATCGATAGCAACCATTGGAAATTTTGACGGTTTGCATTTGGGTCATCAAGAGATTATCAAAAGGATGAAAGAAGAAGCCTTTAAAAATAATTGGTCGAAGATGGTTATTTTTACAGAGCCCCACGCTAAAGAGTTTTTTGCTGAAGTTCTTGGGAAAGAATCTTCAAAGCCACCCAGACTTTTTCCTTGGTCTGAGAAAGTTTTAAAATTAAAGGACCTTGAAGTGGATTACGGTTTCTTTCTAAAATTTAATTCTCAACTGAAGTCCATGACACCCGAAGGCTTCATGAATCAAATACTTCTTCAATTAGGAATAAAAAAATTAGTAATAGGGGATGACTTTAGGTTCGGTGCAAACAGAGAAGGGGACTTTGAACTCCTAAAAGAATGGGGCAAAAGAAATAACATAGCTGTTGAAAGTACAGAAACATTTTTGATAGACGGAACCAGGGTTAGCAGTACAAGGATCAGAGAGGCGCTCTCAAAAAATAATTTTGAAGAGGCCAAGAGGCTATTAGGAAGACCCTACACTTACACCGGTAAGGTTGTTTATGGGCAGCAGCTAGGCACCCTGCTTGGGGTCCCTACAGCTAATTTATGGCTACCAAAGAATAAATTACCTTTGGCAGGAGTTTATATTGTTAAAGTGATTTTGGAGGGTAAGGAGTATGGAGGTATTGCTAATATGGGAACCAGGCCAACAGTGGGCGGCGAACATCCAGTATTGGAGGTGCACCTTTTAGAATTCTCAGAGAATATCTATTCCAAAAGACTGACTGTTGAATTCTGTGAGAAAGTAAGGGATGAAAGAAAATTTGACGGTTTGGATGCCTTAAAAGAACAAATTTTTAAAGATATTTCAACAGCAAAAGCTTATTTCAGTTAAAGTGCCCAAAATTGATTATGACTGACTATAAAGACACTTTAAACCTTCCTAAAACAGAGTTGGCTATGAAGGCCAACCTACCCAACCGTGAACCTAAAATGTTGGATTATTGGGAAAGCATAGATTTAAATAAGCAAATCCGTGATTCCAGAAAAGGACGTGAAAAATTTATTTTGCACGACGGGCCTCCTTACGCAAATGGTGAGATACATATAGGACATTCCGTTAATAAAGTATTGAAAGATATTGTTATTAAATCTCAAATCTTAAATGGAAAAGATGTTCCTTACACACCGGGTTGGGATTGTCACGGCTTACCCATCGAATTAAATGTAGAAAAGAAAATAGGAAAAGTTGGTCAAAAGGTAACGGCAGAAGAGTTTAGGGATGCCTGCAGGAAATATGCAAATAGTCAGATTGATATACAAAAAAAGGATTTCAAAAGGTTGGGTATTTTTGGTAACTGGGACAAGCCTTACGTTACCATGGACTTTAGTTTTGAAGCTAACATCATCAGGTCATTGGGCTCTATAATTAATAAAGGTTTTATAGAGCGGGGAGAAAAGCCAGTTCATTGGTGTGTTGATTGTGCATCGGCTTTAGCCGAAGCTGAAGTTGAGTACAAAGACAAGATTTCGCATTCTATAGATTTCACCTTTCCTATTGAAAATGAACTAATCAACAAGGCCTTTGGAACGAATGTAAAAGATGATTGTTTTGTCGCAAGCTGGACAACAACCCCTTGGACGTTGCCTGGAAACCTGGCTTTAACAGTTAACAAAAACTTTGAATATTGTTTAGTTGAGTTTGAGATGAATTCAAAGATAGCCAACTATGTTGTAGCTAAAGATCTAATAGAACAAACTTTAGAACGTCTTGGCATTTCCAACCATAAAATCAAAGGCACTTGTTTAGGTCAAGACCTGAAGGGTTTAAATGCTAAGCATCCTTATTTAGAGAGGAGCTCTTTAATTATTACAGGTGATCACGTTACTACCGAAGCTGGAACGGGTATTGTTCATACTGCACCAGGGCACGGTTTAGAAGATTATGGTGTTGCACTTGAGAACGGCCTAGAGGTACTTAGTCCAGTTAAAAGTAATGGAACCTTTATGGAAGAAGTAGAGCATGTTTCCGGCATGTTTGTTTTTAAATCCAATGAAAAGATAATAGAAGTACTAAAAGAAAATGGGGCTCTGCTTGCTGATGCACAATATGAGCACAGTTATCCTCACTGTTGGAGGCACAAGTCTCCACTAATGTTCCGAGCCACACCTCAATGGTTCATTGGGATGACAAATAATGATTTACTAAAGACGGCAAAAGAATCAATAGAAAATGTTAATTGGGAGCCTGAATGGGGAAAATCTCGCATGGCAAGTATGTTAGAGAACAGACCGGATTGGTGTATTTCCAGGCAGAGATCTTGGGGCGTTCCTATTCCATTGTTGGTTCATAAAGACACCGGCCAGTTACACCCAGAAACAAGTCGCCTTATTGAAGAAGTGGCGAACCTCGTTGAAGAAAAAGGCATAGATGCTTGGCATAATTTGGATTGTTCATCTTTAGTTAATGAAGCCGATCAATACGATAAAATTAGTGACTCATTGGACGTATGGTTTGATTCAGGCGTTACTCATGCATGTGTGTTAAATGACTCTGAGATGCAATTTCCTGCTGATCTTTATTTAGAAGGTTCAGATCAACACCGAGGTTGGTTTCAGTCTTCTCTCCTGACAAGCATTGCTTTAAATGATGTTCCTCCATATAAATCAGTTTTAACTCATGGTTTTGTTGTTGATGCTGATGGTAAAAAAATGTCTAAATCTATCGGTAATGTTATTTCTCCCCAAAAAGTATGGGACTCCATGGGGGCTGATGTTTTACGATCATGGATAGCTTCAACCGATTACAGAAATGAAATGGTCGTATCGGATGAAATTCTTAAGAGATCATCCGATTCTTATCGTAGGATCAGAAATACTATTAGGTTCCTCCTAGGTAACATTAATGATTTTGATTATGAATCAGACGCTGTAGAGATTGAAAGAATGACTCAACTCGACAAGTGGATGATTAAAAAAACAAAAAGTTTGCAAATTGAAGTGATGAATGATTTTGATAAATATCAGTTTCATCAGGCTTTTAAGAAGATTCATAATTTTTGTGCAAATGAGTTAGGCGGGTTTTATTTAGATATCTTGAAAGACAGACTTTACACGAGCAAGAAAGACTCTGAAGCCAGACGCTCTTGTCAAACCGCATTGTATTTTATTCTAGAGGCCTTGCTTAGATGGATCTCTCCTGTATTAAGTTTTACTGCCGAAGAAGCTTGGCAGTTGCACAAACCTGGCTCACCATCTGTGCACCTTTTGGAATGGTTTGATGAATGGAGTGATTCAAAAGAAGAAATGACTATAACCGACGAAGAATGGAACGAAGTTCTTCTAATCCGCGCTGAAGTTAATAAAGTACTTGAAGCATCAAGAAATAAAGAAGTTATTGGTTCGGCCTTGGAAGCTGATATAGATTTATTTTGTTCGGCTGAAGTCAAAACCATATTGAATAAATTCTCTGATGAATTGAGGTTTGTTTTCATCACTTCTGATGCGCAAGTCTATGATTTTGAAGAAAAGGGCGACTCAACTGAACTGGAAGGACTTAGGGTTGCGGTCAAGAAAACTAAGCATGATAAGTGTGAACGTTGTTGGCATAGCAGAGAGGAAGTTGGCGAAATATCCAATCACCCAACCCTTTGTGAAAGATGCGTTGATAATATAGAAGGAGATGGCGAGGTTAGGCTCTTTGCTTAATTATGAATTTTTCAAGGATTTCACTAATTTTTTTTATTTTAGTAGGTTTAGATCAACTTAGTAAAATCTTAATTACTTCAGCCTTAGATGAAGGAGCTTCCCTTCCTTTATTGCCTTTTTTAGACCTAACTTTAATTTTTAATACCGGAATCGCCTTCAGCCTGTTTGATGATTACGGACCTTGGGGAAGATGGTTTATTTCTTCCCTCGTAGCGCTAATATTATTTTATCTGGCTAAAATAATATTAACGGAAAAGAATTTAAACTCTTATGAATCTCTAGCCCTGGTTCTTATCTTTTGTGGAGGAGCAGGAAATCTTATAGATAGAGTATTTTTAGGTTATGTAGTTGATTTTATTCATGTATTTTATCAAAACTACTCTTTTTATGTTTTTAATTTCGCGGACAGCTATATAACAATCGGAGTTACGTTATATTTGATATATATTATTTTTATAGGAGATAATAAAAAAGCAAATGCAAATTAGACTAGCAAATACTCGAGGATTTTGTGCAGGTGTAGACCGAGCCATAGAGATAGTTAGGAAAGTTCTGGAGCAGAAAGGCTCTCCCGTATACGTAAAGCATGAAGTTGTTCATAACAAAACAGTAGTTAATGAACTCAAGTCTTTAGGGGCTATTTTTGTTGAAGAGATAGAAGAAGTACCTGCAGGCGAGACTGTGATCTACAGCGCCCATGGTGTGTCTAAGGTGGTTCAAAAGGATTCAAAAGAAAAACATCTTGAAATTTATGATGCTACTTGTCCATTAGTAAGCAAAGTACATGCAGAGGTTATCAAATATTCCAAACTCGGATATGAATGCATATTGATAGGTCATCAAAATCATCCGGAAGTAGAAGGTACGATGGGTCAGTTTGATGATAGTTTTGGAGGATCAATTTATTTAGTGGAAAGCGTTGAAGACGTTAGCGAGTTGAAAATAGATGATCCCACGAATCTGGCTTACGTCACTCAAACAACTTTATCTATTGATGACACTCAAGCAATAATGGATTCTTTGAAGACAAGATTTCCTGAAATTCATGGCCCCAAAACAAATGATATTTGCTATGCAACGCAAAACAGACAAGATTCCGTTAAACAACTAGCATTAGAGTGTGATCTTGTTTTAGTGATTGGTTCAGTTAATAGCTCTAATTCAAATAGATTGAGAGAGATAGCAGAGCGCGGCGGTGTTGATTCATATCTTATAGACTCTTTGGAAGATTTAGACCATAAATGGCTTGAAGGAAGGTCAGTAATAGGCATCACTTCTGGGGCTTCTGCACCCGAGCACCTGGTTAGAGAGTTGGTCGCGTTATTGCAAGACAAATATAGCTGCTCGCTTTATGGTGAAAAGGAAAGGGCAGATGAGGGGATTTCTTTTAGATTACCAAAAGGTTTAAGAACTAGTTAAGTGTCGCTGTAGTTTCCTTGCATTATATTTTGAACTTTTATAAGTTAGGTAAGTCTTAGCTGTATACAACGAGGATAAATCAATGAAATACTTATTAACATCAATACTTATCTTAACTTCATTTTTAATTACGTCAGATCCTAGAGAAAGACTGATGGACTTGAAGAAAATGGATAGAGATGGAAATAGAGCTATTAGTTTTAAAGAATACAGCCATAAACCACTAAAGATTTTTAAAAATATGGACTCAGATTCAAATGGAGTGCTTACTTATTCTGAATTTTCTTTAAAGAAATTAAGACCACCAAGGAACAAAAAAAGCGGCCGCTTTAGCTTTTTAGATATAAATGATGATGAGAAAGTATCCAAGAAAGAATTCATCTCTGGGGCAAATAAACAGCCAAGATCTAGAAGAATGTCTAAATTTGGTACAAGCGAGGACGAGAGGTTGGTTGCAGAAAAAATATTCTTAAAATTAGACGTAAACCAAGATCAAAATATTGATGTAAAAGAACTATCTGTTGCTAAAGACATTGCTCCAAAAGTTGCAAAAGATCATTCATTTCAAAATTTGAATTCAGACGGAAATGAAAATATCACAATAAACGAATTTCTAGCTCCTGCAAAAGAAACTTTTTCTAGAATGGATTCTAATTCTAATGGAGCTATAGAACGAAGAGAAATCAAAGAGTTCATGAAGAACAACAAGAAGCGCCATAAGAAGGAGGGCAAGCCTTTCATCATGCAAAAAGAAAGAAATTACAATAGGTAGTGGGTGTTGCCTGAAATAACAAATCATTTAATTACTTCGGCAGACTTTAGGGAATCACCCAATTGCTCTGCAAGACCGCCCGGCGTTCAAGTGATGCTTATGGTGATTCATAATATTAGCTTACCTCCCGGTCGCTTTGGAGGATCTCATATAATCAATTTTTTTCAGAATAAACTTGAAGTATCTGCTGATGAATATTTTGAAGGCATAAAAGATCTAAAAGTATCCAGTCATTTACTAATTGATAGAAGAGGCAAGGTCACTCAGTTTGTTCCTTTTAATAAAAATGCATGGCATGCAGGTATTTCACATTATCAGGGGCAAGAAAACTGCAATGATTTTTCTATAGGAATAGAAATGGAAGGAACGGATTCCATTGATTACACGACCAAGCAGTATGAAAGCCTAAAAGACGTAACGCTTTCCTTAATGAAGGCTTATCCAGAAATAACTTTAGATAACATCGTTGGTCATTCTGATATAGCACCAGACAGGAAAACAGATCCTGGGGAGTCTTTTGATTGGTCTAGATTCAGATCTAGCTTAGTTTCTTAGGTTTGTTTCCAAAGTATTTCTTCTTCTCCAGAGTCAATATTGATTTTTCTAGCTAGAACAAAAAGAAAATCAGAAAGCCTGTTAATGTAGATTACGCAATTAATATTTATTGTTTCTGTCTTACTGGCTAATACCAGGGCTCTTTCTGATCTTCTGCATACAGCTCTAATAATTTGAGTTTTAGATGAATCTTTATGGCCTCCTGGAAGGATAAAATTATCTAACGAAGGTAATTCTCTATTTAGTTCATTAACCTTTTCTTCAAGCCATTCTATTTTTCCCTCTTGAAGTCCATTTTTAGATCTCATAGCTAAACAACCACCAATATCAAAAAGGTCATTCTGTATTTTTCTTAACAATACTTTTTCTTTTCGTAAATTTGAAGACGATGCTAAAAGACCTATCCATGAATTAAGCTCATCTATTTCACCAATAGCACTTATCAGCTCGCTCGATTTAGAGAGACGAGAACCATCAGCCATTCCAGTTGTGCCGTCATCTCCTGTCTTTGTAGTTACTTTTGTTATTCTCTTAGCCAAAATTTACCTCAAATTATATGCAACTTTCAGCCACAATGACCTGTTCTGATTAAGATAATAGCCATTTCCTGTAGCGGCTGTAAAATAATCTTTGCCGGTTAGGTTTTCAATTCTTGCTGAAAGACTAATATTTTCAGTAAAATTCTTTTTAGAAGCAACATTAATTAAAGCATAGCCAGGAAGACTTACCCCACCGAAATCTTTTCTTCTATCAAAAGCTGACACATTGAAACTAAATTCATAGCCAGAAATGTTTTTACTTAGATTTAAGCTGGATGAGAGTTTAGATCTCCTTAGTAACTGATTGTAATTTTGATCCTGAGGATTTTGCTTTCTCAATATGAAACTTCCACTTACAAGATTATTAATCCATTTGTATCTGACTTCAATTCCAGAATTTGATGCCTCTTCAATATTCTTTAAAACATAATCTCTATAATCAAAGTTGATTAGATTTGAGGTATTTGATTTGAATACAACGAATTTCAAAGCGGTGTTCTTTTTAACTCGGCTAAGGCTTAATTCTTGACTTTTAGATACCTCAGGAAGAAGTTTCTCGTTAGAACCAAAACCATAGAGCTCAGCGCTATTGGGAGATCTAAAAGCAGAACCAGAATTTAAGTAAAGAGACCACGGTCCAGTCAGTTGATGTAAAAACCCCAAATTCCAAGAGGACTGATTACCGTAAAGGTCATGGTCTGACTCCCTTGCAGAAGCAATCCAAGAACTTTGGTTTTTTCCCCATTCAAAAGTTCCAAAATAAGATTCAGTATTCAGATCTTTCCTGAAAGCCGATCCATAACTTGAATAATTAACATCCTCACTTTCTGATTCGAGACCAATTGAATAAGAAAAAAGATTCTTTATTTTTTTATGAACTAGCAGTTCATAAGATTGCCTTTGCGTTTGCGTAAGATCAAGAACACCCAAGTAATTCTCATTGTTTTGGTTAATTAGATCTTCCGATGAATTGATATTAGCCAAGATGTAATAGTCTTGTTCAGTTATGAACTTAAGATCAACAGCAAAAGCTTCATTTTTGTAATCCTGTGAAACAGGACTGCCAAATACTAAATATTCTGTTGTCCCCTTTGAAGACCATAATGAAAGGGAGGTGTCTAAACTTTTATAGCCATAGCTAATGTCTCCGGCAATACTATGATTTTTATAGCCTCTATTGAGGGTTGAATCACTTAAGACGGGAAACCCTGTTGTTTTGCTGTTAACGGCAATTAGGTTTACGGAAGCATTCTCCTTCACTAGATTTCCTCGCAGATATTCTTTATGGTAATTATCTGGACCAACACCCAATCCCACTGACACAGAGTCTTGAAGAGTCTTTTCTTTAGTTGAAATACTTACAATCCCACCGATAGCTTGTGAGCCATGGATAGAAGAGAAAGGGCCTGAGCCGATTTCAATTTTAGAAATTAGATTGGTATCAAGATTATAGACAGAAGCCCCTCCAGCCGTTGATGGGTTTATCTTAACGCCATTAATTTTGACTATACTTTGGTTGCTATTAGATCCTCTAAGAAAGAATGAGGCCAGTTGACCAGGACCTCCATTACTACTTGAATCAATTGCTAAGTTATTCCTAAGAAAACCCAGCACACTTGATGGCTGGTAGATCTCTATGTCTTCTTTAGAAACAATATCCACCGTTGCAGGAATTTTATAATTTTCCTTTGGTAACTTTGAAGCGACAGTAATAACTTCATCAAACTGACTTTCATCTTCATTAGAGTAGATAAAAGAGGAACAGAAAAAGATTAATAAACCTACGTTTATTTTATTCATAAAATCACCCTTCGTAATTATTAAAATTATATTTTATGAGGCCGGTATCCGGGCTTAAGAAGTTTTTATAACTTTCAACGCCTTCCCGTTTTCACAGTGACATATGTTAAAAGCTCTTCTATTTACCGTTGCGAGGGCAGCACTGGATTTAAACCAGTTTCCCGTTTAACCAAAATTCCTTTTGGCACCACAAATGTAATGATACAAGTATATAATTAAAAAACTTCTTTAGTTTTCAATTAATGCCTAAACTAAAGGTGGCTTAAAATAAGTAAAAGGAAAAAATTATGGCTTCTTTTGATATTAAATCTGAACTAGATTCTCACGAAGTAACCAATGCAGTGGATCAGGCGAATAGAGTGTTGCAAAACCGTTTTGATTTTAAAGGCACTGGTGCTGAATTTAAAATGGAGGATGAAGATATATTGCTAACTGCCAAAGAAGAATTTCAGATTCACCAAATGTTACCGATATTAAACGAATCTATAACTAAAAGAGGAATTGATATAAAGACTCTTAAAGCAGGAGAGATAGAAATAGCAACTGGTGTGGCTCGTCAATCAATAACATTAAGGCAAGGAATTGATAAAGAGTTGGCAAAAAAAATTACTTCTCTGGTCAAGCAATCTAAAATTAAAGTTCAGGCAGCCATTCAAGGTGATAGTGTTAGGATCTCAGGAAAAAAAAGAGATGAGTTACAACAAGTTATTCAAATTGTTAAGGATCAAAATTACGATATGCCACTTCAGTTTATAAACTTCAGAGATTAGTAATTGATTTTTATATGCTGAAGAATGTTTCGCTTGGCAGCTTAGGGTTTTCATCGGGACTGCCTTACATTTTAATTTTTTCAACTCTTGGAGTTTGGCTGAGGGACATTGGAATTGAATTAACCCTTATAGGCTTCTTTGCTTGGATAGTTCTTACTTATTCTCTTAAATTCCTTTGGGCGCCAATAGTGGATAACTTTTCAATTCCAGTACTAAACAAAATGGGTTCAAGAAAAAGTTGGATCTATCTAATGCAATCTATAATTGTAATTAGTCTTTTTCTGATATCAATTACAGACCCTATAGAAGATTTATACCTTTTTGCTTTTTTTGCATTCTTAGTTGCCTTTGCAGGTTCAATACAAGACATAGCAATTGATGCTTTTAGAATAGAAGTGGCTGAATTAAGTGAGCAAGGAAATTTAGCTGCCAGCTATCAATTTGGCTACAGGATGGCCATCTTAGTAGCAAGTTCTTTTGCTTTAATATTTGCCGCTGACTACGGGTGGAGATTGACTTATCAGTTGATGGCAGTCTTCATGATGATAGGGGTAATTGGCGCATCCATTTGTCCAGAAGTTTTAAATAAGAAATTAGAAAGGTTAACTTTCAAGAGTTCATTCATAGAACCACTAAGAGACTTCGTATCTAGATTTGGTATTTATATGTCCTCTTTGCTTCTTATGATTATTGCCACTTACAGGTTAACGGATATTGTAATGGGGCCTATGGCCAGTCCCTTTTACTTGGATAGCGGATATACACTCAAGGAAATAGGCTACATAGTCAAAATAGTGGCAGTGGTGGCTTCTATAATAGGGTTCTTCTTAGGTGGACTTCTTGTAAAGAAAGTTGGTGTAAAAACAACTCTTATAATTGGAGCTTTTCTGGTCATGCTCACAAATTTATCTTTTTCTTCAGTGGCAATTTTAGAAAAAGACCTAACTCTTTTAGGCTTCGTAGTGGGGCTTGATAGTTTGGCAGCAGGTGTTGTTGGTACCGCTAACATTACCTTCTTAACTAGTTTAGTTTCAAAAAAATACACCGCTGTGCAATATGCCTTATTAACCTCATTTATGATGCTTCCTGGAAAGGTCTTCAGCGGGTTCTCTGGACTGATTGCTGATTATTTTAAGAATTTATACGGCAATGATTACGGATGGATGATTTTCTTCGTAATAACTTCTTTTTTAACCCTGCCTTGCATAATTTTGCTGCTTTACTACTCTAGAGAAAGTTTTCAACGTGATTAATTTATACAGAACTATTTTCATAACGTTAGTTCTATTAATCAGTTATTTGGCATTTATACCTTCTTCAGGAGGCAGTGATGTCCCTTATTTGGATAAGGTGGTTCACTTCTTGGCCTTTTTTATTCTAATGTTTTTTTTAGACCTATCTACCACGAGACCTTTAGAGGTGCATTTTGGTCTCATCTCATGCTTATTTTTATTTGCCTTGGGAATTGAGATAGTTCAGTATAATTTACCTTACAGGTCCGCAGAGCTATTTGATTTTCTTGCAGATTTATTAGGAATGCTTGTTTATTTTGTTTTCATCCCAAGAATAAAGGTATGAGATATTTATTACCCACTTTTATAGTTTTACCTATATTAGAGATGTATGTCTTGATAAAGGTTGGTGGTAATCTCGGCGCCCTTAACACAGTCCTGTTGGTTTTATTAACTGCATTAATCGGTGTTGCTTTATTGAGAGTTCAAGGTTTTAGAACCTTAATGAATGCTAAAAATAAACTTGGGATGGCTCAACTTCCCGCCGAAGAAATAATAACTGGTATATTTCTTGCTATAGGAGGCGCTTTGCTGCTAACGCCAGGCTTTATAACAGATATCTTTGGTTTTTTATGTCTTGTACCTTTTACAAGAAGAATTTTATTAAAGTTGTTTTTAAACAATCTTAGCCCTTTTGAGGTAGTAAATGAAAGAAAAGGTGAGGCAAAGAAAGATTGGATTGAAGGTGAGTTTGATAAAGATAAGTAATTTTTCTAAGAAGGGGTTGAATTTTATTGATTAAGCCCAAAATTAGTAAAAGTTAACAGGTTTTAGAGATTGCTCATTGACCTCAGAAAATTCTGAACTAGAATGACCAACCTTTTTAACTTAAGTGTTAATTGGATTAATAAATATTGGAGATAACCGGATGAAATTTAGACCATTGGGAGATCGCGTTTTAGTAAAGCGCACTGATGAAGAGCAAACCACTGAAGGTGGAATAGTTCTTCCTGGATCGGCAGCAGAAAAACCTTCACAAGGTGAGGTTCTTGCAGTCGGACCTGGTAAAAGTTTAGAAAATGGTGAATTACAGGCTGTAGCAGTTAAAGAAGGCGATTTAGTTGTCTTCGGTCAATACGCAGGAAGTAACACTGTAAAGGTAGATGGCGATGAACTTGTTGTTCTAAATGAACAAGATATTCTTGGCGTAATTGATAAATAAAATAATAAAAAGAGGAATTTATAATGGCAAAAGAAGTCAAATTTAGTGATGCTGCACGTCAAGGCATGTTGGCCGGAGTCAACATTCTTGCTGATGCAGTTAAAGTTACATTAGGTCCAAAAGGACGAAACGTAATTCTTGATAAATCATTTGGTGCACCAACAGTAACTAAGGACGGAGTTTCCGTTGCTAAAGAAATAGAGTTACAAGATAAGTTTGAAAACATGGGAGCTCAGATGGTTAAAACCGTAGCGTCTCAAACTTCAGATGAAGCTGGTGACGGAACAACAACAGCTACAGTATTAGCTCAATCTATCGTCAATGAAGGCTTGAAATCAGTTCAAGCAGGATTCAACCCTATGGATCTTAAACGAGGCATAGATAAAGCAGTTTCCGCTGCAGTAGAAACTTTAAAAGGTGCTTCAGAGCCTTGTGAAGATGATACAGCTATTGCTCAGGTCGGAACTATCTCAGCTAACAGTGATACTGCTGTAGGAGAGATTATCGCAGAGGCCATGCAAAAAGTAGGCAAAGAAGGTGTTATAACAGTTGAAGAAGGTTCTGGAATAGAAAACGAATTAGAAGTAGTTGAAGGTATGCAGTTTGATAGAGGCTACCTTTCTCCTTACTTCATAAACAACCAAGAAAGAATGACGGCTGATTTAGAAGATCCTTTCATACTTTTGCATGACAAGAAAATATCTAATATCAGAGACCTTCTGCCTTTATTAGAGGCTGTGGCAAAAGCGGGAAGACCTTTACTGGTACTAGCCGAAGATGTTGAAGGTGAGGCATTGGCAACACTAGTTGTGAATAACATGCGTGGTGTAGTAAAAGTTGCAGCATGCAAGGCTCCTGGGTTCGGAGACAGAAGAAAAGCCATGTTGGAAGATATTGCTATTCTTACTGGTGGAACTGTTATTTCAGAAGAAGTAGGCCTTTCTCTTGAGGGAGCTACTATTGAAGATCTTGGTCAAGCTAAGAAAGTGGAATTGAATAAAGAAGATACTACTATCATCGATGGTGCTGGATCACCTGACGGTATTTCCGGAAGAGTTAATCAGATTAGAGCTCAAATCGAAGATACTTCATCCGACTATGACAGAGAAAAACTACAAGAACGTGTAGCTAAGTTGGCTGGTGGAGTTGCTGTAATTAAAGTTGGTGCTGGATCAGAAATTGAAATGAAAGAGAAGAAAGCACGCGTAGAAGATGCACTGCATTCTACTAGAGCGGCTGTAGAAGAAGGAGTTGTGGCTGGTGGTGGAGTTGCTCTCATCAGAGCACAGCAAAAAATTATTGGCCTAGAAGGCGATAATGAAGATCAGAATGTTGGTATTAATATTGCTTTAAGGGCAATGGAATCCCCAATAAGACAGATCACTGCAAACGCTGGTGAAGAAGCATCCGTTGTTTTAGATAAAATCAAAGATGGAAAAGGCAATTTTGGTTTTAATGCAGGAACCGGTGAATATGGTGACATGATCAAGATGGGTATTCTTGACCCGGCTAAAGTAACAAGGACAGCTCTTCAAGCTGCTGGTTCTGTAGCTGGTCTCATGATCACAACTGAAGCTATGATTGCTGATGTTCCAGAAGAAGGCGGAGCAGGCGGTATGCCTGGTGGAATGCCTCCTGGAATGGACATGGGCGGCATGGGCGGCATGATGTAAAAAAAGAACAAAGCCCTTCGGGGCTTTTTTCTTGTCTGAAAGAAATAATTTATAAGTTTTTGTTATTTAGGTATTATAAAAACTTAAACGGGAGGGTGTATGGAAGATTTATTCAATATGTTATTTAGATTCGGTCATATTCTAGTTGGAATAACTTGGATTGGTTTATTGTATTATTTTAATTTTATTCAAACGAGAATATTTTAAAGAAGCAGAAGCAGATGCAAGAAAAGATGCTGTAGCAAAGTTAGCTACCAGAGCTCTATGGTGGTTTAGATGGGCTGCTTTCTTAACTTTCTTAACCGGTTTGGCTCTTTTGCATTACATTTCAGTAAAGATTACTTAGGAAATCATCTTAGGGGCGACAATGGGAACATTAATGATGCTAAACGTTTGGGGAATCATTTGGCCTAATCAGAAAATAGTCATAGGTCTTAAAGAGGGCGATGCTGCAGTGGCAGGTCCTAAAGCAGGCTTGGCTTCTAGAACTAATACTCTTTTCTCAGTAGGGATGCTTTACTTTATGGTTGCTTCTGCACATTATCCTGCCTCAGGACAAGTGCTCGGAGCAAACCTTGAAATGACTGGGACAGGTCTTTTAGTTGGTCTTGCAATTATATTTGCTATACAAGCATGAATGCTATTTGGGGAAAATATGTTACCAGCTATAGCTTCTGTTAGAGGTGTAATAATTTCTAGCTTTGTCACTTTGTGTCGGTTTATCAAGCGTGGTTTACTATTTATAAATAAGAAAGCTTGAAAAAAAGGGAGCATAAGCTCCCTTTTTTTATGCATCTTGATTGTTCAATGTAGATGGACCTGCTTGGAAAAGCAAAATCAGATCCATTATCTGAGACTATTTCCATGATTTTCAGAATTAAGTCCTGTTTTACTTGAGAGAATTCTGTATAGCCTATGACCTCTAGGTAGCAAAGAATTGTTATATCAATTGAACTAGAACCCAATTCCGAGACTTTAGCAAAGTTCTCTTGGCCTGGATTAATCATAAAATCATCACTTGTGTTTAAGTAGTCTGTAATTTGGTCACATATCTTTCTTAGCTGCTCTGCCTTTGTGCTGTATAAAACATTTATAGTCCAGCTTATTCTTCTATAGTTCATGTTTTGATGATTAATCACCTGAGCATCAGACAGATCGGTATTTGGTACAAAAACGGGAGAGCTATCAAAGAGTCTGACCTGAGTTGAACGGAAGCCAATACTCTCTACAAATCCATGAAGTCCATCACCTATTCTAATTCTGTCACCAGGTTGGAATCTTTTTTCACTAATAATAAAGATGCCCGCAATAATATTTTTGAACATATCTTGAGCACCCAAGGCAACAGCTACAGAAAATAGTCCTAAGCCAGCTATGATTGGACCAATTTCTATTCCCCAGACATCCAGCATCATTGTTATGCCAACTATCCAGATTATTACTCCTGAAACTCTGCTCAGCCATAAACTCATAGCTGGAGTCATCCAGGTACTGTCTCCTAATAAAGAGAACAGAGGTTTTGTAATATTAGCAAGAGCACTAAAAATAGTATAAATGACTATTGTTTTAACAAGGTTTGTTGCAATGAGATCTAATGAACCTGTCAGTGGTAAATAAGCCGTAATTAAGTAAAAACCAAAAGCTATAGGTATAACTCCAAAAGGGGTTCTCAGAGATTCAACTATTTCATCATCAAATTCTGATTCTGTTCGATCTGCTAATTTAGCTATCCTATCTATGGCTATGGTATTAAGTAAAGTTCTAGCAACCAAGGAGCCTATTATTATAACGAAGCAAATAATGAGGTCATTCAAACCAACACCTCTTATGCCCATTTGCCAAGTTTCTACAACTAATTCAAAAAATTCTTCAAACATCTTTATCCCTCATCTAATTCTTCATCTTCAGTATCTACTTCAATTTTTTCTACTTTTGCTATTTTAACCACATTATCTTTTATAAGTACTGTTTCAAACCTGTAGCCTTCTATTGATATACCTACATTCTTTTCAGGAATAGACTGGACAGTTTCAAGAATCAGTCCGCTAAGTGTTTTAGGGCCATCAGTAGGTAGATTCCAATTAATTCTAGAATTTATTTCTCTTAGCATTACATTGCCTTCTATCATATAGGAGCCGTCTGTTTGAGGCATGATATCCATTTTTTCTATTGAACCTGAAGCAATCTCACCAATTATTACTTCAAGAATATCTCTTAATGTAATAAGACCTTCTATATCTCCATATTCATCTACGATTAAACCTACTCGGGTATCAACAGATTGAAAGGTGGCTAATTGTTTGTTTAAAGGTGTATTTTCAGGGATAAATACCGGTTCCTCTAATTCATTAAGAAGACTTTCTAGGTCTATAGTACCTCCACTAAAGAAATCTGCTTTACGATTTACAGTTAGAAAACCGATAACATTGTCTATTGAGTCTTTAAAGAAAGGAATGTAAGTAAATTCAGTTTCTTGCAAGTCTTTTAGAATAACTTCAAGTGGATCATCAAGATCAATTCCTGTGATCTTGTTTCTAGGTACCATTACATCATTTACTGAAAGATAGTCCATTTCAAGTATTCCAATTAACATTTTTTGTTGATGTTCTGGTACACCGGAAGTTTCTAGGAGTGTCCTAAGCTCTTCTGGTTTAAGATCTTCATTAGCAGGCTCTTCTAAGTCTATACCAATTAATTTAGTAACATTATTTGAAACAAGACTTACTAAAGTTACTAACGGACTGAATAGCTTTGATAAAGGTTTTAAGATATACGAAGCAGGAAAAGCAATACTTTCTGGCCTCAGAGCTGCTATTGTTTTAGGCATCACTTCAGCAAATATTATCATTACTATAGTCATGAAGACTGTTACTGCCAAAACAGCATTATCGTCCCATATCCTAATAGCGATTACTGTTGCTATGGCTGTTGCGAGAGTGTGAGTAAAGTTATTGCCTATTAAGATTAATCCTAATAGCCTGTCCGTTCTTTGGAGCAATTTGGATACTCTTCTCGCTGACTTATTTCTTGTTTTGACAAGATGCTTTAAGCGATAGCGGTTTATAGCCATCATGCTAGTCTCAGAACTAGAAAAAAAAGCTGACATAAGTACAAGTAAGACAATAGTGCTTACTAGTATCCAAAGTGGTATTTCGTTCAATTAGAAAGAGCTTGATGAGCTTTGGTGATGATCAGAATATACAAGAAGTTTTATAAATATATAAATTATTATTCATTATAACTCATTGATCTCAGCGATAAAAATGGAAAGAAGTAAATATTTTTGTTGAAAGCAGCTTTTTATACCTTAGAATGTGCGCCTTTTCTAATATAAGAGGGAAATTTTATTAAATGTTAACTATTCGTTTAGCTCGAGCAGGGGTCAAAAAGAGACCTTTCTTTCATATACGTGTCGCAGATTCTCGTAAACCTAGAGATGGAAGGTTTATAGAGAAGGTCGGATACTTTAATCCAATAGCTTCTGGTCAAGAGGTTCGTTTAGAAGTTGACCAAGAAAGGGTGGATTATTGGATTTCACAAGGTGCGCAATTAAGCGATAGAGTGACTACTTTACTCAAAAGAAATGCAGAAACACCAGAACAAACAGAAAAAAGACATGCATTGAAAGAAGCTAAACGTTTAAAGAAACTTTCTGATAAAGCTGCTTTAAAAGTAGTTGAGGAAGCTCCAGCCGAAGAAGCAGCAGAAGCTCCAGCCGAGGAAGCTCCAGCAGAAGAAGCAGCAGAAGCTCCAGCCGAAGAAGCTCCAGCCGAGGAAGCAGCAGCAGAAGCTCCAGCCGAGGAAGCTCCAGCAGAAGAAGCAGCAGAAGCTCCAGCCGAGGAAGCTCCAGCAGAAGAAGCAGCAGAAGCTCCAGCCGAGGAAGCAGCCAGAAGCAGCAGAAGCTCCAGCAGAAGAAGCAGCAGAAGCTCCAGCCGAGGAAGCTCCAGCAGAAGAAGCAGCAGAAGCTCCAGCCGAGGAAGCTCCAGCCGAAGAAGCAGCAGAAGCTCCAGCCGAGGAAGCTCCAGCCGAAGAAGCAGCAGAAGCTCCAGCCGAGGAAGCTCCAGCAGAAGAAGCAGCAGAAGCTCCAGCCGAGGAAGCTCCAGCCGAGGAAGCAGCAGCAGGAAGCTCCAGCCGAAGAAGCAGAAGAAAATAAAACTCCTGCTAAAGAATAACTAGTTAAATAAACATGCGGTCCTCTGACCGAAAAATTATATTAGGGAAGTTAGGCAAGCCGCACGGCTTGAAAGGTTTTCTATATATTAGATATTACGGGGATGATCCTAAATCACTCTTAAATTTCTCTCAGATTTATTCTGAAGACTCTTCGTTAGGCAAGGTGGATAAAATAGCTGAACTTAAAGATAGAGTTACTATCCATATTTCAGGAATTAATACTAGAAATTCTGCAGAAACTTTAAGAGATAAAGAGATTTATATTCAAGAAGATCAACTGCCCAAATTAGATAATGGAGAGGCTTATTTTTACCAATTAGAGAACCTTATGGTAAAAAATAAACAAGACGACATTCTAGGTTTAGTTGATTATATTATGCCAACCGGAGCCAATGACGTTCTAGTTGTTAAGCCTTCTAAAGAAAGTATAGATGATAAGGAAAGATTGATCCCCTATTTAAGACCAAAGATTATAGAAAGTATTGAAATAGAAGAAGGACAAATTATCGTTGTTTGGCCAAAAGATTATTGATATGAGATTTGATGTTGTAACCCTTTTCCCTGACCTAATTAAAGATGCCTTAGATCATGGGATTACAGGGAGGGCGATGAAAGAAAATCAGTTAACTTTAAAAACTTGGAATCCAAGGGACTTCACTAATAATAAGACTGGGAGAGTTGATGATAAGCCATACGGTGGTGGTCCCGGGATGGTGATGGAATCAGAACCTTTGATAAAAGCTATAAAAAAAGCAAAACAATCATCCAATTCAAGTCATGTTGTTTATTTGTCTCCTCAAGGTCAAAAATTTAATCAGAAAAGAGCAGAAGAATTCCTTCAACACAGGAAAATTATTTTATTGTCAGGAAGATATGAAGGTATCGATGAGCGAGTTATAGAAAGTGAAGTTGATGAAATATGCTCTGTAGGTGATTTTGTAGTCAGTGGAGGAGAAATACCCGCTTTGTTGGTAATTGATGCTGTATGCAGATTGGAAAAAGGTGTTTTAGGAGACCCTGATTCAGCTAGTCAAGATAGCTTCAGCGATGGTTTGCTAGAATTTCCTCAATACACAAGGCCAGATTCAAATGAGTTTGGTGAAGTTCCTGATGTACTACTAGGAGGAAATCATTCAGAAATAGCTAAATGGAGATTAAAAGAATCTTTAAGAAGAACTTTTAAACTAAGACCTGACCTCTTGAAGAAGAAGGTCTTAACGAATCAAGAAAAAGTTCTTATTAGTGAAATTAAGAGTGAAGAAAATAGTTAATCTGATAGAATGCGCACCTTCATTACATAACAGCAAGGTTTTAAGTGAGTAAAAATAAATATATACAAAGTGTAGAAAAGCCACAATTAAGAGATGATATTCCAGATTTCTCTCCAGGTGACACTGTTGTCGTACAAGTTAGAGTTGTAGAAGGCTCTAAAGAAAGACTTCAGCCGTTTGAAGGTGTAGTGCTTGCTGTTAAGAAAAGAGATTTAGGCTCTGCCTTTATTGTAAGGAAAATTTCTAATGGCGTTGGTGTGGAAAGAACTTTTCAAACGCATAGTCCAATAATTGGTAGTATTACAGTTAAAAGAAGAGGCGCAGTTAGACAAGCTAAGTTATTCTATCTTCGAGAAAGAACAGGACGTTCAGCAAGAATAAAAGAAAAACTGAGTTAGTAAAAGTCTTCGCTGCTCTATGCATATGGCCAGCGCATCAGATAATTCATCATTATTAATTGATAACTTTATCGATTTAATATGGCTTGAAAAAGGCCTAAGCACAAATACGTTAAGCGCTTATAGACAGGATCTTACTTCTTTTAATAAATGGCTTGGCGAAACATCTATAAAATCAGCTACTAAAGCAGATTTATTAGATTATCTTTCTTTTCGTCTTAAAGAAGGTTACAGCAGTAGATCAACGGCTAGAGCCCTCTCTAGTTTAAGAGCTTTTTATAATTATTTAACTAATGAATATAATCTTCAAGAAAATCCAACTGCTAAAATAGATAGTCCAAAATTAGGACATTCTCTCCCAAAGGTTCTTTCTGAAGAGGATGTTGAATTGTTAATAAAAACTCCCGATACAACCAGTCCAATAGGTTTAAGAGACAGGGCAATGCTTGAGTTGCTTTATGCATGTGGGCTTAGGGTTTCAGAGCTTATAAGCTTGGACTTGCTTAGCCTCAACACCAGACAAGGTATTGTGAGGGTTATGGGTAAGGGAGAAAAAGAGCGACTAGTTCCTTTAGGCGAAGAGGCACTAAAGTGGTTAAACAAATATTTAGAAGAGGGAAGAGATCTACTTTGTAAGAAAGATAATAGAGATTCTGCTTTATTTCTTAGCAAAAGAGGAAAGTCGATGACTAGGCAAACTTTTTGGTACAGAATCAAAGAATACGCCATCCAATCTGGTGTAGATAAGACATTATCACCCCATACTCTTAGGCATGCTTTTGCTACACATTTGCTTAATCATGGAGCAGATTTACGAACAGTTCAATTGCTATTAGGGCATACTAGCCTTTCTACTACCCAAATTTACACAGAAGTAGCAAGACATAGAATGAAAGAGATTCATACTGAACACCATCCCAGAGGATAAAAAATGACATATAAATTTATTAAAATTATCGTATTTTTGGGTTGGCTAGCATCCACAGGGTGTAGCTCAGACCTGGAAAGTGGAGAACAAAAATCTGACTCTATAGAAGGAGTTAAATCTAAACTTGAAGAAATGTTACCCGATTCTATTAAATTACTTTCTGTTAGTGAAACAGACATTGATGGCTACTTTGAAGTTAATTTTGAAGGAATTGAGCCTCTTTATGTGTCCGATGACGGAGAGTATCTTATATCAGGAGATATTTATAAAATAACCAAACAGGGTTTGGTTAATAAATCTGATGCCAGAAGGAATTATCAAAGGATCAGTTTATTAAAAGAATTGGATGAACAAGAATTTATCACTTTTGAACCAGAATTAACTAAACATACTGTCTATGTCTTTACTGACGTGGATTGTGGTTACTGCAGGCAGTTCCATGGCCAGATGGCTGACTATCTTAATTTAGGTATCAGAGTTAAATATTTAGCTTTTCCAAGGGCAGGTCTTGAATCTGAGTCTTATAGAAAGATAGCTTCTGCATGGTGTTCATCAAGACCTCATGAATCTTTAACTACATTAAAGCTGGGAGATGAAATTAAAAATAATATGTGTGCTGATAACCCCGTAGAAAAACATTATAAATTAGGTTCTTCTATCGGCATTCAAGGAACGCCATCAATTATTACCGAAGAAGGAAAGCTAATCCCTGGGTATCTGCCACCTGAAGATTTACTTAACCAACTGACTTCTAAGAGCTAGAATTAGGCATATGGACACAAATTTTCCCAGAGTTAATCAACTTCCACCTTATGTATTTGATGAAATAGGCACACTTAAGGCAGCTGCTAGACAAGCAGGAGAAGACATTATTGATTTTGGTATGGGGAATCCAGATCAACCTACACCAGATAATATAGTAGAAAAACTTAGAGAATCAGTACTCAAAGCGTCTACGCATAGATATTCTCAATCTAAAGGTATTCCTAGATTACGTAAATCAATTTGCGATTGGTATGAGAGGAATTATTCTGTAACGTTAGATCCTGATACCGAGGCAGTAGTAACAATGGGTTCTAAAGAAGGTTTAGGCCATTTAGCTTTAGCAACTTTGGACAAAGGGGATGCGGTTCTAGTGCCCAACCCTTCATATCCAATTCACCCTTATGGATTTGTTATAGCTGGAGCAGATATAAGACATGTGCCCATAGGAGAGGATATTGATTTCTTTTCTGAACTAGAAAATGCAGTAAAAAATTCTTTTCCTAAACCAAAGATGTTGGTTTTAAATTTTCCAGGTAATCCATCTACGGAATGTGTCGATATAGAATTTTTTGAAAAGATAGTAAAATTTGCTAAAGAACATGAAATCTGGGTTGTACAGGATTTAGCTTACGCAGACATTTGTTTTGATGGTTATAAAGCCCCATCTATTCTTCAGGTAAAAGGAGCAAAAGACGTTGCAGTAGAATTCTTTACACTTTCAAAAAGTTATAATATGCCTGGTTGGCGTGTAGGTTTTTGTTGTGGAAATAAAGACCTGTTAGCAGCTCTGGCTAGGATAAAATCATATTTCGATTATGGGCTTTTTACCCCAATTCAAGTTGCTGCCATAAAGGCCTTGGACGAAGGAGATGAGAATGTCGAAAAGATAAGATCAATGTACCAATCCCGAAGAGACGTATTGGTTAACGGTCTTAATAATGCAGGTTGGAAAGTTGAAAGTCCAAAGGCAACTATGTTCTTGTGGGCAAAGATCCCAAGTACTCTACGATCCTTAGGTTCTCTCGAATTCAGTAAAAAACTTTTAGCTGAAGCTCAGGTAGCTGTTTCTCCAGGTATCGGTTTTGGAGAGTATGGTGAAGGGTATGTTCGGTTCTCTTTAATAGAGAATGAACATCGTACAAGGCAGGCCGTGAGAAACATAAAACGTTTTCTTGCTGATGCCAGTAAAATTCAAGCAATAAGATAATTAAATATGAAAACTTTAAGAGTTGGTCTCTGTGGCGTTGGCAATGTCGGTGGGGCTGTCCTCAAGCTCCTTAAGGAATCTTCTGATTTATTAGAGCAACAAGGTGGGTTTTCTTTTGAACTGATCCAAGTGGGGGCCAGGAAAGGCCGTTCGGCTATTCCTTATGATGATATCGACGTAACGACTAATTTGATTGATGTGGCGAACAATCCGGATGTTGATATATTTGTAGAATTGATAGGTGGAACTGATTTTGCTGGAGAACTTGTAAGGACTGCCATTAAGAATGGGAAACAGGTTGTGACTGCTAATAAAGCTCTTTTAGCTGTCGAAGGAGATGAGATATTTAAGCTTGCTAAACAAAATAATGTGCAAATTGGTTTTGAAGCTTCGGTAGCAGGAGGAACGCCAGTTATTAAAGCTCTTAGGGAAGGTTTGGTGGCAAATAAGGTTGAATGGTTTGCTGGTATTCTTAACGGCACAAGTAATTACATTCTTACTGAAATGAATGTTGAGAAAACTGAGTTTTCTCAGGCACTTTTAAAAGCGCAGGAATTAGGCCTTGCTGAAGCTGATCCTGCAATGGATATTGATGGAACAGATGCAGCTCAGAAAGCATCAATTCTTGCTGCGTTAGCATTTCATGTGCCATTCAACTTTCAAGCGGTCAATTATGAAGGCATTGATAAGGTAGATGTTGAGGATTTACGTTATGCAGAAGAGCTTGGTTACAGCATAAAGCACATAGCTTTCGGAAGATTAGTTGATCAGACTGTTTTTGTAA
Organism: uncultured SAR86 cluster bacterium; assembly: GCA_937773605.1. Taxonomy (GTDB): domain Bacteria; phylum Pseudomonadota; class Gammaproteobacteria; order Magnimaribacterales; family Magnimaribacteraceae; genus CAJJAM01. Next base: position 29,204 of record CALJVP010000002.1, on the reverse strand, counting down.
GTGCTTATCCAACTTTAGTTCCTCATGAAGTCATACTTTCTCAGGTAGGTCAGCAAATGAATGCATTAGAGATCTACGCAAAGGGGATTGGATCAACCGTTTACTACGGTCCTGGAGCTGGACCTGAACCTACTGCATCTGCGGTTGTTGCAGATCTTGTTGATTTAGCAAAGGGTGGATGGCAAGTAGAACCAACTGTGAAGACAGAAAATGTTTTAGTCTCAGAAAGCACAATGAAAGCTCCTAGGTATTTTAGATTAATGGTAAGAAATGAGCCTGGCGTAATAGCAAAAATATCTGCTGTCTTTGCTGATCAGAATATTAGCATTGAAGCACTTATTCAGCATGAAACAAAAGATAAGAACACCGGCCAAACAGAAGAGGTTCCAGTCATTATTTTATCCGGTTCAGTGTCAAACCAAGTTGTTGATAAATTGTTAGAAGAATTGAACCAAATGGAAGAAGTAGCAAATTGCTTAAAGCAATTCAGAATCTACACTAAGATAAAGTAATGTTATATAAAAGTACAAGGGGGTCTTCAGATGAAGTCCCGTTTTCTGAAGTCCTATTAGGAGGTTTGGCTCCTGACGGTGGACTCTATATGCCTGAGCATTTCCCCTCAATGACTTTAGAGCAAATAAATGCAATGGAAGGCCTGAAATACCACGAATTAGCTTCAAAAATTCTTTTCCCTTTTGTCGAAGGAGAAATTAGTAAGTCAGATTTTTCTAAACTTGTTGAAGAGACCTACAAAATTTTTGATAAGGAAGATGTCGTTAGTCTTGTGGAGTTGGAAAAAGATAAATGGGTACTGGAACTCTTTCATGGTCCTACGCTTGCTTTTAAAGATCTAGCTATGCAGCTTTTAGGGGCTTTATTAGATTATTTTTCTCAAAAACAAGGAAAAAGGATAGCGGTATTGGGAGCAACTTCTGGAGATACTGGAGCTGCAGCTATTTCAGCTTGTGCAAGGTATTCAAATGTAGACGTTTTTATACTTTACCCTCATGGACGGGTAACAGAAGTACAGCGACGTCAAATGACAACATCCCAAGCGGAGAACGTCCATGCTTTGGCAGTAGAAACTGATTTCGACGGTTGTCAGGCGATGGTTAAAGACATGTTCTTAGATGGTTCAATGAATAAAGAAGGTACTCGTCTCATAGCAGCTAATTCAATTAATTGGACTCGATGCATGACACAGTCAGTCTATTTTTTTTGGTCTTATTTAAAATTAAAAGATACTGCATCGAGCCTGTCTTTTTCCATTCCTTCAGGAAATTTTGGACATGCATATGCTGGCTGGACAGCCAAACAGATTGGTCTGCCTATAGATAGGTTATTAGTTGCCACTAACAGCAATGATGTGCTGCATAAATTATTTTCCAATAATCTCTACGAAAAGAATAACGTAAATCAAACTTTAGCACCAAGCATGGACATATCGGTCGCAAGCAATTTTGAGAGATTACTTTACAACCTTTATAACGATGATCCTGATTTACTTTTAGATGCGATGAATACATTTAAGAAAAAATCAATTCAAATACCAAAAGATAGGTGGCCTGAAATCCAAGGAATCTTTCCCAGTTTAGCCAGTAACGACGAACAGATTACTGATCAAATTAAAGAAACTTTCTCTAATCATAATTATTTGTTGGATCCTCATACTGCTACTGGAATAAGAGCAGCAAATACGCTGGCTCAAAAAGAAGAAACAATAGTTACAATGGCAACGGCTCACCCAGCTAAATTTATTGATGCCATGAAAAGTGCCTTACCGGATCATCAAGTCAAAGAACCATCTCAATTAAAACCAACAAAAGAAAGAGAGGAAGTCTTCACTGTCTTACCTGATAATCTTAAAGTGGTAAAAGATTACGTGAGAATGAATTTAAAATAGAGAATGATAGAAGTAACAACTTTAAAGGAAACGTTAAAAGATCATCAGGATCGGATTAAAGATCTTAGGGGGTACCTTTGACGTTGATCAAAAGAAAATACGCATAGAATCTCTGGTTCAATTACTGAGCGACCCAAACGTCTGGGATGACCCAAAGAAAGCTCAAGAATTAAATAAAGAGCGTGTTGGTATTGAAAAATCTTTAACTATCTTTGATGACTTAAGTTTGTCTATTCAAGATGCTTCTGAGCTGATAGAAATGGCCATTGAAGAGCAGGACAATGACTCCATGGAAGAAATTTCGATTGACGTAGCGAATAACGAGAATTCCCTCTATCAACTAGAGTTTAGAAGAATGTTTTCTAATAAAATGGATCCTAATAATGCTTATTTAGAAATCCAATCAGGTTCAGGAGGCACTGAAGCTCAAGATTGGGCTGAAATGCTAATGCGAATGTATCTTAAATGGGGTGAGTCTAAAGGTTTCCAAACAGAACTGGTTGAGGTCTCTCACGGAGAAGTGGCAGGCATAAAAAGCGCAACCATTCGATACGAAGGAGAATATGCTTACGGTTGGTTAAGAACAGAGACGGGCGTGCACAGGTTGGTCAGAAAGTCTCCTTTTGACTCAGGCAGCAGAAGACACACTTCTTTCGCATCTATTTTTGTTTCCTCTGAGATTGATGAAACGGTAGAAATAGAAATAAATCCTTCTGACTTAAGAGTAGACACTTACAGGGCCAGCGGAGCAGGTGGTCAGCACGTTAATAAAACGGACTCGGCTATTCGGATTACTCATGAACCCACGGGAGTTGTAGTCCAGTGTCAATCGGATCGATCGCAACATAAGAATAGAGATAAGGCCATGAAGCAGTTAAGAGCTAAATTGCATGAAATTGAAATACAAAAACTTAACCAAGAAAAACAAAGCTTAGAAGATTCAAAAGCTGATATTGGTTGGGGAAGTCAGATAAGATCATATGTCTTAGATTCTTCAAGGATAAAAGATTTAAGAACAGGTATAGAGACATCAAATTGCACGGCCGTCTTAGATGGAAACATAGATGAATTCATTGAAGCGAGCTTAAAAGCAAATGTTTAGTTAAAATAGCAACTCATGTCAGAAAAAATAACAGAAAACGATTTAATATTGCAAAGAAAGACTAAGCTTGCAGAGCTTAGATCAGAAGGAAATGCATACCCTAATGATTTCCGAAGGGATTCTTTGTCCGAAGCTCTTCATGCTCAATACGGCGAGTTTGACAACGAAACATTTGAAGCAAACCCCAAACATGTTTCTGTAGCAGGCAGGATTATGCTGCAAAGAATTATGGGCAAAGCGAGCTTTATAACCCTTCAAGACATGGATGGTCAGATTCAAGCTTATCTCAGATCCAATGATTTACCTGAAGGTCAATATGAAAATTTTAAAACTTGGGACTTAGGAGATATAGCAGGTATTTCAGGCAAGCTTTTCAAGACTAAGACTGGTGAATTAACCATACACGCCGATTCAGTTAGGTTGCTCACAAAGTCTTTACGCCCATTGCCAGAAAAACATGCAGGACTCGTGGATACAGAACAAAGATACAGAAAGCGCTATCTTGATTTGCTAACAAACGAAGACAGTTTGAAGGTGTTCAAGCTAAGGAGTCAAATTATTGGTGAGATTCGTTCTTTTTTTGGAGAACAAGATTATTTGGAAGTAGAAACTCCTATGATGCATTCAGTGCTTGGAGGGGCGGCAGCTAAACCTTTCACAACTCATCACAATGCCTTAGATATGGATCTCTACCTCAGGATTGCTCCTGAGCTGTATTTAAAGAGATTGGTTGTTGGAGGCTTAGAAAAAGTTTTTGAGATAAATAGAAATTTTAGGAATGAAGGGCTTTCCACTAAGCATAATCCTGAATTTACTATGCTTGAATACTATACGGCTTATGCCGATTTTGAGGATCAGATGATTTTTATAGAATCACTTTTTAAATCGGTCACTGAAAGAGTTCTTGGCAGCTCAGTTGTAGAGACAAATGACCATAAGTACGATTTCAGTAAGCCATTTAAAAGGTTAACTCTTATTGGTGCTGTTGCAGAGAAACTGTCTGTGAAAGAAGAAGACTTAAGGAAGAGAGAAGTCCTCGAATCTTTAGCAAAAAAATCACATTTAGAAGATTACAAAGACCTTTCTGAGGGGAGATTACTTTTTGAACTCTTTGAAGCAGAGGTTGAAGAAAGCCTTGATCAACCGACTTTCATAACAGGTTACCCCAAAGAGATATCACCACTTTCTAGGATTTCTGATGATGACCCAGATTTTGTAGATCGTTTTGAATTATTTATTGGCGGAAAAGAGATAGCCAATGGCTTCTCAGAATTAAATGACCCTGAGGATCAGGCTGATAGATTTAAAGCTCAAGTTGAACAAAAAGCATCTGGTGATGAAGAGGCCATGGAATATGATGCTGATTATGTAGAGGCTTTAGAATATGGTTTACCGCCATGCGCTGGCGTTGGGATAGGGATAGACAGGCTGGTTATGTTGCTCACAGGAGCTCCATCTATCCGAGATGTTCTTTTGTTCCCGCAGTTAAAATCTAAAGACTGAGTTAGCTCAGTAAATCTTTGACTGCTTCTTTTTCTTCAAGCAGCTCTTTAGTTGTCACATCAATTTTTTCTTGCGCAAAATTATTTATTTCAATGCCTTGGATTATTTCTATAGAACTATCAGAGTTTGTCTTAAGAGGATAGCCAAAGATTAGACCCTCAGGCACTCCGTAACTACCATCACTAGCTATGGCGGCACTAAAGCAGTCACCTTCAGCAGTTGGACTTTCTACTGCCTTGACTGTGTCGATTGCAGCATTTGCTGCTGAAGCTGCCGAAGAAGCTCCTCTGGCATCAATAACTGCCTTGCCTCTTTGTTGCACGAGAGGAAGGTAATCATTCTCTATCCAGTCTTTATCATTAATGACTTCTGCTGCACTCACACCGTTAATCAGAGCATTGTTAGGATCAGGGTACATTGTTGGGCTGTGGTTTCCCCATATAGCCATGTTAGTTACTGCCGAGATTTCAACTCCGGCTTTTTTAGCTAGCTGAGCTTTAGCTCTATTTGCATCAAGTGCTGTCATTGCAAACCATTGCTGACCAGGATTATTGGCTTGATTTTTCCCGATAAGAGCATTTGTGTTTGCTGGGTTACCAACAACCAATATCTTTGCATTTGATTTTGCAAATTCACCAATTGCAGAACCTTGTGCTGTGAATATACCTCCGTTAATCTTAAGTAAATCGCTTCTTTCTTCAATTTTCTTACCATCTACAACTATGCCTCTTGGTATGCTGCCCACCAACAATATCCAATCCGCGTCTTTGACGCCTTCTTTTATATCTGAAGTTGCGGTTAGCTCACCTGTTTGCCTAAAACCGCAGTCTATTAATTCCATTATGGTGCCTTCAAGCTTATCCACTACTTGAGGGATCTCCACCAAACGAAGATTCACTTTTGTATCTTCTCCAAAAGTTTCTCCACTGATTAATCTGGGCAGAAGAGAATAAGCTATCTGTCCCGCTCCGCCTGTTACTGCTACGTTAATTTCTTTCATTTTTTTCTCCGTTTAATTGGGTTTAAATATATTCTTCTTACCGTTAAAAGAAACAGAGCCTTTTGCGCCCAGCATCTCTTCTTGCATCATCTTATTCAAGGTAATCTCATCCTTTTCTGTATTAGAAATGAAGCGAGTTCCATCATCTAATCGTCCAATTACTATTGCCTTACTAGGTCCTTCCCTTGAATGAACAACAGTGTAGGTTTCCACAACAGCCTCGCCTTCTGGAGTTTCTGTAAAAGCCGGTCTATCCATATTATTTATTTCTTCTTGCATTTTACTTGTATCGACGACTTGATCCCATTCTCCTTCAAATGGTTTAGTAGAAAATATCCCTGCACCATGTTTTGTTAGATACCAGCCGTTAGCGGTGACTAAACCAAATTTACCAGGATTTTCCCTTAATTTTTTTACCATCGAAGCCATGGAGCTTAGGACATAAGCATTCCCAGGACCTCCGAAGTACGGCAGCCCCCCTGTCAATGTTAGATCCCTGGGGTCGTCGGCCTGGATTCCTAATTCGTTGATAGCAATTTGAACTGCAGAAGGAAAACAAGAGTATATGTCTAAAAAATCCATTTCTTCTTGAGTTGTGCCAGATAAGTTGAAAATAGCATCCGTACAAGATTTGATTGCCGGAGAAGAATGGTAATTCACTCTATCGGACAAATGGAATATTTCGTTTAGGCAAGCTCCAGCGTGCATAAACACCCATTTTGATTCCGGTATCTCCATTTCTCTAGCTTTTTTAGCAGATACCACTACCAGAGCACTGGACTGATTGACTCTCATAATGGAATTCATGTATTTAGTGTAGGGGAAACCAATAATCCTATTTTCTGGTTTCACTTCGGATATTTCTTCGGCTGTCCTGTGTATTGGAAACCAAGCATGTTCGTTTTCTGAGGCAACTCTAGAGAATTGAGAAAATAATTCACCAACTTCATGCATGTGTTTAGCAGGTGAGGTTCCATCTTTTGCTCTTAATGCATTAGCAAAAAGAGGATAGACACTGGAAGGATCAAAAAGACCATGAAGCTTCTCATGGTTATTGGCTCCATCTTTAGCACTTCCTATTATTTCTGGTTCACCTCCAGGATTGTCTGACCAATCAGTGTCTATTCCTAATTTAATCCTTTTTACAAATGTATCTAGAGCTTCTCCACCAGCAATTAATGAACAATCAATATCTCCAGACTGAATTCTCTTCGCCACTTCATTCAAAGCTAGTTGCGGAGAGTTACCGCCGGTGGTTGTGTACATTAAGCTACTCGCTTTAGATCCCAGACTATTGGCCAAACTCTTTGGCATGTTGGGGTATCCCCACATGCTGGTTGTTGCTGAATCTCTATTTGGCGTGTCCGCAACAAAACGGATGACCGTAACATTATCTAATTCTTCATTTAAAGGCTTTTTAGCTTCGCAATCAGCAATGGCTTTTTTTCCCGCAATCTCTAAGATTTCTAAAAAATTTAATCCGTCCACCCCATTTTTATCAAGATGTTGAGCACAGCCAACAAGGACGGGTGTATTGTCATTTACATTAGAATAGGAAACTTCTGTCATAATGAGTTGTATTAATTTTTAATAGGCGGGAAGTCTAACGATTGCTATCTTTAGGGGCAATAGTTGACCCGCAAAGAATAAAAGAAAATGAGCTACAACTTTGATGAAATAATAGAGCGCAAGCAAACTCACAGTACTAAATGGTTAAAGTTTGATGACCCAGAAATTATACCTATGTGGGTCGCAGACATGGACTTCTCTTGTCCACCAGAAATACTAAATCCTCTTCATGAAAGAATAGATCAAGGAGTTTTTGGTTACACCGACAGGCCTTCGCATCTCGCAGAAATTTTAAGAGATAGGTTAGAGGTCACTGGATGGGACATAGACCCTGAGTGGGTAACTTGGATTCCTGGTGCCGTTGTTGGACTGAATGTCTCTGCTCGTACCTTCTTAAATCCTGGTGATATGGTCATGACCCCGTCTCCTATTTATAGACCTTTTACTTTTGCGCCAAGTAATATGGAAAGGGGCATGGTTAAAACGGTCATGAAAGATGTGGGTGGTCGAATTGAATTAGATTTTGATTCAATTGAGGCTTTGATGTCTTCTGATATTAAAATGTTCTATTTTTGTAATCCACATAATCCGGGTGGAACCGTATTTTCTCATGAGGAAATAGAACGATTAGTTAATGTCTGTGCAAAACATGGCGTTGGGATATGTTCCGATGAAATACACTGTGATTTATTATTAGATGAAAAAGTAAAGCACATTCATACGGCAACAATTAATGATTACGCCAGAGAAAACTCTGTAACTTTACTTGGCCCCTGTAAAACTTTTAACCTTGCAGGTCTGCCAATTGCAGCTGCTGTAGTTCCTAATCCTGAACTAAGGGCGCATTTTAGAAGATGCATGAGAGGTATTGTTGCCCATATAAGTTCTTTGTCTTTTGTGGCTACTGAAGCAGCGTATTTAAACGGAGGAGAATGGCATAAAGCGCTAATTGAATACCTTAAAAAAAATAAGCAAATCCTAATAGAAGGAATAAATGAAGTCGAAGGTTTGTCTTTGACAGGTCCAGAGGCTAGTTATTTGGCTTGGATTGATTGCAGAGAAGCGAAACTTTTATCTCCCTCTGAGTTTATGATTCAACAAGCAAAGGTTGGCGTTCATGACGGAGAATGGTTTGGAAATAAGGATTACGTCAGACTGAACTTTGGCTGTCCTAGGTCTGTACTTGAAGATTCTATTGCAAGAATACAAAAAGCCTTTTCACAAAGAAACTAGGTTGCTGTAAAATCACCACTTTAAAAATCGAAGGAGATCGTATGTCTATAAATTTTGAGGATCGAGTTGCTATTGTTACTGGAGCAGGAGGAGGGCTTGGAAGGTGTCACGCTTTAGATTTAGCCAGAAGAGGGGCTAAAGTAGTTGTTAATGATCTTGGCGGTAATGTTGATGGATCAAGTGACGGTTCATTATCTGCAGCTGAAACCGTTGTGGAAGAAATTAAAGCAGCAGGCGGCCAAGCAATGGCTAATGGCGCTAGTGTCACTGATAGAGACCAGGTAGCTGAGATGGTTAAAGAAGTGATGGATAAGTACGGCCGAATAGATATTCTCATTAACAATGCCGGCATTTTACGTGATAAGAGTTTCACTAAAGTTGAAGATGAAGATTTCAGAATGGTCTTAGAAGTTCACTTGATGGGAAGTGTGAATTGCACTAAAGCAGTTTGGGAAATTATGAAAGAGCAAAACTACGGCAGGATTGTTATGACGTCATCTTCCAGTGGCCTATACGGGAATTTTGGTCAAACAAATTACGGTGCTGCAAAAATGGGCGTAGTTGGGTTGATGAATACGCTTAAACTTGAAGGTGCAAAATACAATATTAAATGCAATTCTTTAGCGCCTTTGGCAGGAACAAGAATGACCGAAAGTTTAATGCCTGGTGAGGTCATAGAGCAGATTAAACCCGAGTTTGTAACTCCAGCAGTAACGTACATGGTTTCTGAAGATGCCCCGACAGGCGTCATTATAGCTGCAGGTGCTGGCGTCTTTACCAGAGTTATGGTGCATGAAACTAAAGGTGTCTATCTGGGAACCGGAGAAGACATGACAGCTGAGAATATTGAAGCTAATTGGGATCAGATTTCTGACATGACAGATGCAGAGCTTTGTTACCAGGGCGGAGATCAATCAATGAAAGTATTTAAATTAATACAAGAGAAAACTCAGTAACTGTTCAGAAAGGTTATTTGTCTCTAAAGGATCTAAGGGAGTTCGCTGCAAAGTTGCTCCCATTTCTTTTTATTAGTTAATCACCATCCGATCCTCTGCAAGAATCGTTTCTCCTTTAAAGTTCAGCTTTACATCTTCTAGAATTGATTCTTTAGAAGCCCCCCAAAAGAGTATATGTGAGAGGACTAATTTCTTAGGTTTCACCATATTGGCAATCAAACCAACTTCCAACGAAGAAGTGTGATGCGCCTTGTGGTAAGTTTTCCAATCTTCAGTTTTTCTCTGAAAACCTTCTTCTGAAAAAACTTCGTGGACTAGAATATCAGCGCCTTTTGCTTCTTCAATTAATACATCACTGATGGCGGTATCACCAGAAAAAACGACTTTTTTGTCATCAGTAATGAAACTGTACCCATAGGAATCAATTAACTCACCGTGGTTAACTCGAAAAGCTCGGACCGTCACGTTTGAATCTTTAAAAATAATACCTTCTTTATTTGCCTTAAACACAGTTTTATAACCTTCTGGATTGGAAGGCTGAGAGCCATTAATTCTATAATTAATGTCGTCTTCATAAGCAATCTGAATGTTTTTAGCCATTTTAGCTAATTGAGGCGGTCCAAATAGCTTAAGGGGCCTTTCCCTTCCTAGGACCCAAGGAGTCAATATTAGGTCACTTAGACCAGCAGAGTGATCTGAATGTATGTGAGTTAAAAAAGCATACTCCAAGTTTTCTACTTCTAGTTCCTCAAATTCTCCTCCCCAAGTTGGTGATAAAGAAGAGGCACTTCTTACTATACCTGGACCAAAATCAACCAAATAGGCTTGATCATTAACTAAAACAGCATAAGCAGAACCGCCTCTGTTTGGATCGGGATTGGGAGTTCCAGAACCCAGCACCACAACTTTTGTTTCCGCTGAGAGGTCTATAGAAATAATTAAGAATGCTATTAATGCAGTATTTCTTAGTAATTTGATCAAAGGAGCAAGAAAGTGACTATGGCTCAAGGGTTTTGTCTTTAAATTTCTAATTACTGAGATAGTTTACGGAATAAAAAATATCTCTCATTGATATTACACCGACTAATCTTTCGTCATCCATAACCGCAAGATGTCTTATTTGATTTTCCACCATTAATTTAATCGCATCATCAGTTGTAGTTTCTGGAGTAGTGCTTATAAGTTTATTGGACATAATCTCTTCTACTTTCTTATCTTCAATTTCATGCATGTGGTGAGCAATTGTTTTAACAATGTCTCTCTCAGTGATTATTCCTATGACATGACTGTGTTCAATATCAGTCTTGTTATCGACAACTATCAGAGCGCCAATTCGATTTTTTTCCATTATTTCACAAGCATGACCAACAGTTTCATCATGAGGAACAACAAAAACTTCCCAATATCTTTGACCCGCAAGGTAATGCTTTATTTTTTTAGATTTTGACATGAATTTTTTTTAATGAATTAGGAGTGTATAATAACTTCTTTTTACTAAAGGAGTAAGCAAAATGAAGATTATGAAAGAGCTTAAGAAAGCAGGTATAGGGATGTTTTTAACTGCTGTTATGGCCTCTCTTTTTGCAATGAACGTCACATCTGCAGATAAGGGTTATGTTGGAGAAAGTGAAACAGAAATAGAAATTAACAGAAACTATGCAAAACAACCTACTTTTCCTAGAAAAGCGTTACGCATGGGAACTGAAGGTTACGTAATTGTTGAATTTGATGTAGACACTGACGGAGCGGTTCTGGATCCTTATGTGGTAGAAGCTGTACCTCAAGGAACTTTTGAAAGAGCGGCTATAAAAGCTATCAGAAAATGGGTTTATGAAGCACCAACTCATCAAGGTCAGTCTGTTAAAGTAAATAACGTTAAAGTAAAACTTAGTTTTGCATTTGCAGACTAATATTTTAGAAAGTAAGAATTAATTCTTACTAAACCCCAGTAGAAACGACATGTCTATAAGACTTCAACTTATACTATTTGTAGTAGTTGGCTATGTTTTAATGGCCATCGTTTTCTTCTTTTCTACTCAAACCAGAGACGACATCAAGGATGATGCTGCCAATGAGTCTTTAGTCATACTCTATGAGTCCGCTTGGTACCAGACTTACAACAGTACCTATGAGGACATGAGTAAGTGGTTGCCAGGAACAGGTGACAAGGGAAATTTCTGGGATCCTGATGAAGAGACATTAAATGAAGAAGTTGACTCAGATGGCGCTTATTACAACCCCATCTTCAATGCTATTGAAAATAGAACTTTAGGCGACCTTCAGTATTTAATAGAGTTCATTTTTGAAGATGATCTTGATGAAGGCAACCTCAGTTTTGCCATGGCTTATTTCCCAACAGGTGAAAGAATATATTGCGGTAGTGCCTTTGACTTGCTTGGTATAGATCCTTGCAGCCCAAAAGCAAGACCTGAATTTTTTTCTTATTTAGATTCTTATTTGAAAGATATATCTGGAAGGCCCAAGCAATCCACTTTAAAAATTCTAGACTCAAATAATGAACAAACGGCAACTTTGAACCAAACCTATTCTTTTCCAATAAAGATCGATCAAAAGACAGTTGCTTTAATAGTCTTAGGAGCTGATATAAGAAAAGCTATTGAACTCTTTGAGGATGAATTTGAAGTAAGAATGGGCATTCAAACCCCAGAAGGTTTAATTTCATTGGATGAAGATTATTCTTCTGATGATTTATCTGAAGAAGCTCGTTATGGCATTGCTGATTATTCCGGTATGGTCTCAAAAGCAAACCAATTAAATACAGAACAAGGCAGCAGGTACAGTGCTAAAGATTTTGACTTGGGTGCTTCCATTACTCTTTTACCTCTTAGCTCTTATTTATCCGCAGATCTAGCTCAACTTTTTATTTTTAAAGATGAAAGACTTTCGATGCAAGAGGCTTCTACGGTATTAAATAGAAGTTATCTTGTTATTGTCTTAGTGCTGTTGACCATACTAGGTTTGACAGCATACGTAACGTACGTGACTTTTGGCGGTATCACTAAAGCAATAGAAGTCTTGGAAGGGTTAACTGAAGGTGATCATACTCAAAAGATGCCAACTAGAAGAGGTATCTTTGCATCCGAAGATGATGAAGTAGGGCACCTTTCAACGGCTTTGCATAGTTACAGAGGACATCTTCTCGAGATGGAGGATATAAGAAAAGAACAGGCAAAAAGAAGAAAAGAAAGAGACAGGGTGATAATCGAGAAAATGTCTTTCTTGGCAGACCAACTAGAAGGTAATGCACAAAAATTAATTCTAGAGGACATTGCGAAAATGTCTGAGCTTGCCAAAACTGGAGATAAAGAAGGAAATGAAGAAGCTTCAGTAGAACTTATGTCATTAGCATTTTCAAGAATGTCTGACGAAGTTGGAGCTCTTATAACCGCCAGAACAAGTGAAATGGAAACCTCACGAGATGAAGCAAATGAAGCAAACGCAGAGAAAACTAGATTCTTTGCAAACATGAGTCATGAATTAAGAACACCTCTTAATGCAATTCTGGGTTACGGCGAAATGCTTGCAGAAGATTGCGAAGACCTTGGTTACGATGATCTTTTGCCTGATCTAAAAAAGATCACTTCAGCAGGAAGTCATTTGTTATCTTTAATCAACAACATTCTTGATATTTCTAAGATAGAAGCAGGAAGAATGGAGCTCTATTTAACCAGCTTTGATATAGAAAACATGGTTGATACCATCAAAGATGTCGTTGGGCCTCTGGCTTCACCAAACGATAATGGTTTTAAAGTTAACCTTCAAGATCCTCTAGGGGCCATGAATCAAGACGAAACTAAGATACGACAATGTCTTACAAACTTCCTGAGCAATGGATTTAAGTTTTGCTCTAATGGAACCATAACGCTTGATGTTGATACTTTTATGCAAGATGAAATAGAAATGGTGAGGTTTGCTGTTTCCGATACCGGTGAAGGAATGTCTGAAGAAGGATTAAGCAAAGTATTTAGAGAATACGAGCAAGCAGAAAGATCAACTTCCGCTAAGCACGGAGGAACGGGTTTAGGCCTGCCAATTACTAAGAAATTAGCAGAAATGATGGGTGGGGATGTCTTAGTAACCAGTGTATTAGGAGAAGGTTCGGTTTTTACTTTGTACATTCCTAGAGAATGCCCGCAAGATTATGACGAGATAGAAGAAGGGAATGCTATCGAAAAATTAGAAGAAAGTGAAAAAGTTGTTGTACTCATAGATGATGATGTACCGATGCATGACCTCATTAGAAGGACATTATCTAAAATTGGTCTAACACTGGTAGGGGCAACGGATAGTGAAAAGGGAATGCAAATTGTCAGAGAAATGAAGCCAAGATTGCTGCTTCTAGACGTCCTTATGCCTGGAAGAGACGGATGGTCAATATTAAAGGAATGTAAATCTGATCCAGAATTATCTGATATGCCTGTTGTAATGGTCAGTCAACTTTCTCAAGACGTTCTTGCAGAATCTCTAGGTGCGGATGATTATCTGACAAAACCGATAGATCGTAGTTTATTTTTAGACACCGTTACTCGTTTGATGGGTAATTCTTCCGATGAACAGTCTGTTCTTGTAATCGATGATGATGCAGACGTTAGAGACCTTCTTTCCAGAATGCTGATCGATGCAGGTTGGAAGGCAGAGACCGCTAAAGATGGAAAGGATGGCTTAGATAAACTTAAAACCAAACCTTCTTTAATAGTCTTGGATCTAGAAATGCCAAGAATGGATGGATTTGAGTTTTTAGAAGCCTACATGGCAGATTATAAGGCTGAAGAGAGGGCACCGGTTCTGGTGTATTCTGGAAAAGATTTAACGGATGTTCAAAAGGACCTGTTAGATAAAAATGTAGCTGGAATGGTAAGAAAAGATGACGTGTCTATGGACGAGTTATCAGCAATAGTAAAAAATATTTATCAAGAAGCTACTTCTTAACCAAGCAAACTTTCAATTTTTCCTAATAATCTTTTAAAGTCTACCGGCTTTGTATCAAAATCATCGGCCCCGCTATCCAGTGCTTTAACTCTATCAGATTCAAGGGCATGAGCTGTTAAGGCTATGATTGGTATGTGTTGAATTTCTGGATCTGCTTTAGCTGTAGTAGTGGCTTCCCAGCCATCCATAACAGGCAGGCCCATATCCATTAACACAATCTCGGGTTTTTCAGATTTCATCATCTCCAAACCTTCTTTGCCATCAAAAGCCAAAAGAATTTCATGATCTCTTCTTTGCAATCTTCTAGAGAGCATGTCTCTGTTCATTTCATTGTCTTCAACATAAAGTATTTTTGCCATTGTCAGCCTCCTTGTTATCTAGTCTAAAATAAATTTATTTCTACCAGCTTTCTTTGCATCATAAAGTCTTTCATCTGCTTTATTTATCAAGTCCGAAGCATTTTCAGACTCAGCACTATTAGCAACGCCTCCACTGCTGGTAATTTTGATCTTATGTTCTTCATATTCAACAGTATTTGAACAAATTGCTTCCTGTAATTTATCACAATATGCCGACATGTCTTCACCTTCTTCATTTATTATCACTGCTAAGAATTCTTCCCCTCCGATCCTACCAAGTATATTGGGTTCAGTAATAATTTCGTCTAAGGTTTTCGCCATGGTTATTAAGACCGCATCCCCGCCTGAGTGTCCGTATGTATCATTAACATTCTTAAAATGATCAATGTCCATCATGACAACAGAAAAGTCTTTTATTTGACCAGATTGGAGCATATCAAAAGACTCTTCGAGTCTTTCAAAGACGACCCTTCTATTGGAAATGCCTGTTAGCTGATCCGTGGTGGCTTGAATGTGAAGTTTATTTACAAGTTCTTTCTCTCTTTCTCTAAAGAATTTTCTTTCTAATGAAGACACTACTTTTGCTAACAATATTGTTCCATTAAGTGGCTTAGGAAGGTAGTCTTGTGCGCCCAATTGGATGCATTTTGCTATTCCATCAACATCGTTAAAAGCTGAAACCATGATGATAGGCATCGCATCACTTGTATGATTTTCTCTGAAGGTTTTTAGCAGTTCTAGTCCATTGATGTCTGGGAGTATTACATCTAAAAGAATTAAATCTGGAGCTTTATTTTCAACTTCAGTCAATGCAGTAGTCCCGTCATAGGCAGTTCGGCATTTGAGACCTTGCAGTGATAACCTTCTTTCCAGTACTTCGCAGTTAGTAACATTGTCATCCACAATTAAAATATCTGCACCAACCAGAGTTTCATCTAACTCTATCGAGTAATCTATGTCTCCTAGGGATTTAAATAAAGCTTCTGCTGACTCTAGTTGTGAATTTTTACCTTCGTTAAATTGAGAAGAGTCTCCTCGTATATAATCAACAAAACTTTCTATGGCTTTTTCTATCTCTCTGGAAAGATCAATAATAGTTTGTAAGTCAGACAAAGATTGCTCATTGAGATCATCTTCCATGTCCTCTATTAAGATTTCACTATAACCAATAATGGCATTTAGAGGAGTTCGTAGGTTGTGCCTGAGTTCAGAATACTCTTCTGGTGTTTTCTTTTCTTGAGTGGCATTTGGTCCTGTGTTTAAAACAAACGCTTCCTCATATTGATCGATTAATCGAATGCATCCTGATTTAATTTGTTCTATTTCATCTTCTATTTCTATTTCAGATTCTTCTATGTTCTTTTCAACAAGTTCTAGGTACTCAGAAATGGCGTCAGCAGGGGTAGTGAACTCCTGTTTAATTTGCGTTAAAAGAATCTCTTCAGCACCTTTCGAAGCTTGTGGTTTTACTACTTTTTCCATTAGCTATCCTTAGTTAACATGGTTTCAATAAATTCAGGCCTATGCATTAAGTAGCCTTGGCCTATCCCGCATCCTATTTCCAACATAGTCTTTTTTTGTTCTTCAGTTTCTATTCCCTCGCCGATCATTTCAAGAGACAGTGCTTTGCATACTTCTACAACAAAACCAATTAATTTAGAGGTCGTTGGATCGTCGAGACCGTTAGTAAAATGTTTATCTAATTTAACTACATCCACAGGAAGATCTTTTATGTATCTTAAAGAAGAATACCCTGCACCAAAATCATCAAGGGCAATTTTTACACCTTTATCCTTTAATTTTTGTAAGGATTTTGCTGCATCTTCGGTATTACTTAATTCAGCTGTTTCAGTAACCTCGAGTCCAAATTCATCCTCTTTAAAGTTCATTGAATCAGCGTAGTTAGCAAATATGTCTCCAAACTCAGGGTGCATAACAGTGTGGGCAGAAACATTAAGGTATACGGTTATGTCTTTTAGCCCAAGCTGATCTTTAATCTTAAAGAATTCTGATAACTTATTTAATGAGGATAGGACAATTAAAGAAAAAAGACTCTCACCTTCAATTTGCGGAATAATCAGATCATTAGGTATTATTTGTCCAAATTCATCTCTCATTCTTAATAGAGCTTCGACCCCAGTTATCTCACCTGTCTCAAGATTAAATTGCTTCTGATAGGCCAAATCAATTCTGTCAAATTCAATGCAAGCTATAGTCTGTTGTATAGCTTCTAGTCCAGATCGTGAATTGCAAAGTATTTCGATTAAAAGGAAGTTATCTGAGTCCGAAACTGGAATTACATGCACTCTGGTTCTTATAAAAAACTCTATTTTTCTTAATCTAACTTCTATGGGTGTTGTGTAAGATCTTGCTATAGAGTCGGTAGAATTAGAGCTTTGTAATGAGGCCACATCTAGTTTGATAATTGATAATTCTTTTAAGTCTTCAAGTCTGAAGATAAATTCTGCAGCTAAATTAGCCCACTTTATATTTCCTTGTAAATCATAAATTAGATAAGGACTTGGATGGTGTTGTAAAGATTTGAAAAGGTAATCTAAATGTTGTTCTTTTTGTAGAGTCTCTAATTCCATTGGTAAATTTTATATTTAATTTTTTATCGTTTCTTCTTCAGGATCTTCCTCAAGGGTGGCTTCTTCTTCTATATCTATTTCTTCAGATGGGTTTTCTTCAGCAGGAGTTTCTCCTATTTCATTTTGTACTAGTTTGACGAAATCGGCGGGAAAAGTAGGCGCAACCCAAGACCAGATCCTTAAGTTTCTTTCATCCCCTAGCAACGTTTTAAACGAAGAGAGCATGGCATCCCACTCTGATTGATCAAGCATCCCAAGTGAGTATTGATAATGTTGGCTCTGTCTGCCTCTTAAAATAGCAGTAAAGTGAGTCAGATAGGCTGTTTCTTCTTCAGGTGTTAAATCTTCACCGGCTCTTAATTTTACTTTAATACGAATGATGATCTCTTCAAGACCGGCGAGAGTGAGACGTTGATGGCTGTCCGCAATGTTTTGTCTCGCGTGAGCCCTGGCAACTCTGTTTTGTTCTTTTAATTCAGTAACCAAAAAATAAACTGTTACCAGCACAGTAAAAGGACCTACGGTTTGTAAAATAAGTATAATATTCTCAAATGACATTTCTTTTTTCGGTTTTCAGACAACTTTATCAGTTTAGGAGAGTTAGATGCATAAAATTTATATAAAATTTATTTTGTTTTTTTCCCTTGCCGTAATACAAAATTTATCCACTGAAGAAATATCTTTAGAGCCTTCTTTGAACTCTCAGGAGGAATTACAAGAAGCTCTTATCGTTATTAATCCCGGGGACACCTTAAGACTAAGCAAAGGGACTTATTATTTTGAAGATGGCCTTTCTCTCGACGTAGATAATGTAATCATAGAAGGAGCTGGGATGAACGAGACGATCCTTAACTTTTCTAAACAAGCCTCTGGAGCTCAAGGATTACTCGTTACTTCAAATAAAGTGACTTTAAAAGGTTTTTCAGTAGAAGACGCTAAAGGAGACGCTATCAAGGTGATAGGCGCCAAAGGCATTTATATGATTAATGTTAAAACTGAATGGACAGGCGGGCCCAAAAGTTCAAACGGAGCGTATGGTTTTTATCCAGTTGAGTCCAGTGATGTCCTTATAGATGGATGCGTAGCAATCGGAGCTTCTGATGCAGGCATTTACGTAGGTCAATCAAAAAATATTATTGTTAGAAACAGCACAGCCCAATACAACGTAGCAGGTATAGAGATTGAAAATTCTTATTACGCTGACGTATATGATAATTTGGCTTCTCACAATACAGCAGGAATTCTTGTTTTTGATTTACCGGATCTGCCCCAACAAGGCGGTCATCACGTTCGAGTATTTAGAAATAAGAGCATAGATAATGACACGGATAATTTTGCTCCTGAAGGGAATATAGTCGGAGAGGTGCCAAGAGGGACCGGAGTGATTATTCAAGCAAATTCCGATGTAGAGGTTTTTGACAATGATATCGGTGGCAATGGAACGGTGAACCTCGCGATAGTAACTTACGGTTATGACACGGAGGATGAAGACTATTACCCTCATCCAAAGTCCATCCAAGTTCATGATAACCGTTTTGGGAAGAGTGGTTTTGATCCTGATCTTGAGACAGGTGAATTATCGGCAATGCTGTTTGAATTGTCCGGAGGAAATATGCCAGATATTTTCTGGGACGGCGTTTTACCCATGAGTCAAATGCTGCTTGGACAGCCTGATAATGAAAAAGTTATTTTAGGAGATAATGGTAATGCTTCTTTTTTAACCATCAGCCCAATTAAGTACATGATTGGCATGGATCCGGTTAA
Organism: uncultured SAR86 cluster bacterium; assembly: GCA_937773605.1. Classification (GTDB taxonomy): domain Bacteria; phylum Pseudomonadota; class Gammaproteobacteria; order Magnimaribacterales; family Magnimaribacteraceae; genus CAJJAM01. Next base: position 10,274 of record CALJVP010000002.1, on the reverse strand, counting down.
TACCGATTACGATAGTTTCCGAGGAGAGATTAAGCCTTTAAAAGCAGTTTCAATAGAGGGGATATAAATCCATGGCAGGTTTAAGAGCTTTTATAGTTTTTATATTTCTATTTATTAGTCATCAAATTTACGGTGTTAATGATTCTGTTATTCTTGCCGATAAATTTCCCAAGACACTAAGTGAATTCGCTTTTTTTGATGATAACAAAGCCCAAGATCCTTCAAATGGAGTGCTCCCTTACGAATTAATCTCTACTTTATTTTCAGACTATTCTTACAAACAACGTTGGGTTTATGTACCCGATGGAAGAAAAGCTGCTTATGAAGAAGACTGGGTCTTTAATTTCCCAGTCGGCTCTGCTCTCATAAAAACTTTTTATTATCCTATTGATGAAAGGTCGTTAGATAAAGGAAAGAATATGATGGAAACAAGGGTTCTTTTGAGAAAAGAATCCGGATGGGAGGCAGTGTCCTATGCGTGGAATAAAGAGCAAACAGAAGCAACAATGAAAATAGCTGGTAAAACCATTAACACTTCTTGGATTGATCAAGACGGTGAGCAGAGGAGCGTCAGGTATAGGGTTCCTAATAAAAATCAATGCAAAGAGTGTCATGCTACCAATGATGAAATAACGCCAATTGGTCCAAAAGCAAGAAATTTAAATAAGATTTATCATTACGAAGATGGTTCTGTTAACCAGCTTACGAAATGGCTGCAACAAGAAATTATTCATAACTACCCTGAAGATCTTATCTCGCCGGTCGACTGGCAAGATGAAAGCTACTCTTTAGATGATAGGGCCCGATCGTATTTGGATATAAATTGCGGGCACTGTCACGCTCCTGCGGGTGCAGCTAATTCAACGGGCTTGTATTTAAATTTTTCTGAGTCAAGAGAAAAGCATTTGGGATTCTACAAAAAACCAGTGGCGACAGGCCGCGGAAGTGGAGGTTTAAAATATTCTATAGTTCCTGGAAAGCCAGAAGAGTCTATTCTTTTGCACAGAATGATTTCTACTGATCCTGGGGTCATGATGCCTGAATCTGGAAGGGCTTTGAGCCATTCTGAAGCGATAGAACTAATAGGAAGCTGGATAAGTTCAATGTAATCTTGCTCCTAATAAACCACCAAACAACCCACTTAATTCCTAAACCAAAAATATTATGACTATATGACCATATATGATATATTGGTCATATGACTAGCACATTAGCTGAGCTCTTTGATCCAACGGGCTTAGGAAAATCCATAGACCAGGCAGATTCCCCAAACTATTCGGTTCAAAAAACACTCATAAAAGTTGCAACAGACCATTTTGTACGGTTTGGTTACCGCAAAGCCAACATTGCAGAAATTGCCATAGGCGCTGGTATCGGAAAAGGAACCATTTACCTACACTTCGAAAACAAAAAAGAACTATTCCTCAGTTGTCTGCTTGCCGAAGATCTAGAACTTTTACCACAGTTACAAATTATTGAGAGTTTACCGCAAGAAAAAAGGCTCAGAGCATTTCTTGAAGTCATGTTTAATTTTGCTCTAACGTCACCACTCAATAGAGCCCTTCTCTCAAGACGTCAAGATTTTGTTACCTTGATAGAAGAGATCGACACAAAGATTTTAAAAGATCATGATGAAAAAATTAATGAATACATAATTAACAAACTGATCAGTCCATTAACACATAATCTAAACGCTCATGATAAGAAAACTATGACCAATACTATTAACCTTGCCACTCTTGCCATTGGATATCTTCCTGATATGGCCTTTGACTTGCCAGGACAACAAATACATACTGACGACTTTGTTAAGACTCTGGCCTTGATCATTGATCAGGGCATAAAAAATACCTAGAGAGATTTATTAAAATGAAACATTATAAAAGACAACCACTGAGCATAATTTTTATTTCTCTAGTGTATAATGTTAAGTTTACGTTACATATAAAATACAGCCAAATCAGATAATGAGTGATAAAAAAGACCTTCTGAACAATCTTAAGATTGATCGAACAGCTCCTCCTTCTGAGGAACCTATGACTCCTCTTGTTAGGTATGGAATATTAGGAGCCATTTCAGTCGCAATAGTCTTTGGGTGGTTATTTTTTACCTCAGAAGAACCAGTGGAAGTTACCACTTTTACGGTTAAAGAAATTAACCAAAATGACACCTCCGCCTCAAGTATTCTTGATGCTTCCGGTTACGTAACAGCAAGAAGACAGGCTACCGTCTCCTCTAAGATTACTGGAAAAGTTTTGAAAGTCTTTATTGAAGAGGGTGACGTGGTTAAAGAAGGTCAAATATTAGCACAATTGGATGACAGCACTTACGTTGCTGAAATGAATTACGCAGAAGCTCAGTTTAAAGAAGCAAAAAGAGTTTTTGATAGAACATATGAACTGATTGAAGGCCAATTAGCCAGTCAAGCATCCTTGGATGCTGCCAGAGCCAGTATGGACTCACTTGAAGCGCTCTACACGGTTAGAAAACAATTTGTGTCTGACATGCAGGTAAGGGCTCCTTTTGGTGGTGTCGTGGTTTATAAAGCCGCGCAACCAGGAGAGATGGTTTCGCCTGTTTCAGCGGGAGGCGGTTTCACTAGATCAGGAATATGCACGATTGTCGATATGGATTCTCTTGAAGTTGAAGTGGACGTAAATGAAGCTTTTATCAATAGAGTTGTTGCCGGTCAGCCTGCGGTTGCAAATCTAAATGCGTACCCAAAATGGGATATACCTGCGAACGTAATTGCCATTATTCCTACTGCAGATAGAAACAAAGCAACCGTAAAAGTAAGAATAGGTTTATTGGAAAAAGATGAAAGAGTTTTACCTGATATGGGTGCGAGAGTTTCTTTCTTGAGGAAGGTAGAAAAAGTAGAAAAACAAGCCAAGAAAGAGGGAGTTATGGTTCCCTTGAATGCTGTAGGTGAAATAAACAACACAAACTATGTACTAATAGTTGAGAATGGTAAGTTAAAACTCAGTGAAGTGGTGGTTGCCGAAGAAACAAATAATTACGCCAGAGTCACTTCTGGCTTAGCAACAGGTTCCAAAGTCGTAGCTAGATTTGACTACGAATTAGAAAATAATCAAAAAGTAACAATAAATTAAAGAGGGAAAAAATGAGCAGTCTCATAGCAGTTAATTCAGTCAATAAAACGTACAAAAGAGGAGAGGAAACTTTAGTGGTTTTAGATGATTTAAGCTTGGAAGTTCAACAAGGTGATTTCTTGGCATTAATGGGTCCGTCAGGATCCGGTAAGTCTACTTTACTGAACCTAATTGGAGGCTTGGATACACCAACTTCCGGAGAGATAGTAATAAACGAACAGCATTTAGAGACGATGAATGCCTCTTCTTTGAGTGATTGGAGAGCTAATAATGTGGGTTTTATATTCCAATTTTATAACCTATTGCCTGTCCTAACAGCAAATAAAAACGTTGAAATACCTCTTCTGTTAACGAATCTTTCCGGCTCGCAAAGAAAGGAACACGTTTCAACGGCCTTAAATGTGGTTGGTTTGTCAGACAGGGGAAGTCACAAGCCAAATGAACTTTCCGGAGGACAACAGCAAAGAGTTGCTATAGCAAGAGCGTTAGTCTCAGACCCCGATATATTGGTTTGCGATGAGCCAACGGGAGATTTAGACAGGAACACAGCCACAGAGATTTTAGACCTTCTTCAAATACTCAACAGAGAACACGGCAAAACCATTCTTATGGTAACTCACGATCCGGTGGCAGCTGAATCTGCTAAAAGAACCCTGCATCTAGATAAAGGAAAGCTAACTAACTAATGTATTGGACCCTTATTAGGATAGGTCTGGTCAGGAAAAGGCTCAGAACTTTTCTCACCATCATGTCGATGTTCATCGCCTTTTGGCTTTATGGAACATTAAATACATTTGGAGCAGTTTTCACACAAGGTGTGGAAGGTTTGAGTGCAGAAAATATCATGGTAATGCCAAGATACAATATGTTAGGAAAACTACCTTATTCTCATGTTTCTTTTGTTGAAGAGATTGAAGGAGTGGAACAAGTCATGATCATGGACTTTCTAATGTCTGATTCGATAGAAAGTATGATGGATGGCACGGTCTATGCTGTTAGCCCCAACTTTTTTGAAATATACGATCGTTTTGAGACTGACGAAAAAGCTCTTAATGAAATGAATAGCAATCCTAATGCAACCATAGTAGGAAAATTAATGGCTGAGACCAAAGGTTTAGAAATTGGTGATATCTTAGCTATAAAATCAAATGCAATGAACACCGATGGGTCTTACGATTGGTCTTTCCAAGTTGTAGGGTTTTACACAGCTAAACAAATCAAAGGCGATGAAATGGGTGCTGTTATCAATTGGGATAGTTTTGACGAAGCAAGATTAAATCAAAAAGGAACTGTTGGTATGATTATGGCTAAGGTTTCAGATGCATCTTTAGGGGCAGACATTAGTAAGATTATAGATGAAAGATACATGAACTCTTCTTACGCAACCAGGTCTGGTCCAGAATCTGCTATCGCAGTCGAGATGGCAGGTGAAATTGGTGATATAGAGTTAATAATCAATGCCATCCTGTTGGCTGTGTTCTTTACTATTTTACTCGTGTCAGGAAATACCATGGCACAGTCCATTAGAGAAAGAACAAATGATATTGGTGTTTTGAAGTGCTTAGGATATAAGGATAAGACTATTTTCTTTTCAGTTATTCTTGAGGCAATAACTATCTGTTTTTGTGCCGTTATATCAGGCTTACTTTTCACTATAATTTTAATCCCAGCAATAGAAGCAGCAAGCGGAGGTATTGTTAGGAGACATACTTTCTGTAAGAACCTCAACCATTCTTGGAGCATTCTTGATTTCACTAATCATTGCCTTTATGGCTGCGGCAGTCCCAGCACATCAAGCATTAAGATTAAAGGTAGTAGATGCCTTGAGGGAAGGTTAATCATGAAATATTGGACCATAGTAAGAGCGGCATTGACTCGAAAAAAGGTCAGGACGTTTATGACGATAGCTTCCATAGCCACCGCTTTTTTATTATTCTCTTTAGGAAGATCGGTAGCAGTAGCCTTCACAAGTGAAGTAGATTACGCCGGCAAAGACAGACTCGTTGTTTCATCCAAGCTTTCTTTTACGCAAGCCATGCCCATGTCTTACGCCAATAGGATAGAAGCCCTCGAGGGTGTCGAAACAGTTGCCTGGCGTCAATGGTTCGGAGGAACGTATATTGATCGGGCTAATTTTTTCCCTAAGTGGCCTGTGCCTGAAAGTTATTTCGATATATTTCCTGAATTCATTGTTAGCGAAGGAGGAAAAGAAGCCTTTTCCAGAAACATACAAGGAATGATTGCTGGGGCTGATACAGCTGAGAAATACGGTTGGGAAATTGGAGACAGGATTCCTATTATCGGAGACATTTGGGTAAAGGATGACAACAGTAATAACTGGGAATTTGATTTAGTCGGAACGTTCACAAATGCAAACGGCGGAGCACAAGACGAAGCATACATAAATTGGAAATATTTTGATGAATCTCGCGCTTTTGAGAAAGGATTGGTAGGACAATTTTCCGTAAAAATTCGTGATCCAAATCAAGCAGAGTTAATAGCAAAGGATATAGATGGGTTGTTTGCTAATTCTCCTGATGAAACAAAAACATCAACCGAAGAGGCATTTAGCAGAATGTTTGCTGAACAAGTAGGGGATATTGGATTTATAATTAATTCAGTTCTAGCAGCCTCATTTTTTACCATCCTTCTTTTAACAGCTAACACCATGAGTCAAGCCGTGAGAGAAAGAACCAATGAATTAGGTGTGCTCAAATCAATCGGGTATCCCGATGCGTTGATTATGATTTTTGTTTTGATGGAATCAGTGCTGATTTGTTTGATAGGTGCCGCAATCGGTGTTTTGTTGGCTTTTGCTTTGTTTCCATTCTTTTCGGGAGTTGCGTTAGGATTTGCAGGACAAATAGAGTTTTCATTTTCTATAGTTCTAAGCGCTATAGCATTGGCTTTGTTAACCGCTACTGTATCTGGATTATTTCCAGCTTATTCAGCCATGAGATTAAACGTAGTAGACGCTTTAAGGAAAAATTAATATGAGTTTTATTAGACAGGTTTTCTCCATAACAAAAATGAACCTACAAAGCGTGCTTCAGCGCTCAGGTGCTTCTATTGTCATTATTGTAGGTATCGCAGGCTCAGTTGCAGTGATGGTTTCTCTTTTGGCCATGGGAGAAGGGCTTAATTCAACAATATCCAATACGGGACAAGAAGACAGGGTGATAATTCTAAGGGATGGATCCAGTTCAGAACTTAGTAGTGGACTTGGAATGCAGGAAGTTGACATCATTTTGAATTCACCAGGAGTCAAAGAAGAAAACGGAGACCCTCTTGTCGCTGGTGAAGTTTATGCGATTATTGATTTGAAAAAGAAAGGAGCAGAGTCGACATCCAACCTGCCGTTTAGGGGAGTTCAACAGACCAGTTTTACAATCAGACCTGAGTTAGAGATTATAAGCGGAAGAAATTTTAACACCGGAACTGCCGAGGTGATTATAGGTAAAGGAGCTCATGACCAATATGAAGGAGTTGATCTAGGAGACCAAATAAAAGTAAGAGACGGCTTCGTCACTGTGGTTGGTATTTTTACTACTGGCGGTGATGTCCATGAATCAGAAGTTTGGGCTGATTTACCCATAACGCAAAATATATTTAGACGAGAAGGCTCTGTTTCAAGTGCGATCGTTAGATTAGAAAGCAAAGAAAGTTTTGATGATTTAGGTATCTACATAGAAAATTACCCAAGTTTGGAGTTAAAAGTTTTGACCGAATTAGATTTTTACGACAGCCAAGCTTCAGGTTCAGACCTGATAAAGATATTTGGACAAGTGGTGGGCTATATCATGGCAATAGGGGCTGTATTTGCTGCATTAAATACCATGTATAGCGCTGTCTCTACTCGATTGGTTGAAATTGGTACTTTAAGAGCGCTAGGATTTAATGGCTCTACCGTTCTTGTGTCTTTGATGATTGAGGCATTAATTTTAGCAACTATAGGCGGACTTCTTGGAGCGGCTATAGCTTATGGGTTATTTAATGGATACACCGTTTCCACTTTGGCTGGTGGTTCCTTTACGCAGACAGCGTTCGCTTTTGCAGTTACAGGTGAAATCGTTCAACAAGGCATGACCTTGGCTCTTATAGTGGGTTTGATAGGGGGATTGTTCCCGGCTTGGAATGCTGCCAGAAGAGATATAACAGAGGCCTTAAGATCTATTTAAGGAAGCTTCAATTCTTCTTTACTTAACAACAAGCCGTTATTGTCAGCGTAAACGTAGTCCCCTGATTTAAAAGTTAGACCGCCGAAAGATACATCTATTCCAAGCTCACCTTGGTTTTTCTTTTCACTTCTCACAGGCATGGTGCCCAATGCTTGAACTCCAATATCTAGTGTTTTGATGATATCAACATCCCGTATGTAGCCGTTGATAACCACACCACTCCAGTTATTTTTTACGCCAGCTTCGGCAATCATGTCTCCTAAAAGAGCCACTGTATTAATTCCATTAGCATCCACTATCAGAATTCTTTCTTTACCTTCAGAGTTTAAAAGTTGTTTTACAAAAGAATTGTCATCTGGGCATTTCAGAGTTTCTATTTGACCATGAAAGGATTTTCTTCCGCCTAGGTTCTTGAGAATAGGCAGAAGTGCTAAGGCATCAGGATTTTCATCTGATAAATCAGGCGTTGTGAAGGACATGATTTAAGCGTGTGCTGCTTGCTCACCTCTGATTAAAGTTCCTGGTAATTCACCTGTGGCTTCATCATTTTTGAAAGTCACCACGCCACTTTTTATGGTAGCAATATAGCCACCAGCTTTTTGGATGATCCTTCTGCTTCCGGTAGGGAGATCATGCACCATCTCCGGCTTATAAACACATAAATTCTCATGATCAATGATGTTGATATCAGCCATGTAGCCTTCTTTAATTTGTCCTCTGTCCATTAAACCAAAAGTTTCTGCAGTCTCTTTGGTTTGCTTTCTTACAAGAAACTCTAACGGTATTTTTTCTCCGTTAACTCTATCTTTAGTCCAGTGAGATATGTTCCAAGTCGGCATACTGGCATCACATATAAGTCCGCAGTGCGCGCCTCCATCACTGAGACCCGCTACAGAGCTCTCAAACTCCATAATCATTTTATAGAAATCCAGGTTGTGGTCAGGGTAGGGTGCGAATGGGGCCCAAACAAATGTTTTACCATCATTTTTAAGCAGTTCTTCATACAACACTTCCATGACAGGTTTGTTAGAGCTTTTTGCTATACCCGCAATGCTAGCTTCAAGTGGCGGCTCGTAATTAGGAATATGATCCATTGGGAATTGCTTATCAAATGCAGTCATCAGGGTGTAGATCATATGATTCTTATCAACAGCAGGTTCCTCAGCAAGAATTCTCTCTTTGAAGGATTCGTCTTTCATAGCAGTCACTTTTTCTTCTAATGACTTATCAGCTATTTCTGCATAACTAGGATGTGCGATAAAAGGATGAACGGTTGATTCTAAGCTGAACAACATTCCAGTTGGTCTACCGGTGAATTGAGGTCGAATTTTTACACCTTTAGAAAAATTTTCTTCACAATATTTCCAAGTTGTAAAAGGGTCACCTCCTGTTTGTGCATAAGTAAGTGTTCTATCAGATTCCTCTACGAATTCTTTTATCCAGTCCAGCTCAACGTCTTTATCCATCCAATCGGAAACTATTTCCAAAGTTCCTTTTCCTAGATCCGCGATAGTATTCGCTATCTTTCTCATTTCTTTAGCGCTAGCTTCCGTTCCAGGAACGTACTCACCAGATTTATCTCTATGTAGGTAAGTTCTTGAAGTACTGAAACCAAGAGCTCCTGCTTCTATGGCCTCTTTGGTGATCTCCGCCATTTCTGCTATCTCACCATCAGATGCTTCTTCTTTGCCTTGGCATCTATCCATTCCCATGACGTATGACCTAATTGGTCCATGCCCAATCATTGCACCGATATCCATGGCGTAATTATTTTTTCCAATGGAATCAAGGTATTGTGGAAAGCTCTCCCAGTCCCAACTCACTCCTTCATTTAGTGCCACTCCAGGAATATCTTCAACTCCTTCCATGAGTTGAACAAGAAATTCTTCTGTTCCTGGCTTTACAGGAGCAAAACCAACGCCACAATTCCCCATCACCACTGTAGTAACTCCATGCCAACAAGAAGGGGTTAAATAAGAATCCCAACAGACTTGCCCGTCATAATGCGTATGTATATCAACCCATCCAGGAGTAACAAGATGACCTTTAGCATCAATTTCTTTTTCCCCTTGATCTTCAACCAGACCTATTTTACTTATACGATCTTTATCAATTGCAATATCACCCATGAATGATTCATTGCCACTTCCATCAACTATTTTTCCGTTTCTTATAACTAGGTCATGCATTTTGATTCCTTAATTTTCTATCGATAAAACAATAATAATCTTTTTTTTGTAAGGAGAAAACTTTATTGCTGAAACTTGCATGGTTTTAATTAAAAATTTAGTATCATCTTTCACTTTATCTAGGAGGATAAAAATGAAAACAGTAAACCCAGAATCTGTAGGCTTAGACTCAGAAGTCTTAAAGAATATTAGGTCTTACTTAGACGAAACTTATGTCAAGGATGGCAAGTATGTTGGTACTTTGACCTTGGTTGCAAGAAAAGGCGAGGTGGCTTATTTGGACTCTTTAGGTCTGATGGATCGTGAGAATAATAAATCCATGCAAGAAGATGCCATATTTAGAATTTACTCCATGACTAAGGCGATCACCAGCATCTCCATCATGCAATTATTTGAAAAGAGTTTATTTAGACTGGATGATCCGGTGCACTGGTACATACCTTCTTGGAAGAACCTGAGAGTTTATGAATCAGGTGTTTATCCAAACTTTTTAACTTCTAGACCTAAAAGACACATGACAATCAGAGATCTCTTGTCACACATGTCAGGTCTTACTTATGACTTTATGTACAAATCTAACGTTGATGCTGCTTACCGTAAAACAAAATTACAGCAAGCCGACACTTTAGAAGAAATGGTTAATATCCTTGCTGAACTGCCATTGGAGTTCTCACCCGGAGACGAATGGAATTATTCAGTTTCCACCGATGTTCTGGGTTACCTGGTTGAAGTTTTATCAGGAATGAAGCTTGATGAGTATTTTAAAAAGAATATTTTTGAGCCTTTAGAAATGG
>CALJVP010000001.1 GCA_937773605.1 uncultured SAR86 cluster bacterium | reverse complement strand
ATTAGCTGACTACTTAGCAGAAGATGAAATGGACGCACTAAGAATTGGCAGAGAAGTTGTTTCGCATTTAAATTGGAGAAAGGAAGGCTCCGGACCCACTCACGCTTCAGATGCACCTGTTAACGAAATTGAAGATCTTCTCGGTCTTGTTGATCCGGATCTAAAAAGACCTTTTGATGTTAAAGAAGTAATAAGCAGAGTGGTGGATGGATCAAGATTCGAAGAATTTAAGCCCCTGTTTGGCCAAACCATGGTTTGTGGTTTTGCATCCATACATGGCTACACCGTTGGAATACTAGGAAATAATGGACCCATTTTTCCTGACACTGCCTCAAAAGGGGCTCATTTTGTGCAACTGTGTAATCAAATAGATGTTCCTATTATCTTTTTACAAAACATTACAGGGTTTGTCGTTGGTAAAGACTACGAACGCGACGGACAAATTAAAAAAGGTGCTCAATTCTTAAATTCAGTTTCTAATTCCACCGTTCCTCATTTGACCGTCATTTTGGGCAATTCATATGGGGCAGGAACTTATGCTATGTCAGGAAGAGCTTTTGATAACCGTTTTACTTTCCTTTGGCCTTCAGCAAAAATTGCCGTAATGGGACCCCAACAAATTGCTGGTGTTATGTCTATCGTTAGGCGTGCAAGAGCAGCTAGAACTGGTGAAAAATTTGACGAGAAAGAAGATGCACAAATGGTTGCATTTGCAGAACGAGTTCAAGAAGAAGGGTCGTTAGCCTTAAGAGCTACAGGTGCAATTAGTGATGATGGAATTATTGATCCAAGAGACACAAGAACAGTACTTGGTTTATGCCTTTCAGTGGTGAATGGAAAAGCCGTTGAAGGTGCACCAGGATATGGAGTATACAGACTATGACTTTTCATAAATTACTTATTGCCAATAGAGGTGAGATTGCGTGCAGGATAATAAAAAGTGCCCATGATATGGGTATAAGCTGCGTTGCAGTCTATGTAGATGCAGATGCGGATTCTCTTTTTGTTAAACAAGCAGATGAAGCGATAAGACTCTCAGATTCTTATTTAAATTCTAAAGAAATTATTGCTGCAGCTAAATCTACTGGAGCACAAGCCATTCATCCTGGTTATGGTTTTTTATCAGAAAATGCTAAATTCTCAAGAGACGTATTGAAAGAAGGCTTAATCTGGGTTGGTCCAAATTCAAGAGTTATCACATCCATGGGCGATAAACTCAAAGCCAAAGTGTTGGCAGAAAAAGCCGGCGTCCCTACTCTCCCCATGACTACTGATCCTAAAAAGGCAGGGTCAATCGGCTTTCCAGTTCTGATCAAGGCTGCTGCTGGTGGCGGAGGTAAGGGAATGAGAATAGTTGAAACTAAAAAAGACTTAAAAGAGTCAATACTTAGTGCTCAAAGAGAAGCTTTATCTGGGTTTGGAGATGACAGGGTATTCATAGAGCGTTACGTGGGTTCTTCAAGGCATATTGAAATTCAAATACTTGGAGATTCTCACGGAAACGTTGTTCATTTAGGTGAAAGAGAATGCTCCATTCAAAGAAGGCACCAAAAAATAATAGAAGAATCGCCTTCGCCGAGAGTAAATCCCGAAATGAGACAAGCAATGGGCGAAGCTGCTGTTAATCTAGCTAAGAAGCTAAAATATGAATCTGCAGGAACCGTTGAATTCCTAGTTGATGATAAAACAGGAGAATTTTGGTTCCTAGAAGTAAATACCAGGTTGCAAGTAGAGCACCCTGTGACAGAAGGCGTAACTGGTAAGGATTTAGTTTATGAGCAACTTAGAATTGCCCGAGGAGAAGAACTAGGCTATGAACAGGATGATGTCAAATGGAAAGGCTCCTCAATAGAAGCAAGACTTTATGCAGAAGACCCCTCTAATGACTTTCTTCCAGCTACTGGTCAACTGATAGCCTATCAACCAGATGCAAATATTGAAGCAAGATGGGACACCGGGGTGGAACAAGGTTCAGTGATCGGAACTGATTTTGATCCAATGATCGCCAAAGTAATTAGCACTGGAAAAACAAGAACAGATGCTGCCAATAAACTGGCTCTTGCTTTGGAATCACTGCACATCGGCGGAGTTATCACAAATAGAGATTTTTTAGTTTCATCATTAAGATCTGAAGAATTTCATCAAGGTCTTACTACTTCTGATTTTATTGAGAAGGTTGATCCGCAAAGAAAAATTCCCATGCTGGGAGAAACTTTAAAGCTTGCATCTTCGGTCGCTGCTCTTTGGATTCAAGGCTTAAATAGAAATAATTCTAAAACGCTCAATCAAATTCCATCGGGATGGAGAAACTCGAGACTTCCTAAGCAAAAATTATCATTTAAGTGCTTAGAAGAAGAAGCAACAATCACTTATCAAATACGCAGAGACGGGTCTTTTGATTTAAATGAAGGGTCTATTGCTAAAATATTTAACTGGAGAGAATCTGGAATAGATATTGAAATAGATGGACAACGTTTCTTTTCAAAGGTCACTAAAAATAACGAGACTGTTGTGGTTCATATGCCTTGGGGAGATGCTGTTCTAGAGATATTACCAAGATTTGTCATGCCAGGAAGTGAGGTCCAAGCGGGAGGTTTAATTGCACCCATGCCAGGAAAAGTAATTGATCTAAAAGTAAAAGTTGGATCTAAAGTTAAAAAAGGGGAAACTTTAGTTATTTTAGAGGCCATGAAAATGGAACATCAAGTAAAGGCTTCTGAAGATGGCAAAGTCAGTAAACTCTTAATTCGGAAAGATGATCAACTTGAAAATGGTGCTCTTCTAATGGTTGTAGACCCTAAGTAAATTTTTGTGGCTCTTTCTCTAAGTAATTCAAATCAACTTAATATAATTGAGGGGTCAGTGAAGACACCCAAACCTCTATTATCAAAATCTAAAGAAAAACTCTTATCAATTAGACAAAAAAAAGCTCTTGAAGATTTAGAAGAGCTGATCAAAGGCGGCTACCCGCAGCTAACAATGTCTGAAATAGCGGCTAATCTTAAAGTTTCTTTAAGAACTTTATATGAAATAGCCCCTAAGAAAGAAGAATTAATTTTGATAGCAGTAGACAGATTACTGTTTAAAATTGGAGCAGCTGCACAAAAGGCAATTAATTTAAGTGACTCACCCATGGCTAAATTAAATGCATTTCTTAATGAAACAAATAAAGCGACAGAGAGAAATACTCTTGCTTTCACAGAAGACTTTGGAAGGATCCAAGGTGCAAAAGATTTGGTAGACTCGCATGAAAATTACGTCATGAATGTAACGGAACAACTCCTGGAAGAAGCAATAATTGCCAATGAAATAATTTCTATTGATACGTCGGCAATGGCTTTAATCTTGTCAGGTCTCAGCAGAGAATTGGATAAGAAATACTTAAAGAAAGAACTTAAAATTACCCCTTCTGATGCTTTAAAAGAAATAATAGAAGTTATTTTTAAAGGTCTCAAAAGAACCGAATAGAATTATTGGAGAAATTATGAATAGTGAAAAAGAAAAGATAATAATTGGAAATTGCAGCGGGTTTTACGGCGATAGGCTCTCAGCAGCTAAAGATATGGTTGAGGGAGGTCCTATTGATGTTTTGACGGGTGACTATTTAGCAGAGCTAACCATGACAATTCTCTATAACCAGAGGATGAAGCGAGGTGAAGACCAGGGATATGTGGGAACTTTTTTAAAACAATTCACTGAAATAGCTAAAGCTTGTGAAGAAAAGAAAATAAAAGTTGTCACTAATGCTGGAGGGCTTAACCCTTCATCAATGGCTTCAAAGATCGAAGAAATAGTCGATGAATTAGGCGTGAGTCTAAAAGTTGCCTACATTGATGGTGATGATTTAGCTCCCAGAATAGAAGAACTTAATGACGCTGGAGAAAAGCTAAATAATATGGAAAAAGGCATTGCCCTAGAAGAACGCGGTAAAAAAACCTTAACAGCAAATGCCTACTTAGGCGCTTGGGGTATTAAAGAAGCTCTAGATGCGGGCGCAGATGTTGTAGTTTGCCCAAGAGTGACGGATGCTGCTGTAGTGATCGGTCCAGCGGCTTGGAAATTTAACTGGTCGAGGAATGATTTTGATGCTTTAGCAGGGTCTTTAGCAGCTGGTCACATAATAGAATGTGGAGCTCAAGCCACCGGTGGTAATTATTCCTTTTTTCAAGAAGTTCCTAGTTTTAAAAATGTTGGGTATCCAATTGCAGAAATATTTGAGGACGGAAGTTTTACAATCACCAAACACCCAGGAACTGGCGGACTTGTTTCAGTTGGAACGGTCACTGCACAACTTCTATATGAAATCAGCTCTCCGGCCTACATGAATCCTGATGTCATAGGTCATTTTGATACCTTAAAGATTGAACAAGAGAGTGACGAGAGGGTTCACGTCTCTGGATGCAGAGGCAGTAGCGCTCCAAAAACACATAAAGTCTGTATTAATCTTTCTGGTGGCTTTAGGAATGGAAGTGAAATACTTCTAACAGGTTTAGACATTGAAGAAAAAGCTAAATTGGTTACAGATCTAATATTTGATAATGTTGGAGGAAAGGAACAATTTGATAAAGTAGACATACAGTTGATTAGGACAGACAAAGAAGATCCAAACTCCAATGAAGAAGCCCAAGCTTCATTAAGAATATCCGTCATGTCTTCAAATCCGGATCTTGTCGGAAGATTGTTTAGCGCTAAAACTACTGAGTTGGCACTAGCTTCAATTCCAGGTTACACAGGAAGAGCTGGGATTGCTACCGGTCACTTCATAGAATATTGGCCTGCCTTGGTAGACAGCAAATTCATAAAAGAAAACGTACACATTGATGGAAAGACCATAGAAGTCATACCAACAAGCCAAATGGATTATGAAGAAATTTACTACCAGAAAGAACCTTACGAGAATATTGTTCCAGAAATAAGTGGCTATAAAAAAGTCCCTTTTGGTAAGTTATACGGAACCAGATCAGGGGACAAAGGTGGCTGTGCAAATTTAGGTGTTTGGGCTAAACAACAAGATGCTTATTCTTACTTGTTTGAATTCTTAACGGTTGAGAAAATCAAAGAACTCTTGCCGGATCTTAAGGAATTTGAAATAGATCGCTATGAGTTACCAAACATTCTATCCCTTAACTTTTATGTGCATGGAATACTTCAAGACGGAGTATCTTCATCCACAAGACTCGATGGTCAGGCTAAATCTTTAGGAGAGTATCTGAGAGCTAAGAATATTGAAGTACCAGAATTCCTAATTAACTAAATAAATAGAGATTAATATGAACGATCAAAAAAAATTATCACTTGAAGGACTAAACTTTGAAGCAACCAAGATAGACATATCACAAAATATCCTAACCATTACCTTGAACCGTCCTGAACGGAAAAATGCTCTTAATAACGTCATGATGAATGAGCTTAATTATGCTTTCGCTTATGCAAAACAAGAAAGAGAAATAAGAGTTGTTGTAATAGCTGCTGAAGGAGATGTTTTTTGCGCGGGAGCAGATCTAACCAGGCAACAATCAGAATCCAATGTTCCCAGAATAAAAGGATCAGATGATATTAGCTTAGCCATAAGGCATTTATACAAACCGGTAATTTGTAAGATTCAAGGTAAGGTTCTTGCTGGTGCATTATTAATGGTTTCTAATTCAACTCACGCAATTGCCGTTGAGGAAGCAGAATTTTCTGCGCCAGAGATACTAAGAGGCCTTTGGCCCTTTATGGTAATGGCAGGGCTTTTCAGAGTTATGCCAAAAAGAGCCGGCCTGGACTTTGCAATGCGCGGTCAACCTATCAATGCAAGGAAAGCAGAAGAATGGGGACTAATAAATGAATCAGTGCCAGCAGAAAAGTTAGATGAAACGGTTGCAAACTTAGCTGCAGAGTTAGCTAGTCTGGCTCCAGGTACAATGCAATTTGGGCTGGAAGCTTATGAAAAGCAAGACTCAATGAGTTTTGATGACGCCCTTCCCTATTTGCAGGAACAAATTGCTAAGTGTTTTGAAGGGGATGACGCAAAAGAAGGCATTGCAGCTTTTCTAGAAAAAAGAAAACCTAACTGGGATTAAACTAGTTGTCTTTAGTGGTAGCTAAATAAATAGCTATAAGGACTATAGCACCACCAAATCCCTGCAAAAGTGAAATAGCTTCACTTAAAATTAACCATCCAAACACTGCAGCTGCTATCGGCTGTATTAGAAGTATCAATGAAGAAAGATGGGCTGAAACTTTTGAAATACCGTAGGTTATTAATCCTGAAGCTAAAGTCTGACTAATAACAGCATAAGCAATCAAAATCGTCCAGCCCTGGTAGCTGGAAGGAAAAAATGAATCCGCCTCTATAAGGCTTATTGGTAATAGAAAAATAGCCGTGAATACAGTGGAGTAAAAAAGAGCCTTAGCCGGTGATAAAAAATTAGTTACGTTTTTAATACTCAGTATGTAACCAGCATAAAAGACGGCTGCGATGATGCCCAGAGAATCGCCGAACAATCTAGATTCATCAGAACCACTTCCAGCCAACACAACTAAAAACACACCAACCATTGCAAGTGACAAAACAATAAAAAAAGAAGACTTAATTTTATGCCCTAGGAAAAGAAAACCAATTACTGCAACAAAAATAGGAGCGGTATTTGCCATTAATGTGGCATGAGCAACAGATGTAAAACTGATGGACCAGTTCCAAAACGACATATCTATAGCAAAGAAAGCTCCAGAAAGTAATAACAAAGGGAGAAGTTTGTTCTCCTTAAGCGCCCCTAAAGAAAATTCTTCTTTTTCTATTCTTAGCCACACGTATAGGAAAGGGATTGCCAAGAAGGCCCTATAGAATGCTGTTAAAGACGGAGAGGTTTCACTGTACCTGACAAATATAGCTGAAAGGCCCAATAAAACAGCACCGCAAGACAAAGCCAGCAGACCTTTTACAAATGTTTTTGAATTTTCCATTTAACAGAATAAAACCTAAGTTATACTTCATTATCATGGAAAACTTGAGAGAAAACAGCCAAGAAGTTATTTCTGTTTCGGAAGTTAATAAAAGAGCTAAGAATTTATTAGAAAAAGAATTCTCAAGCACGTGGATTGAAGGAGAAATATCTAGCTTTACTGCTCACAGTTCCGGACACTGGTATTTCACCATAAAAGATGAGAAGTCGTCGCTGAGCTGCGTAATGTTTAGTTACGATAATAATAAAATTCTCTTTGAACCCCAAGTTGGAGATAACCTCATAATAAACGGAAAGATCAGTCTTTACAGTCCAACTGGCAGGTTCCAGCTCAACGTAAAACACATAGAATTGGCAGGCGAAGGAGCCTTATTGAGAGCATTTGAGCAATTAAAGTTCAAGTTAGAAAAAGAGGGCCTTTTTGATACAGGCAATAAAAGGCCACTACCTCAAATGCCAAAGAAAATAGGAATCGTAACCTCCTCTGATGGAGCAGTTTTCCGGGATGTGATCAACGTATTAGGAAGAAGAGCTCCCAACATAGAACTAATTCTTATACAGACTGCCGTGCAAGGAGAAAGAGCTCCACCTGAAATTTGTTCAGCAATCTCAAAAGCTCGCTCCATAAAAGATATAGATGCGATTATTCTTGCAAGAGGCGGTGGGTCCATAGAAGATCTTTGGGCTTTTAACAACGAATCTGTGGCAAGGGCCATTCATAAATCTGATATCCCAATTATTAGTGCCGTAGGGCATGAAACAGATTTTACGATTGCTGATTTTGTAGCAGACTTGAGAGCACCAACACCCTCAGCGGCGGCAGAGATAATTAGTCAGTCATACAGCCAACTCAATGAATCATTGGAAGGCTATAAACAGTTAATTGTAAATGCCATTACTAGCCTGATCAAAAGGGAATTTAAGGAACTGCAAAATCTGAGTAAAAGACTTAGACATCCAGGGGATAAGTTGAGGGAGTTGTCTCAAAAATTAGATAATACTGAAACGTATATCAATAAATCCATACAAAATCATTTGCTTTCACAACGCAATTATTTAAATCTTCAATCAAGTAAATTATTGCAACAATCTCCATTTCAGAACCTTCAAGAATCAAAACATAAGCTGTATGATCTCAGCAAGAGCTTAACTTTTTTGATCTCTCAAATCAGCAAAGAAAAGCGATCATCCCTAGTGGCACTCTCTTCTACTTTAGAGGCTGTAAGCCCTCTGGCTGTTCTGAATCGAGGATACTCAATCTTGACAACCAAAAGCGGGAAAGTTGTGACGGATGAAAAAGAAGTAGAGACTGGTGAAGAACTGACTGCTAAATTAAAAGAAGGCGAAATCAGAACTAAGGTGTTATAAAAAATGGTTAGAAGTAATTTTCTAATAGCTTTTTTCTTCTTGTGTTCTTGCTCCAGCATGAACATAACCAATAGTTTTAATTGTTCCTATCCAATGCATTCTCCTTATCCTGGGGGCGTTTTAAATGTTCAGATTGACGGTGCTTTATTCGATGCAAATAAAGAGGACATTACAGTTGGTCAAAGCCCTTACATGGTATGTCGCGCTGGGTTTAAGAATGTGAATCTTATTTCTCCTATTCCACTCTCCTCGAAAAAAAGTCAATTAGATATAGTATTAAATAATAATGTAATTGAAAGCATTCCTCTGATTAATAAAGAATACAGAGAGTCCAGGATTACCATTACCAATAATGATATGGTTAGCCCTCCCAAAAAAATGCTCCCTAGAATTAAATTGGAAGCTTCGATTATTAAGGCTGCTAAGAATATCAATAGTTTATCAAACTATTTTGTATTGCCGATGAAAATGCCTATAAAAGGAATAGAAAGTAGTGAATTTGGTGTTAAAAGATTTATCAATGGAGCGCCAAGAAATAGACACACAGGTCTGGATATAGCAGCACCTGAAGGAACAGATGTTTATGCGCCACTTGATGGGATAGTTTTATTAAGTGAAGAATTCTTTTACAGAGGAAATATTATTTATATTGACCATGGAAATGGTCTGGTGAGTAGTTTTTCACACTTACAGAAAAGTCTTGTTGAGAAAAACAGTAAAGTAAAAGCTGGAGATTTAATAGGAAAAGTAGGAAAAACCGGAAGGGTTACTGGCCCTCACCTGCATTGGGAAGTATCTATTCTTGGAACTACGGTTGATCCTAAGTTATTCTTGAGAACAACTAATTAAGATTCTTGATAACTTTTAAGGAGTGCTTCTAGGCTTTCTTGTGTCTGAGGTCCGATTAAGGTCTCTCTCAATTGCCCCTTTGTATCCAGGATATAAGTTGCGGGTAAGCTTGGTGGTGCTTCCCACCCAAAGAGCAATCCAGGATTGGTCAAAATGCTTGGGATATTAACTTTAAATCTCACAATTTGATCTTGCAGCTCTTCACCTTCTAACTCATCAAAATTGAAGGCAAGAACTAAGACGTCTTCTTTATTGTCGTTGTAAAAATTAGTTAATTCTGGCATTTCCTTAATGCAAGGCGGGCACCAATCAGCCCAATAATTCACCACCAACCATTTTCCTTCTAAATCAGAAAGTCTTCCATTGGAGCCATCAGCTAAATCAAAATCTGGCTTGCTGCATCCTGTAAAGAATGAAACTGCAACTAAAGCAAAAATAAATCTACATACATTGGGTAAAGAATTAAGCATAGGAGTTAAACTGTGTTTAAAATATTAATAATATGAGTAATTTTATCATCTATCACAATCCTAGGTGTAGTAAATCAAGACAAACTTTAGCCCTGCTGCATGAGAAAGGCTGTGAACCTAAAATTTTTTTATATCTTGAAGAAGAATTAACCTTCCAGGATCTTAAGGAGATTTTACAAAAACTAAACATGGAGCCGAGAGATTTATTGCGCAAAGGAGAAGAGGAATACAAAAAGAATAATCTATCAAATAAAAAATTAAGTAACGAAGATTTAATTCACTCTATGATTAAACACCCTAAACTCATAGAACGACCCATAGTTATAAAAGATAACAAAGCTGTCTTGGGCAGACCACCAGAAAATGTACTTAATCTTATAGGTTGAGAACTAAGTTTGTTAGTATGTTTAAAACCCTAATTTTTTAAGGAGAAATAAAATGGAAGAAAATAAAACAAGATTTCAAAAGATTAAAGAAAACCCTCTGAGTTGGATGTTTAACGGAGATCTGTTTTTTCTAACGCTCAATAGCATTTTTCTATTGATGGTCATCTTCATAATAATCTCCATCTTTTCATCAATATTCTCTAATAATCTAGTAGATCCTGAGGGAAAAGCCCTTGTTATAAACCCTGCCGGCCCTATTGTTGAACAGATCTCTGGTCCTTCCGATCCATTTCAAACCCTACTCATGGGTGAACAGTCATCAGAGCTTTACGTTGGAGACTTATTAGAGGTTCTTGAGGCTGCCTCCAACGACAAAAGAATAAAAGACTTGGTGCTGCGTCTTGATAATATTTCGGGAACGGGTCAAGCCGTTTTATACGATGTTGGCTTAGCTTTAAAGAAGGTTAAAGATTCTGGAAAAAGAATTATTGCTATTGGTGATGAATATTCTGAGAGCGGTTTCTATTTAGCTTCATTTGCAGATGAGATAATAATGAATCCTGAAGGATGGATTCTATTAGATGGATTTGACAGAAGTAAAATGTATTACAAATCTTTCCTCGATAAATTAAAAATATCCGCCAATGTCATTAGGGTAGGAACTTTTAAATCAGCGGTTGAACCTTATTTAAGGGACGATATGTCTGACGCAGCTAAAGAAGCGAACTTGGCTTACCTTGATATTTTATGGTCATCTTGGGTTGAAGTTGTAAGCGCAAATAGGTCTTTAACTCCGGAGAGTATTCAATACTTAGTGGACAATACTGATGAATTGGTCAAAAAGTCTAAAAAAGGCACTGCCGAAGCTTTCTTAAACTACGGGATGATAGACAAACTTCTGACTCGGACCGAGCAAAGAGAATATATGGTTGAATTATTTGGAGAATCAGAGACAAAAGAATCCTTTAATAAGATTTCTGGAGGAAGCTATTATCAAGTTTTGCAAGATGAGAAGAAAACAAAGACTTCTGATAATAAAATAGCCGTTGTTGTTGCAAGAGGAACAATCATGGATGGAGACCAGCCTCCCGGAACGATTGGAGGTGATTCAACTTCAAGATTAATTAAAGATGCGTATGAAGATGAAGCCGTAAAAGCAATTGTTTTGAGAGTGGATTCTGGAGGGGGCGGTGTCTTTGCTTCTGAAGTTATAAGGCAAGAATTATTGAAAGCTCAAGAAAAGGGAATAAAGGTTATTGCCTCTATGGGTAATGTTGCAGCCTCTGGAGGGTATTGGATTTCAACTAATGCTGATGAAATATGGGCCTCCCATAACACCATAACAGGTTCTATTGGAATATTCGGTTTATTGCCTACTGTAGACAAAAGCTTAAAAAATATAGGTATAAACACAGATGGAGTATCGACTGGTAAGCTGGATGCTGGCGGTGATCCAACTAAGGGATTGAGCCCAATGTTCAAAAATATCATCCAAGCTGAGATTGAACACGGTTACGATAAGTTCATCACCCTCGTCAGTGAATCTAGGGGCATTGATAAAAAACAAGTTGATAATATTGCTCAAGGTCGTGTGTGGGCTGGAGAAACAGCACTAGAATTAGGTTTAGTGGACCAACTTGGAAATATCAAAGATGCTATAAATAGAGCTGCAGAACTGGCTGAAATTGACAGTTTCGTAACATACTACCCATCTGAAGAGCTTAACTGGAAACAGCAACTCTTAAGTTCAATTTTTTCGATTAGTGGAGGAATTATTCCGCAGAGTGTTCTTGAAAATTTCTTTGTAAAAAGTTCTTTAAAAACTTTAAGTGAAATAGAAAGTTTTAATGATCCAAAAGGTATTTATCTTAAATGTGAAGACTGCTAGATCTCTCTGATAAAAGTTCGCGAACCAGAGAAGGAGATAATTTCTTTTTCTTTTCTAAAGAAAAATCATCGAGTTCCGAAAGAAGCTTCAATAGGTCGGATAGATTGCGAGAAGTATAAGTTAGTATGTACTTGACTGTTCTCTCTTCTAGTTCGATACCTTTTCTTTCAGCGGATTGCTTCAACGCTTCTATTTTTTCATTCTCGGTAATTTCTGGAATCTCTATCGCAGTAAAAGCCAACAACCTTGAACGAAGATCTTTTAGCCTTACCGTAAGATCTTGAGCAACGCACTGTGAAGAGAGAAATAATTTAGTTTCATTAAAGAGACTTTGGTTAATAAGATTAAAAAGCGCACTTTCCCACTCCTCCGAGTCTCTTAATTTATCAAGGTCTTCTATAAAGACTGCATCCATTTGATCAAGTCCATTAAGAATTTCAGGTTCATTTATTCTAGGATCTGAAAGGGCAACAAAAGCCGTCTTCATGTTTTGGTTTAAAAGATCTCTATTCAAAGCCTGCATTAAATAATTTTTCCCTACACCCTCCCTTCCCCAAAGGAGAAAAGAGCTTGAGATAGAAGAGGACTCAACAACATTGCTTAAAATACTTAAAACCATGTTTGTAGAATCACATTTAATAAAGTTTTCTAAACTAACAGACTCATCCAACTTTATATCAAGAAGAAGTTGCTGAGGGTTTTTAGGAGACATCATGAAATTTGCTTAAAAACTTCCTTACCTTCTTTTCTTAAATAAGAGACAACACTTAGTATTATATAAAAAAGAACTCCTGCCATAGCTATGTATTCCAGATAAATAGGAAAAACCTCAAAGGAAGCTCTTAAAAGGACGATTATAAAAAGCGCTATGGTCCAGCCCGTATAGTGTTTTCCCCATCTATTAGGTAAAGCTGCAGAGGATTCAAAAAGCAATAAATACAAAGTAGAGCCAACAAGAACTATTCCATCTCTGCTTATCATTGTATAAACAAACCACAAAGGGAGTTTGCTTGTGAAAGCCAAAGCAAGCAAAGTCCCTACTATCAAAAATTTATCAGCAAGAGGATCAAGGAATTGCCCAAATTTACTTATCCAATTGTATTTTCTTGCCAAGTATCCATCCAAACCATCAGAAAGCCCTGCAACTATAAAGAGAGTCAAAGCCAAAAGGTCATTGCCTTGATAAATGTAAACGCTTATAGGTATTACCAATAAGAATCTTATTGAAGTGATGATGTTAGGTATGGCTGATAACATTAAATTCTTTTTTTATAAATAAAACTAAGCGCTATTCTATCTTCATCATCAGGTGAATGATCAAATTCTTCGTTAGCAATCATAATTTTTCTAAAATCAATTTTAGAACCCAAAACCTGCACGGACAATTGGATATCATTATTTTGTATGGTCTTTAAGTTCAAGTTCTTGACTAAAATGTTATTGCTGATGTTTGCCAGCACTTCATTTAAGGCCTCTTGACCCCTTACATTTCTAACGATAACAGGGACGGTGATTTGGAGATCATTGTTCACCTGAACTTGAAACTCATTATTAATAAAATTAATTAATTCATTGAATGTTTTCTGAAGAGAATTGGCATTCGTATTTATTGAACTAATACAATAAGGTTTTTCTATAACTATGCCAAAATCATCCTTGTTAAAGCAGGCCAACCAGTCACTCAAATCATATCTTTTACTAATTTTAGACATAAATACATTTGCAGGCAGGGGCCGCAACATATCCAATGAACTTAAATCAATTAAATCCATTGAAGGAAACACCGGATAAGATAATCGAGTAGCTGATATGTTTTGTATTTCTTGCTTAGAGCTCAAACAAGAAATATTTGAGGTAATGTTTTCATTTAAAGAGCTCACCGTTTCAGTCAAGCAGGGTAAATAAACCAGTACTGTTGAACTTTTACCGGTCCACAACGGAAGAGTATTCTTGATTAAGGCCTGTCTTATTAATCTGCCACTAAATAAGAAATTGCCCTGTAACTCCCCTTCTTCATTATTTTCCAATCGGTACTCGCTAACGTATTTTTGAGGATTTTTTAATAAGTCATTGTCATTAAGGCCTTCTAAGGTTTCTGAAGAACCAGAAACCTTCACAAATAGCGTTTTAAGCGCTTCTTGCATTCCTTTATCAATAGAAATCTTATCTGATCCTTGAAGATCAACTCGGATATCGTATGAATCTTTCAATCCATAAGCTTGTTCTGTAAATATCTGATTACTTAGGGTACTTATAAATAGTAATATATAAAAAAATTTTTGCATTTAATCAATAACTAGCAGAACTCTTCTGTGAAGGTTGATAAAATAATGCAAAATTACAACTAAGTCGATGACTTCAAAATTAAAACACAACAATCCTCCGATAAACTACAAAGATGCTGGTGTTGACGTTGAAGCAGGATACGAACTTGTTGAAAAAATTAAACCTTATGTGGAAAAAACAAAACGGCCTGAAATCCTTTCAGGTTTAGGTTCTTTTTCTGCATTGAGTCGCATACCTAAGCACATCGAGAACCCATTACTGGTAACTTGTACGGATGGAGTAGGAACAAAGATAGAGATAGCACGAAGCATGAATCAGTTCCAAACCATTGGAATAGATCTCGTAGCAATGTGCGTTAACGATCTTATTGCCTGCGGAGCAGAGCCTCTTTTATTTCTGGATTACTATGTCACGGACCAATTAAAAGTTGAAACTGCAGGCGAAGTTATTAAAGGCATATCCGAAGGTTGCATACTCGCAAACTGTTCTCTAGTTGGTGGGGAGACTGCAGAACATCCTGATAGCTTTCCAAAAGATAGCTTTGATCTAGCAGGTTTTGCTGTTGGAGTTGTTAATGAAGAAAAAATCATAGGATCAGAAGGGGCTAATGATGGCGATAAACTGATAGGCATTTCATCAAGCGGACTTCATTCAAATGGCTTTTCTTTAATCAGAAAGATTTTAAAAGAAAGAAGCATCAACCTAAACGAAAGACTTGAAGACCGGGAACTAGGAGATGTGTTACTCACACCAACCAAGATTTATGTTAATGACATACTTAACTTACAAAAAAAAATAATCATATCGGCTGTGGCTCACATTACAGGAGGTGGTTTCTATGAGAATATCCCAAGAATTCTTAAGGAATCTAGCAAAGCCATCATAGATTTCAATTTTGAAGACTGGCCCGCAAGAAACTTATACTCATGGATAGGGTCAAATGGAGTGAGTGAAGAAGATATGCTACACACTTTTAATTGCGGAATAGGAATGATTATATCAGTCCATCCAGATGAAGTTGATATTGCTCTTGAAGCGCTGAATAAAGAAGATCAATTCGCTAAAGTTATTGGAAACGTGGAAGAAAGGAAAGAAGAAGAATTAAAAATTCAATTTACTTAACTAATAATGTTCTCTTTTGCTGTCTTTATTTCTGGTAATGGATCAAATCTGCAAGCCATTATTAACGCCACATTAAACGGTACAATTGACGGTAAAATCTGCTGTGTTCTTAGTAACAAAAAAGAGGCCTATGGTCTGGTTAGGGCAAAGAAAGCTAATATTCCTACTGTCGTCATAGAACATGATAACTTTATAAAACGAGAAGATTTTGATGATGCTTTAATTAAATCACTTGAAGAATATAAGCCAGATCTAATTGTTCTTGCTGGTTTCATGAGAATTCTGACTCCAAATTTCATCAAACCTTATCAAGGTAAATTGATAAATATCCACCCTTCTTTGTTGCCAAAATACCCTGGGCTTAACACTCATCAGAAAGTAATAGACAATAACGATCCTGAACACGGAGTTACGGTTCATTTTGTAGATGAAAACCTTGACAGTGGGCCAATATGTGGACAATCTTCGATGAAAGTTAAATCTAAAGACATAGCGGAACTTGAGAAATCAATTCATGAATTGGAGCATGAACTCTATCCGAAAGTTATACAAGATTTTGCAAAAGGAAACATAAAACTTAAAAAAGGAAAATTAATAAGAAAATGAAAAAATTAGTAACCACGCTATTCATGCTTCTAATCTCACTCAGTATTTTTTCTTTAGAATCAGATAATCTAAAAGGATCCATAGCCATCCTAACTTCTAACGTAGGAGAAATGGAGGTTTCGATGACTAAAAATAAAAAAGGCGATTGGGTCCTTAAAAGTCACCTCGACGGAGGACGGATCGTCCAAAGAAAAGAAGAAGAAGTATTTCGTATGGAACAAAATCAAATAAAACCCCTTTCTTATTCTTTCTATCAGAAGATCTTCTTTAAAAAAGCTAGCTCTTCTGCTGTTTTTGACTGGGATAACAAAAATACGATTTACAAAGAAGGAAGAGAAGAAAGTTCAGTGGCCCTTACTGAACAGACTCTTGGTCCCAGCACTTCCCAACTTCAGTTAAGATTCGACTTTAAAAAGCTCGACCTCGAAAACCTTCCTGAAGAAATGGTTTATGACGTTTTCTCGAGAGGCGAAGTCAAATCAAGAACCTACAAGATATCAGGAACAGAAAATATCAAAACTCAAATGGGAGAGTTCTTATCTTACAAAGTTGAAAGAGTTTTTCCTAAAGAAAGCCAGAGAGCACAGGAATTTTGGTTAGCCCCTGAGTTAGATTTTGCAATAATTCGTATACTCGATATCAACGGAAGGAAAACTAGTTTCGAAGTCCAATCTTTTAAAATTTTAGATTAAGCTTTAGGTAAGGTTACACCCTTTTGGCCTTGATACTTGCCACCTCTGTCCTTATAGCTAACTTCACAGACTTCATCAGACTCTAGAAATAACATTTGTGCCACTCCCTCATTGGAATAAATCTTGGCAGGTAAACTGGTGGTGTTAGAAAATTCTAAAGTAACGTGGCCTTCCCACTCGGGCTCCAAAGGAGTGACATTCACTATAATTCCGCAACGAGCATAGGTTGATTTACCTAAGCAAATGGTAAGCACGTTTCTTGGTATACGGAAATATTCGACTGTCCTGGCCAAAGCAAAAGAGTTAGGGGGAATAATGCATTCGTCTCCCGTTACATCCACGAAACTTTTTTCATCAAAATGTTTTGGATCTACCGTCGCTGAATGAATATTTGTGAATACTTTAAACTCATTGGAACATCTAACGTCGTAACCATATGAAGAAGTACCATAAGATATAAGACGATCATTATTTTTTCCAGTACGCACTTGATCAGATTCAAAAGGCTCTATCATGCCCGTTTCCGAAGCCATTCTTCTTATCCACTTGTCAGATTTTATAGTCATAAAAAAACCAGATATTTCATTTTTAAACTTAAGGTATGATACTAAGCTGTATCCGTTAAAAAAACCTAATTTTTATAAGTAATGAAAATAATTCAATATTTCACACTTCTCATTTCAGTATTCTTAAGTTCAGTAATCTGGGCACAAGAAGATTTCAATCTATTAGAACTTTATAAAGATCTTCATTCAAATCCAGAGCTATCCTACAAAGAAGAGGAAACATCAAAAAAACTTGCTTCACTTTTAAGCGGGCTTGGTTATGTCGTAACTGAAGGAATCGGAGGCTATGGTGTAGTTGCACACTTGGAGAACGGAACAGGAAAAACAATATTAATTCGTGCAGATATGGATGGGTTGCCTGTAAAAGAAAAAACAGGTGCCAGTTACGCCAGTACAAGAAAGAGCACTAACCAAGTTGGTCAAGAAGTCTTTACCATGCATGCTTGTGGGCATGATATACATATGACTGTCCTTATGGGAACTGCCAGATACATGGTTGAAAATAAAGATAAATGGCAAGGGGATTTGGTTTTAGTTTTACAGCCTGCTGAAGAAGTCAGTGGAGGTGCAAGAAATATGATAAAAGATGGCCTCTTTAAGAATTGGCCAAGACCTGACTACAACCTTGCTTTGCATGTAAGTGCCGATATACAAGCAGGAAAGATTGGTTACCTTCCTGGCTGGGCCATGGCTAACGTTGATTCTGTAGATATTGTAGTCAAAGGATTGGGAGGCCACGGAGCTTACCCTCATAAAACAAAAGACCCTATAGTCTTGGCAGCTCAAATTATTAATAGTCTGCAAACAATAATCAGTAGAGAAATAGGACCCACCCAGCCTGCTGTTTTGACTGTAGGTTCCATTCATGGCGGCACTAAACACAATATAATACCAAACGAAGTAAGGCTTCAATTAACACTTCGATCTTATACGGATGAAGTGAGAAATAAGACTATCACTTCTATTAAAAGGATCACACGAGGTTTGGCTGTCTCAGCTGGAATGCCTGCAGAGCTTTATCCAGAAGTTATTTTAAAAGATGAATACACACCTGCTGTCTTTAACAACCCTAACCTAGTTAAAAAATTACAATCCAGCTTTGAAAGATCGCTAGGACCAGAAAATATTTTTAAAACTTCCCCAGTAATGGGAGGTGAGGACTTTGGTATGTTCGGAAGAGATGAACCGATTATTCCTACTGCCCTATTCTGGCTTGGAGCAGTTAATAAAGAGGTCTACGATAGGTCAAAGAAAGACAATATTGCTCTGCCTTCATTGCACTCTGATCTATTCTTACCTGATCCTGAACCGACAATAGAGACAGGCATTACCGCCATGAGTCAGGCTGCTATAGATTTATTCGGGGAAGACTTACAAGGCCCCTAAATGTTTAGGTTTTATAAACCTTGAGAGAATAAAACCTGTTAAAAGCCAATTTAAAGATTCGGCCACAACCAACAATATACTCCACGTGATATCTTGAGAAGACCAAAATATATCAATCTGGTTATAGAAGGAAAAAATAGTACCTAAAAGGAAGATAAACAGAACTCTTTTCCTTGGTTTATCCAGTAACGGCATAACCTTATTCAAAATCCAAGTCAGAGCTGCTATAACCAGTAGCTTTAAAGAAAAACTAAAGAAGTAATCATCACTTGTTAGCTCAACATGGACTAACTGAAAAGTATTAACCAAAAAAGTAGATTTGAAAGCAATGGTGTAGCCCAGAATTCCCAGACCAAAGTTACAGAGGGCAGCCAATAAGATGCCAATGAAAGTCATTTCTACATTGTCTCCTTTAAATTAACTCTGCCACTAAAAGCATGCATGATGGTTCCTCTGTCCACATACTCTAATTCCCCCCCTAGAGGCACGCCTTGAGCTAATTTAGTTAAATTTAAATTTTCAATATCTTTAAGAGAGTCATAAATAAAGTGTGCCGTTGCTTCTCCTTCAAGGGTTGAATTTGTGGCCAAGATCATCTCCCTAATTTCTTCTGACCTAACCAATAGAAATAATTGGTTTAATCCCAGTTGTTCAGGACCGATATCATCAATAGGAGATAAATGACCGTGCAGAATAAAATACTTTCCTCTAAATTGATTGCTTTGTTCGATAGCAAATACATCTGAGACGGACTCAACCACACATATAACCTGCTTATCACGCTTCTCATTCTTGCAGATTGAGCAGAGCTCATCTTCAGAAAAGATTCTGCATTGTCGACACTGACCTACCGATTCCAAAGCGAGACTAAGTGCTTCAGAAAGTAACTTGCCTCCTTCTCTTTCTCTTTCTAGCAGATGAAGCACCATTCTTTGTGCAGATTTTGGACCGACACCAGGTAAACACTGTATAGATTCTATTAAACTATCGACCAGAGGACTTACTTTGCTCACTTTGCATCCCTTGGTTCAATTGAAGAATCAATAACTTTTCCATCTAGAGAATCTAATAATATCTTCACATTCGGGTCTTCTTTAATGGCTTTCTCTGCTTCGATCTTTATTTTGTCTTTCTCAGCAGCTTTAATTTTATTAGGAGATTGGTTACTAACTTCTCCTGATTCAAAAAATACATTGCAATCATGCCCTAAGAAAATTGAGATACTTTCTTGTAATCTTTGCCTGTGTTTACCACTAAATAATTCTAATTTTTCTTCCGGCATTGATAAGTAAATTACTGAATCATCTGTTCTAATAAAAGAACAGTGAGAAGCTAGCTGTTTAGTACCCAGGTCAAGATCTAATAATTTAAATGTGTCGTTCCAGTTTGATAGATCGATTTGAATATTTGTCTTCACAACCCCACTCTCTATCGCAGGACCTTCTTCAGGTTCAATTGCATCTATTTTTTTTACTGGTGATTCTAAATCTTCTGGCGACTCCTTCTCTTCTAAGGATGTTTTAGACTCTGGGTCTTGCTCTAGGTTATTCTTTAATGGTCTTTCTTCTTTTTGAGTAATTTCTATTTCTGAATTAATAGGTTTTTTTTTATGCAAATCAACATTTTTCTCTTTGGGTAAAAAAGCTAACATTCTTAACAAGGCCATCTCAAAACCGCTGGCTATATCCGGAGCTAAATCCATGTCTCTCTTAGCAAGCAATCCAATCTGGTAGAGAATTTGCACATCGTCCAAAGTTAACGAATTAGATAATTCAATTATCTCTTCTTTCTTAACATCTACATCCAAAAGACTTTCGGGAGAAATCTGTGCAACAGCTAAATGTTGAATAGTTTCCAGTATAAGGTCCATTAACCTCATGTAATCTATGCTTAACTGACTAACATCCTTCAATTGAAGCAATAATGCTTTAGCATCATGCCTAATAATTGCAGCCAATAGTGTATTTACATGATCAAAGGATAAGGTGCCTAACATTTCTGATATGCCTTCATCGGTAAGTTCACCGTTGCAGTAGGCAATTGCCTGATCTGTAATGGTTAAACAATCTCTTAAGCTTCCTCTTCCTGCTCTGGCTATCTGAGAGATGCTTCCTTGATCAAAGGAGATGCCTTCATCTTTTAAAATACTTTCTATTCTTTCCGTGAGTTGAGTGGGAGTTAAGTTTTTTAAATTAAATTGTAAACACCTAGAGAGGACTGTGGCTGGTATCTTCTCGGGCAAGGTTGTGGCTAAAATAAAGATGACATGCTCTGGTGGCTCTTCCAATGTCTTAAGTAACATATTAAAGCTTTGAGGAGAAAGCATATGAACTTCATCCAATAAATACACTTTGTAACGCGATGAACTGGGCATGTACATAACGGTCTCTAATAGCTGTTTCGTGTCATCCACCCCTCTACTTGATGCCGCATCAATTTCTTGAAAATCCATGAAACTTCCTTCGGAAATAGATACACAAGTTGGGCATTCGTGGCAGGGTTTTGAGTCTAATCCTTTTTCACAATTCAAACTCTTTGACAATATACGGGCAATAGTCGTTTTCCCTACTCCGCGAGTTCCACTTAACACATAAGCTTGGTGAATTTTATTTTGATCCAAAGCATTTGATAAGGCTTTTACAACATGCTCTTGGCCTACAACTTCAGAAAAATCCGTTGGCCTCCATTTTCTTGCTAGTACTTGATAACTCATATCTTGTTAAAGAGATTATAGGTGCTATTTGTTATTCTCATATAATCATTTTTTAATTAAAGAGAAAGCTTTATCAATATCTGAAAAATCAAAACCTCTGTAGTTCAAGAAACGCTTTAATTTAAGTATTTTATCTCTTTCGTCCGGCAGGGAACCCCCTGTTTTTTTTTGCAAACTTTCATGAGCAAGAAGTGACCAGTCCTCAGAATCTACTAGACTGCGTGATATTGAGTCACTAACACCTCTTTCTCTGAGTTCATTTTTTATTCGTAAAGGACCGAAGCCCTTTCTTTTTCTGCTGTGCATATAACTCTCAGCAAATCTTTCATCACTGAGCAGTCCTTCATCTTCTAATTTTTGAATTTCAAGTTCCAAGTCATCTTGTGATTCTATTCGGGAATGTAATTTCCTACGAATTTCCTTTGCTGAATGTTCTCTTCTAGCCAAGTAATCCATGATTTTTAGCCTAATTGCCTTTGGATTATCTAAGATCATTCTCTTTACTATTGAATAAATTATGTGACATTATGAAACAAACAACATTCTAATAGATAATAATACATTGATAACTTTTGTTTTAAAAAAACTTAGTTTTTATTAAGGAGAATTAAAAAATGCCTCAACTTAATTATTCAAACAGACCTTACTTTGATCACGGAGCTTTAGAACATATTTCTGAAGTGTTGGGTAATTTAAATATTTCTAAACCATTGATATGCACTGATCCAGGTCTGTTGGACATAGGGATGGTAGATCTAATTAGAAATAATATTTCCAACCAATACACACCTGTGATCTTTGATCAAACGCCTGCTAATCCTACTGAAGAGGCAGTCGAAATTGCGCTTGCAAAATATAAATCAGAAGGCTGTGATGGTGTCGTTGGCTTTGGCGGCGGATCTAGCATAGACCTAGGCAAGGCAGTGGCTTTAATGGCTAATCACGAAGGATCGGTAGTTGATTACTCGGTAAACGAAGGCGGTTTAATGAAGATCACAGAAACCGTACCGATGATAGCCATACCAACCACTTCAGGAACTGGCAGTGAAGTCTCTGCAGGTTCCGTTATTGTCATGCGAGACGGTAGAAAACTAATTTTAGCCAGTTCTCATTTAGTGCCTAATGCGGCTATTTGTGATCCTGACCTAACAGTGGGTCTGCCTCCTGTTTTGACGGCAGGTGCTGGCATGGATGCTTTAACACATTGTGTAGAAGCAGTGTTGTCACCGGCCATAGACCCTCCAGCTGAAGCAGTTGGCCTGGATGGAATAGAGAGAGTCATTCGAGGAAATAATCTTATAAAAGCCGTTGAAGATGGTTCAAATAAAGAAGCAAGGTGGAACATGATGATGGCTTCGACTGAAGGCGCTTTGGCTTTTTCTAAAGGACTTGGAGCTGTCCATTCAATGAGTCACGCCCTAGGGGCTGACAAGCATCTAAAATTGCATCATGGCACACTAAACGGTGTCATTCTGCCAACCATATTGAGGTTTAATCACGGGCACGTTGGAGATAAGTATTCCCGTATTGCAAGAGCCATGGGCATTGCAGAGTCAACTGATTTACCTGACTTTATAGAGGGGCTTAATCAAACAATAGGTCTTCCTAAAAATTTATCTGAGATGGGTGTCACTGAAGATATGATTCCTGGACTGGCAGAACATTCAATGACGGATCCAAGCAATGCCACCACACCAAGACTTCCTTCACAAGATGAATGGGAAAAACTCTTTGCAGAGGCTATGAATTAAATACGTTCTTTAGTTAAAGCCAAGATAACCCAGCAGAGAGAAAATAAGAAAAATACCTAAACCTGAAATTAAACAACCTCTAAAATAAGTTGAAAAACTGTATTTTCTGACACTCCAATCAATTCTATCTTCCCTTTCAGTTTGTGATTTTGAGGCTTTAAATTTACCAAGGTTAAAAAAGATGCCCAGGGAAACAACAGCGAGAAGTCCAAAAATTAGAGTATTTGCATCAACCGTTATCGCGGGAATTGTCAACAAAATTGCACTCAAAATTAGTTAGATCTTATTTTTGCAAGAAGGCGGAGAATTTCAAGGTAAAGCCATATTAAGGTTACCATTAGACTAAAAGCTCCATACCATTCCATGTATTTAGGAATGCCTTGTTCAGCTCCTTGCTCAATGAAATCAAAATCAAGAACAAGATTCAAGGCCGCAATAGCGACTACCACCAAACTAAATCCTATTCCCATTATGCCGTTGGAGTGGATAAATCCAATCCCTTCTCCTCCACCAAAGGTCATCATTACTATGTTCACCATGTAGAGTAAAAATATTCCTGAAGTTGCGCTTACTAGCATTAGCTTAAAATTCTCAGTTGGCTTAATCAACCCTGTTTTATAACAGATCAATAAAGAAGCTAAAGTACCAAATGTGAGACCAATCGCTTGCACGGCTATCCCAGGGTATTGGGACTCAAAGATAACTGTAATACCTCCCAAGAAAAGTCCTTGAGCAAGTGCATATAAAGGAGCTAATTTGGCAGCTTGTCTTGGATTAAATATAGTCACCAAACCTAAAATTAACCCTACTATCGCCCCCCCAATCATGAGACCAGTGTTAGGTATATTCCATGTCACTGCTGCACTAGAAAAACATAAGGCCAATAGAATTCCTGTTTTATTGACTGCACCTTCAAGAGTCATTACCCCAGATAGTCGCGTATCTTCATTAGAAGCTGTTCCTTCAAAATGATCTCTAAAAGCAGGGTTGCCTGATCTACCGAAAGTATCTAATGCGCTATGTTTTGACATTTGTTCTCCTTTACTTAAAAAATATTAAAATATTATCTATTCCTATGATTAAAATTGCTAGTGCCATGCTCCAAATTAAACAAGCACCAATAGAGCTTATTATAAAAGTTTTTGAGGGCATCTTAGCCAAACCGGCTATAAATGGTACGAAAGGTCTAATAGCAGGCGTCAATCTGCCCAACACTATTCCTCCCCACCCATAACGATCAAAAAATTTCTCTCCTTTTTGAATTTGATGCTGTCTTTTTTTTAAGAATTTCTTTTGTTTCAATTTAGGACCAAAGAATGATCCCAGATAAAAACTTAAAAAATCTCCTAGAAAAGAGCCCAAGCCTGCAGCCAAACAGATAGTCAGCAATTTTATATCAGCCTCGTTAAGTGCAACTGCCAAAAGTAATAATATTATGCTGGGCCAGAAGGTTCCTAAAATTATAAAAGACTCAAAAAAAGCCGCCATAAACATCACTAAAGCAGAAAATTCTGGATTGGCCAGCACCCAAATCTCTAATTGTTCATAGGACATTCTCACAGAATAATAGAAACTTTTTCTTTTAAAAGTTATTTCTAAAATACAATGGTAAAAATCTAAAGGAAGGAAAAAAGTTATGTTAAAAAAATGGAAGACTTTATCAACGAGAGAAATATTTAAATCTAAGATTTTTTCCTTAAAAGAAGATGTTGTTGAGTCTCCTAAGGCAGGCAGTGCTCACCCTGTGTGGTATCTTGACGTTCCTCACTGGGTTAACATTATTCCAGTAACTGCCGATAATAATGTTGTACTTGTTAATCAGTATCGGTTTGGAAATAGAGGCATGAGCTTAGAAATACCCGGTGGAATGGCAGACCCCGGGGAAGATCCTAAAGAAGCAGCTATAAGAGAGCTTTACGAAGAAACAGGATACGAGTCTTCTAGTGTAATCGAAATAGGAAAAGTCCTGCCCAATCCTGCCTTGATGGCAAATTACACTTATACATACCTGGCTTTAGATTCAAAGAAAACTGGAATGCAACAACTTGATGGAATGGAAGATATTGAGATAACAGAGGCACCTTTAGAAAAAATACCTTCCCTCATTGATGAAGGTAAAATCGAACATTCTCTTGTCATATCAGCTTTCTATTTTCTTGATAGATATAATGCAAATAATGTGTAGAGTAAAAGAGTGGAAGAAAAAAATTTATCGTTGATTGGAAAACTCCTTTTCTTTTCTCCCAGTGAGAGAGAGCCGTCTTATTTTACCAATAGCTTAGTTTACATATGCGATCACAATCCTGATGGAGCAATAGGACTTATAATTAACAGACAGATAGATTTAATGACAGATAATCTTTTAAAAGGAGTGGGATTAGGAACACAAGATCTTGCATCACCAAAAAATCTTCTAATTGGCGGTCCCGTTAACCCCGGTTCGGTTTTCGTCCTCCATTCAAGTGAAAAAACATGGGAATCTACCTTGAAGATTACAAATGAGATTAGCTTGTCTACCTCGAAAGACACTTTGGAAGATATTGCCATCAACCAAACGCCTGATGAATACTTAATAACTTTAGGGTATTCAGGATGGACTGGGGGTCAGCTTGATAAAGAACTTGCTGAAAATGCCTGGATTACAGCTCCTGGAGATTTTAACGTAATTTTTAGAACTGAACCAAAAGATCAAATTCTTGCAGTTTCTGAAATTTTAGGTTTTGATATAACCATGGTTAGTCCTGAATTTGGAAATGCGTAAAATAAAGTTCCTTCAACCTTCTTTGTTGTCTTTTCTGGTATTAATATTCGTTACTTCTTGTTCAGCAGAATCCACTGAAATAGAAGACCGCATAAGAGTACAGGCTGAAAAAAACAACACAGATCTTTCTTATGACGAAATAAAGAAAACAGCAGCTTACTTAATTGAATGGGGTCGTCCTGACTTTTATGAAGAACAAATAAATGTTTTTTTAGAGGCGGATAAATCTATTGAATATAGCGAAGAACTGATCTTATTCACTGGAAGTTCGAGTATTAGATTTTGGGAAACTTTAACTCAAGACATGCAGCCTCTCCCTGTTCTAAATAGAGGTTTTGGTGGAGCACACTTAGCACACGTCAATCATCACTTTGATCAAATTGTTTATCCTTACAACCCTAAAGGCATAGTAATTTTTTGTGGGACTAACGATATTACGGCCCTAAAAACGCCTGAAGAAGTTTTTGAAGATTTCTTAACTTTCTTTAAAAAAGTTCAACAACAGCTTCCTCAAACAACAATATTTTTTATAGGTATTAAGCCAACAGTAGCGAGAGCTTATCTTAAAGAAGAAGAGCAAGCGTTTAATCAAAAAATAGCTCAGCTATCAAAAGAAAATAAAAATTTAATATTCATAGATGTTTGGGACTCTATGCTTATTGATAACAAGCCAGTTGCAGATTTATTTGTTGAAGACGGACTGCACATGAATGCTGAAGGTTACAAGATTTGGACTTCATTGGTCAAACCAACCTTGGTCAATGCTTATTTAGACGACAGTTAAGTCTTCGGTAATAAACCTGACTTTTGCAGAAAATTAAATGATTCTTGTATTGGTGTTTTAGGAGCAGAAGGTATTTCTTCAAGAGGGTATGCTAAAGGAGTAACATCGCTTGCTATTACCTGTCCAGGTTTTATACCGGGTCTGTCAACACTAAAATGAAATCGGTCAGAGTCTCTGGTAGATCCATCAGCAAAAAATATTACCGTGTAAACCAATCTATCTTTATTTGATAGGTTGGGTTTTGCTTCGTGAAAAGTTAGACCGTGATGAAAAGAAATATCGCCTGCATTAAGCAATTGATATTCAGGTTCAATATTCTTGATGGCTAGAATTGCATTAGTATCGTCTTCAGAAACTTTTCCTGAAAAAATATCAATGAAATTTTTGTTAGGAATCTTATGAGAACCTGGATAAAATCCCAATTGGCCATTGGTGGAGGTTATTTTATCAAATGGAATCCATGCAGTTATTGTTGCATGTTCTTTAATCGGCCAATACGGCTGATCATGATGAATATCTGTCTTCCTTCCACCTTTTTCTTTAACCAGTGCTTGGTCATGCCATATTCTTAGCGCATCTGCTCCCAGTAAATCAGCAGCTAATTTTGTAATTTTCTGATTGAATGCTAGTTCTCTAATTTTTGGGTAGTCTTCCCATAAATTCTGACATTGAATGAATGATTGCTCGTAAAGAGATTTTTCAGATAACAGTCTTTTATCCGATTGTTTTCTCTCTTTTATAGCATCTTTTAAAAGTTCTCTGTAAAATTCAACCTCAAAATCTACTAGGACTTTGGGAATAGTTACGAAACCCTTCTCTCTAAAGTGTTTTATTGCATCCTGAAGCATAAATGATAAATATAATTTTTAAAAAACCTTATAAGAGTTTATCTGTAAAGTTAAGTCTTTTCTTAATTTTACTTCTTACGACAAGCTCTTCTTTGTGGTCTGATTCTTTTTTTCAGGCCAGTGACTCTTCAGTAGAAGTAACATCTGAATCTGAGGCCATGATGAAAGGAGATGAGCTCCTTCTAGGTCTAAACTTCAAATTAACCCCTGGCTGGCATACTTATTGGAAAAATCCAGGTGACGCCGGAGAAGGAGCTTCAGTAACATGGCAACTACCAAAAGGATTCCAAGCATCAGAGATCTTATGGCCTGGGCCTGAAGCCATACCCGTAGAACCTTTAATGACCTTTGGATACGAAGATGAAATAACACTACTAACCAAAATTAAGGCTTTAGATGCTGCCGTTTTTCCAGCAATCGTAAAAGCAAAGGTATCTTGGTATACCTGCAAAGATATCTGCGTACCTCAAGAAGCCAATCTAGAGTTAACCATTCAAAATGGGGAAAAGGTAAATACCTTTTTTGCAAATGAGTTATCAAATGTCTTTCTTAATTTGCCAAAAGAATTATCAAGCAAACATCGTGTAGAAGCCTTAGATGATAATTATTTTCTGCAAATGGAGCTTGATGGCAACACCCCTGTTAGTTCAGCCTACTTCTTTCCTGAAGAATACGGTTTAAGTAGCTACAGCAAAGAACAAATACTTGAAATCAATAAAAATAGTTTAAGCCTCCAAATATCTCAATCTGAGGTTGATTTAAAACTCCAAAACTTTGCCGGAGTACTGTTATTAAATAATCAAGACTCAAGAACATTTTTTAATGTAAATCTAAACTTAAATAATAATCAAAAACAAGAATCGCTATCCATAAGTGAATTGGTTCTGACTATTATTTTTGCTTTTATAGGTGGTTTAATTCTAAATGCCATGCCTTGTGTTTTTCCTATCCTTTCAATAAAAATATTAAATTTTGTTGAGCAAAGCGAGGGCTCAAAAGAAAAGATGATCCAACATGGATTGTCATTTTCTGCCGGAGTCTTAGTAACCTTCTTGTCTATTGCCGGCTTGCTGTTGTTATTAAAATCAGGTGGAGAGTCGATAGGATGGGGCTACCAACTGCAATCACCATTAATGGTAACGATTTTAATTTACCTTTTTGTTGCAATAGGCATTACTTTCATGAGCAATCTAGTTTTGGGAGGTCAACTTGCGCAATTAGGAAATATTAATCAAGGATATGGAGATATTACGAGCTCTTTTTTAACTGGTGTTCTAGCAGTCATTGTAGCCTCTCCCTGCACAGCACCTTTCATGGGATCGGCCGTAGGAATAGCTCTCTTGCAACCAGGCTTTATAACGATAGCAATTTTTGTAAGCTTGGGATTGGGATTTGCTGCTCCTTATCTTCTCCTTAGTTTTTACCCTTCTTTATTGAAAGTGCTCCCCAAACCTGGAGCCTGGATGGAAACCTTGAAACAATTCATGGCATTCCCTATGTGGGGCTCAGCTTTGTGGCTTACATGGGTATTGAGCGGACAAGTGCAAACAGATTCCGTACTGATGGTCCTGCTTGGTGCTCTGTTTATTGCGCTTGGCTTGTGGATACTAGAAAAAAATCAATCTTCTGATGGTTTTGCAAAATGGATGTCTCTTTCTTCGGTGACTATACTTCTAGGAGCTGCTTTATGGCTTGCCCCTACCGATTATGAAAATATAGAACAAGATACATCATCCGATTTGAATAGCTATTCTCCAGAACTTTTAGATAGTCTGCTTGCTGAGAATAAGCCTGTCTTTTTAAATTTTACTGCTGATTGGTGCATAACTTGTAAAGTAAATGAAGCCATTGTTTTAAATCAAGTATCAATAAAAAATGCTTTGGAATCAAAGGGCATTGTTTACTTAAAAGCTGATTGGACCAGAAAAGATGAAACTATAGCTAATAAGCTTGCAGAATATGGAAGAACGGGAGTTCCGTTGTACCTGTTGTATTCTTCAGAAGGTATCCCTGTAATCCTTCCGGAATTACTAACAGAAGATATGCTTCTGAGTTATATTGAGACCATAAAATAGGCTTTTCGAATGCAGTATGTTGTTTCAATATTATTACTAGTTTTTTTAGAGATTTCGTACGCAAGTGCTAAAACGGAAGAACAAGCCCCTGATTTCAATTTACTAAACTCGTATGGAGAGACGGTAAAATTATCTGAATTTAAAGGACAGACTGTTGTCTTAGAATGGACGAATCATGGATGTCCTTTTGTGGCAAAACACTACAAAACCAATAACATGCAAAACACACAAACCGCTGCCAAAGAGGCAAGCGTTGTTTGGCTAAGTATCATTTCTTCAGCCCCAGGCACTCAAGGTTTCGTAACTAATGAAGAAGCAAATGAACTCACTAAATCAAGAAATGCCCTTCCCAGTCATGTTTTGCAAGATCCTGAAGGATTTGTAGGTAAGGCTTATGGGGCAAAAACAACGCCACACATGTATCTAATCGATAAAGCTGGAATATTAAGATACCAAGGAGCGATAGATGATGCTGGTGGCAGAGGTTTTATGTTTAAAGACCTGTCTCAAGCAAAAAATTATATTATTTCTGCCTTAGTTGAACTTAATCAAGGAACAGAGATAACTGATCGGGTTACTAAGCCCTATGGCTGTTCTGTAAAGTATAAAAGTTAGAAATTTCTATTCGGGTGGCTTGAAAACAGATCCAAGCTTTTGGCCAACAGACATATCCCCAGAAAACTTAACCTTTCCTTGCATAAAGGCTCCCATCGCTGCCGTCTGATCCCCGGAGAAGACTTTTTCCATAGTCTCTTGACTATCAAAAGTTAAAGTAAGGCTTGGATCAGCATGCTCTCCCTCCTCTACGTCCAAAGCACCACCTTTTATATCTACATAAAAATTAGTTAGACCTTCTATGTTGATTTGTATGCTCGCTTCCACTCCGTCAGCTCCACTAGCATCAAATGATGATTCCAATTGATTTTTTAAATCTATAAAACTTGCCATGCTTTCTCCCTTAGTAAGTAAGATAATATTTTCTCAAATAATATGTCTTTGCACCACAAAAATGAAATCTTTTATTCAAATATTGCTTCAATTAAAAAAGTGAGTAAAAGACTTAAGGAACATTAATAATTTTTTATATATGATTAATTCCCATAACAGAGTAAAAGTATCGCCATGGACAGAGAAGATATTACAGAGTCAGCAAAAAGAGAATTCTCAACTCAAGTTAATAAACAAGAGGGAGAAACTTCTTCTAGGATTATAGAAAACCCTAAATACTTAACCGAAGACCAAAAAGATTCTTGGAATAAGAATGGATTTATTTTATTAAAAAACTTTTGCTCAAAAGAAATCTGCTCTGAGATGAATTCATCTGTTTTAAGTATCATTGATAGTATGGTTGGTTCTGAAGAGGCTTTTAGTCACGCCTATGCAAATGAAGGCTATATAGGCATCAGAGAAATGAAACCAAATCCAGAAGCAAAAACAATTCATGATGAAATGTCTAAGATATTTAGATTGCATGGAAAAGGGGTATTCAATGATTTTATAAATAATAAAAGACTATTAGATCTTGTAGAAGATATCCTTGGAATCAACATAGACTGCTTCTTAAGCCAATATATTTTTAAAAACCCAGGTGCCTGGGGTCAGCCTTGGCATCAAGACTCTTCCTATTTTCCTTTTGATAGATATCCACAAGTTGGAGCTTGGGTTGCAACCAGTCCTGCCACTATTGAAAATGGCTGCCTCGTAATATTGCCCGGTTCTCACAAAGAACATCTTCATGAGCACGTTCCGGATGACAGAGAAGGTTCGAACTATGGCTACACGGAAATAAAAGATCAAGATTTTACAAACGAAATCCCGGTCACATTAGAAACAGGA
Source organism: uncultured SAR86 cluster bacterium (assembly GCA_937773605.1). Taxonomy (GTDB): domain Bacteria; phylum Pseudomonadota; class Gammaproteobacteria; order Magnimaribacterales; family Magnimaribacteraceae; genus CAJJAM01. The sequence goes on along the minus strand of CALJVP010000001.1, from coordinate 106,297 downwards.
GATCTTTTGCTTTTTCACAGCTTTCTTATGCACAAGTCTTACGATAATAAATCAAAATCAAAAAGAACCGCTGTTGTTTTCCATTTTGCAGAAACCGGTACTGATTTTGGCGAATTAGACAGTCCTACCAATGAATGGATTAGTGTCAGAGGAGTAGGTCGAAGTTAATGCGATGAAAATATTTAAATATTTATTGGCTTTTTTAGCTTTGATAATAGTTTTATTCGCTATCTCCGCAAAAGGTCTTTTTGGAAATTTGCCTTCAGATGGAGAAATAGCTTCTGACCCCAGACCTTTGAGCAGCCGCAATTCAATGGATAAACAAATATTCTTTGGGGACTTGCATGTTCATACAACATTTTCTCAAGATGCATTCTTCTTCAGCCTGCCCCTTCTGCAAGGAGAAGGAGCACACCCACCAGCAGATGCGTGTAATTTTGCAAGATTTTGTTCTGCTTTGGATTTCTTTTCTATAACAGATCATGCCGAGGGAATAACGCAGAACATGTGGGATCAAACTATTGAGGCAACAAAGAATTGCAATGCGGTCTCGTCAAATACTGACACTGACCTAATAGCTTTTGCAGGATGGGAGTGGACTCAAATGGTAGGAGAAGCCGGAGATCCAGATAAACATTACGGTCACAAGAATATAATTCTGAGGAATCTAGATAATTTGCCGAAGGCTCCAATCGGAGCAGGCCTAGGTGGAATGGATATGATTCTTAAGAGCCCTTTGGTCCCGCCTTTATTGCTGCTAGCTGACTTTCCACCAGAGAAAATAGACTTTGATTTCTTAAAATACAGAGATGAAACGTACTCTATTCCTTTCTGTTCAAATGTGAATGGCGATAAATTTGAAGGGTCAGAATGCAAAGAAGAAGCATCCACTCCTAGAGAATTATTTAATAGGCTTGATGAACTTAGCTTAGATGCATTAGTCATACCACACGGAACAACTTGGGGAATCCACGCTCCTGCAAACTCTACAATGAGTTCACAACTTCTAGAACAACATGATCCTGAGAAACAAAGACTTTTTGAAGTTTATTCAGGTCATGGTAATTCAGAAGTGTACAAGAACATAAAGCATGTGATTCAAAACGAAGATGGTCAGAATCTATGCCCTAAACCCACAAATGGATTTGAGCCTTGTTGTTGGAGAGCTGGAGAAATAGCAAAAAAACAATGTTTCAGTAATGAAGGTCTGGATTGTGAAAAAATTGGTCAAGAAACACGGCAAAATTTTGCTGATCGAATAAAAGATATTGGAAGATTTGGAATAATAGAAGGGGCTAAACCTGAAGACTGGTTGCAATGCGGCCAACTACAAAATGAATTCTTACCCGCATACAACTACAGGCCAGGAATGAGCGCCCAAGTTGCTTTGGCTTCTGAAATAATTTCTGAAGGAAAGTCAAAACGTTTTAAAATGGGTCTTATTGGTTCTACTGATAATCATAAAGCAAGAGCGGGTTCTGGTTATAAAGAGTTTGCAAAAAAAGCCATGGGAGACTCATGGGGTGCTAAAGACAACTTAACCTGGTTGCTGCCACCAGAACGCGGTGCTTCCTTCTACTCTACAGGTGGGCTGGTAGCCGTTCATGCTGACTCTTTAAACAGAGATAAAATCTTTGATTCTCTCTATGAAAGAGAAGTTTATGCAACCTCAGGTGAAAGAATTCTCCTTTGGTTTAATCTCAAGCATCCCGAAATGGGCAATGTGCCCATGGGACAAGAGGTCGAAATTAGTACAAACCCAGTATTCCAAGTAAAAGCCGTAGGTTCCTTTAAGCAGAAACCGGGCTGCCCTGATTACGTACATACTTCACTCGGTCAAAATGAAATAGCAAGGCTATGCCTTAATGAGTGCTACAACCCTTCAAGCGATCGAAACTTAATTGATAGAATAGAAATTATAAAAATTATTCCATCACCTAACCCAGATAAATTTCCTGATCAAATACAAGATCCTTGGAAAATTTTTAATTGCATGGATTCAATAGAAGGCTGTGAAATTAAGTTTACTGATGATACCTATAACGACAGTCAAGGTGATGTCGTTTATTACGCAAGAGCAATACAAAATCCTACCTTAGCTGTTGGTGGAGACCCTTTGAGATGCACACTCGATGGGGAAGGAAATTGCATTAAAATAAAACCTTGTTATGCGAGCGGTGAAGACTTTGATCCTGAAGACGATTGTCTCGCCCCCGTAGGAGAAAGGGCGTGGTCGTCTCCCTTGTTCTTATCAAAACCAAAAAACCTTCAATGATGGTAAGATGGCGTCCGTGAAGCTTAGTTATTGCTATGGATTTTAGCGGAAGCCATATACTCTCAATAGATCAATTCGAACGTTCGGATGTTGAAAGGCTATTCTCTCTTGCAGAAAGTCTGGAACCCTATTCAAATAAAGAAAAAATCACCAAAGTTCTTGATGGAGCCATTCTTGGCAACATGTTTTTTGAACCCAGCACAAGAACTCGCATCAGTTTTGGTGCCTCATTTAATCTACTTGGAGGCTCTGTAAGGGAAATAACAGAATCAGGGTCCTCTTCTTTAGCCAAAGGAGAATCCTTAGCGGATACGGCTCAGGTTTTAAGCGGTTACAGCGATATTATTGTTTTAAGACACCCGGATGAAGGATCAGTGAGAAAATTTGCAGAATCAAGTCGAGTCCCTGTAATAAATGGCGGTGACGGATCCAATGAGCATCCTTCTCAAGCGCTTCTTGATCTTTATACTATAAAAAAAGAGTTAAGCCAGAACGGTAAAACGGTGGATGGTTTGAAAATAGCCTTAGTAGGAGATTTGAAGTTTGGAAGAGCTGTACATTCTTTGTGTAAGATATTGTCCCTATATAGCAACGTCAAAATAAAACTTATCTCTCCAGAAGAGTTGAGATTGCCTGAAAAAACTACCGACCTTCTAAAATCTAAAAAGGTCACCCTAGAAGAAACGGAAAATCTGGAAGAAGGAATAAAAGATGTTGATATTATCTATGTAACGCGAGTGCAAGAAGAACGATTTAAGAATAAGGATGATGCAAAAAAATACAAAGGCCTTTTGAGTCTAAACAAAGAAATATATACCGCCAATTGTGAACCCAATACCGTGATCATGCATCCGTTACCAAGAGATTCTAGAAAAGACGCTAACGAGCTGGACTCCGATCTTTATGAGAACCCGAATCTAGCAATATTTAGACAAGCTGATAATGGTATCAGTATAAGAATGGCTCTTTTTGCTCTTGTGCTGGGGGTTGATGATCAGGTAGAGAAAACGTCAAGAGCAGTTAACTGGCACGTAACTAGAGATCACTAAGAGCATTATCTAGATCTGCTACTAAATCCTCTAAAGTTTCTATCCCCACCGAAAGGCGAACTAATCCGTCAACAACACCTATCTCATTTCTAATTTCCTCAGGTACAGAAGCATGCGTCATAATGGCTGGGTGCTCAATTAAACTTTCTACACCTCCTAAACTCTCAGCTAAAGAAAATAATTTTGTTCTCTCTAAAAAGGAAGTGGCATTTTTAAGACCGCCTTTAACCACTACACTAATCATTCCGCCAAATCCTGACATTTGCTTAACTGCAATTTGGTGCTGAGGGTGACTGGATAATCCGGGGTAGTAAACTTTATCAATGGCAGGATGCGCTTCAAGAAAATTAGCGATCTTTACAGCATTTTCGCAATGCCTTTCCATTCTCACTGCTAAAGTTTTTAAACTTCTCAGAACCAGAAAGCTATCAAATGGACTCATGATTGACCCTGTGGCATTTGTCAGATAAGCCAATTGTTCTGCTAAATTTTTATCCGAAGAGACTGCTATGCCACCAACCACATCTGAATGACCATTTAAGTACTTAGTTGCCGAGTGCACCACTATATCAAAACCAATATCTAAAGGTTTTTGGACATAGGGGGAGCAAAAGGTGTTGTCACAAACAGCGATTATTCCATGCTCTTTTGCAAACTCAGACACTGCCTTTAGATCAACTATTTTGAGCAAAGGATTGGTGGGAGACTCAACCCAAATCATTTTTGTATTGGGTTGTAGAGCAGCCTCTAAGTTTGTAAGATCACTAAGGTCAGTGAAACTAAACTCGAGGCCAGCTGAGCGTTTTCTTACGTTCTCAAATAAACGATAGGTTCCCCCGTAGAGATCATCCATCGCGATTACGTGGTCTCCTGTATTGAGAATCTCTAAAACAGTCGAAGTAGCAGCCATTCCCGATGAGAAAGCAAATCCAGCTATACCATCCTCCAGTTCTGCAATGCATTCCTCTAAAGCCTTTCTTGTTGGATTGATGCTTCTTGAATAATCATAACCTTTGTGAATTCCTGGACTTTCTTGAACATAGGTTGAGCTAACTGATATCGGAGTCATGATAGCCCCTGTTGTAGGGTCGGGCTCTTGACCGGCATGTATGGCCTTCGTTTCAAATCCTTGCGTGTTCTTATTTCCTTTCATATTTATCTATTTTTTATTTAATTTATTTCTGTAATGATTAATAAGATCGACTTTGGTTATGAATCCTATAAAAACTTCTTCTTCAAAAATAATGGCTACCTTGCCTTGAGAAAGAATATCTAAAAGAGAAGATTCCGGGGCATCAATAGGTAATATATCTAGGTCTTTTACCATGTACTCACTCACCGGTCTCGAAAAAGCAGATTCATTATTGCTAACCGTGAAAAGTAAATCTTCTTCATCCAAAACACCCACAAGATCTTCTTTATCTAAAACAGGTATTTGAGATATATCGGAAGCCCGCATACGATTATAAGCAACCAACAAAGAGTCAGTGGGACTAACGCTAATCATTTCTCCTTTATCAGCTCTTCTGTTGATTAAATCGGTCAAGTCCCCATTATCTTGATCTTCTAAAAGGTGGTTATCGTGTAACCAGGACTTGTTGTAGGCTTTAGAGAGGTACTTATTGCCGGTGTCACATATAAAAGTAACAACCCTTTTGGGAGTATCTTGCTTTTGGCACCATTTGATTGCTCCTGCAACCAAGGTACCAGTAGAGGAACCTCCTAAAATACCTTCTTCTTGCAACAAAACTTGTAACGTTTGAAATGCTTCTTTGTCACTTACTACTTCGGCGTCGTCCAGTAGCTCTAGATTTAGGTTTTTGGGTATAAAGTCTTCCCCTACTCCTTCTACCAGCCACGAACCTCCATCGTAAAAAAAAGATCCTTTTCTAACGGCATCTGCAACCACCGACCCTTCTGGGTCAGCAACAACCATTTGAATATTAGGATCTTTTTCTTTAAAAAATTCAGCCAAACCAGTCAAAGTGCCTCCAGAACCGACACCAGCAACCATTGCATCCATCTTTCCTTCCATTTGTTCCCATATTTCAGGAGCCGTTGTGGTCCTGTGCGCCAAGGGATTAGCAGGATTTGAGAATTGATCAGCCAAGAAAGCTCCCGGAGTTTCAGAAACAATTTTTCTTGCAAGGTCTTGATAGTACTCTGGATGCCCTTCTGGAACATCTGATCTTGTCAAAATAATGTCCGCACCGAGACCTTCTAAATGAAGAATTTTTTCTCTACTCATTTTATCTGGAATAACCAGAATTATCTTATAACCTTTGATTGCTGCAACTAACGCAAGACCTATACCCGTATTCCCAGCCGTTGCTTCAATAATAGTGCCGCCTGGTTTTAATTCTCCTGATTTTTCTGCCTCTTCAATTATAGAAAGCCCAATTCTATCTTTGATCGATCCACCGGGATTGTGTGATTCTAGCTTAACAAATAACTCACATTTACCTGTATCGAAGGCGTTAAGCTTAAGGATTGGTGTATTGCCTATAAGGCCCAGTAGAGATGAATTGATGCCCATAAATATTAATTAGAGAATTAGTTTATTTTATATAGTTGATTTGTTTAATTATTCTAATGGAAGGAATGATAAAGCTCTATTAATATAGCTCTAATTAATTAAAGAAATAAACATGGAAGAAACAAATAAAAAACAAAGAGAATTCTGGTCTGGCAAAGGTGGAGATGTCTGGGTAGAAAAACAAAATGCAATGGATGTAATGCTTGAACCACTTGGAGTTGCTGCTTTATCTAAGCTGCCAGAAGATCTAGGAGAACATATTTTAGATATCGGCTGTGGATGCGGGTCTACAACCTTGAGCATTGCTGGGAATCTATCTAAGAATTCTAAAATTACTGGTGTTGATATTTCTGAGCCTATGTTAGATCAAGCAAGAAAACTAGCAGCAGAAAAAAATTTAACAAACGCAGACTTCCAAGTTATGGATATTCAGACTGAACTTAAAAAAGAAAATATTTATTCAGCTGCCTATTCAAGATTTGGGGTAATGTTTTTTGAAGCTCCTGTGCCAGCGTTTAAGAATATTTACAGAAGTCTTCAACAAGGAGCAAAGTTTTCTTTTGTGTGTTGGCAATCTCCTCAGCTTAATCCTTGGCAAGCACTATCCATTCAAGTAATCAAAAAGTTTGTAGACCTCCCTTCTCCGCCGCCACGAAGCCCTGGGCCCTTTGCATTTGCTGAAAAGGATTACCTCGAATCAATAATGGTTGATTCAGGTTTTAAGGATATAGCTATCGAAAGTCATGAACAACAAATCACAATGTTTGTTGGAAAGTCATTACAAGAAGCTTCAAATGACTATTTGTCTATTAATCCTGTAGTTACAGCCATGTTAGAAGAATCTTCTCCAGAAGTTAAAGATGATATCTCAAGCGCACTTCAAGAACTCTTTAAAGAGTATTCTGACGGAAACGGTCTCCACTTCCCAAGTGCTACTTGGTTGGTAACAGCAAGCAAATAAATTGGACTAAATTTAAAAACTATCCCATTTTATAGAAAGTGAGCTTATTTCCATCAAGGTCCCTTACGTAAGCTCCGTAAAAAGTTGGCACCCTTTGGCCGGGCTCTCCTTCATCAGCTGCTCCAAGCTCAATGGCCTTAGCATAAATTGCGTCGACATCCTCGGTAGTTTCTAAAGAAATACCTGTCATGTTGCCATTTCCAACAGTTGCTTGCTCCCCATCATAAGGAACAAAAACCGCAAAGATTGTATCGTCATCTTTTATACGCCAAAAAAAACTTCTATCGTTTGGTGGAAAACTTGTTGCACCTAAATCTTCAAATAATGCATCATAAAAAACCTTCGCCTTTTGGAGATCATTTGTCCCTACGGTTACATATTTTGCTATTTTTCCATTCATATAAACTCCTTAAATTAAATTCTACTTAGTTCTGATCTTTCTTTGAATTCTAGTACTGTCGCATTGATGCAATATCTCGGAAGCCCGTTAGGCCCATCAGGAAAAACATGGCCTAAATGAATATCCGAAGTAACTGATCTTATTTCAATCCTTCTCATTCCATAACTATTGTCAGCCTTCCTATAAACCGAACCCTCCAAAGGTTTTGTGAAAGACAACCATCCGGTTTTAGAGTTGAACCTGTCCCTCGTATCAAACAAATGAGCTCCGCTTAACTTATCAACAAACACTCCATCAGGAGTGTTCTTAAAGATTTCGTATTCTTTGCAAAATCTGGCATCGGTGCCTTCATTGAATGCAACTTTAAAGGCTTCAGAATTTCCTAACTTGAAAGCTCCTAAAGTTCTATAGAACAAATCTGGAGCCATGTAACCTTTATGACTGAGAATTTCTTTCCCGTTTTCTAAAAAAATAATAGTAGGCGTTGCCCATGTTGGAGAATTTATTATTAGACCTTCCAGTTGAGTAGCCATTCTGTAACTAAGAGGTATGGAGCCTTGGTAATCTGCTGAAACTTTTTCTCTAAATTTTTCACAATAGGGGCAGTATCCATCGGGCTCAATCACAACAATTTGCTTACCTTTCAACAAATTTTTATTGTCTATTTGTGGCATTGATTCTGAAGCAAAAAATTTAACTCCAGTTGAATGATCAGGACAATATCCGTTTGGGTTTTTTACAAGGTAATCTTGGTGGTATTCTTCTGCAGGATAAAAAGTGACCAAAGGCTTCACAACGGTGGCTATGGTTCCGTAACCAGCATTTGCAAGCAGTTCCTGGTAAGAGTCTATTACTTTTCTGGCTGATTCAGCTTGATTAGTAGTTGTGGTTAACACAATGGATCTGTACTGAGTGCCGACATCATTGCCTTGACGATTAATTTGCGTAGGGTCGTGACCTTCAAAGTAATGTCTCAAAAGTTCTTCTGATGAAAGAACGTTCTTATTAAAAGTTACCTCTACCACTTCAGCGTGGTTATTTGGATTAAATCTATTCCTGAATTGTGTAATTTCTCTGTAAGTTGGAGACACCCCTCTACCATCGGAATACCCAGAAACAGCATCTACGACTCCCGGAATAGCTGCATATTCTTTTTCAGCACCCCAAAAGCAACCCGCCCCTAGGACTATAGTTTCTAGATGAGAAGTGGACTGATCATCCTCGGTCAAAGCGACCTGCGACAATAGAGATATTAGGATAGTTGTAATAAAGACTTTCACAGGAGCGAATCCTATATTAAATCCCATGATTTGTGGAGTATTAAGAATTACTTTTTAAACTTTTGTATTTGTAAATACTTAGAAACAATTATTGAAACTAAAGACCAAGTTGATATAGTAAATAGTGATAATAAAAGAGTGATTCTATGAGCAATTCTAAAGCTGAAAGGATGCAATCAGATCAAAAGGCGAGAAATCATCGTCACGCAATCAAAACTCTTCAAAAGGAAAAGAAGGAAAGACTTTACGCTAGACTAAAGAAGCTTAAACAAAAAAAGTATTAGCTAAGGTAAAAGTCCCTAATATCAGAACACCTAAGGTGGTCTGCATGTCCTCTTATAATAATTTATATTCCGTTAAAGATTTCTTTAGAACTCAAATGGAGATAATTTACCTGTATAAATAAATACAATCCTGGTTTGGCTCTTAAAACTAGATGGAGAGAAATTACATCCGCTGGGAGTCATTTGCAATAAGGAATAAATACCGTTTTCCTCACAAACCCACCCTTTTGCTCTTTGTATGTTTGGATTTAAAAGAAGGTATTTTTTAATATCATCTCTTTTAATAGGTTTATTTGAAGTAAAAATAGAAGACTGAAAAGATGCGTGCTCCTTAGGACTATCTCCTATGAAATGATTTGCATAATACTTAGCCGATAACAGGTCTGTATAATTTGAGACTTCTTCTTCTAAGAAAATATTTTCGTTTAGTCCTTTTAGAACTTCTAACGACAGACCTGAACTTCTGTTTAAGAGTATTGCATCCGCCTGTTCAATTTGTCCCTTTACTGTATAACCAACAAATTTATCTTCCAGTAAACTGCCAATACTTTGGCCATCTGCTAAAGCTAAAATCCCCTTTAGTGAAAAACCAGGCCAGCTCAGACCATAATTTGCAATATTTATAGGCAGGGAAATACCACTAGCTTCAATGATGACAGCGGTGATATCTTTGCCTTTAAGAGATTCTAAAGAAACACCTATATCATCAGATAACTTGCAACAAACGCATCCATTAGTAAGAGACAAAGTTAGAGACTCTTGATTGTCTATCAATTCAGCGTCTATATTTAATTCACCGAAATCGTTTACAAGTACGGCAATTGGCGACTCGGCTTCTTTTAAGAATTTATTTATTAAAGTTGTTTTACCTGAGCCCAAATAACCTGCTACAACCGTTACTGGGATCATTGTGTTTTTATATTGAATACTTTTCCTTCAAAAACAGTTGCCTTAATTTCTATATCTTTAATCTTTAAAGGGTCTATTTCTAGAGGATTTTCTTGTAAAACTGTAAAGTCAGCTTTTTTTCCAGCTCTTATGCTTCCTATTTCATGATCAAGACCTAACACCCTTGCAGCATTGATAGTGATTGCTTCTAATCCCTGTTGAGGTGTAATTCTTTCTTCTTCACACATCACATTTCCTTTTTCATTAACTCTGTTTACAGCTACCCACATGCTCATCAAAGGCTGAGCAGGTGCCATTGTAAAATCCGAATGTAATGTTGTTGTAATGCCCTCTCTGAAACTGGTCCCTACTCTCGCCATAGATGATGCTCTTTCGAAGCCAACTGAGTCGTTAGAATAAATATCAGAAAGTTCATGAACGTAATAAGCATTAGCCGAAATATTAGCACCCAGTTTTGATAATCTAAATATCTGCTCCGGTGTGGATAGACCGAAATGCTCTATGGTAAATCCATGGTTAAAGCGGGGCCTTTCATCCTGCATTTTTTCTAGAGTGTCGACTGCCAGCTCCAAGCCTAAATCTCCAGTGCAATGAACGTGTATTGCATACCCCTTATTCCAAAAGACTCTTGCATTGTCTTCAAACTGCTCAGGGGTACTCAGCCATTCTCCATGATGGCCGTCTATGTATCCTGGTTCCATTAATTGCGCTACTTGCGAAAAAAAAGCGCCATCGGTAAAAAGTTTTACCCTTTTTCCAAAATTTAATCTGTGAGAATTCCTTTCGGGAAGCTTGGCAATTAATTCTTCAGCTTGCTCTACGGAGTTACCCTTTTGCATAACAGTTGCGTGAGCAATCAATTCAACTCTAAAGGGAGTATCTTCATTTTCGTAAAGAGCAGCTTGAGTGTTCAATTCTGCTTCAAAATCAAATAGACCCACGGCCATGTCAGCAATAGTTGTTTGTCCACCAAAATGAACAACTTCTTTTAGTTTCAGCAAACCTTCTTTAAAAACCTCAGGCGCCAATATATAAGGATTGAGCTTTTGGATGGCATAACCAAGACCTATTTCGTAAAAGCGTCCTTTTTCAAAATCTATTTGAGTAGCATTCTCTACGTCTTCTTGTTTTATTTCTAATAATTCCAAAGCAGCATCATTCATGCATACTTCGTGGAACGATCGATTCCATACAACTATAGGTGTTTTTGAATCAATGGAATTTAAACGAGAACGAGAAATAGGCCCATGCCACAAATTATGATGCCCCCAGGTTATAAATAATTCCCCGTGAGTAGGCTTACTGAGAGCTTCTTTTAGACGTTCATCATATTCGGTTGGTGACCTAGTGGCTGGTGTTGTTCCCCAAGGCATCTTCCACTCCATCGCAGTTATAAAGTAAGTTGGCAAAAGTACAGCAGCCATTGAAGGATGAAGGTGAGGGTCAATTAAGCCTGGAACTATGAATGAGTTCTTAAATTGTTCGTCTATCTCATGATCATGCTTACTCAGCCAAGGCTGAAGTGATTCAAGGGTTCCGGTCTCTATAATTTTTCCGTCTCTAACTGCTACTGCTTCGGCACTTGGCATGGAAGCATTCATAGTGATAATAGATTTAGCTGGGAAAACCGTGATCATCTATCAAAAAAACTTAACATATCAGACAGAACGGTAGGTACCACCTCATCCGGTAAATTATGACCCATACCATCATAAATAATTATTTCAGAGCCTTGTATTAATTCAGCAGTGTGCTTTCCATGCTCAACCGGCAACAAAGTGTCGTTTACTCCATGTTGAATTAGAGTAGGAACTGATATTGTCTTAATCTGATCCGACCTGTCTCCTGCTTGTAAAATAGCAGTCATCTGCCTGCCCATAGCTTCTGGATAGAACCCGTAAGCATGCACTTGATCTAAATCTAAATCTCCTACACCGCTAAAATTATCTTGATTCTGCTGAGACATTTCAGGTAAATGCCTTGCTCCAGAAGTCGACATGATTGAGACCAGACTTTTGGTTCGTTCCGGATAAGATGATGCAATTGTCTGTGCAATCATTCCGCCCATCGAGGCTCCAACGATATGGGCATTATCTATGTTGAGCTCATCCAAGACTCTTATCCCATCAGCGGCCATATCGTCCAAAGTATAAGGAGCACTGAAGCCGATGCCCATGTAACTTAAAGCAAATTTCCAATAAATATTTGGCTTACCGAGTCTATCTAAGTTTTCTGAGTCTCCAGTGTCCCTGTTGTCAAAAAGTATAACTTTATAACCAGCATCGACTAACCCATTAACCAAATATTCCCCCCAAAGCCTATGTGACGCCATAAGTCCCATGACCATTAAGACAGGAGTTACGTTTTCTTCCCCTGCTACGGTATAAGCAATAGAAACTCCATTAGAATCAAAGTTAATGGTTTCTTGATCAACCGTGTAATCAGAGTAAGCACTTAAAGGGAAAAGAATTATAAAAAATAGTATTATTTTTTTCATAGAATTAAGATTAAGTTTCAATTAGTTGATTTAACTTTCTTCAGAGTTGTGAAGAGTTACTGAAGGACATTCACTTAAACCTTCAAATAGATCTGATAGTTCAGAAAGGGCTCCAGATCTGATCTCTCTGTTTACTGTCGCCCAAGCCACTTCGTCTGTGTAAGTGTCTATAAAGGTAAAACCCTCCATGTCAGGAGACACAATAGGTTCTAGTACATAACTAGATACTTCTGATTCATAAAGATTATTGACAGCCTTAACCCATTTCGAGTTCGCTGCCTTAACTTCATCAAGGGTTTTTCCTTCCTCTAGGTCACAAGTGTAAATTGCAACTGCAGATGCATTTATACCGAAAGATAGAATTGATAATGTTAAAAGAGTAATTATTTTAGTCATTGTTGTCTCCATTTTTTAATGAGCTAAAAGAATAACATAAGCCTCATAATTTATTAAAATTTAAGTAAATGTAAGGAGTGGTAGACACGAGTGGATTCGAACCACCGACCCTCTCGATGTCACCGAGATACTCTAACCAACTGAGCTACGTGTCTTCTGAACTTGGCATTTTATCTAAGTACAAAATTTTTACGAGCTAATTCACTTCCAAAAAATTAAACTAGAAAACTCTTAAGTTAGTGATTAACTGATGAATTAGGATAAGATAAATTGGTATTTATTGGCATCAGACCAAACTGGGGAGAACCACATGAAAGAAGAATCATTTTTAAAAAAAGAAAACTCAATTCCTGACCCTTGGGATTTACCTCTAGAAACCTTTGATGTGTCCAAAGCAGAGATTTTTGAAAGCAATCTGCACGGAGAATACTTTCGTCGATTAAGAAAGGAATCACCAGTTCACTATTGTCCCGAAAGTCAATTTGGACCATTCTGGTCAATAACAAAATTTCACGATATCGTTGCAATAGACAGTGACCATAAACGATTTTCTTCTGAGACTAATATTGTTATAGGTGATGCTCAGCCAGAATTAGTAACCCCTATGTTCATAGCAATGGACCAACCAAAGCACGATGTTCAACGCAAAGCTGTTCAACCTGTGGTAGCCCCTACTCAATTATCTGAACTAGAGGTAATCATAAGGCAAAGAGTCGGAAATATTCTTGATGATTTACCTGATAATGAAGATTTTAATTGGGTGGAGCTGGTATCCAAAGAGTTAACGACGCAAATGTTGGCTACTTTATTTGACTTTCCTTTTGAGGACAGACACCTCCTCCCTTATTGGTCAGATGTTGCAACAACCTCAGAAACTGTTGGGATTGAAGTAGACATGAATCAAAGGCAAGAAGTTCTTCAGGAGTGTCTGGCCTATTTCAGTAAGCTTTGGTATCAACGAGCAGCTGAGCCAAGAAAATTTGACTTCATATCTATGCTTGCTCATGGGGAAGATACTAAAGACATGATCAATGACCCTATGGAATTCTTAGGCAATCTCATTCTTCTTATTGTTGGGGGCAATGATACAACTAGAAACTCAATTTCTGCTGGAGTAGTGGAATTAAATCGTAACCCAAAAGAGTATGAAAAGTTGAAGGATGATAGCTCTCTAATTCCTAATATGGTCTCTGAAATCATTAGATACCAGACTCCCTTAGGGCATATGAGACGAACAGCACTTGAGGATGTTGAATTTAAAGGACATAAAATTCGTAAGGGAGATAAAGTCGTTATGTGGTACGTTTCCGGAAATCGAGACGAGGAAGTCATTGAAAGCCCAGATGCGTTCATTATTGATCGAAATAAAGCGAGACATCATCTCTCTTTTGGTTTTGGTATACATAGATGTATGGGAAATCGTGTAGGAGAGATGCAGCTTCGTATTCTTTGGGAAGAAATTCTTAGACGCTTTGATCGCATAGAAATGACCGGAGAACCTGAACGAGTTTTATCTAATTTTGTTATGGGTTACAGCAATGTTCCTGTAAAAGTCCATAAAAAGTAGAACCGAAAAATATGACCAAAGTAATATTTATTGATCACGACGGAAATAATTATGAAATAAATGCTAATCAGGGTGATAGCCTTATGGAAGTAGCAATATCTAATAATGTTCCGGGCATAGATGCTGACTGCGGTGGTCTTTGTGCATGTGGTACTTGTCATGTATTTGTAGAGCCTAATTGGTTATCTAAAGTTGGGGAGAGAAGTGAAATGGAAGACTCAATGCTAGAGTACACTGAAAATGTTAAATCTAATTCTCGTCTATCTTGCCAAATTAAAATATCAGAAGAACTTGAAGGTCTCACAGTTAAACTACCAGAAGAACAATTTTAATTTTAAAGAGCAATTTTTTAAGAAAAAAAGTGAGTAATCTCTAATAAAGAAACTCAAGATTGATATGATAAATTTTCTTCTAAAACTTCCAAACTGGATACTTATTTTACTTTCGAGAAAGAAGCAAATAACACTAGAACACAGAAAATTGCATCCACCATTTCAACTTATGTTATCGCAAGATACCTTGGGAGAGATTGATTTTTCGACCCTCACTGCCGAACAATTTAGAGAATCTTATTTAGAACAGAGTAAATTAATCCCTCAGCAACCCAACAATAAAGTTGTTACTGAAGATCATCAGATATCAGTTGGTTCAGAGAATATTCTAGTGAGACAATATACTCCTTTAGACAACGCTGAGATACATGGTGCTTTAGTTTATTTTCATGGCGGAGGATGGGTTATAGGCAGCGTAGAAACCCATAATGAATTATGTGAGAGTCTCTGCCTCAAGTTAGGATTTAAGATATTTTCTGTGGATTATAGATTGTCACCAGAACACAAATACCCCACTCCTTTCAATGATTGCCTTGCTGGTTATAATTGGGTTGTAGATAACTTTGCGGATCTAAAGGTTGAGGAAAATAATATATCTGTAGGAGGAGACAGTGCCGGAGGAAACCTTGCTGCAGCTATTTGTTTAAAACAGCAAGAAGTACAACAACATCTACCCAGAGCTCAACTCCTAATTTATCCAGTAACAGATTTACAGTTTAAAACTAAATCAATCCAAGAAGATTGTGCTGAAGGCTTTATGCTAACCAAAGTTGCCATGGAGTGGTTTGCAGAACAATACTTGCAATCAAAAGATAGTGTTATGGATCCCCTAGTATCTCCGTTACTGGCAAGTTCTTTACAGGGCTTACCTCCAGCAGTTGTTGTAACGGCTGGATTTGATCCATTAAGAGATGAAGGGAACGCTTATGCTGAGGAACTCAAAAATTCAGATGTTAAAGTTTTTCACAAAGAATATCTTGGCTTTATTCACGGTTTTGCAACGATGTCTATTATTCCCGGAATTGACAAAGCGTTGGAAGAAATTAGTAAAGAGTTTTTAGACATAACTTAAAAAAAAGGCTCCTTCAAGAGCCTTTTTTTCATAGAGAAATATACCTAACTATTTGTATATTTTCCTAACTCTTCTCTGGCAACAGTTCTTCTGTGTACTTCATCAGGTCCATCTGCGAGCCTTAACGTTCTCATGTGAGCGTACATGCTGGCAAGAGGGAAATCTTGACTCACTCCGCCTCCGCCATGAATCTGGATAGCTCGATCAATAAGCCTGCATGCCACTATAGGAACGTGTACTTTGATTTGAGCAATTTCACTTCTCGCGACTTTATTGCCTACCGTATCCATCATATGCGCAGCATTCAACGTCAGTAATCTAGAGGTTTCTATATCAATTCTGCTTTCAGCTATGTAGTCAAAGTTAGCTCCAAGAACAGATAATTTCTTACCAAAGGCAACTCTCTCTTCAGCACGCTTACACATAAGTTCTAAAGCTCTTTCCATGACACCTATGGTTCTCATGCAGTGATGGATCCTTCCAGGTCCTAAACGACCTTGAGATATTTCAAAACCTCTACCCTCTCCTAATAGTAGATTTTCTTTTGGAACTCTTACGTCTTTAAAACTCACTCTTCCGTGACCATGAGGGGCATCATCATATCCAAAGACATGCATCATCTTTTCGATCTTTATTCCTGGAGTGTCCATGGGAACTATAATTTGTGATTGACGCTGATGTTTAGGATTTTCAGGGTTAGTCATACACATAAAAATTAGAACTTTGCATCTTGGATCTCCAGCTCCTGAAGTCCACCATTTTTCTCCATTGATTACGTACTCATCTCCATCCAAAACTGCAGAGGAGCATATATTCGTAGCATCTGATGAGGCTACAGCGGGCTCAGTCATTGCAAAAGCGGAACGTATTTCTCCATTAAGCAAAGGCTTTAGCCATCTATCTTGTTGCTCTTCATTTGCATATTTTGCAAACACTTCCATATTCCCAGTATCAGGAGCAGAACAATTGAATATCTCTCCTGCAATACCAGATCTTCCCATTAGTTCACACAACGGAGCATAATCAAGATTGGTCATGTCATCGCCTAGAGGGTTCTCTGGTAGAAACAAATTCCAAAGCCCTTCACTTTTAGCTATCTCTTTCTTGTCTTCAATAATTTGAGGTATTTGCCATCGATTACCTTGTTCTGTGAACTCGGCCATTTGCTCTGCATAAATTGCTTCAGCAGGATAAATATGGTCATCAAGGAATTTGGCTATTCTAATTTGTAGATCTTTTGATCTGTCTGAGAATTCTAGTTGCATTTGTTTCTCCTTATAATTGAAATATATATTAAAAGTATTGTATTATAAGTTTTATTTATAATACTAAAATCAATTTAATGTTAATCACAAGGATAATAGTTCTATCTTAAGTCTTAGTCTATAAAGAAATGTATAACACTACTTGGAATACGAATGAATCTTAATAATACCGATCTGAACCTGTTCATTGCGTTCGATGTAATCTACACAGAACGTAATCTTACCAAGGCTGGAGAAGTCCTAGGAATAACACAACCGGCAGTAAGTAATGCCCTTTCCAGACTAAGAGAAACGTTTGATGACGATCTATTTACCAGAACCTCTAAAGGAATGGTTCCCACCGCAGTTGCTCAGAATATAATTGAGGACGTTAGGAGTGCGCTAAGTCTGTTTAGAAATACAATATCAGATGCCGAAACGTTCAATCCAGAATCGGCAGGTACAACTTTTAGAATATCAGCTGGTGATTTATCAGAATTTAGGCTTCTTCCTCCTCTAATAAAATCCTTATCTGAAACAGCACCAGATATTGGAATTGAAAGTTACTTAACGCCAAGGAAAAACACACCTCGGGAATTGGCTGCAGGAAATATAGATTTCAGTATCGACCCACCCATTCATAGTGATGAATCTCTAAGACACCAAAAAATATTTGAAGATAATTTTGTTCTTATAGTTAGAAAAGGTCATCCCATTGCTAAGAAAAAGAAGATAACAATGGAGGACTACTTAAATCTATCTCACGTTAATATTTCAAACAGACGGACTGGTCTTGGGCATGTAGATATGGCACTTTACAGATTAGGAGAAAGTAGACGCATTGCCTTAAGGGCCCAGAATTTTTTAGTAGCACCTTTCATAATAGGTAACTCAGACCTGGCCTTAACATCAACAAAAAGTTTTTTAATTTCTAAAGATCTGACCGCAGTCAAGCTACCTTTTGCCTTGGATCCTGCTGTATTGCATCTATATTGGCATGAAACGAAAGACTCTGATCCTGGAAATATATGGATGAGAGAGTTGATTACTAAAGAATACGCAAAACTACTTTCAAGAAACTAGATTTAAGTTCTTCATAAAGAACTTAATAAGAAAATTTAAAATTAAGAAAATTGGTGCGGATGAGAGGACTCGAACCTCCACACCTTTCGGCACCAGAACCTAAATCTGGCGTGTCTACCAATTCCACCACATCCGCAAAGACTCAGCATTATAAGCATCTACTCAGAAGATGTCGCCTGTTCTGATTGATAAAGTTCAAGATTTAAAAGCAACTTATCTATTTGCCTTTGAAGACCCATTAAAGTTTTATTTACTTGTTTGCGATAACTGTCCATTGACTCAATAGCCTCATCTTGAGTGGCAATCCTTTCCTCTAAAATAGAATCATCAGTAGAAGGGCCAATATCCACTATTTTGATTTTTAAGTTTTCTTGAGATTTCTCTAACTTAGCAAACTCTAAATCTCTAGCACGCTGCTTAGCCCCCAGAGAATTAATCTTTTTTGTCAATCTTTCTATTTGTTCTTCTAATTCTTTTAAGACCTTAATGTTGGCAGCAATCTCTTTTCTATTTTTTTTATTACTTAGGTCCCATAATTTTCTTATCTCTTTATTTATGAACTTTACGTCTTGTTCAGTGGATTCAATTACCTCCAGATTTTGTTGCTTCTGTTCATCCAAAGACTCCTCAAGAATACTTATTCTTTCTATGAAATTTTGTCCTGCTTGCTGCTGATTACCTGAAGTACTAAAGAACCAGAAAAATAATAATACCAATCCTCCTAAATTAATAAATCCAAGAGTTGCGGTAAAGAGCATGCTTGCTCCCCCTATTGGCCTATTACTCTTGCTGGCCATAGCTTCTGACCTAATAGGCTTAATATCAGGAGTGTCGTTCTTTGAGTCAGTAGAATTATTTTCAGTCATAATTTTTACATTTTAGTCTTTCTTTATGTTTCTTCGTAGATACAATATGGTTCATATAAAAAAATTTTAACACTTAATCTTAGATATATAGATATCTAAAAAAAACGAGGACAAAAATGAATTTTGAATTTTCGGCGGAACAAACACAACTTAAGGATATAGCACGTAAATTTCTAGAAAAAGAAGACTCTGTAAAGAGAGCCAGAACAGTTCTTGAAGGTGAAACTTCTTATGATGAAGAGTTATGGAAACTGATTGCAGAAATGGGTTTTACGGCAACTGCAATACCAGAGAAATATGATGGATTGGGGTTGGGCTATCTAGAGCTGTGTGTTATAGCTGAAGAATTAGGAAGGAGTTTAGCTCCTACTCCCTTTTCATCTAGTGTATATCTTGCTACTGAGTTCCTACTAAAACTTGGCTCAGAAGAAGTGAAACAGAACTATTTACCTAAACTTGCCAGTGGAAGTTTAATTGGAACCTTTGCTCATACGGAAGGAAATACTTCTCCAACCGAGGCGAACATCACTTGTGAAGTTAAAGGTAATTTAATAAATGGGACAAAAATAGTAGTCCCTGATGGAGATGTAGCTGATTTCGCCATTGTTACAGCAAAAGAAGGCAACGATGTAGGATTATTTCTTGTTGACCTCAGCGCCGACGGAGTAGAAGTTGTCAATCAACAAACCTTAGACCCTTCAAGATCACATGCGTCCCTAACCTTTAAAGGAGCAGAAGCTATAACATTGGGTTCTACAAATGAAGGCTGGGATAACCTTCAAAATATTCTTGATAGAGCGGCAGTATTGTTTGCTTTTGAGCAGCTAGGTGGGGCAGAAGCTTCTATGGATATGGCTAAGGAATATGCCATGGGCCGTTTTGCTTTTGGCCGATCGATTGCTTCTTTTCAAGCAATAAAACATAAACTCGCAGATATGTATATTGCTGTAGAACTTGCCCGATCAAATTGTTACTACGGAGCATGGGCCCTAAGTACAGATGCTCCAGAATTAGCTACAGCTGCAGCAACCTCAAGAGTAAGTGCTAGCCAGGCATTCAATGAATGTTCTAAAGAAAATATTCAAACTCACGGAGGAATGGGATTCACTTGGGAATTTGATTGCCACCTTTACTACAGAAGGTGTCGTCAATTGGCTGCAAATATTGGCAGTCAAAGTATTTGGAAAGATAAATTAATCAGCTCTCTTGAAAGAGCTAATCAAGTATAGGAGATAATTATGGATTTTAATGATACTGCTGAAGAAGCAAAATTTAGAAAAGAAGCTTATGAGTGGCTTAAAGCTAATGCAGATTTAAAAGAAGGACCAAAAGATGGCTGGAGAGCATCTTCTGAAGAGGAAGGTCTGGAACAAGTTAAAGTTTGGCAAAATAAACTATATGAATCTGGTTGGGCATGCATGCATTGGCCTAAAGAATTTGGTGGAAGAGAGTCAACTCCTATTGAAAGAGTGATCTGGGGACAAGAAATTTCTAAATTTAAAGTTCCAGGAGGATATCTAGAAATTGGTCAAGGCATGGCAGGGCCTGTGATGATGATGTACGCAACAGAAGAGCAAAAAGCAAGGCATCTTCCTCCTATGGCTAAAGGAGAAGAAATTTGGTGTCAGCTATTTAGTGAACCTGGTGCAGGATCAGATCTAGCAGGACTTAAAACTAAATCAGTTTTAGAAGGCGATACTTGGACAATAAATGGACAAAAAATATGGACATCAGGAGCGCATTTTAGTGACTGGGGAATACTAGTAACAAGAAGTGATCCAACTGCTCCTAAACATAAAGGGTTAACCTATTTCTTTCTAGACATGAAATCTCCAGGCGTGGAAGTAAGACCTATCAAGCAGATTTCTGGAGGTGCAAATTTTAACGAAGTGTATTTCACTGATGTAAAAATTCCTGATAGCCAGAGGCTTGGTGCCGTAGGAGATGGTTGGAAAGTTTCTTTAACCACCCTAATGAATGAAAGACTGGCCGTAGGCGATGCTTCCGGACCTGATTTTCAAGAAGCTTTTACTCTTGCAAGAGGCCAAGATTTAAATGGCAGTTTAGCTATAGAGAATGGAGCTGTCAGAGAAAAACTAGCTGACTGGTACTGTCAGCAAAGTGGCCTAAAATTTGCAAAATATAGAAATATATCAGCTCTATCTAGAGGCGAAACTCCCGGACCTCAATCTTCTATTACGAAGATAGTGAGTGGTAACAAACTTCAAGAAATTGCAAATTTTGGTATGGACTTAATGGATTCTGCAGGAATAGTCAGATCAGATGAACCTGATGCTGATCAATCTATGTATCAATATGGATTCTATGGTGCTGCAGGAATAAGAATAGCCGGTGGAACGGATGAGATTCTAAAGAATATTATTTCAGAACAAGTTTTAGGAATGCCTCAAGACATGAGAGCTGACAAAGGGATACCCTTTAACGAAATTCCTTCTAGTAATAAGTAATCTTCTAGATTTAAATAAAACTGCGGACTCTTTCTTAAACCTTAGGTCCGCAGATTTAACCTGGGCAAAAGACTCCCCTTTCTCTGTAGAGCATGATGACCTTTATTGGTCAAAACAAGGTGCATTAGAGGAATCCGAACATGTTTTCCTTAGAGGAAATAACTTAGAAGAAAGATGGAGACGGCTTTCAAGTAAAGAAACATTTTTAATTGGTGAGTTGGGTTTTGGAGCTGGTATTAATTTCTTAAACACTTGGAAAAAATTTATTGAAGTTAGTCCTGCCCAATCAAAACTCCATTATTTATCTTTTGAGAATAGACCTTTTATAGAAAAAGACTTATTAAGAGTTCATTCTCAATACCCGACCTTTTTAAATGAATCAAAGGAGTTGATATCCAAATTACCTCTTAACGCCAAGGGTTTACATAGAATAAGTTATGCAAAAGGAAGAGTAACTTTAAGTCTACTTTATGGAGATTTAAGTGAAACATTAGACGAATTGAGAAACCCTCAAATAAAATATGATGCTTGGTTTTTAGATGGATTCTCACCTGCCAAGAACCCTGAGATGTGGTCTTCAGAAATTGCATCCTGCCTTGCAGAAGCTTCTCACTCCGAAACAACGTTTTCAACTTATACCGTAGCCGGCTTTGTTAAAAAGAACTTTGAAGAAGCAAAATTCTCTCTCTTAAAGCTAAAGGGTTTTGGCAAAAAACGAAGCATGTTAACTGGGAAAAGTATTAGCAAAGAAAAGAAGGCAATTAAAAAAAAGAAAACCATAGGAATAGTGGGGGCTGGAATTGCTGGCTGCTCTTTAGCCAAGATATTGGCCGATAGAGGTCATAACGTGATTATCTTTGATAAAGAAGATGGACCGTCTAAAGCTGCAACAGGAAATCCTTATCTTGTTGCATACCCCAGGTTGTCAGCTCATGACAGCCCCTATGCAAGGTTTTCTCTTCACTCATATCTCTTTTCGTCCAGATTTTATGATGATATGGATACTCAATTTTGGAGGAAATCAGGAGTTCTGATGCTGGGATTTGATGAAAACTCTTTAAAAAGGGAAAAAGCACTATGTAGTTCCAGGAAAGACACAGTTCTATTTGAAAAACTCGATAAAAAATCCGCTAGCCAAAAGGCAGGATTTAAAATAAACCACGGAGGTTTATTCTTTAAAGACGCAGGATATATTGATCCAGAAAGCCTCTGTGAAGAGATGCTTGATAATAATTTAATAGAAAAAAAGTTTAAAGAAGAGGTTAAATCCTTTAAAAGAGGATCAGATCATTTTCATCTTAAAACAGAAAATAGTGATTACTTGTTAGATCATGTGTGTCTGTGCAATGCTTTTATGGTAAATCAATTTTGTGATTTTCAAGGAGTATCTAAGAAGAGAGGGCAAGTTTCATATATATCTACTGATGAAACTCTAAAGAACTTAAAATTTCCTATATGTGCAGGTGGCTATTTATCTCCTAGAACTGAGGATAAACATCTCATAGGATCTTCCTACAGTAAATCTGATTCAATAGAACTAATTCAAGATGAGCATGATGAGAATCTAGATAAAATTAAAATAATTTATGATGAGAATATTAAATTACTTGGAGGAAGGGTTGGTTTTAGAACTACAACAAAGGATAGATTGCCTTTAGCTGGATCAGTCAATGGCATCCATGTGAACATTGGCCATGGATCAAAAGGATCAACCTCTGCTCCTTTGTGCTCAGAATATATTGCAGATCTTATCGATGGGACGACACTTCCTATCGATTCATTCGTTGCTGAAGCGCTGAAGCCAAATCGCTTTAAGATTAAAAATTAAGGATAGCTTTATCTATCAGACTGTTGATCGCTGTTTGATCCCTCATCTTTAATGATCTATTGAAGCGAGAAAAGGCGTACCAAATTACTTCATCGGTTTTTTTATCATGAAATCTTATAGCTATTTCGTCTTTATCAACTTTTAAAATTCTTTGGTTTCTCGAATCCCAATACCTATCATTGTAAAAGCCTCTGCCGCCAATATCGGTTGAGCGGTCTACTTCTCTGTTGGTTCCTATAAAAAATCTAACAACCATATCTGGCTCTTGTGATTCTGTTAAGCCTTTAGATTCAAGACTAGATTTTATTGCCCTCTCCACTCGTTGCATTAAGATTGGGTTAAGACCAATCTGAGATGGGGAAGTAGTTAGCTCAGGCTTGTCTATTTTAAAAGACTTATAAGCAGACAGATCGTATTCACTGTCTTTATCAGACTCAATTCTCGGCTGTGAAGCACAAGCAACAAAAATAAGAACAATGGACAAAGATAATAGTTGTTTAATCATAGGTGTACATTATATAAGAATTAGAAGAATATAAACCTCTTACCTAGTTTCTTTTTACATCCTTGATACTGGACATTGTATCTATCTGATTGCCTTTGAACCTTATCAGCAACTGAGAGAAGCCAAGGTTTTGTTCTATAGCTACCCCTTTTGTAGCCACCTCGTCCTTCATGATAAGCAAGATATAGTGCTCTGGCATTGTTCATTGGTATTCCCAGCTGCTTATGTGTTTTATAGTTATACCAACCGATAAAGTCTACGGCATCTTCAAAATCATTTCTTTGGACAAACCAACCGCCTCTGTCATCAAGGTACATTTGCCAAGTTCCATCCACTGCCTGGGCAAACCCTCTTGCGCTTGTCACTCTCTTCCATGGAATAAAGCCTAATAACTTTGTTCTTTGAGGTCTAGCATCAGCTATAAAACTAGATTCTTGTTTAATTATGGCCATAGAGACTGGAATCGGTATTTTCCAGCGCTTCTCAGTTTTCTTCGCAGCTTTATACCAAGAGTATCTTTCTTTAAAGATTTTACACACATCTGTTGTTGTGGATGGCGGTGCATTGGAGGCACAACTGACTAAAACACAAAAGCAAGTTAATAAAATTAATCTATTTATCATTTTTGTTTAATTCAGAAGTTTTAAAGCCTGTTCTTCATCCAGAATATCTACTCCCAGGGCTTCTGCTTTTGTTAGTTTAGAACCTGGCTTATCTCCTGCTATTAAGATCGTAGTATTTGAAGAAACACTAGAAGACACTTTAGCTCCTAAACGAATAAGCTCTTCCTTAAGCTGACTCCTTGAAATATCAGAGAAAGACCCCGTAATTACAACAATATGTTTGCCCAACTTAGAATTAGTATTTTCAATAGGGTTCTGTAGTAGGATTTCTAGTTTCATTAATCTTTGTATAAGATCCCTTCCTTCGATACTTTTAAAGAAACTGGCTATGTGGAGGGAGGCAACAGGTCCAATGTCATTTATTTCTATTAACTCTTCTTCCGTAGCATTCATCAATTTCTCAAGGCTCCTAAAGTGAACCGACAGATTGAGAGCTGTGGCTTCACCAACTTCGCGAATTCCTAAAGAATATACAAATCTTTGGAGTGTTGTGCTTTTACTTTTTTCTATTGATGCAAGAAGGTTATTCGCTGATTTTTCAGCAAAGCCATCTAATTCGAGCAGATCTGTCTTCTTAAGTTCGTACAGGTCAGAAGCATCATTCACAGTTCCAATATTGACCAGTTGATTGATAATTTTTTCACCTAAGCCATCTATATTCATCGCATTCCTAGAAACAAAATGCTTAATGGCTTCCACCCGCTGTGCTAGACAATTCTGACCAGATTTGCATTTCAAAATAGCTTCTGATTCTTCTCTAACCAAAGGTCCAGAGCATGAAGGGCACTCAGTAGGTATTTTTACGGCTTTAGTTTTGGGAGGTCTCTTATCATGATCTACGCTTACAATTTGAGGAATGACGTCACCAGCTCTTTTAATAGAAACTGTATCCCCTTCCCTTACATCCAAACGAGCTATTTCGTCAAAATTATGGATACTTGCATGAGTGATGGTTACCCCTCCAACCAAGGTTGGCTTAAATTCAGCTACCGGCGTTATACTGCCAACCCTTCCTACTTGGAAAGAAATAGACCTAACAACCGTGGTGCCTATTTCTGCAGGAAACTTCCTAGCTATAGCCCATCTAGGTGCACGAGAGACCTTGCCTAATTTATTTTGAAGAGAGAGTTGATTAACTTTGTAAACAACTCCATCAATCTCATAAGGTAGAGAATTTCTAGTTTTTTGAATATTGTTGAAAAATACAATACATTCATCCACATTCTTAGCTAATCCAGATTTTATATTTACAGGCAATCCCCATGATAAAAAAGCTTTGAGAACTTCAGATTGTAGTTGAGGAAATTTTTTGGATTTATTTGCTACAAAACCCAATCCATGAGCAAAAAATTTAAGGGGTCTATTAGATGCGACTTTTGGATCTAGCTGTCTTAAACTACCAGCAGCAGCATTTCTGGGGTTTGCAAAAACCTTATGACCATTCTCTTCTGAATGCTTATTAATGTTTTTAAAATCATTAATTTCAATAAAAACTTCTCCTCTAACTTCTAATATCTCAGGTACATCGAAGTATTCATTCTTGTTAAGTTTTAGAGGGATGGAATTTATAGTCCTTATATTATGAGTTATGTCCTCTCCTACCTTTCCATCTCCTCTTGTAGAGGCATAATCTAATTCGCCTTCTCTGTATAAAAGGTTAGCAGCAACACCATCTAGTTTTGGTTCACAAGAAAACTCAATACTTTCATTGGCGTTAAGCCTTTCAGTTATTCTCTTATTAAAATCTTTCAGATCATCACTATTAAAAGCATTATCTAAAGAAAGCATTTGCTCCATATGTTCAATTTTTGTGAACCCTTCTAAAGGCTTAGACCCTACCCTTTGAGAGGGAGAATTCTTATCTATAAGATCTGGGTTATTTTCTTCAAGCGTCAATAATTCTTGAAATAACAAATCATATTCAGCATCGCTTACAGTAGCATCATCCATAGTATGGTATTGGTGAGCATATTCATTAATCAATGCTTGCAATACTTTAAGGCGACTTTTAGTGCCTGAATCAGGAGTCATAAGGATCTATTTTAACTGACAATAGCCAGTTTTTGTCGTTGGAATTCTTGTGCCTCTTGGCGCATGTGCACAAGCATTTGCTTGGTTAGCACATTCCTGTTCTCATCTAATAGGTCTGCATTAAAAGATTCTGATATCGCTTGAGAGATTTCATACATAAGATCAAAGACCTCCACCGGGCTAAGAACAGAAAGAGGATCAAAAACAAAGGCTATGTCGCTGGTGGATGTTCCTTCAAGAAAGGTACCAGGATTCTTACCATTTAAAATATTAAAAAGCAGGTGATCATCTCCATCTGTGACAGAAAAGTAACCTCTTTCATCAAATGAGAAAGGATAACCTCTCAACAAGCTTGCAATTGAATCGTAAGAGAAAATATTTTCTTTTCCAGAAGATAAATTAATTATGAGTAATTGACGAACAAGACTTGAGCTCTGGCTAATATCAATCTCTTCAAATTCTTCTGTAATTTCATTTGAGGATTCTTCTGGTATTTCAAAATTATCCTTTTCATCGTAGCCGTTCAACCACTCCTGCTCAAAATCACTTCTTTCAATTTCTTCTGAATCAATGAGATCAACCTTGAGTGAACTGGCTCTCCCTCTTAAGGATCTTCTGATTCCATCAATGAAAACAAGTGCCAACAACAATCCAATAATTAAAGTTAATATTTCTGCTAAATTAAACATGCCTAGCTTGCAGCCAACTCTACCGCTTCATCTACATCTACAGCCACCATTCTAGAGACGCCAGGTTCTTGCATTGTCACACCCATTAAATGTTTGCTTCTCTCCATGGATATTTTGTTATGAGTTATGTAAACAAATTGAACATTTTTTGACATGTCCTCTACAAGTTCAATAAAACGCATAGTATTTAAATCATCTAAAGGGGCATCAACTTCATCTAGCATGCAAAAAGGAGCTGGGTTTAATTCAAAGAACGCAAAAACAATAGCTATAGCTGTAAGAGCTTTTTCTCCACCGGATAATTGAGAAACACTAGAATTCTTTTTACCGGGTGGTCTAGCTGAAATGCCCACTCCCGAACTTAATAAATCGTCGCCCAACATTGTAAGTTCGGCGTGACCTCCGCCAAAGAGCTTGGGGAAAGAACTCGCAAGACTGATATTTAACTTATCAAAAGTATCTTTAAAAGTCGTTCTTGTTTCCTTGTCTATTTTATTAATCGCATTTTGCAATGTTTCTAACGCATCCGTTAGTTCTTGATGTTGTCCATCCAATAGACTTTTACGCTTTTCTTCCACTTCATACTCTTCCATGGCAGCTAAATTGATAGCCCCTAGCCTAGAAATCTTCTTTTCTACTGCATCCAGTTCAAGTTCTAGACTCTGAGTGGTCTGCTCGTCAGTTATTTCTTCTAAAAGACTGTCTAATTTGTTGTCATTATCAAGAAGCTGTCTCTCAATATTTTCAGCTTCTATCTTTGAAGCTTGACGTTCTAGCCTAAGAGTTTCCAAAGCTTCTCTTAGATTAATGGCCATTTGTTCTTTTTCTATTTTTTCCCTTTCTATCTTATGAATAGATTCAGAACATCCCTCAATAGCCTTGCGTGCTTTTAGAAGTTCAGACTCTACTTTTAAGCGTCCCTCAAGTAGTTTATTTAAATCATTTTCTACTGAGGCAAGAGGTTCTTTCATGTTTGCAACTTCTTCAATCAAACTTGTAGTATTTTTTTCTAACTCCTTAATGCCTGATTTTAAGTGGCCATCCTGACTGGCAATAGTTGCTAATTTAGCCTGTAGTTCAGCAAATTGACCGGTTTTATCTAGAAGATTAATCCTTTCTCTTTTTTCATTCTCTGAAGAATCTGATAACAACTCTTGAGTTTTACCTGTGAGCCTTGCGGGCTCAGAAGATAATTTTTTTATAGAAGCTTGTAAGCCTTTAAGTTCGGCAATGAAAACATCTGAATCATCTTTTGTTAATCCTATTTCTAATTTCTTGGACATAGAAAGAGACATATTATCCATTTGGCTTAGCAACGACTCAGATTCAGTTATGAACAACAACCATTCGGTTTCTAAAATTTTTGTAGCCGAAGTTATACTGCCTTCATCCAACTGAATATTCCTTAATTCATCTAATTCAGGTGAAATTAAGGCAATTGACGTTTGAATCTCCTCTTTATCTGCTGTTAGATTCTTTAATTCCTGAGTTCTAGATTCAAGTTGAGCATTGTTAGATTTAATTTTTTCTTCTACCTCTTTGTTTCTGTCTTTCTTGAGAGTGAGGTCTTGTTCCGTTCTTGAGATATCTGCACCAAAACTATAAAAATCTTGTTGCACTTTATCCATGGCAGTTTGAAGTTCAATTTGCTCAGCTCTTAAGGCCATAATTTTTGAATCAGAGGTAGTTTTAGATGAATTTGCTTCTTGAACCTTAATTTCTTGATCCTTAACGTTTGCTTCTTTTAACTCTATCTTCTTGGAAATATCTTTCCAGCGAGAAGTAAGAAGAAGGCCTTTGACATGTTTTTCATCTTTTCTAAATTGAGTGTATTTTTCAGCTGCTTTAGCCTGTTGTTGGAGTTTAAACAAGAGCCTTCCAATCTCTTCCCTTAGATCTTCAAGTCTTGATAAATTATCATTAGTTTTTTTAATGCTTGATTCAGTTTCTCGTTTTCTCTCTAAATACCTTGATATGCCAGCCACCTCTTCTATATAGCCCCTCATTTCTTCTGGTTTAGCGCTTACAAGTTGAGAAATCATGCCCTGCTCAATAATTGCATAACTTCTAGGACCTAAACCTGTACCTAAGAAAACATCTGTTATGTCTCTTTTTCTGCAACTAGTTCCATTCAAATAATAATTAGATTGTCCGTCAATCTCTACACTCCGTCTTACAGATATTTCATTGTAGCCAGAATATTCTCCTCCAATTCTTCCATCCGAGTTATCAAAAAAAAGTTCAACGGACGCCCTAGAAACGGATTTTCTTGAAGAAGATCCATTAAACACGACATCTGACATTGAATCGCTTCTTAAATTCTTAGCAGAGCTCTCACCCAAGACCCATCTAACAGCATCAATTACATTTGATTTTCCACATCCATTTGGACCTACAATACAAGTCATTTCACCAGGAAAAGACACCGAGGTTGGATCAACGAAAGATTTAAAACCTGAAAGTTTTATTCCTTTAAGCTTCATATTTCACTTTTGTTTGAGGGTAGGAAACCAACGCCCTGTAGCAGAACGGCAATGAAAAAAGAAAAGCTTTCATTGCTGACGAAGTCTATTCTATTTATTGTTACGAAACTACTGATTTTTTCTGTTATTTAAAGCCTTTATAGCTATTTTGAGCTCTTCTTTTTCTCTTTCATTAGTGATGAAAGAAGCTGCCTTGGACCACTGAATAATAGTCTGATCAAGATTCTTTTCTCCCAGGTATTGAAGGCCTTTTAGGGTCAAAGCAACCGGGTTATCTGGAGCCTTCAATAACGTCAAGTCGAGCAGTTCTTTTGTTTGTTCTGTAAATCTCCGTCCTTCTGAGAAATACAAAACTTGTGTATATTCAGCAAAAATATCTCCACTTAGATCGTCTTTATGGTTTATAAAAAGAGATTGATATGCCATCCTTGAAAGATCAAATTCTTCTAAGTTCTTTAGACTTATAGCTAGAGCATAAATGTTATTAGATTTTTCTTGATTCTTAACTATATAGTCTGAATACGTGTTCTTAAATAGCTCCTTTCTTTCAACCCTTTCATCTTTACTTCCATTTAAGAAAGATTCAAAAATCTCAGTATCTTTAAGCAAGGAGTAGGATCCAAGCTCAACCGGATAGAAGTAAATGCAAAGGGTCATGAACATGCCTGCAATTCCTAAAGCGAGTGAAAAGACTTTTCTTCTTTCTTTAAAGTTTTCTCTTTGCTCGACATTCAGTTCTTCTTGGACATCCTGAAGAAAAAGGATCTCTCTCTCATCTTTTAGTTTATTTTTTGTGATTTCTTCTAAACCTTCCAAGCCAGAAATAACTTTTGATTCTGAATCAAAAAGAGATA
Organism: uncultured SAR86 cluster bacterium; assembly: GCA_937773605.1. Taxonomy (GTDB): domain Bacteria; phylum Pseudomonadota; class Gammaproteobacteria; order Magnimaribacterales; family Magnimaribacteraceae; genus CAJJAM01. The sequence continues at coordinate 76,065 of CALJVP010000001.1, read as the reverse complement.
AATTATCTTGTTTTCTATTGTTTTTATTTTCTCCATTTGAAAAAGAAAAAACTATATACAGACATATAGCAATTAATGTAGAAGTTATAAAAATGATTAACATCTATCTGTTCTCTGACTCAGATTGAAATTTTTTCTTCAGCGCCCTTAGGTCTGTATCAGAAACCTTTTTCTGTTTACTCCTCTTAACTAGAAAAACACAAAGAATTGCGATTAATAGAAGAGCGAATGGACCTATCCATAGAAGGTAAGTTGATGGCTGAAAAGGAGGTTTGTAAAGAATAAAATCTCCATACCTTTGTGTTAAGAATTCCGTAATTTCATAATCTTTTTTTCCCTCTTTGACTAATCTATAGATTTCTATTTTTAAATCTCTAGCAATTGGGGAGTTAGAACCAGACAGATTAGAGCTTTGGCATTTAGGACATCTATAATCATCCAGCAGCTTATTGAAACGAATTTCTTCTTCAACAGTATCAAAGGGATATAGCTCTTTTTGAACATCTAGATTTTGAATTCCTACAGACCAAATGACCTGAGAAATCGCTAGAATAATTGAAAAAAATAAGCTCTTCATTTCAAATGAATTACAAACTTTTTATTCCAGATTTCAGGAGTCAATGCTCCAACGTGTCTTGTTTTAATTATTCCATCTGAGTTTATTAAAAAAGTCTCGGGCGCGCCGTAAACACCAAGATCAATAGCCAACGAACCTTCTTTATCATAAATACTGAATTCAAATGGATTGCCGTCTCTTTCCAACAAGCTCAATGCTTTTTGCCTGTCGTCTTTATAATTTAAACCATAAATCTTTATCTTAGACTCCTTTTTTAGATTTAATAAAAAAGGATGTTCCACCCTGCAAGTTATGCACCAAGTTGCCCAGACATTAACAATGGCTGGGAAATGAGAAATATCACTTCTGGATAAAATAATGTCTTCATCTTCTAATTGAGTAAGAGTAAATTCAGGAAAATTTTTATCTATAAGAACTGAGTTCAGCTGATTATTATCCCTTTGTAGAAAAGAAAAGAGAGCCAAGACCAGCAATACAAAAACTACTAAAGGAGCTATATCTATAATTTTTTTCAAGTTTCTTTCCTTAAAAGTTTAATACTGGAAATAAATGTGCCAATTGCTACCAATAATGCCCCGAACCAGATCCATCTCACAAAAGGCTTTACTTGTAACCTAAAAGACCAAGTGTCTCCCTCGATATTTTCTCCCAGTGCAACATAGTAATCCTTAAAGAGATCAGCAACTATTCCCACTTCGGTTGTTACTTGGTTTGCAGAAAGGTAATTCCTCTTTTCAGAACTCAAAGAAATGGCCTGAGCGTTTTCTTGTATCTTCAGGCTAGCAACATCTGCAATATAATTTGGCCCCTTTTCTGAGCTAAGATTCTCGAATTCAAAGACATAGCCATCTAAATCATAACTCTCACCAACTGAGAGTAACAATTCTTTTTCACTAGAATAACTGCTCACTACGCCTATACCTAAGACCAGAAAAGCAATTCCTAAATGTGCGAATATTGCTCCTAAACGGAAGTTAAGAAATGATTTTATTTTATTTAAGGGTCTTTTATTTATTACAATGTCTAAGAAGTTTCCAGATACAATCCATGAGAATAACAAGCATGCTACAAGGGAGCCTGTATTAAAACTTCCAAAAAGAAAATATAAGATAATATTTATAACAATCAGCATTGTCAGAGTTTCTATAACCAGCCTATTAACAAATTTAAAATCCTTAGTGTCACTCCAACCCAAGAAAAGGCCTATGCCTTGCAAAAAACCTAACCCGATTGCAAAAGGTAGAATTAAGACATTGAAGTAAGGGGGGCCAACAGATACTTGATCACCATTTGTATAAGCTTCATATAAAAGAGGGAAAATAGTCCCAAACATTATTGAAATTGCTAACACAACCAGGAGAAGATTATTTAAAAGGAACCCAAATTCAACTGATGTTAAAGAGTAGGTACTTTCACTTTGAGTCTTAGTGTTTTTAAGGCTATAAATAAGAAGAGCACCAAATACGAAATACGTGAATATTCCTAAAATAAACAAGCCCCTTTCTGGATCAAGAGCAAATGCATGGACGGAAGTTAAGACCCCTGAACGAACAAGAAAAGTACCCAACAAGCTAGCAGCGAAAGATAAAATTGACAGCAATAAAGACCAATTCTTAAATACTCCTCTTCTCTCAGTAACAATAAGAGAATGAAAAAGGGCTATAGATATTAGCCATGGAACAAAGGCTGCATTTTCAACAGGATCCCAGAACCACCACCCTCCCCAACCTAATTCGTAATAAGCCCACCAACTGCCCAATCCTATTCCCAAGGTAAGAAAGGCACAGGATAGCAGTGACCAGGGCCTTGCATTCCTAGCCCACAAAGAATCAATATTATTAGTAATCATTGCAGCTATAGCCAGAGAGAAAGGAAGTGCTAGACCGGAGTAACCAAGATAAAGCAGCGGTGGGTGAATTGTAAAAGCAAAGTCTTGCAAAGACGGGTTAAGGTCTCCGCCTTCAAGAGGTGAAAAAGGCAATAATCTTTCAAAAGGATTAGAGGTAAATAGAGTAAAAAGAACAAAAGCAAAAATTACCTGATTCATGATTGCAAATGTTATTGAAGAAAAAGGATCATTTACGTCTCTCTTTGAAAACATATACCCCACCAGCCATAAAGATAAACACAACACCCAAAGAACTAAAGACCCTTCATGCGCCCCCCAAGTTGCTGCAAATTTATAATAATTTGGAAGAAGAGTATTCGAATTTGTAGCCACGTAAGCAACAGAGAAGTCATCAACTAAAAAAGAATATATTAAACAAATAAGTGATCCTGATACGAGAAAGGCGGTCAAAACAGAGAATGGTCTAACATAGCTCTGAGAATAGTATTTCTTCGAAAAGAATTCATAAATAGGCAGACACCCACCTATAAAAGTTACTACTAAAGCTCCAATTAATAAAAGATGACCAATTTCTGGAATCATTCTGTTTTGTCTAGCATTTTAGCCACTTCAGGGGGCATATAATTTTCATCATGTTTTGCTAAAACTTCTTCAGCAAGGAAAGTGCCATCTTCTTTTAAAAAACCCTTAACCACAACACCAGCATCTTCTGAGAAAAGATCAGGAAGTATTCCATTATAGGTAACAGATAGTGAATTCTGAAAATCAGTAATCAAGAAAATAACTTCCAAGGAGTCAGTACTTTTTTGAATAGAGCCTGACGCGACCATTCCACCTGCTCTAATAATGCTGCCCGGAGCAATATTACTACTTACCAACTCACTGGGAGAATAGAAGAGGTTCATATTCTTTGATAAAGCATTCATGACTAAAACTAAAGCAACAATAACTCCCAGTAAAACTGTAACTATCGCATAAATCCTCTGTTTTCTAAGCGGGTGCAAACTTACTCCTCTAAAGTTCCTTCTCTATAAATCCTTTTTAACCGAATCACAGGAATAATAAGATTAATAAAGATAACAATTATAAGAATCAATAAGCAGGCCCATACGTAAGGACCCTTTCCATCCATAATAAATAATAATTGTAATGAATCTAACATCTGATTTTAGTATTTAAAAAATTGTTTTTTTACCCAAGATTTATCCCTTTCCCTGGAAATTATTTCCCCCCTCAGAGAATTTGTTAACATAAAAATAAAGAGGAAGTAAAAACCTAAGACACAAACCAATAATGGCAGATACATCTCAGGAGGCATGCTTGGTGAAGAGGTTAGTGTGAAGGTAGAAGGCTGGTGTAAAGTTTGCCACCAATCAACTGATTTCTTAATGATGGGTACAATAACAACTCCTAAGACAGCTAGAATTGCCACTGCTCTGTCGCCTTTGGTTTTATTTTCTATTGATGAATGAAGTCCAATAATTGCTGCATACAAGAAAAACAGAATTAACGTTGAGGTTAAACGAGCATCCCAAACCCACCAAGTACCCCAAGTTGGTTTGCCCCATATTGAACCAGTTAATAAAGCTACGAGGGTAAAACCTGCACCTATTGGAGCAGCTGAATTTATTAACATACCTGCAATCTTGGCTCTCCACACCATTGAAATAAATCCACTGATTGCCATAAAAATATAAATGGACTCAGCTAAAATAGCCGATGGGACGTGAATATAAATAATTCTATAAACATCTCCCTGCTTGTAGTCTGTTGGTGAAAAACCAATACCCCAAGTCAATCCAACACAAAAAACTATTACTGCCAGTCCAGCCAACCAAGGTAGAGATCTTGTGGCCCATTTGTAAAAATGAGGAGGCGACCCCATCGCAATTAGCCAGTTCTTGATTCTAGACAAAACTCTACTCATAATTTAATAAAATAGCCTCAACGGTAAGTAAACAAAGTCCCGGTATTCCAACAGCTAACATAGCACCCATAATTGAAAGAAATCCTGAGTAATCTTGCTGGTTAACTGCGGCAGACATTATAGCCGTACCCATAAGTAAAGTAGGTATAGAAAATGGCAAAACGATTATTGCACTTAAGATTGCACTCTTTCCAAGAGCCAAGGCCGCACCTAAGGCACCCAATAAACTCATAAATAGCGTTCCTAGCAAAAGACTTATGATTAAAGCAAAAAGAGCGCCGGAGGGTAGATAGAGGAAAATAGAACTTAAAATGGACGCTAGAATAATAGGCGCTCCACACACCAGCCAATGACAAAGAACTTTAGCAAAAATTAAAATAAAAACGGGCTCAGAACTTACAAAGTATTGGTCCAAGGTTCCGTCTCTATAGTCTTCACTAAAAATACCTTCCACTGCTAGTAAAGATGAAAGAAGAGCAGATATCCAAATAATTCCAGCTGCTAAAGAGCTTAATAAAGACTGACTTGGTCCTAAAGCCAATGGGAAAAAAGTAACAACAATCAAGAAGAAAATAAGAGGAGTGATATACGTTGCTGAACGCCTAAAGGATAAAGTTAAGTCTCTTCTCAAGACTAGCATGAACCAATCCAGAGTATTGTCTCTATTTGTCATTTTTAACATCCAAGTATATTTTATTGGAGTTCAGACCTGATGGTCGATGTCCGGTAATAAGAAAAGATGCTCCTTTGTTATTTAACTCTCTAACAATATCCTCTATTAATTCAATTCCTTCATCATCTAAAGCTGTAAAAGGTTCATCAATCATATAAAGATTAAAATCCTTTAATAACCATCTTCCTATAGCTATGCGTTTTTTTTGTCCTGCTGAGAGACTAGAACTTTGCCTGTTTAAAAAATGCTTTAAACCAATTTTTTTTGCAATTAAAGTAATTTCTTCCAGAGATGAATTAAATCCAGAACTAGAAAACTTCAAGTTTTCGTAAGTTGTTAAAAGAGGTTTAACGGCTATTTGATGCCCTTGATAAAAGCAACTAACATCCCCTTCTTGAAATGTGGATGGTACTTCTGAATCATTCCAATACACCCCTCCATCATGGTCATTAACAAAACCAAGTAAAGATCTTAAAACAGTGGTCTTTCCAGAGCCATTAGATCCAATAATTTCTAGATTCTTTCCAGCTTCTAGAGTAAAACTCACGCCTTGCAATACTTCTTCGCCTGATCTACGACAATTTAGATTTTTTACTTTTAGTATGTTTGACACGTTGGATTAAGAGTTAAATCTATTTTATCAAAATAAATTACTTTTCTAAATGTAAGGTACATAAAAGGTACATCAAAATTTACTCTTATTAACCATTTGCCTTACAATGCGCGTTTAATTTATCAAGGGAAGTATTTTGAACAAGGTAAACTTTGCTAAGAGGAAGAGTGTTAAATTCGTGGAAGAAGGAAATGATTTAGCACCTAAATTTAATGATGAAGGCATCATGCCTGTGGTAGTTACTGAAGCACTATCTGGCACAGTCTTAATGATCGGTTATATGAACGAAGAATCTCTAAAAAAATCAATTTCTACTGGAGAAGGTTACTACTGGAGCAGGAGTAGAAAATTATTGTGGCACAAAGGAGCTTCCAGCGGCATGGTCCATAAAATAAGAGAAATATTAATTGATGATGACCAAGATTCAGTTTGGTTAAAAGTTGATGTTCAAGGAATTGGAGCAAGTTGTCATGTTGGTTATAAATCTTGCTTCTACAGGTCAATAGAAAAAGAAGCCGAAGGTTTGTCTTTGAAATTTACAGAGAAAGAAAAGACTTTCGACCCAGAAGTGGTTTATCCCGGGTCAGAAAATCCTACTCAGCTTTAACTGGTTTTATTTAAGGCCTGGGTAATATCGGCAATGATATCGTCTATATGCTCTATTCCAATAGAAAGTCTTACGTAACCAGGAGTCACTCCTGCAGAGAGTTGCTCTTCCGAAGAAAGTTGGCTGTGCGTAGTAGAAGCCGGGTGTATTGCCAAGGATCTGGAATCACCAATGTTTGCTACATGATAAAGTAATTCCAATGAATCTATAAACTTCTTTCCAGACTCTAGTCCTCCGGGTAGTTCAAATCCAATTAAAGCACCTGATCCTCCTGAAAGATATTTATCAGCTAAAGCTTTGTGCTGACCTTCGGATAGGCTCGGGTAAGTTACAGAGGCAACCTTGTCATTATCTTTCAAAAATTCAGCTACTTGTTGAGCATTTCTTGCGTGCTCTCTCATCCTTAAAGGAAGTGTTTCCAATCCTTGAATGAAAAGCCAGGCATTAAAAGGGCTCATCGCTCCCCCTAAATCTCTAAGAAGCGTTGTTCTTGCTTTCATTATATAAGCTATAGGACCCATCGGTTTGATTGCTTCAGTCCAGACTACCCCGTTATAGCAAGCATCAGGAGTGTTCAACGCAGGTTGCCTTTCAGGACCAGCAGACTCCCAATCAAAGTTTCCTCCATCAATTATTAGACCGCCCACAGAGGTACCATGGCCACCTATGTATTTGGTGGTTGAATAAGTGATAATTGCTGCTCCATGATCAAAAGGCCTGCAAAGAACCGGTGCGGCTGTGTTATCTACAATCAAAGGAATGCCTAATTCTCTCCCTATGTCCGACACTTCTTGTATAGGAAAAACCTGTAATTTAGGATTTGGTAGAGTCTCTCCAAAATAAGCACGTGTTTTTTCATCAGTTGCAGCTGCGAAGTTCTCTGGATTTGAAGGGTCAACAAATCTTACTTCGATGCCCATTTCTGAAAGGTTGTTCTTGAATTGGTTGTAAGTTCCTCCATACAAGTGAGAAGAAGAAACTATGTTATCTCCCGCTCTAGCCAGATTCTGGATTGAGTAAGCTGAAGCAGTTTGTCCTGATGCAACAGCCAGTCCAGCTGCCCCACCGTCCAAAGTAGCCATTCTCTCTTCGAGAACAGCGTTGGTAGGATTCATTATTCTGGTGTAAATATTTCCAAGTTCAGAAAGAGCAAATAAATTAGCTGCTTGATCCGTGCTTTCAAATAAATAACTGGTTGTTTGGTGAATGGGTACAGCCACTGAACCTGTATTCTCATCTGCCCTCCAACCTGCATGAAGTGCGATCGTTTCTAAGTTTTTACCTGTGTATGTCATTTTATATCTCCTAAAAAAAAGCCTGCCAACTTTCGCTAAACAGGTCTCATATTAAGAAATATTAAGAAGTCCTTCTTTAGCAGTATTTATAAAGCACCCGCAAGCTGGGTCAAATCGGTGCTCCTTGTATTCTATAATAAGAAATAATTAAATCAATAAGCATTTATAAAATATAATAGGGGCGTAGGCCCCGTTAGCTCAGTCGGATAGAGCGCCGGATTCCTAATCCGGAGGCCATAGGTTCAAATCCTGTACGGGGCACCAATAAAATGAACTGGAAAAAAGAAACTAAAGAAATAGAAAAAAGGAAACTGCTTGCTAAACAGCAAGGAGGAAAAGACGCTGTTGATTTGCAACACGCCAAAGGAAGATTGACTTTAAGAGAGAGAATAGAAAAGTTAGTAGATAAAGGATCTTTTCAAGAACAAGGAGAAATTGCTGGCGGGTCAGAAACCAATGAAGCCGGTGAAATACAATCCCTCACTCCTGCTAACTTTATTTTAGGATTTGCAAAGATTGATGGCAGGCAAGTGGTTGTTGGAGGCGAGGATTTTACGGTGAGTGGTGGCTCTCCTAATTCAGCTGGATTAAGAAAAAGTGTCTACACCGAAGAATTAGCTCTTAAGTACAAAGTGCCCCTTATAAGAATGCATGAAGGCGGAGGCGGATCAGTTGCCGGTCCAGGCAAAAAAGGACGAGGTTCTGGAGGTGATGCTGTATTTTCTAGGTCAAGATTCAAATCAGTTGCAGATACCCTAAGAGAAATACCTGTTGCCTCGGCTGCTCTAGGACCTGTTGCAGGACTTCCTGCAGCTAGATTCGTTGCATCACACTTCAGAGTAATGACAAAAAGAACAGCTCAGATTTTAGTTGCTGGACCAGCTGTTGTTGAAAGAGCTTTTGGAAAGAAAATGACGAAAGAGGAACTTGGCGGCTCTCAAATCCACAAACTCAATGGTGTTACAGACAATGTGGCAGAATCCGAAGTAGAGGCCTTAAGTCAAATTAAACAATTTTTGTCATACATGCCACAAAGCGTATATGAACTAACAAAAAGGGTAGAGTCAGATGACCCCATTAACAGAAAAGACGAAGAACTGTTATCAATTATCCCAAAAGAGAGACAGAAATCTTATGAAATGAGGGATTTAATCAATCACGTTGTAGATAATGAATCTTTCTTTGAGATTACTAAATTCTTTGGGCAAGGGATAATTACTGGATTTGCGAGGATGAATGGATTTGCGGTTGGTATTTTTGCTAATGACTCTAATTTCTATGCCGGTTCTATGTCGGCTACTGGAGCACAAAAGACAACCAGGTTTATTAAACTTTGCGATACATTCCACATCCCTGTAATTAGTCTTGTTGATGAACCAGGCTTTTTAATTGGCCCAGATGCTGAAAAAGAAGCAACTATCTTACATGGCACTGAGGCCGTTCTGACTGTTACAGAATCGCAAGTGCCCTGGTCAACAGTAATGATAAGGAAATCTTTTGGTGTTGCAGCAGCAGCACATTACGGTCCTGATGGATACGTACTGGCCTGGCCGTCGGCAGAATCTGGTCCATTACCTCTTGAAGGAGGCGTAGCCGTAGCTTTCAAAAAAGAGATTGCAGATGCTCCTGATCCAGAAGCCAAAAGAAAAGAAATAGAACAGAGGCTTGCAAAGAATCAAGATCCTTTTCCTCGAGCTGAAAATTTTTCAGTTCATGAAATAATTGATCCTCGAGAAACAAGAGAATATTTGTCTAACTGGATAGAAAGAGTCCAGCCCCAACTTAAGGCTAAACTCCTATCTAAAAGGTCAAGGCATTAAATTTAACTTAAATAAAGAGACAGCAGAATTATTCCTAATATATACTATTAGCAATACCAATAAGGAGTAGAAAAAATGAAGACTTATGAACAATTTTATATTAACGGCGAGTGGGTGGATCCCGCTGAAGGATTAAACACTTGCGATGTATTAAACCCTGCAAATGAAGAAGTGATTGGAAGAATTGCAATGGGAAGTGCAGCAGATGTGGACAAAGCAGTCATAGCAGCTAAAGATGCATTCGATACCTTTAGTCAAACTAGTGTTGAAGAAAGATTGGCTCTTCTAGGAAAAATAGTTGAAGTTTATCAATCTAGATATGATGAAATTGCAGAAACTATATCAAGTGAAATGGGCGCGCCTTTGACTTTATCAAAAGCTGCACAAGCAGCAACAGGTCTTGGACATTTTGCACAAGCCATAGAAATCCTTCAAAGTTTTGAATGGGAAGAAACAAAAGGCAGAACTTTAATCAGAAAAGAACCTATAGGTGTGGTTGGAATGATCACTCCTTGGAACTGGCCAATTAACCAAATTTCTTGCAAAGTAGCTCCTGCTTTAGCAGCTGGTTGCACAATGGTATTAAAGCCAACTGAAATAGCTCCACTTAACGCAATGCTCTTCACTGAAGTGATGCATGAAGCCGGAGTTCCAGCAGGTGTTTTTAATATAGTTAATGGTGATGGAATAACTGTTGGTGAAGCCATGTCTTCTCATCCTGGTATAGACATGATGTCTTTCACTGGATCAACAAGAGCAGGTATAGCTGTTGCTAAAGGTGCTGCTGATACGGTAAAACGAGTTGCACAAGAACTGGGTGGAAAATCTGCAAACATAATCTTAGATGATGCTGATTTTGAATCTGCAATAACTGGAGGTGCTAGGCATTGTTTCAACAATAGTGGTCAATCATGTAATGCACCCACAAGAATGCTTGTACCAGAATCCAGACATGATGAAGCGAAAGAAATTGCAAAACGAGCAGCTGAAACTACCAAAGTTGGAGATCCATTCTCCGAAGACACTGGAATAGGACCTGTTGTTAGTGAAGTTCATTTTAATAAAATTCAAGGCTTAATAGAAAAAGGTATTGAAGAAGGTGCTGAGCTCGTAGTGGGTGGACCAGGTAAACCTGAGGGCCTAAATGCAGGTTACTATGTAAGACCTACCGTTTTTGCTAATGTTAATAACGACATGACAATAGCTAGAGAAGAAATCTTTGGTCCTGTATTATCTATCCTTCCTTATGAAGATGAAGAGCAAGCTATCCAGATTGCTAATGATACTGATTACGGACTTTATGGGTATGTGTCATCAGGTGATGTCGAGCATGCCAAGAAAGTAGCAAATAGGATAAGAGCGGGAAGTGTTGCCATCAATAATGCTTCAGCTGATTTCACTGCTCCTTTTGGAGGCTATAAACAATCAGGAAATGGAAGAGAATGGGGTCCGTTTGGGTTTGATGAGTTTTTAGAAATAAAAGCTGTAGTAGGATACTCGAGCTAAACCAGTACTCATAAAAAAGGCCGCTTTAGCGGCCTTTTTTTATACTTGATTAAGAACCTTCTTTCCCTCTGAGAACTTCTTAAAATTATCAAGGAATAAATCAACAGCTCTTTGAGGTGCACGCGGACCCCAAGCGGAATCATGAGGCGTGATGTAACAGTTTGATAGAGTCCACAATTTGGAGTCTTGATTTAAAGGTTCTGGATCTGTGGTATCCAAAGCTGCACATAGGATTTCATCGGTTTCTAAAGCAATTAATAGGTCGTCCTCATTCACCGCCTCCCCTCTTCCAACGTTTATAAACATTGCTGAAGGTTTCATAATTTTAAATTGCTCTAATGAAAATACTTTCATTGTTTCTTCAGAAGCGGGCAAACAATTTACTACAAAATCACACTTTGATAACATTTCATTAATATCTGCTGGTCTAAATAATTGATCAAGATTATCAGATGCTACCGGAGTTCTTTTCGTTGCATAAACCTTCATTCGGAAAGCCTTGGCTAACCTAGCAACTTCTTGTCCTATTCCCCCAAAACCGGTTATACCTATGGCCATATCCGTCAACTCACCCGTTGACATCATTTGCTCCCATTTTTTTTCTTTCTGTAAGTCTATGTGAGCATCAATTGATTTAATGGAGCGCAAAATTTGAGCAAAAACATAAGTTGCAATGGGTATTGCATGAATACCTCCTCCATGAGAAAAGACTCCTGAATGCTTAATTAAAGACTGGGCTACGGGACTCTCAGTGCCCGCCCAGGAACCTTGAACAAAAGAACACCCATCAAGAAGTGCAAGGTACTTTTTATGAAATTCAGGACTTTTTAAGGCTCTAAACATCAATTCATAAGACACCAATGCCACATCTGGCTTACCGTCTCCCTGTATAAGATTGCTTTCTTTATCTATTAAAAGAAATTCATGACCTTTGAAAGCTTCATTCAGTTCTTTTTCAAAGGCTAAGTAAGTAAATTCACTGATACAAACCTTCATCTTTACTCTAAATTTCCAGTTTCTCTCATTTCTTTTCTTATTTTAGTAGCACTTATGTCGGTAATTGATTCTTCAAAAACCTCTTCTTCAAAGACATAACCAACGCCTCGGCCATAGGTTATATTGACAATGTTTGGTACTAACATAATTTCATAGTCTACACCTCGGTGAAAATCATCTTCAGCCAAACCATCCGCTATATTCTGACAAACCGTATCCCAGTTAAATGGGTTATCATCTTGCCCATCTCCACCTGAAGCCCCATGAACATCTCGAACTTGGATGGCAACTTGCCCTGTTTTAGCCACTGCTCTTTTAAACAACTCTTGATGTCCATTGTGCCAAGGCTGCCATCTTCCAAGCATCTGAACGGTTGGTTTCTTCCAATCAAACATTATTTTTTAACTCCTCTGCTATGGTTATGTGATTAGTTTCATTCCATTCTTCTATTTTAAAATCACAGCTCGAAGGTTCTTCAAAAATTTTATTTGTATCTTCAAATCTACCTTCTTTAATTGTGTCTAACCAGATTAAAATATCAGGATCAAAGATATTTCTTGTTTCTTCTGTAGGACAGACGAAATCGCAAATTACAAATCTATTATGAGAGGTTTCGAAATCAGCAAGGTTCTTCATTCTTAAGCTTTGACGAGTTCTCCCATCATCACTAAAGTCCCAATCTCCAGCCATGCCTCTTACTTTATCTGCGTTATACCAAGCTGCCTCCAGCAGAGGTTGGAGTCTTTCTGCTAAATACGTTTTACCGCTGCCCGGGAGACCCATGATCAATATCTTCATAATATCTTTTTTTAAATTATTAAGTTTTTGTTTAAAAAATTAATTCATTACGAATCAATTCTTTAGTAAGTCCAAAATCTTCCGGTGCGTAGTCATGTTTCTTTTTGTATCCACCGGTTGATTTGGTCAAGTAATCTAACATACTGTTTTCTGTTTTAATATCCAGTTCAAGATTAAATTGATTATAAATACTCTTCGCCATGCCAATGGGGTCAATAATTAGATCTTCATAAGACACAGTGATTAGTTTAGAAGGGTCAATGCCATCTTTAGCATTTGAGTATTTATTTAAAACATTCTTCCAAAACTCTAGTGTTTGACGAGCCTATTAAATTGGTATCCACAGAATCAGTAAAACCAGATCTGACGGTTGCGGTTAGACTGCATATGGAAGGTATCGTCTCTGATGGATCTCTGTTTATGTAGATAAACTTTGCATCCGGATAGGTCTCTAGAATCTCAGGTATATGTTCCAGATGGCAGGGATCTTTTAAAAGCCAACGCTCAGGCTTATCTTCTACTTCAAGGCATTGTAAGAAGCGTTTATGCCACTCAAAAGCAGGTAAGAAATCAGCTTTCTGAATATAGTCTTGATAAGTAGGAATGTTTGCCATGTAAACGTAAACCATGCTTCTTAAACTCAGTGTTTTTATTAAGAGGCACTCTTCAGGGCTAGTAGATTCAATATAATGCAAATCATCAAGTCCGGGTGTAAATTTATTCTTAAAGTAAAGAACAACATCAGCTTTGAATAGTTTCTTCCTTTGTGAGAAAGAGCCTTTCTTGGACAGAGGAAACGGATACATAATTTCCCAAAATAATGCACTCCTGTGAGCTTTATCTTGGCTTAAGAGATTAAAAAGATGGGTTGTTCCTGATCGAGGAAGGCCTATTACGAATATGGGAGAAGACGGCTGTTTTAATTCATGTGAGCTAACGTAATCAAATATTTTTGCTCGAGTTTGAAGGTGGTTAGTTATTTGAAATTTTGCACCCAATGATCCTAAATAACTTAAATTAGCTTCATTATTTAACGATCTAACAAGAATTTCTAAAGGTTCCAGGTAATCCTCTTCCCCTAAATCTCCTTTGATAGAATTTAAAATATCTTACTCTAGTTGTATTCATTTCCTTATTCTAAATAATATTATTTCAGTGTTTATAATACTAGAGAATTAAAACAAATTTAGTTAGAGGCCTTAAATCGCTATAATAAATTGTGTCAGGAATTATAACCGCTTCTAGGTTACCTAACACGCCTTTAGGAGCATTAAATTTATACATCAAACTAATGCTTCTTTAGGTTTTTAACCAAAAAATTATTAATTTGTCCAAAGTTTGCTGTCTGCTGCGTTGTATTTATTAAGATCCTGATTTCCGCCAATATTTACAACAACTTCAGCCGTAAGATTAGATATCTTGTATTCCTTATCATCAATCACTAAGGGCTCAAATATTGTCTTTCTAACAAAGCTTTGAAGGTACTTATAAGCCTGTCTGTCATTCATTTTTCCAGAGGTTGATTTTATTCTTATGCCTTTAATTTGCCCTTCTTCTGAAATGTTGTAATTAAATTTAATCTTTGTTCTTCCTTTTTTTGCTCCATCGGGTCTTTTAAAGCTACGAGAAACTTTGGTAGCAGTGCAAAAAAGTAATTTACACATAGTGGCATCTCCGGCTTGTTCTTTTTGCCAAGATTTCATTTCGCACTCTTTACCAACGCAATTTAGACATATTGAAGAGGCTTGTTGTCTGAATTGTTTTAGTTTCTGAAAATTATCATTACTTAACTCTTTATCAATACTGCAGTTAAGGTCCATGCCGAGAGATAAGCTGGAAAATAAAAAGAAAGAAAGTAATAGTAGGCTTTTTTTATACATAATATTTGCATTTAGATTAATTACCCTACTCCGTTCAATAACTTAGTCAAATAGTTTTAATTCAGAAAGAAAAGTAGATTACTGGCGGAGAGGGAGGGATTCGAACCCTCGATAGGGGTTAACCCTATACTCCCTTAGCAGGGGAGCGCTTTCAACCACTCAGCCACCTCTCCCAATAATCAGGACGGCAATTCTAACGCTCTATGTTGTATAAGGACAGTCAAAAAATTTAAAAATTTTAAAGCTCTTTTTATTAGATTATTGTAAGTATTAAAATAATTTGATTAATTTACATACAAGTTAAAAAACGTGTCAGAATAAAATTTCATAGATTCAATAAACGTTAATTTCGTTTATTGGAAAAGGATTTCATATTAATAATAAGGAGAGATAAATGAAAAACAAACAATTGTAGCTTTAATAGCTATTTTCTTAAGCTTTATTTTGGTGTCATGCTCAGGCGAAGAAACTAAACAAACAATAAAAGGTTCGGCAGTCGGCGGTGTCTATGCAGAATACCTTTTTTGTGATTTTGGTCCTGACATGTCTGAAGAATCCTTCCAAGGACTATTGAAAGACTGGAATAATATTTTGGATGATTTAGGACCTAACTCTGTTCCTCGTTCAGTTGGCTTAACTCCAAGAGTTGAAACAGATCTTTTTGATGGACTTTGGGTTTTAGTTTGGCCTTCTAAAGAGGCAAGCTTAGTGGGCTGGCAAGAATGGGTAGACGGACCAGCAGCTGATTGGACTGAAAAAACAAGCTCAATAATTTCATGTGGAGCTTCTTCCAATGGCATAGTTCAAAATTACGGTTTTGATGTTAGCTTTTTAAGAGCACCTAATGTAGTAGATGAAGTTCCAGGTGGAGTTGTAGGATTTAATTTCTGCAGTTACACAGAAGACTTTCAAGAAGAGCAATTAATAGCCTCTTCTCAAGAGTACAATCAGTGGCTAGACGCAGCATCTGATGCAGCTGGTAGAGATTCTTATTGGTATTCAATACACGTGCCTGATTTTGAAACTCCTATTCCAGGTTCAACTGCAGGAGCCTATGACTATGCCTTTCATCATGTATGGGACTCTGAAGAGAGCAGAGAAGCTGGGAGTGCATTGTTTGCTTCTACAGCACCAGCCGTTCAAGGACCGCAAGCAGATTGCAATCCAGAAATGGCACTCTACGACAGCATGATGTTTCGTACTACAGATATGTAAATTTGGTTGTAGTGAAAAAGAGCTCTTTGGAGCTCTTTTTTTTGTACGAGATCTAATTAATAGGATGTAATTAATTTGACTTTGAGACCACAGAGATTTAAAAATGTATTAATGAAATTACTTCAGGAATTATTATGAAAAAAAATGTTTATGGAATCGTTCTGTTAATTGCGTCTCTTAGTTTCTCTATTAATGCTTTTAGTGGTCATCATTCAGAAGGAGAAAGAATCTTATCAAGAGGGTCAACAAGCGGTCTTGGATGCTTTTGGATGGGACTTTGAGAAGGCTGAGATAACAATAGAAAAAATTAATGAAAACAATCATGTCTTATTTGGCCTGGGAGGAAATATATTGGTTAATTCCGGAAAGGATGGCGTACTAATAGTTGATGATCAATTTCCTCAATTAAAGAATAAAATCATGAGGGCTATTAGAAAAGTTGGTGGAAAGAAAATAGATTATATAGTTAACAGTCACTGGCATTTTGATCATGCCGAAGGAAATTTAGCTTTTGGAAAAACAGGATCAAAAATTATAGCTCACGAAAACTCACGTTACATGATGATAAACCCTCAGCCTATTAATCTTGTAAGCGTGGTTTATCCGCAACAACCCTACCCTCCACATGCCCTTCCGCAACTTACCTATCAAGACACCATGACTGTAAATTTGAACGGAGAAGAAATAGGCTTATATAACTTTGGGTCCGCTCACACAACTGGTGACACAGCGGTATACCTAAAGCAATCCAATATCTTACACATGGGGGATGTTTTCAATATGTCAGGTTTTCCATTTATAGATGCTGGAAATGGTGGAAATATAGATGGAATTATCAACTTCTGCCGATCAATCCTTTCAGTGGTGAACGATGAGACCATTGTGGTTCCTGGACATGGGCCCATTTCCACAACTCAAGACATGCAAAACTACATAGACATGCTGGTTGTTGTTAGAGACAGAATACAAAGCTTGATTGATCAAGGAAAGAATTTAGAAGAAGTTCTTAATAGCCATCCAGCAGAGGAATGGGAAGAAGGGTTTGGCGATGCAACAATGCTAGTGGATCGTGCTTACACTGGAATGATAAATAACTTGGGATAAAAAAAAGCCGAAGCCCTAAGCTTCGGCTTATTTATTTTTAGGAATTAAAAGTTTTTACGCCATTCAAGTCCTAGTCTTCTGGGTTGACCCCAGTAATCAGCAATCATACCCAGTGAGAAATCTACTCCACCGACTTCTAAATCTCCACCTTGGTGAAGCATGCCGACTATGTAATCTTTATCAAGTAGATTAGTACCCCATAAAGTTAAGGATGTTGCACCATCAGCAAAGTTCCAAGTAATTCTTCCATCTACTAAATTATAAGCTGGAGCTAGCGAACTTGGAACGTTTAACAGAGTATTGTAAGAACTGTCGTATCTTGAAAGTCCTATCTGACTTACTATATCAGCCCCTGAAGACAAAGAAGCAGTATGAATTAAGCTAACGTCAAAAGTATCACTTACTCCATCATCTCCTGCACCAAAACCCGTACCACTAAGGTCTCTAACTAAAATTGATTCAGCTAAAGTTACTGGATCAATAACATTGTCATTAACTGTAAAGACATCGTATTGCCCGTCAAGATGACCCCACGTAAGTGTCATGGCCAAACTGTCAGTAAGTTGAGCTAGCATTTCAAGCTCTAATACCTACTAAGGTAGCTTCTTGAGCATTGATTAGATCAGCAGTTGGCTGCCCATTGACTATCCTGCCCACCGTTACCTGTTGATTTTCATAGCTGTTATGGAAACCCGTTAGGTTCAAGCGCAAAGTTCCATCTCTTAAGGTGCTTTTCATGCCAACCTCAAAGTTATCGGATATTTCTGGTTCAAAAGGTCTCATTCGAATATCTTGGTTGAAACCTCCAGAGGAATAACCTTTACTGTAACTGGCAAATACCATCATATCTGCATCATAAGCATGAGAAAGAATAACTCTTGAGGTAGTCTCACTAAAATCAACTTCTTGAGTAACAACGATCGCTAGTAGCACCGTTAGCATCAAATACCATTCCCGGGCAGTTATTTCCAGGATCAAAACCTCCGCCATAAAGAGTTTGTACTCTTGTAAATTCTCGATCATCGTTCGATCGTCTAACACCAACCGTTAGATCAGTTTGATCATCAATAGCGTACGTACCTTCTGCGTATATTGCGTCGTTTGAATTTGTCACGATACTGCTTTGTGTCCTACTGCCAAAAGCTTGTGTTCCCAAAACAGTCTGTGCCACATTCAACCCTGGAAGTACAAGGTAAAAGAGAGGCCATTCTGCTGGTGTTGGAGTAGAAACGCCTCGAAAAATAGGCACATCTATACTGTCTACACTGTCTTCTTCAAAGATATAAGCTCCTAAAGTCCAAGACAAATTGCCCGTGTCTCCAGAAAATCTAATTTCATGAGAATCAATCTCATGATTACTGGGGTTATTAATAACGTCTAATAAATTAGAGTTACCTGCCCTACTAAGATGAGGACCGTTACCCATGTTCCAACCCCAAGTACCATTGTAATTATCAATTTCTCTGTGATTAGAAATAATAGTTACATCAGCAAAAGATAGAGCAAAATTCTGCGTTAAAGTGAAAGAATCCGTGTCTGTGGTTGCTTGTTGGTTGGGGTTATTGTCTAGCGCATAATCTTGAGAAGTAGCTTCACAATTAGCTACCATTGAGTCATAAGTCCCAAAGAAATTTGCCAAAGCAGGAAATCCTCCAACCAATGCTCCGTTTTTATTTAAATTAAAACGACAACTTCCCAGCATTGCCAATTCATTAGCTTCAAAATGATCATAAGTAAATCTAGCATCATAATTATCGCCTGTGTAAAGTTTAAGAGAAGCTCTTAAGATCTGGAATCTTCATTTCCTTGTTTATTGCCAGTAGCCATGTTTGTAATGAAACCATCGGTCTCTTTAGTCATAATTGCAAATCTAGCAGAGAGCCTATCAGTTAAAGGAACGTTAAGCGTTCCTCTAATAACTTGGTGATTTGCTGTTCCTATACCTAAATTTAGCATACCTTCAATTTCATCAGAAGGCGCTTTGGTTATGATATGAACTAATCCAGCTGTGGTGTTCCTTCCAAAAAGTGTTCCTTGAGGACCACGTAAGACTTCTACTCTTTCTATGTCCATTAGGTCTACAAGACCTCCTTGAGCTCTACTTAGATATACTCCGTCAACATAAATACCAATCTTGGGGTCTTGGGTAGCAGACCAGTTAGTCTGTCCTATGCCTCTTAAAAATACATTGGTTACCGTCGCATTGATTCCTTGAGCATCAAATTGCATGTTAGGCGTTAGTTTCTCAATGTCTTTAATTTCTGTGATGTTTCTAGCATCCAATTGAGCAGCTCCCAAAGCAGTAATAGGTATGGGGACTGATTGAGCAGCCTCTTCTCTTTTACGAGCAGTTACCACCACCTCATCAAAAATTGAAGAAGAGGCCTCTTCTTCATTTCCTTCTGCTGAGAATATTGAATAAGGCATCAGTAAAACTGAAGCAATAACTAAACTTTTATAATTTCTATACATAATACCTTCCCAAGTTGTTTATATGGAACTAGACTAATACCTCACTAACAGCTACGTCAAGCAACCTTTAATCCCAAAATGAAACAAATTCATTCATGTCAAGTTTAGGTATTTCTTTGACTCTTCCGTTGGGTGTCCCTACATATAAATAACCTATAACCCTATTGGATTCAGGCAATTCCATGTGCTTTGTTATTTCGGAGTTAAATGCCATCTTGCCTGTTCTCCAGACAGCCGCATAACCTAGGTCATGCAATGCTAGCAGCATGTTTTGTGCCGCTGCACCCGTTGAAATTATCTGTTCTATCTCTGGCACTTTAGGGTGTTCTTTAATGTCTGCTATTAAGACCAATACCATGGGGGCTCTTAAAGGAGCATTTTTTGCTTTTTCAACAAGGGCTTCTGATAAATCTTCGGTGACTGCAGTTGCTGTTCGAAGAAATGCTTCTCCAAGTTTTTTTCTTCCCTCTCCCGTTACTTGAATAAACTTCCAGGGTCTCAACCAGGCATGATCAGGGGCGCGCAAAGCAGCCTGAAAGACCTTCTTCATCTCTTCTTGAGTTGGCACGGGTTCAGAAAGACTGGTTACTGAATTTCTTGAGTGGAGAGCTACTAAAGTTTCCATAATTTTAGATTGTTGATGCCTTTAGCTCGATGTCAGAAAGCTGCCAGATGTGTTTAAATTTCTTGTGGACCTCTTCCGCTTCCTTTACTTTGCCTTGCTCTTTAAGCGCTAAAGTTAAACCGTATAATGACCAGCCATTTCTAGGGTAGTCTTTTAGATCTCTTTTATAAACATTTTCAGCTGCTGATGCTTTCCCCTCTTTCATGAGTGAATTTCCTAAGGATTGCCTCGAAGGGTAATACCAAAAAGGCGGCTCTGTGTATGGCAAAGTGTCTTGTAGGTCGACTGCTGATACAAAATACTTTGAAGCCAAAGAAAAGTTATTCTTAGAAAATTCTATTTGACCTAAAAGGAGTTCGTTGGCTATATCAAGAAGTAAACCTGAGGGCTGTCCTCCTTTAATAATAACTTGCACTTCCTTGCTATCTTTTAAAGGAATAATCTGTACCTGTTCTTGTCGCGCTTCTTCTAATTCTCCATTAGCAGCGTATGCAATGCCTCTTGCGTAGTGATAAATTCCTTGTGAATATTTAAATTCTGGAGGCCGGTTTGGGAAAGTTTAAAATTTCGTCCCACTTTCCAAATCGCACGTAAGATAAAAGAGGAATGGTATGAAAATATTCAATTGTTGGAAACATTTTAATTTGTTCTAGGCTTACGTATTTAGACACTTTTAAAGCAGACTCTATAGAGAGTTCACTTCTGCCTTCCATTGTAGAAGCAGCCCATAAAAAATGAATATTGTGAGGGTAATAAGCTGCTGGGTAGAATCCTTGAGCGTTGCATTGGGCAATGTACTCTTCGTCTACCTTAGCTGCATTAATATTAGCCTCAGAAGCGTCATGATAGCGACCAACACGCCAAAATATATGCGCAGGCATATGTACCAAGTGGCCAGCACCAGGCACAAGAGAACCCAACCTATCGGCAGCTGATTCAGCTCTTTCAGGAGAACTAGAAGCTTCTACAGCATGAATATACAAGTGAATGGCAAGAGGATGATCGGGCTCCTTTTCGAGCACTTCTTCCAATTTAGAAATTACTTTTACAGTATCCAATCTGGGCTTGCCGTCGTCTAGCCAATAATTCCACGGCATGGTATTCATTAAGGCCTCGGAATACAATGAAGCAGCATCCATATCGTCGGGATAAGCCGCGACAACTTTTTCCATAGCAACAGCGTAAGCCATGTCCAATGCATTCCTGTCAGAGTTTACATTCCCGTCGTATCTCGAAGAAAGAGCCATAATGTAGGCCTGTTCTTCAGCACTTGAATTCATCATCAGCTCTCTGGCCTTACTAAGCGCAGCAAAAGCGCTAACCCTTTGAGAATCAGACATAACTGCTTTACCATTACTGGTAACGTTTATGTTGGGACCGAGAGCCAATGCTTCTCCCCAAAAGCACATAGCACAGCCGGGATCTAAAGTTTGAGCAGCTTTAAAACTTCTCACAGACTCGGCATGATTAAATGCAAAAGCCAGAATTAAACCTTGATCAAAATATTCTTGCACGCCGTCTTCACTAGAAGTTATTTCATGAGTGTGATTACCTAAACCAGAGAGCAAAGGTGCTCCGGCTCTATCTATTAATTCTTGTTTTGAACTGACACCCGAACAACCATTTACGGTTAATATTAAGATAAAAAAGAAAGAGATTTTAATAAAATTTTTGTGCATAAAAATCCTGTTTTAATGGTTTCACATCCTAACAAATGACCCCCATAGATCAACAAAACTTTTAGCTAATTGGTTAATCATTTCCTTGTTTAATATATACTGCTGATTTTAATTTTCTACCCTAAATAATATGCAAGGAATACTCTTAATTAATCTAGGTTCACCTAAAAAATTGGAGTTGAATTCAGTAAAATCTTATCTCAAAGAGTTCCTGTCGGACGATTTAGTTATTGATCTTCCAAAACCAATACAAAAATTCTTGGTAAATTTTATAATTGTTCCCACGAGATCAAAGAACACTCTCGAAGCTTATCGCACTATTTGGACAAAAGAAGGTTCGCCTCTTATTCAAAACACTCAATCTATAGCAAATGCTCTTGCTGAAAAGTCTCAGAAACCGGTTGCATATGCCATGCGATATCAGGAGCCCTCTATTTCTGAAGCCTTAAAAGAATTAATGAGCAAAGGGTGCGACAGCATCAAGGTTCTGCCTTTATACCCTCATTATGCAATGGCTACGTCTTTAACAACCATAAATGAAGTCAAAGAAATAGCTTCTAAGGAATATCCGCAGATTGAAGTAAGTTTCATAAGTTCATTTCATGATGGGGACGGATACATTAATTCTCTTTCTAAAAAGATTGATCAGTATTTCACAGATGAATTTGATTACTTGCTGTTTAGTTATCATGGCATTCCTGAGAGACACATTAAAAAAACTGACCCCACTAAATCTCATTGCCTTAAAGAATCTAACTGTTGCAGTTTAGATTCATCTGCTAAGCCTTTTTGCTACAAAGCTCAGGTTCTTGAGACATCGAGGTTATGTGCAGAGAAATTAAAATTAGATAAACACCGATGGGGAGTCTCTTTTCAATCTCGAATTGGCCCGGGTTGGCTCAAACCCTTCTCTGATATTTCTCTAGAAGAATTGCCAGGCAAAGGGAAAAAGAAGATTGCAGTTGTTTGCCCTTCTTTCGTGGCAGATAACTTAGAAACTTTGGAAGAAATGGAAATCAGAGGAAAGGAAACTTTCATGAAAGCAGGCGGCGAAACTTTTACCTATATACCATGCCTAAATTCAGATGATTCTTGGATAACTTATCTTAATGAACTTATAGCATAAAAAAAGCCGCTGGTAGGGTACCAACGGCTTTCCTGTGTTTTTAACTATTCCTGGGGAGGGAATTAAGTTAAATCGTTACTATATTTAAAGTCTGTAACGAACTCCGACTGTAAAAGAACGAGGCTTTTGCGCTCTAGCTCCATTCTTTGGCGCTCTTGCAACAACATCAGTTTCATCAGTTATATTTTCAACAACCATGTAAACATCTAATTGATCATTAAACATCTTAGTTAATGAGGCATCGATAACGTTGTAAGAATCTATAGAAGTTCCTGCTGCACAACTGGCAACGGAACAAGTGCTTCCATATGCATAATAAGTTGCACTTCCTCTCAATCCAGATTGAGTTTCAAAACCAGCTTGCAAGGCTAATTGACTATCAGGAAGGTCGGGAATATCCATTCCAGATGTTACTGAACCCCAGAAATCACTATCAAAAGTATTATCAAAGGACGCATCTGTGGAAGTGTAAACCATACTGAGAGGGTATTTTGTTCCAGAATCAGATGCCATTTCTGTTTGAGCAACTAGTTCAAATCCAGAGATGGAAGCCTCACCGGCATTGAAAGAGTCTCCAATCTCACAAGATCCAGTAGCTCCACCTGATGCTGTGCATTCTCCAAACATATTTTGATAATCAGTATCAAAATATACTGCTTCAAAGTAACTGTTATCGTCTGAATACCTGACACCCATTTCTAAGTTATCTGCTTGTTCAGGGTCAGCTCCTCCACCAGTAGGTGTGAAACCTTCATGAAAACCAAAGAATAACTGAGTGGTATCATTTACTTCATAAGTTGCACCGAAACCCATCAATGAGTTATCAGAATCAGAAAGTTGCTTTGGATAACCTTTGTCAGTTGCAATAGCTGATCTAGCTGCATCAACGTATCTATCCTGTGAAATTTCCCAATCTTCTGAGCGATAACCTAGATTGACCGTAAGGGCTCCGAAGTTGATTTCTTCGTTAATGTAAAAAGCAGTAGCTTGGGCTTTAGTTACGCGATTGTTTGAACTGTAACCCGGATCTGAGCCCACAGTCATAGCACCCAATTGACCATTCAACCAGTCTGCATATGCATAGACTTGGAACCTATCTTCTGAATCTTCGGTGTCTCTATAACCTATAGTTAGACTCTGATTATCAGTTGTGTATTGTAATTTTAGGTCTGTTCCTTCGGAAGTGTAAGCTCTGTTATTATTCTTAAGCTTAATCTCAACTGCTTCAGCATTAGTACCGTTTAAAATTGCAGAAGCAGTAGCTTCACCTGCGTTAGCAGCAGCAATTATATTATTGATACCATTTCCATGACCGTAGACTTTGTTGTTGTCGATCTTATCAACTTTAAACCAATTTCTAGCAAAGTCATTGTCATACATAGTTGCGCTAAGTTCTAAGTTCCCAAAATCTGCTACATAATTAAAAGAAGTAGTTTCATGACTGTTGTCCATATTGTCATAAGCACTTAAGCCGTATCTAGAATGTGCATCTTTTCTAAAATCAGCATCTGCTAATCCAACGTAAGTTTGATCAGAGCTTTCATCTGAGTCTTGGTATTTAATGTTTAATTCATGATAAACACCATCCAAACTAGGGTCTGAGTTTAATCTTAGTTTTACTACAATATCGTCCTTATCAAACCCTGTGTCTGCATCCGAACCTTTTATTGAATCAAAACCATCTGTATCCCATGTATGAGACTCTACTAGAAAAGCAGCTTGAGTATCAACTGCACTGTAATGTAAATGAGTCCTAGAAGTACCATCTTGTCCTAGTTCTTGGTTGATAAGTCCACCAGATTCGTCTGCTATTGGAGTACTTAATAAGTTGATTGCACCCCCAACCGTGTAAGGTCCTTGTGTAATAGCCGCAGGTCCTTTCAATACTTCTACACCTGCTATTCTACCGGCGGTAGGAAAGTAATAAGCTGAGGAAGAAGCATATGGAGCTGGTGCAATTAATACGCCATCTTCCATTAAAGTAACCTTGCCTGAACGATCAGCATATGTTCCTCTGATACTAATGTTAGGTCTTAGGCCATAACCCTCTTCCGGTCTAAAGTTAACACCTGGCACGTTTGATAAAATCTTGTGTATGTCTGTGTATTCATACACTTCCAATTCTTCTTCTGTAATAACAGAAGCAGAACCAGCTATCTCTTTGGCATCTTCTTGAGAGCCGATGATTTCTACAACTTCTATACTTACATCCTCTGCAAAAGAGAAAAAAGTCATAATGGAAATTGTAATAACTAAAGCAAATCTATTCATTTTCTTGTCCCTAAGTTAAAAATTTAAAACAAAGTAATAATCATTCTCATTATACGAATGAGAACGATTCGCATTATAGATGAGAATGATTCTCAATTACAAGTATTATTTTTTAGGAAAAGTAGAATTTTCGCCAAAGACTTATTCCAAAGATCAAAGATATGATCCAAAGTATAAATTCCGGCCAATTCGGGTTGCTGTTGTAGCCCATAAACCCTTTCAAGAAAACACCAACCCTACCCTTGTCATGTAACAAGTGGGAATAGTTTTCTTTGCCGTGAAGATTGTAAGAGTAAAACATTTCACTTTGCCCTTCTTCAAGAACTTTAGAAGGCTTATGAACATTCCAAACTCTGCCTATTTGATTTTTAGCTAAAATGACAGTGCCATCTTCAAGAGTCTTATCTTCAAGACCTACCCAATCCAAATGATCACCTTTAACCAAAAACTCTTCAGCTTCATGCGTTCCGTATGCAATCATTCCTGAGGCAAATATAGCCAGTAATAAAGTGGTGACTTGGAAAAATTTAGTTAAGTCAACTCTTCTGCCTTGAACAACCACTAAGTATCCAAGAGCAGCAGCAAGTATCATGCCCGTAAAGAAACCAACGTAAGAAAAAGTGCCTGTTGCTGAAAAGCTGCCCATTAAGAAAATTACTGTTTCAAAACCTTCTCTCAAGATCGCAAAAAATACTAAAAAGAAAACACCCCAACCAGCTGTTTCCATGGCAGTTTCAGCTTGACCTTCTAAAACCTTTTTGTTGCTCACTTGTTTAGCAAGCCAGAAGATTACATACCATAACAATCCTGCGGTTACATACATAAGAATAGCTTCAACTAACTTTTCTATGGATTCATTTCCTATGGATTCTTTAATACCATTTAGAAATAAAGCTATACATATGCTAGCGACCACTGAAGCAAAGACGGCATACCAAAGTTGGTTTACCTCTCTCTTTAGTCCTTGTTTTGATATGACAGTGTAGATAATGCCTACGATTAAGGCAGCTTCTAAGGTTTCTCTGAAAGTTATGATAAATTCATTCACGGATGTAAATGATAATGATTCTTATTTAAAAAGCAATTCCTATTTATGGACTTCGTGAGAATCTAGATCTTTAGCTATATCTTCATGATCTCCGACCATGATATGACTGTCACTTTTTGTGACGTATTTTTCTAGTAGGGGAATGAAGAGCAGAGGCACCATCCCTCCTAAGACGATTCCAAGAGTGGCAGATCTCATAGTGGGGTCAAGGAGGGAAGCTATAAGGTCAGCAAGAATGTGTGCAACAACAGCGCCTATAATTCCTGCCACGTGTCCACTCGTAGCAGTCTTGAGCAACCTATTGATACTCCAACCAGAATAGTAACCAATTATCAAAAGACCGACGTGTACTACACCGAAGACAAAACCCCTCAGCAAGCCTGGCTCTAATCCTAATAACTCTAAAAGTGATTCCATTGATTAATTATCAAGCTCTTTGTCTAAATCAAATGCTTCATGGAGGCAAGCGATAGCATCTTTCATAGAATCTTTTTTGATCACAACGGATATCTTAATCTCAGATGTAGTAATTAATAGAATATTAATTTCTTTATTTGCCAAAGCCTCAAACATCTTACTTGCTATACCGGCATGAGCTCTCATTCCTCTTCCCACTATACTTATCTTTGCTATATCACTATCGACTTCAACCAAACCGCCACCGAAAGAATTGGACATCTCTAATAATATAGCCTCAGCAGCAGCTGCATTAGCTTCATTTACTGTAAAGGTAAAGTCAGTTGTGTTTTCAGCACTAATATTCTGAACAATCACATCTACTTCTATACCGGCTTCACTTATAGGACCCAATATCTTTGCTGCTACGCCAGGAATATCAGGCACTCCTCTTAGAGTTAATTTTGCTTCCGAATCAATACTACTAATTCCAGATACTATTGGTCTTTCCATACTTTCGTCCTCTTCCTCTATAAGAGTGCCTTCTCCGGCACTAAAACTTGATAGAACCCTAATGGGCATTTTATATTTACTTGCGTATTCTACTGCACGAAGTTGCAGAACTTTAGCTCCCATACTGGAAAGTTCTAACATTTCTTCAAAAGTAACTTTTTTTAACAGCCTAGCTTTGTCATACAAACGAGGGTCGGTTGTAAAAACTCCATCTACATCAGTATATATCTGACACTCTGAAGCCTCTAAAGCTACAGCAAGCGCCACTCCAGTGGTATCAGAACCTCCTCTGCCGAGCGTAGTAATATCACCCTCATCGTTCATTCCTTGGAATCCTGTTATTACGGGGACAACTCCATTCGAAATTTCATTTTTAATTTTTTCAACCTGAACATCCAGTATACGAGCACGACTATGCATTGAATTTGTCCTGATTCCTAATTGGTAAGCAGTAAAGGATTTACCTTTAATGTTTCTTTTTTGTAAAGCCATAGCCAACAATGCTACTGATATCTGCTCTCCGGTTGATACAAGAGCGTCGTATTCCCTTAGATCAGGGTTGGGGTTTATGTCCTTAGAAAGCTTAATAAGTTCATCGGTGCTTTTGCCCATAGCAGAAAGCACAACAACAACCTCATTGCCCTCTTCAACTGATTTAGCTACGAGATCTGCTACTGCTTCGATACGTTCAGCATTAGCGACGGATGTACCGCCAAATTTTTTTACAATCAACTTATTCATGAGGACTGGCTTTTAAAAAGCTGGGTATTCTAACTTACTGTTTAGCTAAAGAAAGAAGTAATTCTGATAGAGAAGATAGTGCAATATCAATATCTTCTAAGTTCTCTACTCCTCCTTGAGCAAAGTCAGGTCTTCCCCCGCCACTTCCGCCAAGTTGATTTACTAAATGTTTCATTACATCTCGAGCATCTATGGATTGTTCGGACTGGACTGTGGCCACTACCACAGGAATCTTATCTTCTATTACAGAGATCAAAACAACCACTGAATTAGGAATCTGATTCCTTAGTTTATCCGCAGCCTCTCTTAAACCTGACGTATCAAGATCATCTAGTCTTTTGGCAATAAGACTAAAGCCACCAACTTCAATTATTTCTTCGTTTATATCAGAAACAGCCAATCCAACACTTTTACTCTTTAGTTGGGCCAGTCGTTGACTTAGCGCCTTAGTTTCTTTCTTAAAATTTATTATTAGATCTACCAAAAAATTATTTGAAGAATCTGATTTATTCAACTCGATATGGTTAATTGTTTCATCGGTAAGCTCTTCTAATTCATTGGTTAATGATTCATGCTCTTGCTTTAGCTGAACAATCTTTTCTACTACTTGATCTGCTGGAGTATTTAATTCTTTAGAGATTTCTTCAATAATTAGTTGAAAATTCCTTAAAGATTGTAAATCTGATGAATTTTCTAGCCCACTGGATTCTGATATTTCTGAGGAGTGTAGTTCTTCAGATATCCTTAGAATCTTTTGTTGCAATTCTCTTAATAACTCTCTGGCCCCTTGTCCGGTTACTGCTTCAATTCGTCTCACACCTGCAGAGATACCTGACTCGCTGGTAATTTTCATATAACCGATATCACCAGTTTGCTTTACGTGTGTGCCGCCACAAAGTTCCACTGAAAACCCTTCTCCAATATTCAGAACTCTCACTTCTTCACTGTATTTCTCACCAAAAAAAGCAATGGCTCCTTTTTTTTCTGCCTCTTCAATTGTCATCAGCTCTGTGGTTGATCTCGTGTTTTTAAGAATTTCATTATTGATAAGATTTTCCACTTCTAAAATTTCTTCTTTAGAAATACTTTTAGGATGAGTAAAGTCAAAACGTAATTTATTTGAATCAACCAAAGAGCCTTTTTGTTCAATGTGTTCTCCTAAAACTCTTCTTAAGGAAGCCTGCAAAAGGTGCGTTGCTGAATGATTAAGCATGGTTCTTTGTCTGAAATCTTCATCTATTTCAGCATTAGCAAAACTTGATTTAGTGATTACCCCTTCCTCAACTATACCCAAATGGCCATAATGATCTCCTACTTTTTGAGTATCAGATACTAAGAAAATAAAGTCCTTTCCTGTAATTTTTCCTCTGTCTCCAACTTGACCTCCTGATTCGGCATAAAAAGTAGTTTGGTCCAGAAAAATGATGCCTTTTTCATCTTTGGAAAGAGAATTACTTTGATTGCCCTTAGAAGAATCTATCATTTCTAGAACATTTGATTTACAGGTATTGTCTTTATAACCCAAGAACCTTGTCTTACCTTCAATGGAGACGGACTCAGGCAGAACTGCAGTAAAATTACTGGACGCTCTTGCTCTTTGTCTTTGCTCAAGCATTAAATCTTGGTACTCATTCATGTTTACTTCTAGATTATTTTCTCTAGCGAAATCAGCTGTCATGTCAACTGGAAATCCAAAAGTATCATAAAGCTTAAAAGCTAAATGGCCGGGAATGGTATTGCCTTTTATTTTTTTTGCTTCCGCTTCTAGTAAAACCATGCCTTGGGTTAATGTAGCAGCAAATTGTTCCTCTTCTTGCTGAAGGTTAGCCACAATTCTATCGCTTTCTTTTTTTATTAGAGGATGGGCATCTCCCATCTCCTCTATCAAAACAGGGACCATCAAAGAAAGAAGAGGATCCTTTGTTCCTAGTTTGTTTGCGTGCCTTAGAGCTCTGCGGATTATTCTTCTTAAAACATAACCGCGACCTTCATTACTTGGGACTATTCCGTCTGCAATTAAGAATGAACTGGCTCGCAAATGATCTGCTATGACTCTCAAAGAAGGATTTTCTAAATCATCCCTATTAGTTAAACGTCCGACTTCATTAATTAAGGTTTTGAACAGATCGGTATTAAAATTATTTTGCTCATTCTGAAGAACAGCTGCAATCCTTTCGAGGCCCATTCCGGTGTCAACACAAGGGTTGGGCAATGGATTGAGTTTGCCATCTTTAGATCTATCAAATTGAGTAAAGACCAGATTCCATACTTCTATAAATCTATCTCCAGGATCAGACCCTAACGTAGGAGGATCACCTTCTATGTGCTCACCATGATCATAATAAATTTCACTACAAGGGCCGCAAGGGCCTGTGTCACCCATAGTCCAAAAGTTTTCATCATCGTCCAATCTAGATATTCTTGCAGGATCAATTCCAATCTTTTCTTTCCATATCAATTCTGATTCATCATCGTCCTTATGAACGGTTATCCAGAGTTTTTCTTCTGGAATATTGTATCTGTTTGTTAAAAGGTCCCAGGCAAACTCTATAGCCTCTTCTTTAAAATAATCTCCAAAACTAAAGTTACCCAGCATCTCAAAAAAACTGTGGTGTCTGGCCGTATAGCCTACATTATCTAAATCATTATGCTTACCACCCACTCGTAAACATCTTTGAGAGCTAACGGCTCTTGTGTACTCTCTCTTTTCCACTCCTAACAACAAGTTCTTGAAAGGCACCATACCGGCATTAGTGAACAGCAAGGAAGGATCATTTATAGGCACTAGAGAAGAACTATCAACTAATTGATGACCTTGTTCTTGGAAATAATCCAAGAATATCGAACGAATTTTATTAGTGGTAAATACTTCTGACATATTCCTTAAGAAAAAATTTCATCGAAGAAATTTAACATAGCTCTCCATGATCTCTTATCAGCATCTTGATTGTATTGAGTTCCTAATGAAGGGTCGTTAGCTTCAAGATTCGTAAAAGAATGGTAGGTTCCTCCGTAGCTATGCAATTGCCAATCAGCATTTACAGCTGTCATTTCTTTCTGAAAATTATCTACCATCTCTAAAGGGACCATTGGGTCTCTTTCTCCGTGCAATACTAAAATTTTACTTTTTATTCCATCGTCAGCAATAGAAGAAGGCGTCAGGAGTCCATGGAAGCTAACAACGCCTTTAACGTCCGCACCAGCTCTGGCTAAATCCAATACAACCAAGCCTCCAAAACAATAGCCAATGGCAGCAACTTTTGAGGGGTCTACTCCTTCCAGGCTTCTTCCTATTTCAAGGGCACTTTGAATTCTTTGCTTCAGATTATCTCTATTCGATATAAGAGGCGTCATTAAAGCTTCGTTTTCCGAAATATCAGCCCCTACTTTACCTTCTCCGTACATATCGACTGCCATGGCCGTATAACCAAGCATAGCCAAGTCTTTAGCTCGATCATGCACAAAAGTATCTTTTCCAGCCCAGGCATGGGCAATTAAAACCAAAGGGGAGTTGTTGCTGTCAGGATAGGCAACAAACCCTACCATATTCTTATCACCGACCTTGTAGTGTATTTCTTCTGTTTTCATACTTAATCTCTTACTTTTTTTAGTTCTTTTTTGAACCTTTTATAATTCTCAACATAATGATGAGCGGACATAACAAGTGCTTTACGTTGCTCTTCATCTAAGGTTGATCTTATTTTTCCTGGCGATCCCATGACCACTGAACCATCAGGTACTTCCATGCCTTCCGTTATTAAAGAGTTTGCCCCTATCAAGCAACCATTACCAATTCTTGCACCATTCAAAACAACGGCATTTATCCCGATCAAACTTCCATCGCCTATAGTGCAACCATGAAGCATGACATGATGACCGATGGTTACGTCCTTTCCTATATCCAAAGGAAATCCATAATCTGTGTGTAAAACTGCACAATCTTGAACATTGCTTCTTTCACCAATTGTAATTAACTCTGTGTCTCCTCTTAAGACTGCTCCAAACCACACGCTTGCATCTTTACAAAGCTTGACCTTTCCTAAAACAGTTGCGTTTTCAGCAACGTAAAAATCTTGGCCTTCAGCTTCTAAAGAATGGTCGCCTAAATCAAATATCATAAATTTCTCCTATCCTCTTCCCTTACCTTGAAGATCTATACCCGCATCCAGGGTTAAATTTAAAAAGTTCACGGTAATCATAGCTGTCAAACCCCATATTATAAAAGAATCATATTTATAAGCTGGCATAAAAAATGATTCATCACCTCTTTCTATAAAATCATTTCTGTGACGTTTATCTTCTAAAAAAAATGACAGTGGAACTTTAAAACAAGCATCTATCTCATCGGAATCAGAATTTAAATCCGTATCAACAGGAACAACTCCAACATAAGGGGTGACGCTAACATTGAACCTTGAAACCGTGGTATCAAGTGTTCCAAGAATCCTTACGTCTTGACTATTTAAGCCAGTTTCTTCGTAAGATTCTCTTAAAGCTGTTTGCTCCAAAGACTCATCTTCAAGCTCATACATCCCTCCTGGAAAAGCGACTTCTCCTCCGTGAGAAGACATTTTACTTGACCTTAAGGTATACAAAAGTTCAGGGTCATCAGAATCTGATAATGCCAATAATACGGCTGCTTTCTTAAGCTCTTCAACGGGAGGAGAGCTATTGTGCTCAACCAACCTTCTTGCAATTTTCGTTAACATTAATAAATTAAATAGGATTTAGCTGAATAGTTTATACTCCCCGCGCACTAAACCGAAATAATCCAAATTAAATGAAATATTGCAGTAACTGCGGCGAAACCGTAGAAAAAAGAATACCTGAGGATGATAATAGATTGAGGCACTGTTGTACAAGCTGTGAATCTATTCATTATCTTAACCCTAAAGTTATTGTTGGAACTGTACCAATAAAAGAAGACAAAGTTTTACTTTGTAAAAGAGCAATACATCCAAGGCGAGGACTTTGGACCCTGCCTGCAGGATTTTTAGAAAATGGAGAAACCATAGAGCAAGGAGCTTTCAGAGAAACAGAGGAGGAGACCGCAACAAAAGTAGAAATGGGCAAGCTATACGCGATCTTTAATATTCCTCAGATTCATCAAGTCTATATGTTGCATCTTGCTAAAGTAGTTAACGATGATTTTAAAAAAACAACGGAGAGTTTGGATGTTAAGCTTTTCGAAGAAGCAGACATTCCTTGGGAAGAGCTTGCATTTCCTTTTGTCCCAACAATTTTAAAATCGTATTTTCAAGACGTAAAAGATAATGACTTTCCTCTAAGAACTCAAACTATAGAAAGGCCCAGGAACCCAGATAGTTAATCTACAAACTCTCTGGCATTGAGAAAAAATTTCATCCATGGCCCGTATTCCTCCCAGTCTTCTGGGCACCAGGAGTGCTGATAGCTTAAAAATGCTCTCTCAGGATGCGGCATCATTAGCGTAACTCGACCAGACACATTCGTAATTCCAGCAATACCTGCAAGAGAGCCATTGGGGTTTTGAGGATACGCTTCAGTAGCATAACCGGCGTTATCTGCATAAGCTAAAGCACTCAGTTTAGCTTTTGTTAAATCAATAACCTCTTCTGATGAAGATGAGAGTCTACCCTCTCCATGTGCCACTGGTATTGGTAAGACTGAACCAGCCATGTCTTTAAAAAAGATTGAGGGTGATTCTTTTATAACGGTCTGCACAAGCCTGGATTCAAACTTTTCAGAGGTATTCCTAATAAATTTAGGCCATCCATCGGAGCCCGGTATTAAGCTTGATAAAAGAGCTAAAGTTTGGCAACCATTACACACTCCCAAGGTAAAATTACTTTCGTTTAAGAAAAAATCACTAAATTGATTCTTAAGCGCTTCATTATGTAAAATGTTAGTGGCCCAACCTCCTCCTGCTCCAAGGACATCCCCGTAAGAGAAACCTCCGCAAGCAACCATCCCACTAAAGTCATTCAATTGATATTTTTTATTTATTAAATCCGTCATATGAACGTCAACACAACTAAAACCTGCCCTGTCAAATGCGGCAGCCATTTCTACCTGGCCATTAACACCCTGCTCTCTTAATACAGCCAATAGAGGTTTAGACTTATTTACACTGAGCACCTTGGGAATAGAGAAAGTTAGCTTTGGTGAAAGTCCTTGCCTATCTACATCAATGTCAGATAAAAATTCCTCTTTTGCAGTTGCGGGGTTGTCTCTAAGCGATTGCATTTCAAAGCTAACTCTACTCCATTGCTCTAAAAGCTCTTTTAAACTCCAAGATGTAATTACTCTTTTGTCTTTTAATAAGTTAATCTTTTTTTGATCATTTAAAGTTCCAATACTATAAATAAAGCTACTCAAACCGGACTTTTGAAAACAACGCATTACCGAATCTCTTTCTTTAGTGTCGATCTGAATCACTACACCTAACTCTTCGTTTAGAAGCGTATCAATAGTGTCGTCTTCATCCGATAAAATTTTGTCCAACGTGACGTCCACTCCCACCCTTCCGGCAAAAGCCATTTCCGATATTGTGGTTAACAAACCTCCATCTGATCTATCGTGATATGAGAGTATTTTCTTTTCTTGCAACAATTGATGAATGCACTCAACAAAAAGAGGCATTTCCTTAACGCATTCAACATCAGGAGTATTCCCAGCTAAGATATTATTAATCTGTGCAACAATGCTTCCGCCCAATCTTTTAGAGCCTTTAGCTAAATCAATAAATAAAAGTTCTGTTTCTTCTTTTACTATTATCTGCGGTGTCACAGCTAAGCTTATATCCTCAATGGGTGCAAAAGCTGAAATGATTAAAGACAAGGGAGAAATCACTGACTCAAGACTTCCTCCTTCTTCCCAATCAGTAGCCATGGACAAAGAATCTTTACCTACTGGAATAGTAATTCTCCATTCTGGGCAGAGACCCATACCAATTGCCTCAACGGCTTCGTAAAGATCTTGATTCCCATCTAACCGGTCAGGGGCACCCATCCAATTTGCTGAAAGTTTTATATCAGCTATTTTATTTACCCCTGAAGATAGGATATTAGTTACAGATTCTGCAACCGAGAGTCTAGCAGTAGCTGCAGCATTCAATAATGCATTTGGTGTCCTTTCTCCGATTGACATGGCTTCTCCGGATGTGCCCCTGAACCCTGAAGACGATATTGAATGGTCAGCCACAGGGACTTGCCAAGGGCCAACTAATTGGTCTCTTGCAATCAAACCTGTAACAGTTCGATCGCCTATGGTGATGAGAAAGTTTTTACTTGCTACGGTCGGATGCCTCAGTACTTTGGGAAATAAATCTTGAATTTCATAACCAGACAAGTCAACACTGCCCAGATCTTTGAGTCTTGGAATATAAGATCTTGAACTTTTGGGTGGTTTACCAAATAAAATATCTAACGATAAGTTTATTGGGTAATTGTCAAATTCTGAGTCGTACACTTCCAGTAAAGATCCCTCAGTTATCTCGCCTATGACTGCAAAAGGACACCTCTCACGCAAACAAAACTTTTCAAACTTATCCACTGTTGCCGCATCAATGGCAATTACATATCGTTCTTGAGATTCATTGCACCATATTTCCATTGGAGACATGCCCCTCTCGGCATTAGGAATCTCCCTTAAATTAATTAAACCTCCGTGGCCACTATCTTTTACCAATTCAGGAACGGCATTAGATAAACCGCCTGCACCAACATCATGAATAAATAAAATAGGATTAGAGGATCCTTCTTGCCAACATCGATCCAATACCTCTTGACATCTTCTTTCCATTTCAGGATTTTCTCTTTGAACGGATGCGTAATCTAAATCTAAATCACCTGAACCCGAAGATAAAGAAGAGGCGGATCCACCCCCCAATCCTATCAACATAGCCGGTCCTCCTAGAACAACAAGTTTAGAGCCTATAGGCACTTCAGACTTATTTACGTGATCTGGTTTAATGCTCCCTAAACCGCCTGCCAACATAATGGGTTTATGGTATCCAAATCTATTAACTCCGCTCCCAAAGTCTCCTTCCATTTCAAATGAACGGAAATAACCCAATATATTAGGTCTGCCAAATTCATTATTAAAAGCTGCCGATCCTATGGGAGCCTCCAACATAATCTGCAGAGGATTTGCTATTCTACTGGGTGTTCTCTCTTCTATCTCCCAAGATTCACGTAAGTTAGGAATCCTCAGATTTGAAACGGAAAATCCTGATAAACCTGCTTTAGGTTTAGCTCCCACACCTGTCGCCCCCTCATCTCTTATTTCACCACCAGAGCCTGTCGCGGCTCCAGAGAAAGGTGAAATAGCAGTTGGGTGGTTGTGTGTTTCTACTTTTATAACAATATTAACTGCTTCTTCTTTTGGCTGGTAAATATTATTGCTGGTCGGATAAAACCTCTCAGAAACATATCCAGATAAAATAGCAGCATTATCTTCATAAGCAGATAATACCCCCTCAGGATTTAAGGCGTGGGTATTGCGAATCATGTCAAAAAGACTTAATGGTTGTTCCAAATTGTTAACTTTCCAACTTGCATTAAAAATCTTATGCCTGCAATGTTCAGAGTTAGCTTGAGCAAACATCATTAATTCGGCATCTGTTGGATTGGAATTCGTTTCCAAATAATTTTCATACAAATAAAGAATCTCATCTTCATTCAGAGCAAGTCCTAACGAAATATTTGCTTCTTCAATAGCTGAGATACCTTCTTCGAACATTGGTATATCAAAAACTTCTCGAGGAGAAAGAGTGGAAAAAATATTCTCTGAATCACTTAGATCTAACATCACATCCTGTGTCATTCTGTCAGCTAATTGATCCGCCAATTCTCTAATATCTTTTGTCTCAAATTTATATTGAGAATTGAAAGAATAATAAAAACCTCGCTCTATCCTTTCTAAAAAATCCATTCCACAATTGTTCAAGATCTCACTGGCTTTAGAAGACCAAGGTGAAATTGTTCCTAAACGAGGAATAACTGTGAATGAGAAATCAGAGTCATATTCAAAAACAGGTGAACAAGATAAAATATTATTTAATTTGTTTAAATTATCTTGAGATAATTTCTTATTCAAAGAAATAAAATAGATTTCACAGCACTCAAGATTGTGTATGTTTTCTTTATTTTTTAAGCTCTCTTTTAAAGAATTTATTCTAAATTCAGATAACCGAGCCTTACCCTTGATTGCTATAACTGTCGAAGAGATTTCTTTGATTGAGTTCATTGGGGTAGGCTTAATATTATAGATCAACGCATCTAAGACTAGAAATGTTTTATACCAAGGTTACAAAATTTCTAATAAGTTTATAGGCTTAGATTTGGTGAAACTTTGCAAAAAATCATCTAAAATAAGAAGAAATTCTGGGGACTATTTTTGATATTTAAAAAGTTAAAGTATTTTCTTTTCTCCTCTCTCATATGCTTAACCCTAATTGGAGTTGAATCTCCTCTGTTTGCATCGTATGAAATAGAAAATTTTAACAATCTTGATAAAGACCTTTCTGAACTTTGGGCAAACGATCCTGCAGGCCAAACAATTTTCCTTACTAGAGTTTCTGAGCGCCTACCAGATTATAAAGTTTCATTTGAACAGGCGTCTAAGGACTTAGATGTTCACTGGACTTTAATAGCTGCTATAAGTTATCAAGAATCGCATTGGGATCCTAAGGCAATCTCTCAAACAGGTGTGAGAGGTTTGATGATGCTTACTCAAAAGACTGCTAAAGAAATGGGAATTAGAAAGAGAACAGACCCAAATCAAAGCATTCTAGGAGGGGCAAATTATTTTCAGAAGACGCTAGAAAGATTCCCAAAAAGTATACCTAAGGCCGATAGAATATGGATGTCTCTTGCTGCATACAACTTAGGTTTCATGAACTTAAATCAGGCAAGACAATTAACTGATAAAAATGGACGAAATGCTGAAAGTTGGTCTGATGTTAGTGAATTTCTGCCCATTCATTTGGACAGAAGGTATCGAGATGAGTTAATGGAAGGTCAGAATAAGGGAGAAGAAGCCTTGGAATATGTTGAAAGAATTAGACTCTACTATGAAACTCTTTCTTTAATCGAGAAAAACAAAAGACTGGGCTTCACTAGGTCATAATTAGCTTTTCTTTTAACTCTGCAACCCTATCTCTATAGGCTGCCGCTTCTTCGAACTCTAAGTTTTTGGCATACTTATACATCATATCTTCAACGAAGATTATTTCTTTCTTAAGTGCTACGGGATCATGGAATTCTTCGATTGGTTTAAAGTTTGTTTCTTTAATCTTATCTAACTTTCGTCTTGTTTTAGACTTTCCTTTAACAGACCTGGCACCTTCCATTACATCAGAAACCTTCTTAGTTATCCCTACTGGTTTGATAGAATTCTTAGCATTGTGATCTTCTTGTATTTTTCTTCTTCTATCGGTTTCTTTAATTGCCCTTTCCATTGAGCCAGTAACTTTATCGGCATACAGGATAGACCTTCCTTCAATGTGTCTTGCCGCCCTTCCTATAGTTTGAATCAAAGAGCTTTCTGATCTAAGGAAGCCTTCTTTATCTGCATCTAGTATGGCAACTAAAGCTACTTCAGGTATATCTAGCCCCTCTCTTAATAGGTTAATTCCAACTAGAACATCAAACATGCCAAGCCTTAGATCTCTAATGATTTCAACTCTCTCAACGGTTTCAATATCTGAATGCATATATCTTACTCGGACTCCGTTTTCATCTAAGTAATCAGTTAAGTCTTCAGCCATTCTCTTGGTCAATACGGTTACTAAAACACGGTCCCCATCTTTTGCAATACGCTTAACTTCTCCTAAGAGATCATCAACTTGATGAGTCGCGGGTCTAATTTCAACGGGAGGATCTGTGAGACCAGTTGGTCTTACAACCAACTCTACTGTATCTGCAGAATTTTCTAATTCGTATTTTCCAGGAGTAGCTGAAAGAAAAACTCTCTGACCGGATAACATTTCCCACTCGTCAAATCGCAAAGGACGATTGTCTAGAGCCACTGGCAATCTAAAACCATAGTCTACAAGAGTTTGTTTTCTAGACCTGTCCCCTCGATACATACCTCCTAATTGCGGCAAAGAAGCATGCGACTCATCTACAAAAACTAAGGCATCTTCAGGTAGGTATTCGTAAAGAGTAGGAGGTGCTTCTCCTGGTTGGCGATCTGATAAAAATCTAGAGTAATTTTCTATTCCAGAACAAAATCCTAATTCTTTCAGCATCTCCAGGTCATAAAGTGTTCTTTGCTCAAGTCTTTGAGCCTCTACTAACTTGTTTTCTTTATTTAAATAAGCCAAACGATCAACCAACTCTTCTTTAATAAAATCTATAGCCTTTAAGATCCTATCTCGGCTAGTGACATAATGTGACTTTGGATAAATAGTGACCCTAGGGACCTCTCTAATTACCTCACCCGTTAAAGGATCAAAGAATTTTAGTGAATCTATTTCATCTCCTAACAGTTCAATTCTTATAGCTTCTTTTTCAGAGTCAGCAGGAAAAACATCTATTACATCGCCACGCACACGATAGTTTGATCTCTTAAATTCAATCTCATTCCTTTCGTATTGCAACTCTGCTAAACGTCTTAAAATTGTTCTCTGTTCTACTGTATCGCCTCTATCTAGATGCAAAACCATTTGAAGATAGGACTCAGGATCTCCAAGTCCGTAGATTGCAGAAACAGAAGCGACAATAATTACATCCCTTCTCTCCATGACTGCTTTAGTAGCAGAAAGTCGCATTTGTTCAATATGCTCATTAATGGAAGCATCTTTCTCTATGAAAATATCAGTGCTTGGAACATAAGCTTCAGGCTGGTAATAGTCGTAATAAGAAACAAAATATTCAACAGCGTTATTTGGGAAAAACTCTTTGAACTCTCCGTATAATTGGGCGGCAAGAGTTTTGTTGTGTGCCATGACAATAGCAGGCCTCTGAAGTTCTTGAATTACATTAGCAACGGTGAATGTCTTACCAGAACCTGTAACACCCAAAAGAGTCTGATTAAGCAAACCACTATTTATTCCTTCAACTAATTTACTTATAGCTTGTGGTTGATCACCCGCAGGACTGAAATCTGATACTATTTGAAATTCTTTTGTCATAAATATTTAAAAAAAGGATTATAAGCTTACTTAGGACGCGTTATAATCACTATATTCCTCGATAGCTCAGTCGGTAGAGCAATTGACTGTTAATCAATGGGTCGCTGGTTCGAGCCCAGCTCGAGGAGCCACACTTAAAAGGCTTGTAGACTTAATGTTTATGAGCCTTTTTTTTGTTACTTTGTTAGGATACAGAGAATAATACAAAACAAAAAACTTTTTAAATTTTAAATATGCCTGCTCAATTATTTAATCCTAAATCAGAAGAAACTTTTACACTGAGTAGATCTAGAGTGGACAGTTTTTTAGATTGCTCACGATGTTTCTACTTGATTAATAGAATCGGTATAGCAAGACCTCCTTCTTTTCCTTTTAATTTAAATAATGCTGTAGATGAACTTTTAAAGAATGAATTTGATCTTTACAGAGAGGCACAGAAACCTCATCCAATTATGATTGAAAATAGAATCAACGCCCTCCCTTATCAACATCCCGATATAGAGGAATGGCGAGAAGCTTTGAGGCATGGAGCAAAAAGATTCCACGAGCCTACAAACTTATTACTCCGAGGTGGCCTAGATGATGTATGGATAGATATAGATACAAATCAATTAATAGTTGTTGATTATAAGGCTACATCAAAAAAAGGTGAGGTGAGTTTAGACGCTGAATGGCAAATAGGTTACAAGCGACAGGTAGAATTTTATCAATGGTTATTAAGAGGAAACTCATTTGATGTATCTGATACTGCTTATTTTGTTTATTGCAACGGAATTGCAAATAAAGATGAATTTAATAACAACCTAGAATTCAAAACTAAACTTATTCCATATAAAGGCAGTGACCAGTGGATTGAGCCTACTCTGATGGATCTAAAAGCTACGCTGATGGCAGACCAACCTCCAGAAGCTTCTCAAAATTGCAGCTATTGCAGTTACGTTAAAAAAACTTTAACTATTTAATTATTTCCTTCTCCAAGAGGTTCCATCGGCAGAATCTTCCAGAACAATATTCATGGAGATAAGTTCATCTCTTATTTGATCTGATTTCTTGAAATCTCTATTTGTACGGGCCACCTCTCTTTCTCTAATTAGGCCCTCTATCTTATCTTCGGATAATTGAACTCCTGATTTTAAATAGTCTTCTGGGTCTTGTTGAAGAACACCCAATGGCTTTGCCAGGGATACCAAAATAGTTGCAAGTTGATTTGCTTGATCAAATTGATCTGAGTCTTTGAGTGAATTAATAGACTTAGCCATATCAAAGAGAACTGCTAATGCGCCTGGGACATTAAAATCATCATCCATCATTTTTTTGTACTGGAAAGAAAACTCATTCTCAACCTCTTCAACTTGAATTTCACAATCTTTTAAAGCTGTATATAGTCGATCAAGAGAAGCTTGAGCTTCAGTCAGGCCGTCAATTGAGAAGTTCATTGGACTTCGATAATGGCTTGAGATCAGGAAATATCGTAGCACCTCACTGGAAAAACTTTTTAAAGCCTCCTTTATAGTGATGAAATTATCTAAAGATTTAGACATTTTTTCTTGGTCAATCCTCAATGACCCCGTATGCATCCAATAGGTTGCAAAGTCTTTACCTGTAGAACACTTTGATTGAGCTATTTCATTTTCATGATGTGGGAATTTTAAATCCATTCCACCTCCATGAATGTCAAAAGACTCACCCAAAGCATCCATGCTCATTGCGGAACATTCAATATGCCAACCCGGCCTCCCCTTACCCCAAGGTGAATCCCACGCTAAGCCTTGTTCTGCTTTCTTCCATAGAACAAAATCAGCAGGGTTGCGTTTTTCTTCATCGACATTAACTCTTGCTCCAGCCAACATTTCTTCAGTGTTACGTCTCGACAACCTGCCATACTCTGCAAAAGAGTCAGTAGAAAAATAAACATCAGACTTGCCAATGTAAGCATGATTTTTTTCTATCAATTTCTCTATTAACTTAATAATCGAAGGTATATTCTCAGTTGCTTTAGGTTCCTGGTCAGGATCTATCATGCCTAGAGAATTAAAATCATATTGCATAGAGTTAATGTATTTTGAGGTTAATTCTAAAGCTTCAATATTGAGTTTTTTTGAACGCTCTATTATCTTGTCATCCACATCAGTAATATTTCTAATGTAGTCAACTGTAAAACCTGCATGACGCAGATATCTAACAATTACATCAAAACATAGGAAAGTTCTGGCATGGCCAATATGCGTGTGATCATAAACGGTCATTCCGCATACGTACATCTTCACTCTGTTGGGTTCAAGAGTCTCTAAAATTTCTTTTTTTCCTGTCAGACTGTTATAAATCTTCATAACTGAGATGCTTCCTCTAACCTTCGAACCACTCTATCAATATCTAAAAGTTTTGTTACTTGGTCAAGCTCGGGTCCTGATAACTGACAGGTGATAGCAGCTCTAATGGGCATAAACAATTCTTTTCCTTTATTGCCAGACTTCTCTCCAATATCTTTCATGATCTTTGACCAGTCTCCCCAATGTTCTTGGACGCATTCCCTTGCTATATTAAAAAAATTAGGTCCCGTTTCTTTAATAATAGTTGAAACTTCTTTATCTGAGCTCAAAGAATGAACAAAAAGATTTTTTGCATAATCTGCAGCATCTTTAGGAAATACAATATTTTCTCTTATCAATTCAACAAATCCATTCTGATCAATTTCAGCAGGGAGAATCTCACTTAAATCTTTTCTTAACCAGGTTAATAGACTTTCGGTAGATTCGGATTCAATAACTTTCTTTTGCCAAAACCCCAATTGGTCAAGATCGAATCTACTTGGCGAGTTTGAAATATTATCTATCTTAAAAACAGTTGCTAACTCTTCAAGGCTTCTAAGTTCATTATCACCGATTGTATGGCCTACTCTTGATAGATAATTTGCTATGGCTTTAGGAAAATAACCTGCTTCTCTTAACTCTTGTACTGAAAGACTTCCATTTCTTTTTGATAGAGGGGAACCGTCGTCACCAGTAAATAAGGCTACATGTATAAATTCTGGAATTGAGAGATCCAAAGCCTTAAGCAATGCTATTTGCCTTGGAGTGTTGCTGAGATGGTCATCCCCTCTTAAAACAACATTCACTCCCATAAGTGCGTCATCTATTGCGTTAGCAAACATAAATGTAGGATTTCCATCTTGTTTCTTTACAATAAAATCATCTAGATCTGATCCTGAAAAACTTTGCTCACCTTTCGTTAAATCAGTAAAAGTGATGACTTGATCTTTTGATAGTCTAAATCTATAGACCGGCTTTGATCCTTTTGATAATTCTTTTTTAACTTCCTCTTCTGAAGCATCAGCCCAGGCTCCATTATATCGGGGTGGTTGTCCGGCAGCTAACTGATTGCGCCGTATAGCCTTGAGTTCTTGCTCACTCATAAAGCATGGATAAATTAGATCTTGTTCTAGTAATTTTTCATAAAATAAAACATAGATATCATTACGCTCGGATTGAAAATACGAATCTTGTTCACCACCTACTTCTGGACCCTCTTGCCAATTCAAGTTCATCCATTTTAAGTCTTCACAAACTGCATCTGCATACTTCTTCTCTGACCGTTCTTGATCTGTATCTTCAATCCTCAATAGAAAAGTGCCCTTAGTCTGAAGGGCTAAAAGGACATTCAATAATGCGGTTCTTAGGTTTCCTAGGTGCAAAAATCCCGTTGGACTAGGGCAAAACCGTGATTTGTATTCAGACATATTCTTTATTTAATTGGAAGCAAACCTCTAAAATACGTATTATAGCCTCCTCGCGTTAATGAATTTAAAAGAAAATGAAACATCTCTCATCAATATGTATTTTAGTTGTCATAATATTGGGATCTTTTTGGATGACGAGCTGTTCTCAAAACAAAGAAAAGGAGGTAAAAGTGATAACTTTTAACACAACATTAGGTCCCATCGTCATAGAACTTTTTGAAGAAGAAGCTCCAGTAACTTCCAAGAACTTTCTTGATTATGCTGAGAGTGGTTTTTTTAACGGAACTCTATTTCATCGTGTAATCCCAGGTTTTGTTATTCAGGGTGGCGGTATGGAGTCAGGCATGAATGACAAAAAAGGCAATCCCCCTATACAAAATGAAGCAAATAATGGAGTGAAGAATCTTAAATGGTCTCTCTCAATGGCAAGAACAAACGAACCTCATTCTGCTTCTTCTCAATTTTTTATTAACTTACAAAATAATGTATCTTTAGACCACACTGAAGAAACTATCCAAGGCTGGGGTTACGCTGTTTTTGGAGAAGTTGTCGATGGCTTTGAAACTGTTGAAGCTATAGCAGCTACAGAGACAGGAAGCGTTAGTTTTCACCAAGATGTTCCTTTAGAAGAAATATCTATAATTGATACTGTAGTTAGCTCAGAATAAAGCCTATGGCATTCTGCTTTATATCAGATCTTCATCTTCATGATGATAGACCTGAAATAACTAAAGCTTTCATATCTTTTATTGAGAACACTGCAAGTAAAGCTGAACGCCTTTATGTTTTAGGGGATTTTTTTGAAGCTTGGATCGGTGATGATGATGAGACCGATCTAACTCTGCTAGTTAAAAAAACCCTTTTGGAATTAAGCACCTCCACAGACATATATGCTATGCATGGCAATAGGGATTTTTTAATAGGTAGTAATTTTGCAGAAGAGGCAGGCCTTATACTTATAGACGATCCAAAAAAAGAAGAAATGTTTGGAAACTCTGTCTTGCTAATGCATGGGGATCTTTTATGTACGGATGATGTTGACTATCAATCT
The DNA here is from genome assembly GCA_937773605.1 of uncultured SAR86 cluster bacterium. Lineage (GTDB taxonomy): Bacteria > Pseudomonadota > Gammaproteobacteria > Magnimaribacterales > Magnimaribacteraceae > CAJJAM01. The sequence continues at coordinate 31,429 of CALJVP010000001.1, read as the reverse complement.
TTTAGGGCCACCACTAGAAGTCCCTCTTGGAGAAATGAATTTCTTAGCAAACCCATTGGCGAACGTAAATCAATTGCTGAAGAGCTCAGGGTAATTAGTAAAGAAGCAACAGGCCGGAAAAAAGAAGATATTATGGATGTTTCAGAAAATGAAGTTTCAAGAGTTATGGAAGAATTTTCTGCTGATTTATTAATTCACGGACACACCCACAGACCCAATACTCATATGATGAACTTCAAGGGAGTTACTTCTAAAAGAATTGTATTGGGGGACTGGGATAAGTTTGGTTGGTTTATCTGGATGGACAGCAATTCATGTGAACTTAAGAAATTTTCTATTTCTTAATTCTTAGTTGAATAATTAAACCAATAATTATTAAAATAAGCCCCAATAGCAGTCTCGGATCACTTAAGTAAACAACGGTCTCAACTGGATAGGCAATTGTTTTATTTAAGGCTGCTATTTTAAACTCATGCTTACCAAGCATCTTTGGATTAGACACTATTTCCATAAATGCTCGTCTACTTTTGTATCGCATTAAAGCTGCACTATCCCAACTCTCTGCATTCTCAATCCCTACAATATCTATGGCAGTAGATACCGCACTACCCAAAAACACAGGATGACTGGCTCTCTTAAATAATTCAGCGTACATGTGCTCCATGTATCGACCCATCAGCTGATCTGCATCTTCTCCTGGCTGTGCGCCTTCAACATCTTGAGGGTTTTCGGACATGTCTATGTTATTCACTACAAAGAACTGCCTTCCAGAGTCTTCTCTCATAAACTCTTCTATTATTGCACCCTGTTCTTTAGCCTTTTCTTTTTCTGCTGGTGAAGAAAATCCTACTGCCTCTCTATTGTCTTGCATCTTAACCAAATAAGTTGCTATCTCATCAGAGTCTAGCTTACCTCCGAGGTCGGTATACCAAACAAAAAAAGTGCAATAAATGAATATAAGAATGAACCAATTCCTTAAACTCTTATTCATGGATCCTCCAAAAAAAATACCAAGCTATTAAAGACTCTAAGATTTTAGCTAATCCCTGGGGAGGAATGCAAAAAATAAATAACAGCTTGGTATCAGGTGTTATACCTTAATATAACACCAGTTCAGTGTCAACAAGCTTAATAAAACAATTTTTTCTTTTAATACTTTACAAAAGTAACATATAAATATACTGTATAAATATACAGTATTAATCTAAATAACCCTTATGAATATTGACTATCTGGGCGATGCCTCAGAAGATGACTTGCCAAAAATAAAAGTGCCTTATTTTTTGCATACTGTTCGAGTGGGGTGGCCAAGCCCTGCTGATGATTATGTAGAAAGACCAATTGATCTTAATGAATATCTAATAAAAAATATTGCTGCCACCTACTTTGTTCGCGTGAGCGGAGACTCAATGATTAATGCTCATATTGGTAATGGAGCTATATTAATAGTTGACCGTAGTATTGAACCAAAACATAAAAGAATAGTTATTGCTTCAGTAAATGGGTCTTACACCTGCAAGCGCTTACTGCTAAGACCAAAAATATGCTTAGTCTCAGAGAACCCAAAATACACACCAATATTTATTGAAAAAGAGTCTGAATTAGAAATTGCCGGTACAGTTATAGCTGCAATAAATACCTATTAAATAATGACTTATGCTTTAGTGGACTGTAATAGTTTTTATGCTTCTTGCGAGAGGATATTCAGACCAGACATAAAAAATAAACCCGTTGTTGTACTGTCAAATAATGATGGTTGCGTGGTTGCATTGTCTAAAGAGGCTAAAGAGGTTGGGATTAAGATGTGTGAGCCATGGTTTAAGATAAAAGACTCCTTTACTAAAAAAGGAGGTGTAGTTTTTTCATCTAACTATGAACTGTATGCAGACATATCCTCAAGGGTGATGATGACTTTAGAGCATTTAGCACCAAAAATTGAAATATATAGCATTGATGAAGCATTTTTAGATCTATCCGGTGTTGATAATTGTGAAAACCTCGACCAGTTTGGCCGTCAATGTAAAGACACCGTTCAGCAATGGGTCGGTATGCCTGTCTGTGTTGGCATAGCTCCAACAAAAACTTTAGCAAAGATTGCTCAGTACGGTGCCAAAAAATATCCAGGCACGGCTGGTGTTGTCGATCTATCAGATCAACATAGACAAAAACGACTCATGGCATTGGTGCCGGTAGGTGAAGTATGGGGAGTAGGAAGAAAAATTAATCAGAAGTTAGCTGCCATGGGTGTTGTAACCGCTCTTCAACTCTCCGAAATGGACATTAAATTAATTAAAAAACGCTTCAGTAGTGTTCTTGGAAGAACTGTTATGGAATTAAAAGGCTACTCTTGTATAGGTTTTGATGAACAGCCCGCCACAAAGAAACAAATTATAGTAAGTAGGACTTTCAGTAAGCGAGTTAAAGACCTAAATTCTATTCAAGAAGCAGTAAGTGATTATGCCGTTAGGGCTTCTGAAAAATTAAGGAGAGAAAATCAATATTGCAAAATGGTCTCTGTTTTTATGAGAACAAATTATTTTAGAAAACAAGACAAACAATACAGTGGAATGCTGAGCTGTAAACTCAATACTCCAACAAATGATACTCGAGACATACTCCATGCTGCAAAACTACTTTCCCAAAGAATATATAAAAAAGATTTAAACTTCATAAAGGCTGGGGTTTTATTAAGTGATTTTTATGATGAAGGGGTCTGCCAATCAGATTTTTTTACTCCTCATAAGGAAAGAGAAGGAAGCAAAGGTTTGATGACAACAATTGATAAGATTAATAGATCTGGTGTTGGGAAAATAACTTTTGCAGCACAAGGCATAGAAAAATCATGGTCCATGAAACGTGATTTCCAATCCCCACGCTACTCAACAAACTGGGGTGAACTGCTCGTTGTAAGATAAAATTAGATACCGCTGTGAAATCTAAATAAGGGGTCCGATCTGTTTATAAGAGAAGCCTCAACTTGAGATAGAGGCAACAACCTATCATGCCAGTCTTCATTAAAGATTTCAGTGTATATATTAAGATACAAATCACAGTGTCTAGATTCCGCCTCATGTAATTTTGAATAAAATGTACTAAGAGAGCTGGGAAGAAAATCTAATAATGAGTTGAACCTTTCACAAGATCTGGCTTCAATTAAAGCACAAATTAATAAGCTGTCCTTAAGTCGATTGGGTTCGTCAGGAGAAGATGCTTCGTATAATTCTTTTGCATAAGTTCCTGATCTCAGATTCCTATAATGAAAACCTTCTTTCTTTATTAACTTAAGAACTTGTTCAAAATGCAATAGCTCTTCCCTAGCCAAGGGGGAAAGATACTTTGCTAAATTCTTATCAGGGTAGCGATGAATTAAAGAAATAGCTGTTGTTGCTGCTTTCTTTTCACAATGCGCGTGATCTAATAATAGAACTTCTAAAGAAGAAACAGCTTTATCAATCCAAGCTTGGGGTGTTTTGCAAGACAGGATAGTTTCCCAAGGGCTAAGCACGGTAATGTTTCTCAATCTTAAAATAACGTTGAAAATGCGCTTCCGAAAGACTAAACAATTCACTCTCAATAACTTTTTTTAATTCAAATAAGTTATTTTCTACTCCATCTTTCAGAACTACGCCAAAGTCTTGGAGAGAATCTATTGATTGGCTTGCTTGTCGTAAAAGATCAAAAACCCAACAAAAAGGGTTATCGTCAATGACGTACTTGATATCTAGTGTATCAAGTTGATTCTGTAAAAGTTTTTTGTTAACTATGGATATTTTAGACTCCATGATCTGAGTTTTTAAAGATTCAAGCCTGGATAAAACTGCTATTTTTTGTGAATCCTGATAGCTATTCCAATCTATAACTTCATTCTGGAATCTTTTACAACCCCTACAAACTTCATCGCCAAATACGGTAGAGCAAACTCCAATACAAGGTGTTTTTACACTTCTAGTCATTGTTGAGTATCATATATCTAAGTTATTTCTACGCAACTTCTTATGCGGTTTTATGCTAAAATTCCGCACCAAATAAAGCATCAAAGGTAATATCATTTATGTTGCAAGAATATAAGAGTCACGTAGAAGAGAGAGCCTCTCTTGGGATTCCTCCACTGCCATTAAATGCAGAACAAGTTGCATCTGTGGTTGAGTTATTAAAAAACCCACCGGAGGGAGAAGCGTCTTTACTGCTGGACCTGATAACTAATAGAACTCCTGCCGGGGTTGATCCTGCTGCCTATATTAAAGCAGCTTTCTTAACGGATCTGGCTAAAGGAGAAGCCACCAGTCCCTTAATTAGTAAAGAAGATGCAACAAGACTGTTAGGAACAATGCTTGGAGGCTATAACGTTGAATCACTTATTGATCTTCTTAAAGACCAAGAGGTGGGCGAGATTGCGGCTGATGGACTATCTAAAACCTTATTAATGTTTAACTCTAAACACGACGTTATTGAACTGGCAAAAGAAAATAAAAATGCTCAGCGAGTGGTTGATTCTTGGACTAATGCAGAATGGTTTACAAGTAAACCCGAGCTACCAAAAGTAATTAAAGCAATAGTTTTCAGAGTTGATGGAGAAATCAATACCGATGACCTGTCTCCAGCTCCCGATGCACCTTCTAGACCCGATATACCTCTCCATGCACTTGCCATGCTTAAGAAAACCTTTAAAGATCCAATAAAAACAATTGATAAACTAGAAGAATCTGGACTGCCTGTTGTTTTTGTAGGTGATGTAGTGGGAACTGGATCATCAAGAAAATCTGCTACAAACTCTTTGTTATGGCACATAGGAGATGATATTCCATTCATACCTAATAAAAGACAGGCTGGCATTTGCATTGGAGGAAAAATAGCTCCAATCTTTTTTAATACTTTAGAAGATTCGGGTGCATTGGCTTTTGAGTGTGATGTATCAGATATGAATTTAGGAGATGTTATTGAGATCCATCCTTATGATAAAAAAGTATTTAAAGTAGACTCAGGTGCCTTGCTAGCTGAGTATGAATATAAAAGTACAACTCTTTTAGATGGAGTAAGGGCTGGAGGCAGAATACCCCTCATTATCGGAAGAAGCTTAACCGATGAAACAAGAGAAATATTAAAACTTGAAAGCTCAAATATATTTGTTAGGCCAGATGTTGCAGAAAAAAGTGATAAAGGATTTACGCTGGCTCAAAAAATGGTAGGAAGAGCTTGTGGAGTTGATGGAATCAGACCAGGGATATATTGCGAACCAAGAATGTCCACGGTAGGAAGCCAAGATACTACAGGGCCCATGACTAGAGATGAACTTAAAGAACTAGCATGTCTTGGGTTTAATTCTGATTTGGTCATGCAATCCTTTTGCCACACAGCAGCCTACCCTCTTCCAAAAGACGTAGAAACGCAGCACACACTTCCAGAATTTATTCAGACTCGAGGCGGTGTAGCGTTAAAGCCAGGGGATGGAATTATCCATTCATGGCTCAATAGAATGTTATTACCAGACATGGTTGGAACGGGTGGAGATTCGCATACAAGATTTCCTTTGGGAATAAGCTTTCCTGCAGGTTCAGGTTTGGTTGCCTTTGGAGCAGCATTGGGAGTAATGCCTCTTGATATGCCAGAATCAGTATTGGTTAAATTTAGCGGAAAAATGCAGCCCGGTATAACTTTAAGAGACCTAGTAAATGCCATACCTTATGCGGCATTGCAAAGCGGTCAATTGACACTGCCTAAAGAGAGCAAGATAAATGTTTTTTCAGGCAGGTGCTTAGAGATTGAAGGACTTCCTGATCTGAAAGTTGAGCAGGCTTTTGAGTTATCGGATGCCTCTGCAGAAAGATCAGCTTCTGGATGCACTATCAAGCTTAATGAGGAGCCTATAAGGGAATACTTAGAATCTAATATAACTCTTTTAAGGTGGTTGATATCAGAAGGCTATGAGGATGAAAAAACACTTGAACGAAGAGCTCAAGCTATGGAGGCATGGCTAGATGATCCTATTCTCATGGAAGCAGATAAAGATGCAGAATACGCAGCTATTATTGAAATAGATCTAGAGGAAATAAAAGAACCTTTATTAGCGTGCCCCAATGATCCTGATGACATAAAAACATTATCAGAAGTAGCTAATACTAATATTGATGAAGTTTTCATAGGCTCTTGTATGACTAATATTGGTCACTTTAGAGCCGCCGGAAAATTGCTAGAAGATGCAACTGATCTCCCTTCTAAGTTATGGGTGTCACCTCCTACTAAAATGGATAAACATCAACTCATTGAAGAAGGTTATTATGAAATCTTTGAAAAAGCTGGAGTTAGGCTCGAAATGCCTGGCTGTTCATTGTGTATGGGAAACCAAGCAAGAGTAGAGGCAGCATCTACAGTGGTTTCAACTTCAACAAGGAATTTTCCTAATAGGCTGGGTGATGGAGCTTTTGTCTATCTTGCTTCAGCAGAGGTAGCAGCTATCTGTTCAATTCTTGGACGAATCCCCACTCCAAAAGAATATCATGAGTACATGAATGAAATAAATACCATGGGTCCAGAAGTCTATCGTTATTTAAATTTCCACCAGATAGCCTCATATAAAGACGCCGCCAAGAACGCAGTTTTACCAACTATCACTATTGAAGAAGTTAAACTTTAAAATTCTTTAATTAAGCTTCGCTTGCCTTAAAAGTTTAGTTCTGTCGTTTCTGTTGTCTTCCAGTTTTCTTAAATAATTCTCATCCACATCAGATGTAACATAATTACCGTCGAATATAGAGCAGTCAAATTGTTTTATTTCTTCGTTGCCTTGTTGTGCAGCGCTAATTAAATCTTCTAGAGATTGATAGACCAACCAATCAGCTCCTATATAGCCTTCTACTTCTTCTTCGGTTCTATTATGAGCAACAAGCTCTGTCGTTGCAGCCATATCAATTCCATAAACATTTTGATATCTAATAGGAGGAGCAGCAGATGCAAAATAAACTTTTTTAGCTCCTGAAGACCTTGCCATCTCTATAATTTGACGACTTGTAGTGCCTCTAACAATAGAGTCATCAACCAATAAAACCACTTTACCTTGAAATTCTAAATCAATGGGATTCAATTTCTGACGTACAGATTTTTCTCTCTTTTCTTGAAATGGCATAATAAAAGTTCGTCCTATGTACCTGTTTTTTACAAAACCCTCTCTATACTTAATGCCCAGCGTTGAAGCCAACTGCAAAGCTGACGTGGTGCTACTATCAGGAATTGGTATGACAACGTCTATGTCGTGATCCGGGTTTAACTTTACAATTTTTCTTGCTAAAGCTTCACCCATTCTTAGTCTAGACTTATGCACAGAAATCTTATCTATCTCGGCATCTGGTCTGGCTAAATAGACATATTCAAATATGCAGGGTGTAGGAATAGGACTATCTACGCAAGATTCTATTTCCATGTCTCCTTCAGAACTTATAAATACTGCTGACCCTGCGCTTATATCATCTATAACATCGAATCCTAGTGATTTGAGAACCGTACTTTCAGAAGCAACAATGTAGTCGTTTCCCAAAAGATCATTCTCCTTTGAGCCCAGAATTAATGGTCTGATTCCAAAAGGATCTCTAAAACCTACAACACCCACTCCATTGATCATGATTACCACAGAATAAGCTCCCCTTACACGTTGATGAGTTGCTCTGACTGCCGCAAAAATATCCTTAGCTGAAGGCTTAACGGAGCCTTGTTTTTGTAATTCATAAGCAAAGATGTTCAACAGAACTTCACTATCTGAATCAGTATTCAAATGACGCAAATTCTCATTTACAAGAATGCCTGATAATTCTTCACTATTAGTAAGGTTTCCATTGTGGGCAATGCTAATTCCATAAGGAGAATTAACATACATTGGTTGTGAAAGCTCTCTATCCTCACTACCTGCCGTTGGATATCTGACATGACCTATGCCCATCTGACCTTTAAGAGTCAGCATGTCTTGGCTACGAAAAACTTCCCTTACCAGACCCAGTTGTTTACGAATATGGAATTTATTAGCGTCTGAGGTCGCTATACCAGCAGCATCTTGGCCTCTGTGCTGAAGAATGGTTAAAGCGTCATAAATAATCGGAGAAACTTCCGATTGACTGACAAGTCCAACAACGCCACACATGTTCTTGGTCTATTTTATATTAAAGTAAGCGATTTAGATTCTCTTTTATTGATTCTACTGAATCATTTTCTAGAATAATTTTAGATTTCAGCTCCCATTCCCTAAGTAAAGGCTCAACATAAACGGCCATCTGCATAGTTATTTCCCTGCAATGAGAATCAAGCCACCAATCTTTTTTCTCTAAGAAATCTATGTTCAGTAAAAAAACACTCAATAAGATAATAGAAACTTTAAGTCCTCCAAAACCGAGACCTAAAATTTTGTCCAAGCCTCCAAGGCCTAGAACGCTAAATGTCTTAGACAGAAGGCTACCAACAAACTTAAAGGCAATAAAAAGAATTAAAAATAAACCTATAAAAGAAACTACTTTTTTAACCTCTGGATTTACGATGTATTCTTCAAGATAAGGAAATAAAACAGGGCCAAAGAACCAAGCAGCTACTAAAGACAATACCCAGGCTGCCACTGAAAAAAGTTCTTTTGTAAAACCATTAAAGAAACCACTTACAGCGAAAATACTAATCAATCCAAGTGCTGCCCAATCAATGATTACCATCTTTTAATCTCGATAGTACTGAACTTCAGGAGATACATTTAACAAAGCCTGCACTTCTTTCTTTATTGATTTCACGGTCTCTTCATTAATGTTTGGTCCTATGTTCAAAGTGTATACAACTTTGTCATCTATTACTGAATCTCTTATGTAAGCCTTGAATCCCTTATTGCTCAATAAAGTGAAATCTTTCATCACATCATCTTTTGTTGAATAAGAATTTACCAATATTGACCAAGCCTGCTTATTGTTACCTTTTACTCCATTGAAGTCTTGTTTTAATAAATCTTCCATTTCTTGTATCTCTGGATCTCGATCAAGTTTTAAAGGTATGTCTAATATAGGCTCGTCTAATTCGCTGCTAATTTTAAACTCGGGGATGCCTTCCATCTCAAAATCTGATTCATCATTTATTACAAAAGAAAGTACTATAAAACTAACTATAATTGTAATGCAGATGTAAGACGTCTTACTCATATCAAGATTCTAATTCTTTAATTACCCTAAAAGCTTCACTTATTGTATGAAAAGATCCAAAAATTAAAACTAATTCAGTCTCTGGTTCCTCTGAAGCAGTATTAATTGCCTCTTTAATGCTTTTTGTTGGCACCACTTCTTCTGTTACCAATTCAGATAATAAATTAGTTAGATCTACGGATGAAAGGGAACGTTCAATATCCGGAGAAGTGGCATACCATTTAGAGACATACTTCTTGATAGATTGAACCATATCTGAGACATCCTTATCCTGCATTACACCAAATATTGCAGATATCTTATGATCTTTTTTGTAATTCCTTTCTATGTATCTAGATAGTTGCAAAACTGAAGCAGGGTTATGAGAAACATCAAGCAAAAACCTCTTATTAACTAAATCACATCTGCCTTTAAGGTTTGTAGAATTTATTATATTTACTAAATTGGGGTTATTTTCTTTACCTAGTAAGAAAAAAGCTGTTAGTGCGCAAGCAGCTGCTTCTAAAGATAAGTGATCTTGTTTCAAGCCATCTATGACTACTTGGTCTTTTTTTCTATTTAATAAATAAGTCCATCCTGTTTTCGTAAGTTCAATTCTAAAATCTTCTCCCAACTCAAACAGATAAGCATCCATCCTCTTTGCTTCTTCTTTAACACTATTGGGAAGATTATTCTGACCTAAGATAGCAGGTTTATTTTCTCTAAAAATTGCGGACTTCTCTTTACCAATTTCTTCCGTTGTTTTCCCCAACCAATTTTGATGATCTAAGTCCACATTAGTAAGGATGGATATATCAGGACTTACCAGATTAACAGGGTCAAATCTTCCTCCGATACCTATCTCCAATATGGCTACGTCTAATTGTGCTTCAGAGAAAATTATAAAAGCGCCTAGGGTGGCAAAATCAAAATAAGTCAAACGAGTAGATCCTCTTTTTTTTTCTATCTTTTTAAAAGCTTGGATTATCTGGCAATCAGTGACTGGATTTCCATCCAACCTTATTCTTTCATTGAAGTTAAAGAGATGAGGGGAGGTATATGAACCAACTCTCAAACCTTGACTTTTGGTGAGTTCTTGAAGGAATTCCACTGTTGTGCCTTTGCCATTGGTTCCACCAACAATGACAGTATTTTCTGCAAACTTACCTTCAATTAACTCTTGATAAAGAGGTCTGATTCTATCGAGGCTAAAATCATTCTCATTGGGCCTTAACGTCTCAATGTACTTCAGCCAATCACCTAAAGACTCTAAAGGCATCTTTACGAAGCTTTATCTTGTAATTTTGTTAAAAGCCTGTGGAGTGTTGAACGCATATCTTTTCGGTGAACAATCATATCAATTGCACCATGCTCTAATAAGAATTCGCTCCTTTGGAATCCTTCAGGAAGTTGAACATTTAAAGTTTGTTCTATGACTCGCGGACCTGTAAACCCTACTAAAGCTTTAGGTTCAGCGATATTAATGTCTCCAAGCATTGCGAGACTGGCAGAAACACCCCCATAAATAGGGTCAATCATCACCGAAATGTATGGCAACCCAGCTTGGTTCATTCTTTCTATAACAGCACTGGTTTTGGCCATTTGGTAGAGTGAAACTAGAGATTCTTGCATCCTTGCGCCTCCGCTTGTTGAAAAGCAAACGAACGGTAATTGTTTTTCTAGGGCACGGTTCATTCCTTCAACAAACTTCTGTCCTACAACAGAACCCATCGAGCCACCCATGTACCTAAATTCAAACGCAGCTGCAACAATGGGAATTTTATTAAGCTTCCCCTCCATAACCACTAAAGCTTCTTTTTCATTACTAACTTCTTCTGCACTTTCTATTCTGTCTTTGTATTTCTTAGTGTCCTTAAACTTCAACCAATCATTGGTTTTTAAATTAGGTGAAATTTCCTTCATGTCCTCAGGATCCAAGAAAATTTCTAATCTCTTTCTCGCTCCTAAACGTATGTGATGGTCACATTTAGGGCAAACAAAAAGGGTAGCTTCTAACTCAGGAACGTAAAGAATATTGCTACAGGAACTGCAGCTCTGCCATAAACCTTCAGGTATAGTAGATTTCTTTGAAGAGCCCTTTCTAATAAAGGAAGGTAGTATTTTTTCAAACCAGTTTGCCATTACTCACTTAATAAAGCAGAAGACAGTTCTTCTATTTTGTTAGATATTTTATCAGAAAGCTGATTCTTTCCTTCTGCGATCAAACTTACCAAGGCACTTCCAACTACAATTCCATCGGAAAGGTCTCTAACGGAGGTAACTGAGTCAGCATCTTTAATACCAAAGCCTACCACTACAGGTAAATCAGTCATAGATTGAATAGTGTTAACTTTACTTTTAACCTCTACAGGATCAATCTTATTTGATCCTGTGACTCCTTTTACAGAGATATAGTAAATATAACCAGATGCGTCAGTACAAATATTTTTGATTCTTTTTTCATCGGTCGTAGGGGCTATAAGCCTTATAAGATCAAGACTATTAGTGGAAGCCGCTCTGGTGAAATTCCTACTTTCTTCAGGCGGCATATCTACCAACAAAATACCATCAAGTCCGCTCTTATATGCTCTGGAGCAGAAATTTTCAGCTCCCATGGCTTCAAAAGGATTCATATAACCCATAAAGACTATAGGAGTAGTAGAGTCTTTTTTTCTAAATTGGATTACCAAATCCAAGGCATCTGACAAAGTTGTTTTATTTTCTAAGGCTCTTTCATGTGCATGTTGAATCGTAGGACCTTCAGCCATGGGATCAGAAAAAGAGATGCCAAGCTCCAGAATATCTGCTCCCTTGGAAACCATAACTTCCATAAGATCCAGTGTTGTTTCTAAGTCAGGATCTCCTACAACTAAATAAGCGACCAAAGCCTTCTTCTTTTGCTTCCTTAAATTATCAAAGGTGGATTCAATTCTTTTCATCAAAGATTGATCCCTTCAATTTCAGCCACAGTGTTAATGTCTTTATCACCCCTTCCAGATACATTTACTACTATCACTTCATCTTTGTTCATCAAAGGTGCCATTTTCTTAACATGAGCTAGAGCATGAGCTGTCTCTAGTGCTGGCATAATGCCCTCTATCAAAGTTAACTCTTTAAAAGCCTCCAAGGCTTCTTCGTCATCAGCTACAACATATTCTGCACGTCCTATATCTTTCAACCACGCATGCTCGGGTCCCACTCCCGGGTAATCCAATCCTGCAGAGACAGAATGAGTTTCCTTAATTTGACCTGACTCATCTTGCATAAGATAAGTACGCATTCCATGAAGAATACCTTCTTTCCCATCATTTAGAGGTGCTGCGTGTTTACCGGTTTCTAAACCCAAACCCCCTGCTTCAACTCCAATAAGTCTTACATTCTTGGCATTGATAAAGGGATAAAATAAGCCCATTGCATTTGAGCCGCCTCCTACACAAGCGATTAATACCTCAGGATCTTTATTAAATTCTTGCTTACTCTGAGTAATTAATTCTTCTCCAACCACTGAATTAAAGTCTCTTACAATCTCGGGGTAAGGGTGTGGCCCTGCCACGCTACCTATAATGTAGTAAGTATCATCAACGTTGGTTACCCAGTCTCTCATTGCTTCGTTCATGGCATCTTTTAAAGTCTTAGTGCCTGAAGTTACTGAAACAACCTCAGCACCGAGTAGTTTCATTCTAAAGACATTCAAAGATTGCCTATTAATATCTTCTTCTCCCATGTAGACAACACATGGAAGTCCGTGCCTGGCAGCAACAGTTGCCGTAGCTACTCCGTGTTGGCCTGCACCAGTTTCTGCAATTATCCTCTTCTTACCCATATGCTTAGCAAGCAAAATCTGTCCAACTGTATTATTGATCTTGTGGGCACCTGTGTGGTTTAAATCCTCTCTTTTTAAAAAAACTTTGGCTCCACCTAATTGTTTAGTCCATCGTTTAGCAAAATAAAGAGGGGAAGGCCTTCCAACATAAGCTTTCAGGTCATTTGATACTTCATTTTGAAAGTTTTTGTCCTGTTTTATAAGCTGATATTGTTTATCTAGCTCTTCCAAAGCAGGTATTAGTGTTTCGGGGACATATCTGCCGCCATACAATCCGTACTTACCATCACTATCAGGTAAAATTGGGTGTTCTTCAGTCATGAAATTCTCTCACTTTATTTATGAATGTTTGTACTTTATAAGGATCTTTCTTGCCAGGTGAGGATTCTACACTAGAGCTAATGTCAACTCCTGTGCAATTGATCCCACCTAATGCCTCGATAACATTATCAGGATTTAAACCACCGGCCAGAATGAAGGGTAATTTATGACGATTTTGTATTAAGTCCCAGTTAAATTTATTACCAGAACCTCCAAATGTAACTGGGTTGTAGGAGTCTAATAATAATATTTTGACTCCAGAAAACTCTTCATACGCTGCTTCTAAATTAAATTCTTCTCTTATACTAATCGCTTTTATGAAATCTTTCTTAAAAGACCGGCAGTACTCAGGCGTTTCAGAACCATGAAATTGAGCAATGGCATTTGGCATTAGATCTAAACACTCATTCACGCATTCTTCAGACTGATCAACGAATACTAAAACTACTTGGACTTGTTGATTTATAGAATCATAAATTTCTCTGGCTTTAAGCAAATCCAAATATCGAGAGCTATTTTTATACATCATCAATCCTATAGCATCGGCTCCAGCAAGATGAGCAACTTGAGCATCACCTAAAGATGTTATTCCGCATATTTTGATGAAGTGTTTCAAAGTCTTTCCTAAAAAAAGGAATTCTAACAGGTTAAAAAAATTCTTTCTTACGCGACAGAATTCTCTATTGAAGGAATTTTAAATTGTTGGGGGTATTGAGGACCAATAAAATACAATCCATCTGCTGAAACCGTCTTACCAGATAACCTGCGATCTTTGCTCTCTATAATATTGTTTAATTTAGAAGCAGTGATATCTTTTTGGCCGACCAATATTAAAGTGCCAACCATTATTCTAACCATGTTCAACAAGAAACTATTTGCCGTTATATCAATACTAACAAATTCATTCTGTTTAGCTATTTTGATATCGGTAATCTCTCTAACTGGAGAATTAGACTGACAACCTGAGCCTCTGAAAGAGCTAAAATCTTTTTCTCCCAGCAAGAATTTAGAAGCTCTTCTCATTGCATTAATATCTAAATCTTGATTAATCCAGAGAGATCTGTTCCCCCAAAGTGCCGAAGGAACTGCGGTATTCCTTATTATGTAACGGTAGGTTCTTGAAAGAGTAGAAAATCTTGCATGAAAGTCATTATCCACCTCTTTTGCCCAAAGAATTACTATATCACCTGGCAATAAAGAGTTTCCCCCCCTTACCCATTCTTGCTCTTTTCTAGAGGCGCATGTGTCAAAATGCATCACCTGACCGTATGCATGCACACCGCTGTCTGTTCTGCCGCAAGAGAAAGTCTTTATTGTTTCATTAGAAACTGAGCTTAAAGCAACTTCCAACAAACCTTGAATAGTTTGATCTGTTGTTTTTTGTTTTTGTAATCCAAAATAATTCGTTCCTTGGTATTCAAGCCCTAATGCTATTCTTCTAATCTTTTCAGGCATGAGAGAATTTTTTTAATAAATTCTGAATTACCACTTTATTCTTTTCCGATAAATTCTCTTCTAATAGAACCTCTTGAAGTAATTCTTTTGCCTTTGCCGTCTGACCCATCTCAAACAAACTTCTAGATAGGTTAATTCTTGCTTCATCCGGGTCGCCAACGTCATCAAAATTATCAGTGTTGGTGTCTAGAGGAATTTTTTTTTCGTAACGAAGGAAAGCTAACAACAAAGAGAATAATGCTGATCCGCATAACAGTCCTACGAACCCAGGAAAGCTAACGCCTGTCAGTAATAAAAATTCTATCTCTAGAGTGTTTAGAAATAAGTAGAAATCCATCTTAATTTACTCAAAGATTAGTTCTGCAATTTGGATGCTGTTTAATGCAGCACCTTTAAGAAGATTGTCCGCTACAACCCAGATATTAACTCTATTATCACTCCACAAGTCTTTTCTTATTCTTCCCACTTGAACCAACTCTTCGCCATCACCGTCTGTTAGTGCTGTTGGATAATCTGCTGCTGCGTCACCGTATTTTACTGACAAACCAGGAGCGTCTCTTAGAACCTTCAATATGGATTCTTCTGTGAGTGCCTTGGCAGTCTTAATATGTACTGACTCTGAATGACCATTGTAAACAGGAATTCTGACACAAGTTGCTGCAACTTCTATACTGGTATCCAAGATCTTGTGGGTCTCTTTAACCAATTTATTCTCTTCCTCTGTGTACCTATTTTCGTCAAAATCTCCGCATTGAGGTAAGGCATTAAAAGCAATTGGTTTTGCATAAACGGAGGGATTAATTTCTCTACCCTTGCTAAAAGCATCTATTTGATTGGTTAACTCTTCAGAAGCCTCCTTCCCCGTTCCAGAGACTGATTGCATGGTTGTTACATCTATTCTTTCAATTAAAAATTCATCATGTATGGGCTTTAAAGCAACGAGCATTTGAATTGTAGAGCAATTAGGATTTGCAATTATTCCGGGCAGTTTATAACCATCCAAAGCATGAGCATTTACTTCTGGGACTACAAGGGGAATGTCATCGTGATACCTAAAGCAAGATGAGTTATCTACTACAACACAACCCTGAGATACCGCTTTAGGTGCATAAACAGAAGAGACTGAAGAACCTGCAGAAAAAAGAGCCAGATCTGTATTCGAAAAATCAAATTCAGCAAGGTCTTCTACAATATGGTTTTGTCCTCTTAAAACAATCTCCTTGCCTTTGGAATTACTACTAGCCAGTAAATTAATATTAGATTCCTGGAAATAATTTTTTTCTAAGATTTTAAGAAACGTCTGACCTACCATCCCTGTAGCGCCAACTACAGCTATATTATTTGCTTTTTTCATTTTAGGTTTTGTAAATTATCTATGACTTTTTGACCAATTTCTCTAGTTCCTAGTTTCTGCTCTTCAGAACCTTCCAAATCATAAGTGCGAAAGCCCTGTTCAAGGGTTTTATCTATCGCCATCTCAATCTGTGTTGCGGGTTTATCTAATCCAAAACTATATCTAAGCATCATCGCAGCAGATAAAATAGTTGCCAGTGGATTAGCTAGACCCTTTCCTGCTATGTCAGGAGCAGAACCGTGGACAGGCTCATACATGCCTTTATTTTCTGAATTTAAAGAGGCTGAAGGCAACATGCCGATTGATCCTGTCATCATTGCAGCTATATCCGAGAGAATGTCTCCGAATAGATTGCCCGTAACTATTACATCAAATTGTTTTGGTTCTCTGACTAGTTGCATAGCAGCATTATCAACTAGCATATGAGAAAGTCTTACATCAGGATATTCTTTAGAGAGTTCAGTGATAACCTCCCTCCATAACACGCTGACTTCTAAAACATTCGCCTTATCAACAGAACAAAGGTTTTTGTTTCTTTTTTGTGCTGCCTCAAAAGCTACTCGACCAATTCTTTCGATCTCATCCTGATTGTATATCATCGTATTAAATGCTTCTTTCTTTCCTTCCGTTCTCCCTCTGGGCTCTCCGAAGTAAATGCCTCCGGTTAACTCGCGTATTATCAAAAGGTCTAAATTTTCTACTTTATTCGCTTTCAGACTGGAAGATGAAGTTAAGTATTTGGATAGAATTGCAGGTCTAAAATTAGCAAATAAATCTAGTTCAGACCTCAAACCTAATAATGCTCTTTCAGGTCTATACTGGTAATCCAATTCATCCCATTTAGGACCTCCCACCGCACCTAAAAGAATTGCATCTGATTCACGTGCAGCTTTTAAAGTATCTTGAGGCAAAGGCTCGCCAGTTGCCTCGTATGCGGAACCTCCAACCAAGGCCTCGCTAAAAGAAAGGTTTAGGCTATGTATTTCATTGACTAACTCAAGGATTGTAGTAGCTTCTTTGCACACTTCTGGCCCTATCCCATCACCTGGGAGTACAAGTATTCTTTTATTATCCTTCATTTCTTTCATTGAAAACCCAAGGGGCATCTAGCGATCTTTTGATCTCAAAATTCTTGATATCTTCTGAGAACTTTAAACTTAAACCTATTTCATCCAGGCCTTCTAAAATACATTCCTTTCTGAAAGGATCAATCTCGAAACGACACAACTCATTACCTTCACAAACTATAACTTGGTTAAGTAAATCGATTTCTATCTCTTTTTTTTGTTCTGCAATATCAAACAATTTAGTTATTATTTCTTTAGACAGTTGTATGGGTAATAAACCATTTTTAAAACAGTTGTTGTAAAAAATGTCGGCAAAGCTCTGGGCAATAACTACTTTGAAGCCGTAATCCATCAATGACCATACTGCGTGTTCTCTGCTTGATCCGCATCCAAAATTATCTTTACTTAGCAAAACATCAGCACCTAAAAATTTTTCTTGATTAAGAATAAAATCTTTATTTATTGATCTTTCACTGACGTCTTGACCTGGGTAGCCTTCATCTTCGTATCGCCATGCATCAAAAAGATTAGGACCAAAGCCACTTTTTTTTATCGACTTCAAAAACTGCTTTGGAATGATCTGATCAGTATCTACATTATCCCTTGATAAAGGGGTAATCCTGCCAATATGAAAGTTATAGTTATTTTTCATTCAACTAGCTCTCTTACATCAACAAAATTACCAGAAATTGCTGCAGCTGCAGCTGTGGCTGGGCTGACCAGATGGGTCCTACCGCCATAACCTTGTCTCCCTTCAAAGTTTCTATTAGAAGTGGAAGCACAATGCTCTCCCTCACCAAGTTGATCTGGGTTCATTGCTAAACACATAGAACATCCAGGGGCTCTCCATTCAAATCCAGCTTCCACGAACACTTGATCGAGTCCTTCTTCGACTGCGGCAGCAGAAACTAAACCTGATCCAGGCACAACAATAGCTCTCTTAATTCTATCGCTTACTTTCTTTCCTTTGACAACTTGGGCTGCAATTCTTAAATCCTCAATACGGGAATTGGTGCAAGACCCTATGAATATTTGGTCCAATTTTATATCCGACGGTTTCATGCCGGGCTTAAGATTCATATACTTTAAAGCATGAGATAAAGACTCTGAAGAGGCTTCAGGAATTGTACCGTCTATATCAATAACCATTTCCGGAGAAGTGCCCCATGAAACTTTTGGCTTTAAACTAGAGCCATCAATATGAATGGTCTCTTCAAAAATAGCGTCTTCATCGCTCATTAATTCATGCCATTGTGCTATAGCAAGTTGTAGATCATTTCCTTTGGGTGAGTAAGGTCTATTTTGAACGTATTCTAAGGTTTTCTTATCAAAAGCAACCAAGCCTGCTCTAGCTCCAGCTTCAATTGCCATATTGCAAACGGTCATTCTGCCTTCAATTGACATATTTCTTATTACTTCTCCACAGTATTCTATGGCGTAGCCTGTTCCGCCCGCAGTACCTATCTTCTCTATGACGGCCAACGTAACATCTTTGGGAGATACTCCTTTCGATAGCTCGCCGTCTATGGAAACTTTCATATTCTTCAATTTCGAAGCCACCAGACATTGTGTTGCTAAGACGTGCTCTACTTCTGAAGTGCCTATGCCCATCGCAAGAGTGGCTAAAGCCCCATGCGTTGAAGTGTGAGAGTCGCCACACACTATTGTCATTCCAGGTAAAGTAACTCCTTGCTCAGGACCAACAACATGAACAATTCCTTGCCTTTTATCTAAGATATCAAATTGTGTAATCCCATGTTCTTTGCAATTATCATCAAGGGTAGTAACTTGAAGTTTTGCAACTTCATCGCTAATTCCATCCAAGCCATCCTCTCTATTTGTAGTGGGTACATTATGGTCTGGAGTTGCTATATTTGCAGATATTCTCCAAGGCTTCCTATTAGCCAATTTCAAGCCTTCAAAAGCTTGTGGTGAAGTAACTTCATGTATGAGATGTCGGTCTATGTATAAAAGATGAGTTCCGTCATTTCTTTGGATTACTGCATGAGCATCCCATAACTTATCGTACAAAGTCTTAGACATGACTAATTAATTTTTTGATGGAACTACAGGAGTCGAAGAAACTACGTCAGAATTTTGTGCTCTGTTTCTTAGGTAGTGGTCTATAAGAGTTAAAGCCACCATCGCTTCAGCAATAGGAGTTGCACGAATACCTACGCAAGGATCATGCCTCCCTTTAACCTGAACTTTCACAGCCTTCCCTTCCTTATTAACAGTATCGCCTTCTTTGTTGATACTCGAAGTAGGTTTAAGTGCAATACTTAAGAGCAAATCTTGTCCTGTTGAAATACCACCCGATATTCCTCCTGAATTATTAGATTTAAAGCCATCTGGGGTAATTTCATCCCGACTGTCTGAGCCCTTAGAACCAGCAACGGCCATTCCTTCACCAACCTCAACGCCTTTTACAGCGTTAATACTCATCAAAGCTTTAGCCAGGTCTGCGTCAAGCTTATCAAAAACAGGTTCGCCCAAACCAAGCGGCATGTTCTTGGCATTGATTTGAATCTTTGCTCCTACAGAATCTCCTTCTGATCTCAATAGATCAATGTACTTCTCTATTTCTGGAACTAAAGATTTATCAGGACAAAAGAAGGGGTTTTTATTAACTTCAGAAAAATCAATTGAAGTAATGCTTAATTCACCTATTTGCTTTAAATACCCATGTATTTCTATTCCACAGCTATCATTTAAGTACTTTCTAGCAATCGATCCTGCGGCCACTCTCATCGTTGTTTCTCTGGCCGAAGCTCTCCCGCCTCCTCTATGATCCCTTACTCCATACTTCTGAGTGTATGCATAATCGGCATGAGAAGGTCTAAAAATATCTTTTAAATTATCGTAGTCTTTTGATTTTTGATCTTTGTTTCTTATTAAAAGTCCTATAGGCGTGCCTGTTGTTTTGCCTTCAAAGATTCCAGATAAAATCTCAATTTTATCGTCTTCTTTTCTTTGGGTTGTGTACTTAGAGGTTCCTGGTTTTCTTTGATCTAGATAAGCCTGTATATAACCTTCTGAAATCTCCAAACCAGGAGGGCAGCCATCAATGATGCAGCCAAGGGCAACCCCATGACTCTCACCAAAGGTGGTCACAGAGAACGATTTACCAAATGTATTTCCTGACATTTTGTTATCTTAAGCTATTAAAAGGTGTTGGATTATAGATTTTTTATAAGTTTTAGGTATCTAAAACAAGATTTTTTTAAGAATATGCCTATACTCCAACAAAATTAGAGAGTTAAAAGATATGATAAAAGCAGTATTTTGGGATTTTGGTGGAGTTATAACCTCCAGCCCATTTGAGTCTTTTAACAGATTTGAGGCCAGCAATCAGCTCCCAAAAAACTTTCTAAGGACCGTAAACTCTACTAATCCTGATAATAATGCCTGGGCAAAATTAGAAAAGACTGAAGTCAATATTGAAGAATTTAGTGACCTATTTCTAGAGGAAAGCAAAGCTCTTGGCCATCCAGTTGCTGGAAAAGAAGTGATAGCCCTTCTAAAAGGAGAGGTAAGGCAAGAAATGATAAAAGCTCTAAACGCCATTAAGGGTAAAATGATTCAAGCATGCCTAACAAATAACATTCAAGCCATGGATAAAGAATTTGAAGGGAATGTATCTGCCTCAGGTAAGCACAATGAAATTATGGAGTTATTTGATTTTGTTATTGAATCAAGTAAGGAAAATGTCCGTAAACCTGATCCCAGATTTTATTTATTAGCTTGTGAAAGAGCAAACATAGAACCATCAGAAGCCATTTTCCTAGATGACTTAGGTATCAATTTAAAGCCAGCAAAAGAATTGGGCATGACAACGATAAAAGTTATAGATCCAGGTATTGCTCTAAAAGAACTAGAGTCTTATTTACCTTTTGAAATTCGTTAATTTAAGCCATCAGTCCAGCACAATAGCCAGAAGACCAGGCCCATTGGAAATTAAAACCCCCAAGGTGACCTGTGACATCTAAAACTTCTCCTATGAAATACATCTTTGGCTGACTTCTAACCTCCATTGTTTTGGAGCTAATTGAAGAAGTGCTTACACCCCATAAAGTTACCTCCGCTGTCCTGTATCCTTCCGTTGAGGATGGCTTCAAAACCCAGTGGTTAATAAGAGAACCTATTCTTATTAGATCTTTACGAGATATGTCTTGTATCGAAGACTCAGAAATTAAAGGCCACCAAATGTTTTGTAATTCAAGAACTAAAGATTTACTTAAATAATTCGATAAAAAGCTCCTTAACAATAACTTATTATTACCTTCTTTTTCTTTCTGAAGCTCTTTAGATACATCCAGGTTCGGGAGTAAATTCACAACAATTTCTTTACCTGGACTCCAATAATTAGATATTTGCAAAATAGCCGGGCCACTGAGACCTCTATGGGTAAAAAGAAGACCTCCCTTAAAAGATTGTTTCTGACAACTGACTTCAACGTCGACTGATAAGCCAGATAGAGACTCGGCAATTGGCTTGATAAAATCACTAAACATAAAGGGCACTAATCCTGCAGTGGGTTTTACTAAAGGCAATGAAAATTGCTTTGCTAATTTGTATCCGAAGTCGCTGCCTCCTAAAGTTGGTATCGAAAGAGCGCCAGTTGCAATAATCAATGATTCACATTTAGCTTGAAAAGGTTCACTTTTCTTCAAATTTTCTCTAAAACCTTTAATTTCATAGTTTAGCTTTTCTGGCTCTTTCTTACTCAAAACTTCTACAACTTCTATATTGGTATTTTTTATTATTTCTACTCCAGAAACACTGCATTCCTTTTGTAACATATTGACTATGTCTTTTGATGAATGGACACAGAACATCTGATGATCTTTTCGTTCTTCATATTCAATTGCATGTTTTTCTACTAGCTTAATAAAATCAAATGCCGTGTATCTAGATAGTGCAGATTTACAAAAATGAGGGTTTTGCGATATAAAATTATCAAACTCTATGGAAGTGTTAGTGAAGTTACACTTTCCTCCACCAGACATAAGAATTTTCTTTCCTATTTTATTAGATTTTTCTACTACTAAAACAGATCTATTCCTAGAAGCAGCAGTGATTGCTGCCATTAGACCAGCCGCTCCAGCACCAAGAACTATTACATCGTACTGATTTGCTGAGTCGTTTTTTTGGATATTACTCTGCAATCATTAATTCCATAAAATCTGTTACGGAGGTTGACTCTAGAACTTCCTGATTTTCACAAAGTTCCAAGATTGCTTTAGATCTGTCTTCAGAAAACTGCGTTCTAAGATTTCTTTCAAACTTTTCCACCAACAAAGGTATGCCTTGTTCGCGTCTTCTTCTGTGGCCAATGGGATATTCAACTTCCACTCTTTCAGTGCTTGTTCCATCCTTAAAATGGATAACAATTGCATTTGCGATCGATCTTTTATCAGCCTCTAAATACTCTTTGCTATATCTTTCGTCTTCTTCAATGACCATCTTATCTCTCAAAGCATCAACTCTGGGATCAGAGGCAACGTCATCTTCGTAATCTTCTGCTATTAAATCTCCTTTAAGCAAGCCTATTGCTGTCATGTACTGAATACAATGATCTCTATCAGCGGGATTATTTAGCTGACCTTCTTTGCTAATAATTCTTATGGCTGATTCGTGCGTTGTGATGATAATTTTTTCTATGTCATCTAGACGGTCTTTAATTTGTTCGTGAAGGGTTACTGCAGCCTCAACAGCCGTTTGAGCATGAAATTCTGCTGGAAAAGAAATCTTAAAGAGGATATTTTCCATGACATAAGAGTCAAAATCCCTAGGGAGAGAGAAAGCTTTCCCTTTAAATTGGACATCATAAAAACCCCACGTAGGAGCCGTAAGAACACTTGGATAACCCATTTGTCCTTTTAGAGTGATCAATACCAATTGAAGTGCCCTACTGGTTGCATCTCCTGCTGCCCATGATTTTCTTGGTCCTGCATTTGGTGCATGTCGATAAGTCCTTAAACTCTGGCCGTCAACCCAAGCTTGAGATAATGCATCGATAGTTTGATCTCTATTTAACCCAAACATGGATGCAATAACAGCAGTAGAGGCAACCTTCACCAAAACCACATGATCCAATCCAACTCTATTAAAACTATTTTCAAGTGCCAATATACCTTGAATTTCGTGAGCTTTAATCATTCCAGTTAAAACATCTTTTATAGACAAAGGCTCTTTGCCTTCATTGATATTTTTTTGTGACAAGTAATCAGCTGCTGCCAATATTCCACCTAAATTATCTGAAGGATGCCCCCATTCCGCAGCTAACCACGTATCGTTAAAGTCCAACCATCTAATAATTGCACCGATATCCCAAGCTCCTTTAACCGGATCTAAAACGTGTTTCGTTCCTGGTACTCGAACTCCGCCTGGTACAGAAGTTCCTTCTACGTATGGCCCCAATAAGTCTTTACAATCTGAGAAGGTCAAGGCTAATAAACCGCAACCGAGTGTGTCCATTAAACAATATCGTGCAGTATTAAAAGCTTCAGAGCTTTCAATTTCTTTATTCAAAACATAATCAGCAATTTTTACAAGAACGTCATCCGGATTAGGACGAACGTTCGTTTCAACGTTTCCACTCATGGTATTTCCTTATTTTTTAACGATCCGACATATCAACCCAAACAGAACCGTCAGGACCAATGTAATCTTCACTAGGGCGAATTATTCTATTATCGGCTCTTTGCTCCATTATATTTGCAGTCCACCCTGATGTTCTACCAATAACAAATAATGGGGTAAAAATCTGAGTAGGAATGCCTAAATAGTGATACGCAGAGGCCATGAAGAAGTCCGTATTAGCAAACATACCTTTCTCTTCATCCATAACCCTCTCAACTTCGTCAGACACTTCATAAAGCGTAGCATCACCATTTGATTGAGAAAGTTTTTCAGACCATAATTTTATAATTGCATTTCTGGGATCTTCGGTACTATAAACAGCGTGACCAAAACCCATAATTTTTTCTTTGTTAGACAGCAACTCTAAAAGACCGGCTTTTGCTTCTTCACGAGATGAATATTTTTCTATCATCTCCATTGCAGCTTCATTGGCTCCTCCATGCAAAGGGCCTCTTAAAGTTCCGATGGCTCCCGTTACACAAGAATGCATATCCGAAAGAGTAGACGCACATGTTCTGGCTGTAAAAGTTGAAGCATTAAAACCATGCTCAGCATAAAGTATTAAAGAAACATCCAAAGCTCTTGCGTGTTCTTCTGAAGGCTCCTTGCCGGTTAAAAGAGATAAAAACTGTCCGCCAATGGTTTCATGATCAGTAGCCGTATCGACTTTAACTCCATCGTGAGAGTATCTATACCAATAAGTTATAATCGATGACATAGAAGCAAGAATGCGGTCAGCTGTATCATTTTGATTACTAAAATCACCTTCAGGTTCTAAATTTCCAAGCATGGAACAACCTGTTCTCATGACGTCCATCGGATGAGCGGTCTGAGGAATTCTCTCTAAAACTTCTTTCAATGCTTCAGGTAGAGATCTAAAAGATTTTAGTTTTGCTGAATAGGCATCGTATTCTGATTGTGTTGGGAGACTCCCATAAAGAAGCATATAAGCCACTTCTTCAAAAGTAGCTTTTTCCGCTAACTCTTCTATTGCATAGCCTCTGTAAGTTAAACCTTTTCCTGTCTTGCCTACAGTTGATAGAGCAGTATTCCCAGCCACTTGACCCCTAAGGCCAGCCCCTCCTAATTTCTTCTCTCCCATAATCTTCCCCTCTTAGTCTTTAAATAATTCGTCCAATTTATTTTCAAAAGAATGATAATCAAGCACTTCGTAGAGCTCTTCTCTAGTTTGCATTTTATCTAAAACTTTTTCTTGAGAACCTTCTTTTAAGATTTCATCGTAGACACCTTCTGCTGCTTTACTCATGGCTCTGAATGCAGAAAGTGGATACAGCACCATGGAAACCCCAGCTTCTTTTAATTGCGCACAATTAAAAAGAGGAGTTTGACCAAATTCAGTTATATTCGCAAGTATAGGTATGTCCAATTCTTTACTCATTGCAATATATTCATCTAATTTTGTTAAGGCTTCGGGAAAAAGAGCATCGGCTCCAGCTTCCTGATATTTAACAGCTCTCTCAATAGCTGAATCCAAACCTTCGCCAGCTAAAGCATCTGTTCTTGCCATTACCACGAAGTCTTGATCCGTTTTAGCATCTACAGCAGCCTTCAATCTATCGACCATCTCATTACACGTTACAATTTCTTTATTGGGACGATGGCCACATCTTTTTTGCGCTACCTGGTCTTCTATGTGCATACCGGCTGCATTAGAGTTGATTAAGGATTTTACTGTTCTTGCAATGTTAAACGCACCTCCCCAGCCCGTGTCCGCATCAACCAGGAGAGGAAGTTCAGTGGCATTTGTTATTCTCTCAACATCTATCAAGACATCTTGCAAAGAAGTGATTCCTAAATCAGGAACTCCTAAACTAGAAGCAGCAACGCCGCCTCCGGATAAATAAATAGCCTGATGACCAGATTTTTCTGCCTGCAACGCAGTGTAAGCATTTATTGTGCCTACTAGCTTCAACGGGGAATTCTTAGAAAGAGCCTCTCTAAATTTCATTCCTGCTGAATTAAACTTTTCCATAATCTACCTTTCTATTTGGACAAAATTTGACCTTTTAATAAGGGCCTCTTTTAGCTCCTGATGACTTTCAACACTGCCTATATCAGGAAACTCATCTCTGATATGTTTAGGGGCCTGGAAGAAGACTCCAAAATCTGCTTCTTTTAACATCTGTATATCATTATAAGAGTCTCCGGAAGCAAATACTTCATATTTTAAACTTTGCAGAGTCTGTATAACTTTCTTTTTATTCTCATTTTGACGAAGCTTATAGCCTTTAAGCTTATCTTTATCTATATCTAAGTGATGGCAGACCATGTTTGGAGTGCCGAGTTTTCTAATTAAAGGCCATGCTAATTCATAAAAAGAATCAGAAACAATGGTTACTTGAAAATTATCCCTCGCCCAGTCCAAAAATTCTTTTGCACCTTCAAAAGGCTCCATTTTATCAACTAAATTATTAAGGTCACTCATGGATATGTTCATTGAATTAACCAACTTCATTCTCATATCCATCAATTCTGAATAGTCCTTTATGTTCTGGGTGGTTAAATTAAACTTGTCTTCACCAGTTTGCTTGGCTACTTCAGACCATATTTCTGGAATCAACACGCCTTCAAGGTCTAAACACAAATATTCCATAGTTATTTTCCATCAAAAAATTATTCAAAAGAAGTGAGGCGAGGATTCTATACTCTTTGAAAAAAAATTAAAGCTAATGGCTCATGCTTATCACGTGTGCAGTAGGCACAAAAGTGGAGGCAGAAGAACAATTCTCTATCTGATCATCAAAAAAAATATCAGCATCAAAAACTCTTAAAAAACTACCTTTATCAAGACCTCCTAAAAAAAGACATTCATCAATTCTTATTCCCCAATCTCTTAATGTTCTAATCACTCTTTCATGAGAAGGAGCTGATCTTGCTGTGACAAGTGCAATTTTTATAGGGCAACTTGAAGGAGTAAATTTCTTTTGTAGCTTATGCAATTCAAATAAAAAAGATTTAAACGGTCCTCCGGAGAGAGGAAATTTAGCAAGATTCTTCTCATTTCTTTCAAACGCTTTTATTCCATGCTTGTCATAAATGGATTGAGAGTCTTCAGAAAAAATTACCGAGTCTCCATCAAAAGCTACTTTTAATGTGTCTTCTGAAGAGGAAGGAACTGAAGAAGGAAAAATACGTGCTGATGCAACACCATTTTGGATTGAAGACCTGCAATCTGAAGTTTCTGTTGAAAGAAACAAGTGTGCTCCAAATGATTTTGCATAAGAATGAGGACTTCCTCCACTACAAAAAACAGCTCTTTTAATATCAAGATTATGGTGTTCAATTGAATTAAAAATTCTCAAGCCTGTATCAGATGAATTCCTACTTAACAAAATCACTTCAACGCTTCTTTTGCCATCAATCAGATTGTTTAAAGATAATAGTTTTTTTACCAGAGGGAAGGCTCTGCCTGGTTTGAGAGGAACATTTTCATTAGAAATCTGGAAACTGCGATAAGACTCTAAGCCTTCTTTTGTAAAAATGTCATGACTTAAATCTAAGTCGAATAAAGCGCGTGATGTAATACCGATAACAAGCATGATTGATAATATTTATTATACTGTATATAATCACAGTAATCAATCTTTGGAGTTAATATGAAAGGTTTAACAGACAGGCAACAAGAGATATTGGATTTAATAAAATCTAACCTTGAAGAGAATGGACTTCCCCCCACCAGAGCGGATATAGCAAGGACTCTAGGTTTTAAATCTCCTAATGCAGCAGAGCAACATCTCAGAGCAATTGAAAAGAAAGGATTCATCTCGATTCTTGCTGGAGCTTCAAGAGGCATAATCTTAAATACGGAAGAAGACCTTGGCATTCCTGTTATTGGATTGGTTGCTGCAGGAGGACCTATACTTGCTCAAGAAAACATTGAAAAAAGAATTCCTCAAGCTCAAAACATCTTATCCAACAAGATTGATTATTACCTTCGGGTAAAAGGTGACAGCATGGTTGACGTAGGAATTTACGAAAATGACCTTATAGGAGTTAATAAGAATAACCCTGTTAAAGTTGGATCCATTGTTATTGCAAGAATTGGGGAGGAAGTCACGGTAAAAACTCTCGAGTCAATTTCTTCAAAACAAGTAGTTTTAAAAGCAGAAAATTCAGAATACTCTAACATTGAAATAAATCCTGAAAAGGATGAAATAGTTTTTGAAGGGACTTGTGTTGGCCTGTTAAGAGACTTCTCTTAAATAAACTTAAAATCTTTTAAACTAAAAGCATCTCTAACAAGAGTCAGTTGCTCGTCTTCATCTAATTTGTAAAAATCATTAGGACATTCAACTTCTTTTTCCCCGCACTTAATAAATTTTACAAACTTAAAAGCCTTTCCAGGTTTTCTTATCTTAATACCTATCGGCTGCTTAGTATCAGGATGAAACCCCAAGATTCTTAAGGATTTAAGAACAAATTTTTGAGTAGCAATATTTTCATAATCCATGTCATGTGGATCGTAATAAGTAACTTTTGGATTTTTAGGTTTGTTCTCAGGAGGTAACTTTGTAGCCTTATTGAATCCATCAAATTCAGTATATTCACCAAACCTTCCATTCTTAAGTAAGACAGGAATATCACTATTACTCTCCGTAAAAAGAATATTTTCACCTGAATCTCTTTCAATAAGTTCTACTGCCCTGTTAAGTCCTATATCGAGTATAAATTCATCTTCATCAGGGGCACCGTATATCTTTTTTTCTTCTTTCATGGTCCAAACACAAGGCCCATTAACACTCATGTCAGCATAGATCGGTTCATTAAGATCAGGGTGCATTCCTAGATCTTTAGGTAACTCTTGATAAGTTTCCCAATCTGTAGAAAAATCGAATGGTTTCTTAGTCCATTTGCACTCAGAGCAACCAACGAAGTAACCCCATGCACCTGACTTTAGACTTATTTGCTCAGAGCATTTTGGACATTCACGAGTTATTAACCCCTCTTTGGTTTTCGGAAAAATTACATCGTGGAGCTCTTCGTTTAATAAATCTAAGACTTGTCTGGTTTTAAATTCATCTTTATTACTTATTTCTACTTCATTAATTTTCTTATTTAAATAATTTTGTAATTCAATCCAAAATTTATCCAAAACCTCTTGCCAGTTTCTATTTCCAGAAGCAATCTCATCTAAATCACTTTCCATGCTGGCAGTAAATTTTGTTTCAATGAAAAAATCCTTAAAAATTGTCTTAAGGTAAGAGGTTAGAACCCTGCCTAAATCAGATGGAGCGATGGATTTTGCACCATAAGCATATTTCTTCGTTCTCAGTCCTTTTACAATAGTTGCATATGTTGAGGGCCTTCCAATACCTTCTTCTTCCATTTTCTTAATTAAAGAAGCTTCAGAAAACCTATTGGGAGGAAGGGTAAATTTTTGAAGTGCATCCTTAGATATTAAATCTAAAGCAATGCCTTGCACTAAAGTTTCTGGAAATTGGAAATCAGACCCCTTATCTTCTTTTATTAAAACTTCAAAACCTAAGAAAATATTTTTTCTAGATGCGGCCGTAAATGTATATTTCTCATCTGAAGTCATAATAGTTAGGACTTTTCTTTCATATCTTGAATTAACCATTTGACTAGCAAGTGTTCTGTTCCATATAAGCTCATAAAGCCTCTCTTCATCTGCAGAAACGTTGATATCTTTTGGTGTCGTGGATACATCGGTAGGTCTTATTGCTTCATGAGCTTCTTGAGAATTTTGAACCTTTGATTTGTAGGTTCTTACTTGTTCTGATAAATAAGATTTATCGAATTCTTTTACTATTATATTTCTGACTTCCTGAAGAGGCGGGGGGCCGGGTTTATCTTCAGAAAAAGGTTCGCCGGTATTGGGAGAAGTGCTAATCGATATGCCGTCAGTTCTAAGGTAGGTAATTAAACCTCCTTCGTAAAGTTTCTGAGCCGCACTCATTGTTCTATCTGCAGTAAAACCTAGAGAGCTTGCCGCTGCCATTTGCAGAGTTGAAGTTCTAAATGGTGACTTAGGCGAGCTAGTCTGAGGCTTAGTTTCTACTTCTGACAAGATAAATGAAGATGATTCCAGGTCAGCCATTACTTGATTGACCGCACTTTCACTTCTTATAGGATTCTTGTTGATAGGACTGTCACCAATTTTGATAAGATCAGCATCAAATTCTGCCCCTTCGTAGTTAAATTTAGCATTAACAGGCCAATATTCTTCTGGAGTATGGGCATCACGCTCATCCTCTCTTTCACATATTATCCTCAGTGAAGGAGATTGCACCCTTCCAGCAGATTTTGCCCTAGAAACGTGTCGCCACAGAAGAGGTGAAACTTTAAAGCCAATTAGATGATCAAGTATCCTGCGAGTTAAGTAAGCATCAACAAGATCTTGATCAATTTCTCTTGGATTATCTACAGCTTTTTTAATAGCTGAAGAAGTAATCTCTGTAAATGCTATACGCTTAACCTCAACATTTTCTAATAACTTTTTATTCTTGAAATCTGCTTCTAAGTGCCATGCAATCGCCTCCCCTTCTCTATCTGGGTCCGTTGCCAAATAAAGCCTATCGACTCCTTTACATATTTTTCTAAGTTCTTTAATCGTTTTCTTGCCTTTTGGTGTTCCTTCCCATTTTAGATCAGTCCAATCTTCTGGATTCACTGCGGAATCGTCATCAGGTAAGTCCCTAATATGACCAAGACAAGCAGCTACATGCCATTCCTCATTTTTAAAATTTGCGTCAAGGTAGCCTTTTATTTTTGATGCCTTTGCACCAGATTCAACAATAACTAATGATTCCATAATAGCCTTATAAAATTTAATCTCTTTACAGTATAAAGTTCAGAAGTGGTCTTTCTGTCAAGTAAAAATTTAATTTTTGACTTTCAGAATTTATAATTTCATCAACCAACGAAGGGCCTTCATAAATGAAACCAGTATAAATTTGAACGACATCAGCACCCATATTTATTTTGTGGTTAAAAGTCTCTAGATTCATCACACCTCCAGAAGCAATTATTGGTAAGTCAGGTCCTACTAAAGCTCTTAATGCTACCAGTGTAGATGTAGATGGTTCAAATAGAGGCTTCCCACTAAGTCCTCCTTTTTTGGATGGATGATTGTGATTGACAGTTGTGTTAGAGCAAATAATCCCATCCAATTTATTTTGTAAAACACTTTTAGATAATATTTTTAATTCTTCAGAAGACATGTCAGGAGAAATTTTGATCAAAATTGGTGTGTAACCATGTGTTGAAGCCAGTTCTAATTGAGTATCTTTAATCGAGGACAAAAGATTATCAATATATTCGTTAGATTGAAGATCTCGAAGGTTTTTTGTATTTGGCGAGGAGATATTGATAGCTACATAATCTGCAAGCTTATAAACTTTATCTAAGCAATAAAGGTAATCATCAAGGCAGAATCAATTGGTGTGTCAAAGTTTTTACCAATACTTATTCCTAAAGGAGTTTTGGAGTTCCTCTCTTTTACTCTCTGCACAATGTAATCAACACCTTTGTTATTGAAGCCCATACTGTTTACTAGTGCTTTTTGAGATCTAATTCTAAAAGCCTTGGTTTAAGATTTCCAGTTTGAGGCTCTAGGAGTAACAGTACCAATTTCAAGATACCCAAAACC